>JAZLMG010000057.1:0-77633 GCA_045598585.1 Kiritimatiellia bacterium
AGGGCGTCGCGTTGACCTTGAACTGAGCGCGAACGGTCGTGCCCGAAACGCGTTCGAACATCGTGATCGAGGGATCGGGATCCCACTCAGTCGCGGTCTTGAGTTCGCCCGAGTCCTTGTCATAGAGCGCGTAGCGACCCTTGATACCTTCGGGAAGATTCTTGCCCTTAACCTCGATCATATCATAGATTGTGATCATCTTCCCAACGGCCTCAACAACCCCAGCCGCATTGAGCTGCACGAACGACGTAAGCGTGGGGCTCTTATCGCCATCGTCCGCAACCGTGACCTGAATGCCGACGGGATAGAGCGTTTCTTCGCCGCCCGCGAGAGTGGTCACGAGGAGGTAGTAGCGACCCGGCGCGACCGTATCGGCGAGAGCCGCCTTAAGCGAGATTTCGCTCGTAGCGTCGATGACCGTGACGTCCGCGACCTTTTCGCTCATATCGGCGGTGAAGAGTTCGACCTTTTCGCCCTCGCCGCCCTGAGTGAGCTTGAGACCCTGAATGAAGAACTCGCTCGTGCCGTGGATGCGGTTATCACCCGTCGCGACATCGCGAACACGCTTCACTTCCGCAGGACAAGCCGAAGTCGCGATGCGCGTCTCGATCTGGGCGAACTGACGACGAACCGCCGCGGATTCGACCGCGATGTATTCGGCCTTGTTCGCGTCGTTGAGAGGCGCGTTGGTGTCCGGAATCGTGCCCGTCACATTGACTTCGAGATTCGCGAAACCGAGCTGAACGTTCTGACATTCTGCCGCGCAATCCGCGATGACTTCACCGACGGCGGAGATACGACGAGCGGCTTCGACGACGTCGAAGTGTTCGCACTCCGCGGCGAAAAGTTCCGCGAACTTCTCAGCGTTGATAGTCTCTTCGGACTGAATCGTGAGAAGGACGGGCGCCTTTCCCTGAGAGGCGGGCATCATGTTGGGATTCGGCTCGACGTCGAACTTGGGCGGACGCGTATGAGTCGCCGAAAGCGTGGAAATGGCAGAGATAGTTAACTTGTTGGACATGTCTTTTCTCCTTTCCTTACTTGGCTACCGTGACCTTACGACGAAGAACACGAGCGGCTCCGTCTGCGGCAGTATGGCCGGCGCGAGTCGCGACGCAGAGGTTGTAGACGCCGTTTTCGATGCCGTCGAGAGAACCGAAGTTGGCGCGCGCTTCGCTATCCGAAGAGCTGACCAAAGTGGCCTTCTTGACGAGAGTACCCGACTTCTCGAGCCAAATGCCCTCATCCTCAGCAGCGGCGTTGATCGTGAGACCCTTGCCGTTGACGACGACGTCGCTCTGGTTCTCGATGCGCGAGACGGCAGAAGCGCCGATCTGCTGGACTTCCTGCAAGGAAGCCTCGAACGAGACCGTGACGTTGACGACCTTGACTTCGTTGATCTTGTTGGCGGCGTCACCCTTGACGAGGAGGCGAACGACGACGGGGTTCTTTTCCTTGGTGGGCTGGTCGGTCATCGACTTAACCGAGCCCGTGATAGCGAGCGAGGCCGAAAGATACGGGAGCTCGACGCGCTTGTTTTCCATGAGGAGCTTCATTATGAGCGACCACACGCGATCAACGGTGTACTGGGCTTCGCTGGGAGCGAGACCGAGCTGATCGGCGAGGAGCATCACGAACTGATCCTTGGTGATGGTGGTGATTCCCTGCGGAACCAAGCGATAGAAGGGCTGCGAGCCCGGCGCGAGGTTGGAGAGAACCGCCTTGACGTTAATGGACTTTGCCATTATTGGTGTTCCTTTTTTGTTTTGTCGCGTGTAAGTTTTGTATTACCCTTCGATTAGAACGCGGCAGTTATCTAACCGAAGGATAAGCGCAAACCTAGTCTAAAGAGCGCGGCGATTCTATCCTAGAATCGCTCGCGCCCTTATCCTAGGCGTGAGAGAGTTTTTAGACTAGCCGTGCGCGTCGACTAGCCGTAGATTGTTAGGTGGCCTTGAGGGGGCTTCGCCAACGCCTCGCAATGTGTCAAAATTCGAGAATGAAGGTCTGACCTTCCGTCCCGTATTTTTGACACATTGTTACCGGCAGCAACCGCCCATCAAAACGCCGGTGACAGCGCCGACAAGCGCGGCAAGCGCAGGCTTGATCTGCGGCTTGATGACGTCCCAAATCGCCTCAAAGATTTCCGACCAATTCATTCTCCGTTCCTCCTTTTCTCTGTGTTTCCCCGAAGGGATTGATTTAATAAAAATAAAGGCACGACCCGATGGGGCCGTGCCTAGTGTCAATAGCTGACTTTTGTGTTAGTCTTCAAGGACTGCTGCGGAGCTCTTGAGCTTCATCGACAAGGTCGATACACGGATGAGGCCGAGCTTCTCGAGCTTTTCCGCCGAGAGCTTGTCGGCATTGATCTTCGCCTTGTTGAGCTCAAGCTTCACGCGCAAATACTTCTTCGGGAGCGTCGCGAGAAACGCCGCGTCGATCTTCTTTTTCCCGATGCGTTCGATCGTCGAGCCCTTGCTCATCGTGTACTCGACCTTATCGGTGCGGCCCCAGCCGCTTACGCCGTCGTTACCGTCGAAGACTTCCGGGTGCTCCGCGGCAAAAGCGCAAAGCTCCTCTTCTTGATTCTTGTATTCTTCACGAGCGAAATCATAGCAGGCCTTCGCTTCGTCGCGCGTCACTCCCAGTTCATGCGTCGCGTCGACCGTTTCCTTGAACGCCTTAACATTCTTGATTTTAGCCATCTTCTTTTCTCCTTCTTTTCTTTTTCTTTTTTAGCCACATAGAACACAAAGTTCACATAGCTTTGAGTCCTCTGTGCTCCTTTGTGGCCGAATCGTTTTTGGGGCCGCACTCGCAGCTCACATATATTAGTACCGTTTACTCACACGGGGTGAGATTTAGGTGTAGGATTTAGGTGTAGGTGTAGGAATTAATGCTTGAAAAATTCGATTAAAATGTCACGATGACGATAATAGCGAACTTCCGCCGCGTGATAGCTTAAATTATTCTCCGCCATGATTTCGTGAATCGTGGCTTGACGATTGCCGCGGTTACGCATGATTTTAAGGAGCGTCGGAATCGTGTGCGAAAGCCCGTTCAAGATAAGCTTCACAATCGCATGCTCGAAACGATTCTTAAGCTCCGCTTCCATTCTTGCGATATCCTCGAGGATAGCGCGGCGAACCTTCGGGTTATCGAAGTCGAGGGCGTTTACGAGGCGCTCGACGCCCGCCTCCTTGTCGGAAAACTCGGCGGCTTTGGTTTGATCGATACCTGCGAACTGAACTTCAATCGAAGTCATGCGTTCGGCGAATTGTTCATTACGTGTCATTTTTCTTTTTCCTATTTATTGATTTTTACGCTTATTGCGATGTGTCAAAATTCGAGAAACAAGGTCTGACCTTCCGTCTCATATTTTTGACACATTGTTTAGTTGATAAGTTCAAACCGACCTAATTCGGCTTTGAGCTTAAGTGCCGCGCGCGGAGGGTAGTTACGCGCGAGGATGCCGACTTCGATAGTTTCAAAGTCAGGCTTGCCCGCTGAAGCCTTGGCGGAGGCGGGAGTCATCACGAAGCGGCAATCGACATCTCGCGCCGCCCAGTTCGAGCCCGCGCCGCGATCGCGAATGTCGGTCGTTTTCATGTCGCCTTTCTTGTCGTGAGAGACGATCATCACCGCCGCGCCCGTCTCGGCTATCGCATCAAGGAGATTCAAAATCCCGATAAGCCCATTCCCGGAGTTTTCGTCCTCATCGACGCGCATAAGTTTGTAGCGAGGGTCGAGAATCACGAACTCGGGGCTAGTCGCCTTAACGCGAGAGAGAATCGCCTCGCGTACGGCCCCTCCTTGTCCGCGGCAGTTCATGAGCGTGAGATTCCCGCCTAGCTCTTTCGCGGCTATTTTGTAGCCCTCCAGGCGGCTTAGCACGCGGCGCTTCATCCAATCACGCTTGATTTCGAGGTTGACCATGAGAACGCGGCGCTTTTGGGGAATCGCGAGGCCGACGAAGGGGAGGCCGGAGGCGATGTGAAGGGCGAGGTCCAGCGCGAAGAAGCTCTTGCGGCACTTCGAAGGCGCGATCAGCTCCACCTTGTCGCCGCGCTCGAAGGCCGAGTCGACGATCGGGTCTAAGGGCGTGGGAGGCGTCGCGATAAACTCTTCAAGCGATTCGGCGCTAAGAGCTCCCTCGGTCGCGGAGAGCGTGGAGCGAGATCCTTCCGAGACGATCTTCTCGAGTTCCGAGAAGAAGTAGTCCTCGGTCGCATCCGCTTGGATCAGTTTAAGCTTCTCGATCTTTTCGAGAGCGAGGCGCTTACGCCCGGCTTCCGCGAGCGCGGCAATTCTTGCCTCGGCTAGAACGCCCATGGGGGAAGCGAGGGACATGGCCTTGTCGGTCCACTCGGCGCCCATTTTGCTCGAGATGAGCGAGAAGAGCTTCAAGGGCTCTTCGTCCTCAAAGTTCATGATCAGTTCAAAGGCGGCGCGGGCTGATGAGTCTGTGAAATGATCAGGGCGTAGCCGCTTAGCCCCCACCACCCCCTTAAGGGGGGTGGGGCTGATCATCGCATGACTCATCAGGAAGTCGCCGACAATTCCTTTTTCGAGTTCTGTAGTGTTCATGTGTTGCCTTTCTTGAGTTGACGGCGCATATTTTCTCAAACGTTATTCGTTTTCACGTAAAAGCGTATTCGCCTTCCGGGTGTGTAGACCGAGTAATATGCGTGTAGACCAAGGAGAATGGATGAAATCATTGAAATATAAAGTTGAAAAAAGGTTGTTCGCGGTCTATTCCCAGGCGGTCTACGCTCTAGACCGAGGGAGCGAAGAAAAGTGCGTGTAGACCTAAGTAGTCCGACTATTATCTTCACATATAAAAAAGGTGAAAATTGCGCTTGATTTACGCACGGAAATTAGGTATAATATGCGCATGATTTGCCGCTATGGAAGACGAGTGTTTTTGGCGGCGAAATTTACAATTTATCCGCAGAAAGTTGGTAAAAGTGCAAGGTATAGTGTTGCCTGAAAAGGCCCGAATGTTCGTGAGTTCGCGTTGGTGTTCGATCGAGTTTTTTCTCAGTCTAAACTGGGCGGAAGACGCGGCATTGAATATCATCGATAAGCTTCAAAAAGGCGAGAAAATCGCCGATTATTTCTTGCCGCGTTATGCCGTCGGTGAAAAGACCATTACGGGGGACAATCGTCGAACGTTGCAGTATCGTCTAAGATATATGTTAGAAAAGTTTCTCGACAAGAAAAGCTCGATTACCGACTTTCAACAGTGGCGATTCTCCGGGCTCGAAGGAGCGCTCGATATCCTCGTTTTCGCGCTGGATAAGTTCGGAGGAGAAGACTTCTCTCTCCCACTCAAGACCTGGACGAGGGACTTGCAAGATATTTGGCATGTAGTGAGCCAGGACACGACACCGGAGGAGCTTGATCGAGCGGTTCATCGCCTCCTTAATACGCTTGAGGATGTGTTCGCAATCATGCATAAGAAAATCAATGCATTGGAGAACGCCTCCGAAGAGCCGCCTAAACTTGAAGACAAAATCGAACGCCTCGCGGAAAAAGTCGATGAAAGCGCCAAAGTTCAGCGCCAACAAAACAAGCTCATAGTCGGAACTTTAGCCGCGGCGAAAATCGAGGAAGCCGAAGAAAACGAGTATTCGCGCTATGCGGGGCTCGACAAGTTTCGCCCCGTAAGACGCTTGCAACTCAAAAAGGCGATAGATTATTCTCACGATAACGACTTTAGGGTAACGAAGGATGCTCGCGGCAATAATCACGGAAACACTCTTTCCAAACTTGCCGCGGTGGTGTGGTTGGAGAATAAAGACGAGTTCGAACGCCTCGCGAAAATCGAGGGTGAAAGCGGATATAAAAACGCCGAGTCACTCGGCACCGCGCTCTATAATCTCGCGAAGAAATATCCTTCGGCGGATCACTTCGTCTGGGAGTAAGGGGGGACACCTCGGTAAAACCGTAAAACTTTCTTCCGCAAAACCCTTGCAATCGTATCTTTAAAATGCTATAATGTTATCAGTTCGAGGGGGCGACCTACTCGAGTAAAGGTAATTTGTAATAATTAAAACGAATAAATGAAAGAGGCAAAAATGAGTATTAAAACTCTCGCCGGCATCAGCGCGGCAGCTATTCTCTCAATCCTCGCGGGCAATGCGTATGCGGCTGCGACTGCTGATGAAAACGAAATTACACCTTCCCAGTGGTATAAGTTTAACGGCTCGATGGATCAGTTTGGTAGCAGTTCGGTCAGCTGGGGTGACATTGGCAATAATTACATTGATGCGCTTGATGGTAAGGCGATTAGCATTCTTGCTTCCGGCTCCGCAAGCCCTTATACTAATGACATAAATCTCCCCCAAGGCAGCTGGACGATTGTGACGATGGCTGCCGGCAAGGCAACTGCAACTCCGTCGATCATTTTTTCCAATGGCCAGGGCGCAAATTCCGGCTTTGCGCTTGCGACCGGAAGTGGTGAAGAGAATAATGTTGTAGTTCGTGCATGGGGCGATGAGACAATCTCCGGCTATACTGTTGGTGAAGGGGTATACACGGATATCCTGTCGGCAACGGTTGCGGATGTTACATCCTATCACCTTTACGTTGTCGCATATGATAGTGTAAATAAGACTCTTTCATTGTCCGTTGATAATGGAACCCCGGTTACAATCTCCGGAATAACTTACACGCAACGTGGTCAGGCCCAAATCGGCGGTATGCATGCTGGTGGACATGCGACGGTCGGCTTGTCTCGTACAGCTGGTGTTCTCCTAGACGACTTCCGTGTCTATGGACAGCTTTTGACGACTGATAATCTCTCTGCTATCAAGGCGACTTTTGCTAATGGATTTACGCCCGATTTCTCGTATCGTGGACAGGCAGGTCAGTCTCCGACTGGTTGGTACTCTAACTGGCAGTGGAATGGTTTCAACGGCACTAAGATGATGGTCGGCCCGGATGGTTCTAGTATTTATATGACTGCGGCTACGGGCAACAATAACCATCCCGGTACTGAATTAGCGGCTAAAGATAAACGTACTTTTGCCGTATATGCCAACCTCGAGCTTATGACAGTTGGTGATAATACAACTCATACGATTCTTGGTGTCGGCGGTTCGATTACCAACTGCAAGAGCGTTAACCTCGTTCGTATCGGCAATCAGGTTAAGCTCGGCTATATTAACAATTATAGACATGTTGCTTACTCTGAAGGCATTGATGTGACGAACCTTAAGGGTTGGCATCTCTTTGTCTTCAGCTACGACTCCGAAGTCGGAACCTCGCTCTCTATGGATGGAGGTACGCCGGTTACTGATACTAGTGATAACGCGAAGTTTGTCCCGACGGCCGGCATGCAGATTGGTGTTACTTGGCAAGGTGCAGTCTATTCCGGGGCTGATAATGTCGGAATCGCTCAAGTGCTTGGCTATGACAGTGTTCTGACGGAGAAGCAGATTGCCAAGCTCGCTCAGAACTACCCCGCAATGACGACGCTGTCTTCGGACTTCAATTACAATGTCGCTGACGGATCTATCATTGTTCCCTCTGTTACGGTTCCTGAAGGTAAGTTCTTCGGAGCTGCGCAGGGTACGGTTGTTATTCCTGCCGGCGCAACTGTAGACGCGGCATTCGTTAAGATGGCGAATAGCGACAATCAGGCAGTGAATGTCGGACTTGATATCGCGGGTACGCTTAATGTCACGACTTCGCATACCGGTGATGTCAACTCAAATACAGGTAAAGGCGCACTATTGGGTCACTACCAAGGCCATGCGACCTATAATGTGACGGGTACATTCTCCTCGCCGAACGCGTATACGCGTCTTATGGGTGATATTCAGGAGATGACCATTAACATTGATGGTGGCACATTTGAAACTTTGGCAATTTTGAACAATGCGCAGGGTCGGGTTTGGAATGGATCGCAACGTGGCGTTCCTACTATCAACTTGACGAATAACGGTACGCTCAAGCTCGGCAACGGCGATCTTTCGACTGCTGACTGGAATGCGCCGATTACGCGCAATTTCGGTTACGGCACGTATAAGAACAGCTCTTCTACAGCTTGGACGGATTCTCGTGCGATTACGTTCACCGATGCTGAGAACGGAACGACGATTGATGCAACCACCGGCGGAATGACGCTTGCGGGTGAACTCTCGGGCACCGCGAAGGTGATCACAAAGGGTTCAGTTATGCTTTCGGGTGTGGTTGCTGATACGCTCACATTCGTCGTGAGCACAGGAACGCTTAAGGTCTCCTCAAGCTTCGCAGGTACGGTGGAAGCTACTGCTTATGCCGATCTTTCCGACGGCACGCGCATTTATGCGGCAAGCGCGCATGACTGCACTGTTGCCGAAACCGACTGGGCCGGTAAGCTTGTCTTCACGGGCGCGGATGTGACGGGTGCAAATGACCTTGGTGCTAACACGAGCATCTACGGCAATGCGACTGAAATCGAAATTGCTGCGGGTTCGGTCGTTCATGGATACTTCCCGAACAAGAAGGAGGGTAAGACCCTTCCTCTTACGATTAACGGCACGTTCGATTTCGTCAATGGCTATACGTCTAACGGGGCGTTTTGCACGATTCCTACGCTCAAGGGCTCGGGATCAATTACAGATTCCTGGACGTCCGACCCTACCGTCTATGTTGAAGAACATGGCGAATGGACCGGTACTGCTCCTGCGTGCATCCACCTCTCCATTGCGAAGGCCGGCACGACGTACTACTACACTGTCGCCGATGTGATTGCGGCGATTGGGGCAGGTACGACGATTGATAGCCACTCGATTACGACTACGATGCTCGAAGGTACTGGTTATACGCTTGATGCCGAAGGCAATATCGTTATCGCCAAGACTGCTACCGAGCTCTTCCTCGAAGGAATTGCTGCGGGTGGTGAGGTTTCGTTGACGGGTGATGTCACGCTTGACGCGGCGGCGGTTATCCCGGCCGATAAGACGGTTACGCTCGATCTTAACGGTTGCACGATCACTGCTCCTAAGACGGCGATCAGTGTCCTTGGTGCGCTTACCGTTAAGGATACCGGCACGGACGGCAAGATTGTCTCGACCGGTAATTGCGGTATTGCCGTTGGCGATGGCGCGACTTTGACGGTTGATTCCGGTATTATCGAGTCGGTTGAAGGCGCGATCATCACGGGCAAGGCGGTCGGTGCGACGATTACCATTAATGGTGGTACGTTCAGCGCTTCCGACAACGCGGTCATCGCCGGCAACGGTACGAAGCGCGAAGGCGAAGCCAACACGATCACGATCAACGGCGGTACGTTCAATGGTGCGATTAAGTCCGCTGGCTACATCGCCTGTGGCATCTACGCGCCGTGGAAGGATCAGATTACTGTCGACGGTGGTACGTTCAACATCACCGGCGGTTGCGGCGTCTGCGCTCGCGCGGGTACGGTCGCGATCGGTTCCGGCGTGACGATCAACCTCATCAACGAGGGAACAGTCTCCGGTTGGGTTGGCGATAACAAGAATGCCGTTCCCGGCGTTCAGGCCTTCTACGACTATGCCGCGAAGTATCCGGGTCTCGCCGAAGGTGCCGCGATTAAGTCCGCCACCAAGCTCACGATTGCCGAAACGCAGGAGTGGGTTGGTGAATCGGCTCCCTACACGCTTGTCGACAAGCCTACTGGCCCGACGAGCTGGGAAGAAACCACGCCTTCGGAAGTGATCGAACTCCCCGAGGGTGCGACGACCACGGTTACGGCGACGGAAATTGCCGCGTGGGCGGAGGATAATGAAGTTGAGTTCGTGGTCGGCATCACGATTCCGGTGAACGCGCTCATTCTTAACTGCGCTCCTGACGCGGTGATTCTCAACGATGTTAAGACTGCTGCCGACGAAATCCTCGAGGATTACCTCGAAGAAGCAACGAAGGAAGTAGATCTCGCGACGCTCTTGAAGGAAATTCCCGAAGGCGGCAAGGAGATCTCCATTGAGGGTTATCCGATGGCGACGATCAAGCTCGTTCCGGCGACGCTTGGCGAAGGTGTGACGACTTCGGCCAATCTCTTCCAGCTCTCGATCGAGCTCAAGTAAGAGAAATTAGGTTTAGTCCTATACGATACGCGGTGGTTCGAAAGGATCGCCGCGTATTGTTTTTAGCGTTAAAAGAAGATGATTCCGCTTGCTTTTTGGCGGGAAAAAGAGTATAATATATAAGGCAAAAGGGCATAACATGCCAAAGGAGCAAGAATGAATAAGTACATGGATGATTTTATGGGGGCTTTCCCGTTCGAGGGCCTCACGTATGATGACGTTACGTTGGTGACGCAGTATGCTGACTTTTTGCCTGATGACACTTCGCTCGAGACCAAGTTCACCGCTCGTACGAAGATGAAAATTCCTTTTATGTCTGCGGCGATGGACACGGTAACCGAAGCTCCGATGGCAATCGCCATGGCGCTCGCCGGCGGTATCGGCTGCATTCATAAGAACCTCGAAGAAGACGATCAGGCGAAGGAAGTCGCGAAGGTCAAGGGTTATCTTAACGGCCTTATCGACGCGCCCGTTTGCTTCCACGAAAACGACGACATTTCCTTCCTCCGCTCCGAGAAGCGTCGCATGGGTCTTAAGTTCAACGGCTTCCCCGTCCTCGACGATCAGGATCGCCTCGTCGGTATGATTACCTCGTCCGATATGCGCTTCGCGCCGATGGAAGCGAAGAAATTGAAGGATGTCATGCAGCCCTCGCCCATCACCGCAGCGCCCGGCACCGATCTCAAGACCGCCTATGATCTTATGCGCGAAGCGAAGGTCGGTAAGCTCCCCTTGATCGACAAGGAAGGCCACGTCGTCGGTCTCTACAGCTTTACGGATGTTCAGCGTCTCGCCGAAAATCAGCACCCGACCTACAACTGCGATGACAAGTTCCGTCTTCGCGTTTGCGCTTCGGTCTCGGGCGGCAAGGGCGATATCTCGCGCCTCGAGAAGCTCGCGGCTGCCGGCGTCGACGCGGTTGTCGTCGACTCTGCCCACGGTCACTCGAAAGGCATCATGGACATGACGAAGTACATCGTCAACAACTTCCCGAAGATCGATGTCATCGCCGGCAACATCGCGACGGGCGAAGCCGCTAAGGCACTCGCCGACTGCGGCGCGCATGCGGTTAAGGTCGGTATCGGCCCCGGTTCGATTTGCACGACCCGCGTCGTCTGCGGCGTCGGTATTCCTCAGCTCACCGCCGTCTACAATGCCGCGAAGGCGCTTCGCGGTTCGGGCGTTGCGGTCATCGCCGATGGTGGTATCAAGCTCTCGGGCGACGTTCCGAAGGCGCTTGCTGCGGGTGCCGACTCGGTCATGCTCGGCTCGGTTCTCGCCGGTACCGAAGAGTCCCCTGGTGAGAAGATCTACGCGAACGGTCGTAAGTATGTCGTTTATCGCGGCATGGGTTCGATGGCCGCGCTCAAGAACGGCAAGGGTTCGCGTGCTCGCTACTTCCAGGACAACGAGTCGGAGGATGATCTCGTTCCTCAGGGTATCGAAGGTATGGTTCCGTATTCGGGTCACGTCAAGTCGATCATGACTCAGTTCTGCGGCGGTCTTCGTGCCTCGCTCGGTTACTGCGGCTCGAAGACGATCGAAGAGCTTCAGGAGAAGGGTAAGTTCTATCGCGTCACGACGAACGGCCTTAAGGAAGCTCGTCCGCACGATATCACCATCACCAAGGAAGCTCCTAACTACCGCGCCTAAGTGAAGAAGTTCGCCCAAGAATGGCTCGACACGTTGGTCGTCGCGATTTCGGTCGCGATGGCCTTTCGTGCTTATTTCTACGAGCCGTTCAATATCCCGACGGGCTCGATGCAGGATACTTTGTGGGGGTATCATACGGTCGAAGGGGAGAAGATGACCGCGTGGGACATCTTCCCCGTTTCGATTCTCAAGTGGGCCTATACGGGCGAAACTCATGTCGACATCGAGGCCGATCGTAGCGGTATGGCGAGAGTGACGCCGCGTAATGACGGCTTCGCCAATATTTCGATCGGCTCCTCAACCAAGATTCATAAACTCCCGACCGATGCCGCAAAGAATTTGGTCGGCAAGTATTTTACGAAGGGCGATACGGTTTGGGAAGGGACGAAGGCGACGGGAGATTTCATCTTCGTCAATCGCTGGAAATGGAACTTCCGTAAGCCGCGCGTCGGGGACGTCATGATTTTCTCGACGACCGGCATTAAGGGCCTCGCGCAAGGAACTCACTACATCAAGCGCATGAAGGCGACGCCCGGAATGACGTATGAGCTCGAGCATCTCCCGACGGGACCTGACGGAAGTGTAATCGAAGAGCTTCCGAGCGTCGTTACGATGGGCGAAGACGAATATTTCGCCTGCGGAGACAATTTCAACAACAGTTTTGACAGTCGTTATTGGGGCCCGGTCCCCGGGCGTCTCTTGCGCGGCACCGCAAGCGTCGTCTTTTGGCCTTTTAACAAGTGGAGGGTGGTAAAATGAGCGAAGAATTGATTAAGGTTCCTTGCCAATTCGGTGAAACCGGTAACTTCCTTTTGGAGCGTGCGCTCGGCACGGGCGGCATGGGCGGCGTTTATTTAGGCCGCGACAAGATGCTCGATCGTCCTGTCGCCGTTAAGGTCATGCTTAAGGAATACGGCAGCGACGCTCAGTTCGTCGAGACCTTTAAGAAGGAAGCTCAGGCCGCTGCGAAACTTCTTCACCCGAATATCGCCCAGATCTACTCGTACGGTCTTTCCGACGGTATGCCCTATATCGCGATGGAACTCGCGACGGGCGGCTCCTTGGAATCGATCATGAAGAAGTCGGGCGCGGGTAAGACCGATGTGCCGCGCGTTATGAAGATCTGTCAGCAGGTCGCTCAGGCTCTCGCATGTGCCGCGGACTTCGGCCTCGTCCATGGCGACGTCAAGCCCGAGAACATCCTCCTCGATGCGAACGGCAACGCGAAGCTCGTCGACTTCGGTCTTGCCGCGATGGCGAAGAACACCGACGAAATTTGGGGTACGCCGTTCTACATTTCGCCCGAGAAAGTGAAGAAAGAGCCCGTCGACTATCGTGCCGATATGTATTCGTTGGGCGGAACTTTGTACCATGCGCTTACCGGCGTTCCTCCGTTTGATGGGAAGGACACGACCGCTGTCGTTAAGGCGCGCTTCCTTGCCGAAGCGAAAAAGCCCTCGGACGTTCGTCCCGGCCTCTCGCCCCAGATCGACGCGCTCGTCATGAAGATGCTCGCGTTCAACAAGGAAGATCGCTTCCCGAGCTTTGAAGCGCTTATCGAAGAATTCAAGCAGGTCATGACGACGGGCCTTACCTCGACTCAGAAGGTCGAAGCTTCGAAGACCGGCGCTGTCGCCGATTCTACTGCGGCTCAAGCGGCCAAGCCTGCCGCAGGTGGCAAGAAGATCATCATGAAAAAGAAGCCCGGCGCGAAAGATGCCGCGACCGATCCCGAGAAGAAGGAGGGTGAAGTCAATCCCGAAGCGAAGAGCGAAGGGGAGGGCGAGGAAGACGAAGGCGGCAATATCGGTCTTAAGATTGCCGCGGTTGTCGGCGGCGTAATCGGCATTATCTTGCTCGTCGTCGGAGGACTTTTCTGGTACAAGGCGGCGGAAAAAGCCGCCGAAGAGCGCGCTTATCAACAGCAGATCGTTAATGGCATCGCCGAAGCGAAAAGCGCTATCAACGCTACTGCCGAAGTCGCCGAGAAGTTCGTAACGGGTCAGGTTCAGCGTCTTGCCGATGAGGCGATCGAGTCGGCGAAAAAGCTTTCGCCCGAATTCGAAAAGCTCGCGCCCAAGTTTGCCGCGGAAATGGATCCCGGTGAAAACGGCCAGAAGAAGATGTCCGAAAACGCTCCGCAGCCCGTGAAGGATATGCGCGACCTTTGGGACCGTGCCTATCAGTGCAAGAAGGCCGCCAATAAGCTCGCTGAAGATGCGAAGGCGATTGCGGCTATTCGTGACGAAGCTCAGAAAATCGACGGAACGACCGAAGAAGATATGCGTAAGCTCGGCGAAATGTCGCGCGATGCCAATGATAAGTACGAGGCGATTAAGAGCTCGAAGGAAACTCAGCTCATCACGAAGGAACTCGGCTTCATCAATCAGCGCGGTCCGCGTCTCTTGAAGAGTTCGGCAGAAACCATGCGTGTCGAAGCTTTGAAGGCCGCCCGTGAAGCTAAGAAGGAAGCCGAAAAGAAGGCGAAGGCCGAGAAGGAAGCCGCTGCCGAAGCCGCCAAGAAGGCGGAGATCGAAGCGGAAATCTCGGCCGTCAAGGAAAAGTTCCAGGCCCTCGCTTCCGATGGTCGCATTTTCAAGCAACTCGATTGGAAGAGTGCTATCCGTCAGCTCGAGACCATCAAGGCCGACTTCAAGCATCCTGAATCCGAACAGGCCGCCGATCTTGAAATCGGCAAGGTTAACGTCATGAAGTCTGTCCAGGATATCTTCATCGCCAACTTGAAGGGCTATAAGTTCGCCAAGTCGAAGCTCAAAAATCACACCATCGTGACGATTGACGAGAAGGATATCGTCCTTGCAAAGCCCGATGGTGGTCAGATGAAGCTTACTTGGCCGAAGTTCTATCAGGGCTATCATGGTAACCTCAACGAAATCATCATTCAGTATATCGAGAAGGGTCGCCAAAACTGCAATCCGAAACTTAATTTGAAGCAGTGGTCTGATGGTATGATGGGCGCGGCAATGACGCTTCGTCTCATCTGCAATGATGACCCCGCGGCAGCTTCGCGCGGTGATTCCATGGCCAAGGAAGTCGGCAAGAAGTTCCCCGATTTGATCGGCAAGCTTAAAGCTTATTTCCCCGATCTCGAATTTGAAGGTGGCGAAGAAGAAGAATGAGCGAAATAAATTATCTTCAGAAGATTCTGACCTCGACCGTCTACGATGTGGCGGTCGAGACTCCTCTTGAGGAGGCGAAACAGCTTTCCAAGAAGTACGGCTGTCGCTTTTTGCTTAAGCGCGAAGACCTCCAACCCGTGCACTCCTTTAAAATCCGCGGCGCTTATAATAAGATGTCGCAGCTTTCGAAGGAGGAGCTCGATAGGGGCGTCATTTGCGCCTCGGCCGGAAACCATGCCCAAGGCGTCGCGCTTTCGGCACAGAAGCTCGGCGTGAAAGCGACCATCGTCATGCCTGTTACGACGCCTGAGATCAAAACCTCGGCCGTTAAGTCATATGGCGCGGAGATCGTCTTACACGGTGACTCTTATTCCGATACTTACGAAGAGCTTCATCGTCAGATCGAAGAGTACGGTTATACCTACATCGCGCCTTTCGATGATCCCGAGGTTATCGCGGGTCAAGGTACGGTCGGTAAGGAAATCCTCAACCAGGCGGGACGCAAATTGACCGCCGTATTCGTGCCGATCGGGGGCGGCGGTCTTGCTGCCGGTGTCGCCGTTTACGTAAAGAGCGTCAATCCTGCCATTAAGGTTTACGGCGTCGAGCCGGATGATTCCGATTGTATGGATCGTTCGATCAAGGCCGGGAAACGCGTCACGCTCGCGAATCCGAGTCTTTTCGCCGATGGCGTTTGCGTGAAAGAGCCGGGCGTCGAGACATTCCGCCTTTGTCAGAAGTATTTGGACGGCATCGTTCGCGTTTCCACTTCGGAAACTTGCGCGGCGATTAAGGATGTCTTTGAAGCGACTCGTGCGATTTGTGAACCGGCCGGTGCTCTCGCGCTCGCAGCCGCGAAGAAGATCGCGAAGGAAGGGGAGACGTACGCCTGTATAATCTCCGGCGCGAACATGAATTTCGACCGCATTCGCTTCGTTTCGGAAGAAACCGAAATCGGCGAAGAGCGTGAAGCTATTTTCGAAGTTCGCATTCCCGAGAAGCCCGGTGCCTTCAAGGGCTTTATCGAGATGATCGGCAAGCGTTCGATTACCGAATTCAATTACCGCTATTCAGACTCCGATCATGCACACATCTTCGTCGGCATGAGCGTAAAGAGTCCCGCCGAACGAGAAGGGCTCAAGAAGCTCTTTGAAGAAGCGGGGTATCGCGCTACCGACTTAACCGAAGATTCGATTGCCAAAGAGCATATTCGTCACATGGTGGGCGGGCATACGCATGGTGTTGAAGACGAAGTCGTCATGAGCTTCGAGTTCCCGGAAAAGCCCGGCGCGCTTATGAACTTCTTGACCGTAATTGCCGGCCGCTTTAATATTACCTTATTCCATTATCGCAACCATGGTGCCGATCATGGAAGGGTGCTCTGCGGTTTCCAGGTGAAAGAAAGCGACCGCGGTGAATTCACCGCGGCCTTGGAACGAATCGGATATCAGTATACCGATGAAACCATGAATCCCGCTTATCGTTACTTCTTGGGTAATCGATAAGCGAGAAGGGTTTTATTCTTTAGGAATCAGCCAATTGGCACCGGAGTCGACGGGGATTGAATAATCCTCGTCGTCTTCGTTATAATAGTCTTCAAGCTCGTCATCGTCCGTTTCGATATCCTCGATATCGTCATCCTCGGTATCGAGCATATCCTCGAGTTCGTCATCATCAACCTCGATATCTTCAACGACTTCGAGAATCTGCGGACGTTTTGCGGGTGGACGCTTTACGGCCTTAGGTTGCGTCTGCGGCTTTTTGACGGCCGGTTGCTCCGCTTCGATCTGCTGCTGGATTTGCTGCTGCTCGAGACGCTGATAGTATTCAGGATAATGCTTGCGGCGATATGCCTCAAGCTCTTGCTCGCGAAGTTGCGCCTTTTGAGCGGCAATGGCTTCTTCTTGGGCCTTGAGAAGGGCAGCCGTCTTTTCTATACGCTCCTGTTGTTCCTTGAGCTTCTTCTCCATCGCGATCTGCTCGGGAGAAGGACCTTGGGGCTCCTGGACGACTGGAGCCGGCTGAGGAGGCGGCGGAGCGCTTTGAACGGCCTTTTGTTCCTGGATGAGCGTCTTAAGCGACTCGACCATCGCAACGAGCGCCGAGTTGTCCTGAGGCGGCTGAACGACGACGGGCTGAGGCGCCGGCTGCGGTTGGACTACCTGTTGCGCCGGAACTTCGCGTTCTTTCATCGCGAAATCAATCAAACGATCATTAAGCGCCTGATTACGAAGATTAAGCGTATAGATAACGAAGCTAAGACCGCCGGCAACCGTAAACAATATGAACATGAAAAGAATCGTCATCGCCGTCATGCGATGACGAGCTTTCGCTTGTTCCTTATCTACGTATTCCTGGAACGCTTTGAGGATAGGAAAATCATCCATCGCGTCAGACGTGTCTCCGTAAAGACTAACGGCAGTGGTGGGCGTTTCGTTTTCGTTATCTATTTCCATATAACTCCTAGTTTACATAACGGGCGTTGTACGGGTTAGGTATAAATCACTTTTTAAAGCTCGCCATGGCTCGTTTGAAGCCGTCGGCCGAGCGTTCGATGATCTTTTCGTCTACGGAGCAAGACAGTCTCACATAACCCGCGAAACCGAAACCTTTACCGGTAACGACAAGGATCTTTTCTTTCAAGAGCGCATCGACGAACTGCATATCATCTTCGACGGGACTCTTCGCAAAGAAATAAAACGCGCCCTTGGGCATCTCGAATTCGATTCCCGCGTCGCTTAAGACCTTGGCCATAAGTTTACGACGACGATCATAGATGTCGAGATCAACGGTTTCGTTAACGAGCGCTGCAGCGAGGCGTTGTCCGATAACGGGAGCATTGACGAAGCCGAGCGTACGATTGGTGAGCGTAACTGCGGCAACGAGCGTCTCCTGGTCAGGCATCGCGGGATTGGCGACAAAGTAGCCGATACGTTCACCGGCGAGCGAGAGCGTCTTCGAGAAGCTGCCGAGGACGCACGCATACTTCGACAACGGAAGCATCGCCGGCACTTTTGCGCCGTCATAAGCGAACGCACGATAAGGTTCGTCGGAAAGAATGAAAAGGGGTCGTTCCCTTCTCTCATTCACCTTCTCGACAATTTCCGCAATCGCCTTCAAATCTTCCTCTGCGTAGATGCAGCCGGTCGGATTATTGGGCGAATTGATGATGATCGCACGAGTCTTATCGGTAATCGCCGCCTCAATCCCCTTCACATCGGGTCTGAATGTCGGAGGAATCGACGGAACCGTCTTCAAGACGCCACCGAAATGACCGCAATAAGCGCCGTATTCAACGAAATAAGGCGCAGGAGTAAGGACTTCATCGCCGGGCTCGATAACGGCGCGGAAGAACGAAACGAGCGCTCCTGCCGCGCCGACGGTCATGACGATATCCTTCGCCTGAACGGGCGTTTCCTGCTGTTTCGAAAGATATTCGGCCATCTTCTCACGAACGGCGGGAATACCGGCGTTCGGGCAATAACCGAGGCCGAGCGGCTGAATCGCCGCGTCAGCGAGCTTGATAAGCTCATCCTTGACCTTCTGAGGCGGCGGGACATCGGGATTGCCGAGCGAGAAATCGCAAACGGCATCGGCGCCGAACTCTTTCTTGAGCTCGAGCCCCTTCTCGAACATTTTGCGAATCCAGCTCGACGAAGCCATCGAGTTCTTGATCGCGGTCGTTACGGTCTGCATTTTCTTAAGCCCTCAAATAGGCGCTGTAAGCGCGGTAGGTCTGCCAGCAGTCGTTCTTGTGGGTGATTTCCCAAGGAGCGTGCATATTCCACATCGGCGTACCCATATCGAGAACCTTCATGCCGAAGCGCGACATATACTGCGCGATGGTGCCGCCACCACCCTTCTCCTGCTTGCCGAGTTCGGCCATCTGCCACTCGACCTTGCCTTCGTCCATGACCTTGCGGATGAACGCGACGAACTCGGGACCGCAGTCGCTCGAACCGCCCTTCGACGCGCCACCCGTGTACTTGGACGCGGCGACGCCCTTGCCGAGCTTCGCGGCATTTCCGGTCGAGTCAAGCGATTCGAAGTGAGGATCGGACGCGGCAGTTACGTCGGCGGAGAGCATCGAGCTTTTTTCGAGCGCGCGGCGAACCATGATATCACGAGCGTTCTTTTCCTGGCGTTCGATAAGTTCCGCGACAGTGTTTTCGAAGAACGAGCTCTGCATACCGGTCGAACCGACGGAGCCGATTTCTTCCTTGTCGCACATCAAAATCGACGCGGTCTGTTCGGGGACTTGATCCGCGGCATCGAGGAGCGCCTGGAGACCCGCGAACGAACAGACGCGGTCATCGTGACCATAGCCGCCGATGAGCATGCGGTCGAAGCCGACTTCCTTAGGGAGACCCGCAGGAACCATTTCGAGTTCGGCGGAGAGGAAGTCCTCTTCTTCGAGATCGTATTCCTTCTTGAGGAAATCGAGGAACGACTTCTTCAAGGGAGAAACTTTCTTCTTCTCGTCCTTATCCTTCTTCGCCTTCTTATCCTCTTCCCCTTCGCTGATCCAAGCGACGACATCGAGATCTTCCGCCGGGAAGAACTTGTCGCGCGTCTCCTTCGCCTGATCATAACCGAGGTGCGGAAGAATATCGGTGATCATAAAGACAGGATCGCCTTCCTTATCGCCGACGGCAATGTCGACCTGCGTGCCGTCTTTCTTGACGACCGATCCGTAAAGCGCCAAGGGAAGCGTAAGCCACTGATACTTCTTGATGCCACCATACATGTGGCAATCGAAGAAGATGACGCCGCTATGTTCGTAAAGCGGAATCGGCTTCAAGTCGAGACGCGGCGCATCGGTATGACCGCCGACGACCTTAAGACCGACTTCGCTGATCGGCTTTTTGCCGATAACAGCGGCCATAATCGTGCGGCCTTCATAACCGCGATAAACCTTATCTCCGGCCTTCAAAGTTTTGAAAGCCGAGATCTCTTTAAATCCCTTTGCCTTGAGAAGACGCTCGCTTTCGGAGTAGCTGCGGCGTTCGGTCTTGGCAATACCCAAGTAGCGCATGTATTCTGCGCAATACTTATCCATCGGCATATAAGAAGTTTTCATACCTAGTATTATATCATATTTCCCAGTCTTATGGAACAAGGAAATCATTTTCTTGAGTTCAGCGGAAGCCCAAGATTTTATGTAGCTGTACCGAAAGGGAGAAGCCGTCCAATTGGGACAGAACCGATTTAGCAGTAGCGAAATCGATATCCCCCTCATGATCGCAGGGCGAGATATAAAAATCGTCCGCGGCGATTTTCGCTTTCATCTCGCGGCAGAAAGCAACAATGTCCTCGCTTTCGGCGACAATCCGAACTTCATTAGCCGAAGTAAGTTCGATTACCGAGCCACGCTTCGGAGATGTCGCGACATAATCGACAAAGGAAAGCCAATCGGGCGCCTTCGTCCCATTCGTCTCGACCCCTATCCAGTACCCTTCTTTTTTCAAAGCCGCGACCAGTTCAGGAATGCCCTTTTGGATAGTCGGCTCTCCGCCCGTTAGAATCACGCTTTTGGGCTTGAAGCTCTTGATTTCACTTAAAAGCTCTTCGAGCGAAAGCGAAAAGCGCTTCGAGAAATCGGTATCGCACCAAGGGCACTTCAAGTTGCAACCGGCGAAGCGTACGAAGACCACAGGGCGACCGGAATTTCTTCCTTCACCCTGCAGCGATTCGAATATTTCAACTAACGGATACACGTTACTTCGCGGCCTTCAGGGCCTCAATTGCAAGTTCCGCAAAAGGAATCTTGTCACGCGGATGAACATCATTCGGAGTGCCCAAGCCCGCAGCAAAAGTGTTCACGAAAATCGCACGCTTTTCTTTCGCGGCCTTTTCCTGCGCGGCGCGGTAAGGTTCCCAAGGACGATTCATCTTAGGTAAGCCCATCATGATGAAAGGAATATCCTTATCGCCGCGAAGCTCGTCGATAATCGCGAGATTCGTCTCCAGCATGTAATCATCGGCCAAGGGAACGTCGGGACGAACGTTCGTCGTCGCGTTCGATTCGCCCTGATACCAGAGAATACCGGTCAAAGGATAGTGGGCGATACGCTTGATGCCCTCATCGTACATAAGCGAGACGGGCCACCAATACGCCTCTTCGGCCTTGCCCTTACGACGCTGATACTCGCGCTTACACCAAGCGCAAGGGAAGTCGGCATTCTTGTCTATCGTATGGCGGTTCGTGGCAATCTTCGCAAGCGTGGGATACTTCTGCGAGCCATCGGGATTGACGGCGCACATCGTCGACTCGCGGAGGAAAGCCTCGGTCGGAGCACCGCCTGCCGCGACATAGAGAAGCACCACCGACTTTTTCGTCTCAAGCGCGCGGCGAATACCGAAGCTGACGCCGAACGCGCTGCGCTTCGTGGCGTTCTTGGAAGTGAGCTTGGTCCAGCTGTCGTCATTGAAATCCCAAAGCCAAACATCAAGCTTATCGAGCTGGGCAAGTTCCTTTTGAGCGCGAGCTTTCTCTTCGGCGCCGTAGCTGAATTCGCCCCAGCCCTTCTGCATATTCGACTGGCCCGCGATAAGCCAAAATTCGATCTTCTTGCCCTTAAGTTCTTTCGGGGGAACAACGCGCGGCTTGGCAGGTTCGGTCAAAGCTTTGAAGGTAGTTTCGGCAATGATCTTCGCACCGTCGGTGTTCGGATGAATTTTATCCGCGGCGAAAATACGGTCGCAATCAGGCATCATCGGCTTCTGCATATCGATCGTGCGAGCGTTGAAACGCTTGGCGATCGTTTCGAGATCGTCCTGCATCAAGAACGCTTCGGGCGAACGATAGAAACGCTGACCTTCGGTCAAAGTCGAAAGCTTCGTCCACATGTAGAACTTCGTTTCCGGATTGACCTTAACATAATCGCCTAAGAGTTCCGAATAATCTTCGATGAATTGTCCGCGCTTTCTGCCGCCGACATATTCTTTGATGTATTCGCCGTTATCGTTGATGCCGAGATTGCAAATAACGATATCGGGCTTCCACTCGAGAGCGGCCTTATGTTCCTTCATATAACGATAGCCACGCATTTCGGCGCCACGCTTGGAGTCGAGATAAATGCCGCGACCCGAGTTGCCGAAATTGCGAACTTCATACTTCCCGGGATACTTCGCATTCAAAAGAAGCTGAAGTTGATTCGGGTAGCAAGTGTTCCCACGATCCGGGAGACAATAGCCGAACGTGATCGAGTCGCCGATACAAGCGACTTTAACGGGATCGGCAACGGCGCTTAGCGCCAAGCCGACAAGAGCGACGAGTGCTAATGATTTTTTCATTTTAGTCCTCCTAATACACCACAATTTTCACCTACTAAATAAGAAGTCGTAATCGCTTTATGAACGAACGCTTTCGCGCCTTCAACCGCATTGACGAGTTCATGCCCTAAAGCGAGTTCGGCGGCAAGAGCTGCCGCGAGCGTGCAGCCCGTACCATGCGTCGAAATCGGATGCTCGATCTTCGGAAGCTCGAATTCGCGGCGTTCTTTCCCGTCAAAGAGGATATCGATCATCTTCCCGTCTACGCGATGCCCGCCTTTAACGAGCACGGGAACGCCATACTTATCATAAAGCGCCTCGGCGCTTCCTCCGAGTTCTTCGGCTTCGGGAAGATTCGGCGTTATCAAAGTAGCGAGCGGAAGAAGCTTTTCCTTGATTCGTTCAACCGCCTCTTTCGAAACAAGTCTCGCACCACTCGTCGCGATCATCACGGGATCGATTACTTTCTTGATTTCAGGATGCTTACTTAGACGGTCAGCTACTATATCGATAACCTCGATTTCTCCAAGCATTCCCGTCTTCAGCGCCTTGATATTGTAGACGCCCAAGACCGCATCGAGCTGAGCTGCGACGAAATCGGCAGGAACCGAGTGAATCGCGTAAACGCCGAACGGATTCTGAGCGGTGAGCGCGGCAAAAACGGTTGCACCATGAAGCTTGTAGGCGTGGAAAGCGCGAAGGTCCGCTTGGACTCCCGCATTCCCGCCCGAATCGCTTCCCGCAATCGTAAGTACCGCCGGCTCGATCATTTCCCTAACTTCTCGGCAAGTTCACGAATACGGCGCGAAGTGCGAACGGCGCAGAACTGCTTGCCGCACATCGAGCAATGATCGTCGGAGTGAGCTTCGTCGGTAAAAGCGCGCGTCTTGAGCCAACGCGCCTTCGCTTTCTCGGGATCGAGCGCACACTTGAATTGCTTATCCCAGTCGAAGTCACGACGCGCTTTCGACATTTCGTCATCGATATCGCGAGCGTGAGGAAGCCCACGTGCGATGTCGCCTGCATGCGCGGCGATCTTATACGCGATGCAACCTTGATGAACTTCTTCGCCATCGGGAAGCCCGAGGTGCTCGGCGGGAGTTACATAGCATAGGAGCGATGCGCCGTAGGTCGCGGCAGCGGTAGCGCCGATCGAAGAGACGATATGATCGTAACCGGGCGCGATATCGGTCGTAACCGGGCCTAAGACGTAGAAAGGAGCTTTCTTGCAAACTTCCTGCTGACGCTCCATGTTCATCTGAATCTGGTTGAAAGGAACGTGGCCGGGGCCTTCGACCATAACCTGAACGCCACGAGCGCGGCACTTTTCAACGAGTTCGCCGAGGACATCGAGTTCGCCGAATTGCGCTACATCCGAGGCGTCCGCGAGACAGCCGGGACGAAGACCGTCGCCCAAAGAAACGGTAACGTCATGTTCGACCAAGATATCAAGGACTTGATCCCACATCACGTAAAGCGGATTTTCCTTATTATGCTCCATCATCCACTCGGCCATAATCGCACCGCCGCGCGAGACGATGCCCATGAGACGCTTCATCGCGTCGGGGATGTGCCGAAGCAACAAGCCCGCGTGCAAGGTCATGAAGTCGACGCCTTGCTCGGCCTGAGCGCGGATTACATCGAGGAGGAAGGTCGGATCCATTTCGGGGATGTCGCCTTCGAGTCGGGAAATCGTCTCGTAAATGGGGACCGTCCCCAAGGGTTTGGGGCTCGCGTCGAGCATACCCTGGCGAATCGCCTTGATATCTTCACCGACCGAGAGATCCATTACGAAATCCGCACCCGCCTTAAGCGCGATTTCGAGCTTTTCAAGTTCATCGCCCTTCCCGGAATGAGTCATCGAACGGCCGAGATTCGCGTTGATCTTCGTCGTGAACATCCGACCGACGCCAACCGGGTGACAGTTCTTATGATGAATATTAAGCGGGATAACCGCCTCGCCCGACGCTACCGCCGCGCGTACGGCTTCCGGCTCGAGGCCTTCGTCCGCCGCGACGATCTTCATCGCCTCGGTGATGATTCCGTTTCTTGCTGCCTGAAGTTGTGTCATCATGCCCTCCCTTATCGCTCGAAGTTGCCGGTTTCCATGTCGTTCAGCCATTTCTGCCGCGATTCTTCATTCGGCGCGACGAGAATGCCACGATATTTGTACGGCACCCAATTGTTTGTCCAAGTCGTATCTCTGAAAGGTTCGTCGAAAAGCGCTTGATCGGGCATGATATCATCGATCGACCCCATCTTCCCGTCGGGTCCACGCGAATAGAGAATCGGATGACCGGACTCGAGGCGCTCGTAAAAATAAGGATTTCCCCAAGGATCGTTTACAATGCGCTTACAATAAGGCCCGTTCCAACCGACGACTTTCGGTGTTATGTTGGTAAGCGCCGCGAGTCCTTCTTCGGTCGAAGGATAGTCCCCGACATGAAACTTATATCGGCCTAACGCAACCGCCAAAGCATCCATCGACTTTCGCGCGTTGATTTGGGCTTTCGAGATATGGGCTTTTCCACCGCGTCCCGTAGCCGTGAGCACGAGCGAACCGAGAATCATCATTCCCATAATCATCACCAAGTAAAAGATGAAGCCACGCTTCATCTTCGGGAGACCTCCCGAGAGCATGTCTTTTTTCTTGGCGAATTCGCGACGGATTCGCTCTTTGGCGATTCGCTTCGAATCCGTTTCCTTCAGCTTCGTTTTAGCCGGGAATTTCGCCTTAAGTCTGTTGTAATCAACCATCGATTCGTTCCAAAATAAGTTCGTTGGTCGAAGCGGAAATCACGCTTTCGATTTTGAACGCTTTAAGCGCCTCGGCAGCGGCTTTCTCGAGCCCTTCGGGGCCCGTCGACTTCATCAATGTTGCAAGCGGCGTTCCGACCGTAACCTTATCTCCGCGCTTCACATTAAGATCGATACCGGCCTGAGGATCGATCTTATCCCCCGCCTTCTCGCGGCCCGCGCAGAGCATAAAGGCCGCGCGAGCGATCTTCTCCGCATCGATCTCGGTCACAAACCCCGAGCGCATCGCCTGAATCGTGAACTTGAAAGGACGCTCTTTTCTCAATGCTTCAAAGCGCGAAAGATCGCCGCCCTGAGCTTCGACCATTTTGACGAACTTCTTGTACGCGGAGCCGTCGGCAAGACGAGCTCTTGCCAATGCGCGAGCTTCATCAAGCGGAATATCAAGCGAAAGCGAGACCATGAGCGACGAGAACTCCACGCAAAGAGCCGTCACCTTCTCATCGAAGCTCTTTCCGGAGAGGATTTCCAGGGCTTCCTCGACTTCATTCGCATTACCAACCGAGCGGCCCAAAGGCGCGGACATGTCGGTTACGAGCGCGGCGGATTTGCGCCCCGCGGCTTTCGCGCCCCCGACGAGCGCTTTCGCGAGTTCCAGCGCCTCTTCTTTCGTCTTCATGAAAGTGCCCGAGCCGCATTTCACGTCGAATACGAGCGTTCCCGCGCCTTCCGCGAGCTTCTTAGAGAGAATCGACCCGACAATCAAAGGAATCGAAGCGACAGTACCCGTCACATCACGAAGCGCGTAAAGCTTCTTGTCGGCAGGAGTGATTTCGGCCGTTTGAACGGTCATCGAAACTCCCGCTTCCTTGACGACTTTTTGGAAATCCTCAAGCGAAAGCGAAGCGTTGTAGCCCGGAATCGTTTCGAGTTTATCGGCCGTGCCGCCCGTAAGGCCGAGCCCTCGTCCCGTAAGCGACGGAACCGCGACACCGCAAGCTGCAGCGAGCGGTTGAATGATAAGCGAGAGCTTGTCGCCGACGCCTCCCGTCGAGTGCTTGTCGGCGGTAATCATGTCCCAAGTAAGGCATCTACCCGAATTCTTCATCGCCTCGGTAAGATCGGCCGTTTCGCGCTCGTTCATTCCGCGGCAACAAATCGCCATCGCCATCGCTGCCATCTGATAATCCGGAATTTCTCCCGAGGTGAAGCCCTCGATGAATTCACGAATTTCAGCCGTCCCAAGCGCTTTTCCTTCGCGCTTCTTATCCAACAGCAATTTGGCGATCATGGCTTTCTCCAATAAGACAAATATTCGATATTGCCCATTTCTTTGCCGCGAATCGGGCTCTCCTCGAGTCCGAGGAGATCGAGTTTCAAGGTTTCAGTCGCGAACTTGACGATTTTATCGCGAGCTTCCAAACGAAGCTTTTCGTCTTTAACGAGACCTCCAGGGGCATTGCCCTTCCCGACTTCGAATTGGGGCTTGATCAAAGCGACGATTTCTCCCCCGGGTGCGAGTACGTCGTTGATCGGGGGAAGAATCAGCTCGAGAGAAATGAAAGAAACGTCAGTAACCGCCAAAGTCGGCACTTCCGGCAAATCCTCCGACTGCATATAGCGGGCATTGTAATTCTCTTTTACCCAAACGCGCGGATCCGCTCTAAGTTTGTAAGCGAGTTGGTTGGTGCCGACATCGACCGCCATAACCATCTTGGCGCCGTTTTGCAAAAGGCAATCGGTAAAGCCGCCCGTCGAAGAGCCGACATCAAGACAAATCTTCCCTTCGGCGGAAAGCGTTTTGAACTTATCAAAGGCGCCGGCCATCTTCTCTCCGCCGCGAGACACGAATCGAGGCGGCGCTTCGATTTCGAGAATCGCGTCGCTCTCGACTTGCTTGGAGGCCTTGAACTCGACTTGACCGTTGACTCTTACCTTCCCCTCCATAACGAGGGCTTGGGCACGCGTACGACTTTCCGCAAGCCCCGAATCGACCAAAAGAACATCGAGTCGTTTCTTCACTTTTCTTCCTTATCGAGGAAAGTCATTTTGATGATATCCGATTTCGCGAAGCCGCGCTGAATACCCATCTTGACCTCGACCATTACCTGTTCGGAATCTGCCGAGACATAAACGCCGCGATATTTCCCATTCGGCGTCTCGATTTCCACATTCGGCGTGAAGACGCGGCGCAGAGTGACATTGGCCTTAGATGTCTTCGATTTCTGAATCTTCGGATGACGAGTCGAGTTCGCGTAGCCGTCTTTGGAGATCGTAAGAGTATGCTCGCCTTCGAGCAAGTTCTCGATCGCGAGAATCTCGCTGAAGCCCTCGCTTTCGCTTCCGATTTCTTTCGTCGTGCCGACGACTCGCCCGTCGATACTGACTTGAGCTCCGGCAGGAAGCGTACGGACCTCAAGGCGACCCATGACATTCGAAAGACGAAATTCTTCACTTACCGAAGCTCCGTTCCCGACCTTAATCACGCGAGATACCGGCGCATAGCCCTCGATTTCGGCGCGAACATTGTACTCCCCGCTTTCGATACCGGTCAAGACAAGCGGTGATTTGCCGCGGAAGACATTATCGATATAAATACGGCCACCCTCGGGAAGCGTCGTCAATTGGAGCGTACCCGCCAAAGGCTGAAGCTTCAGATAGAGATTTTGAACTTCACCCGCGCCGAGCTTAAGTTCGCGCGTTTCCGGCTTGAAACCTTCGTGCTTAACGGTAACTGAAACGTAACCTTTGGCGATACCGGAAAGCGAAACGGGCGTTTTTCCGCGATCAAGGCCATTAACGATTACCGAAGCTCCCGCAGGCTCCGTCTTGATTTCAAGCGCGCCCGAATCGAGCACCAACTTCTCATTCACGACTACCGGCTCTCGACCATTGAGAAATCTTACGTCGATTCGTTTCGATTGATAGCCGTTCTTACTTAAGGTAAGACGGTGGAGTTCGCCGATTTCAAGAATGGTGATAAGGCGAGGCGTTGCGCCGAGATTAACGCCATCTCGTGAGATTTCCGCGCCGCTGGGCTCGGAAGAAACGAGCAAAAGGCCCGATTCCGCTTGAGCGAACAAGCAGAGCGCGGCGAAAAACAACGCTAAAAACTTCTTCATCTTATCGCGCTCCTTTGATTCGATTGGTGACGTCCAAAAGTTTACGTTCCGCCGTCTTATGACGTTCGTCTTCGGGATCGGGAATCATCTCCATCAAGAGACGAAGTTCGGTTTTCGCGTCTTCCCAATGGCTCGTATTTATCGCACGATCGGCCTTGAAAAGCTGCTCTTTATAACGCTTATTAAGCTCATCATTCGCTGTACGCAAATTCTCACGCACTTTATTGAACCACTCGGGTTTGGGGTTGATCGTGTCGAGATAGAAGATCGACTCGTTAAAGGCCTTGATCGCCATAGCGACATTGCCGAATTCCACATCTCTTTCATCCCACTTCGATTCGCCGAGTTCATAAGCGCCGAACGAGAGCTCCAAGAGCTTTTCTTTCGGGTATTGAATCGACCAGATGCCGAGTTCATTATTGACGAAAGTCTCGAGGTTTTCTCTAAGTTCGCGAAACGCTTCCGGCTCGGGGGCGTTCTCGATATAACACTCTTTAATAAGGCCATCGATGTTGAAGCTGAGTTTGAAACTCTTAAGCTCGTTGATCGCCATCGAGCTTTCTCCCGCATATTCCTTCTCCAAGGTTTTGACGCTATCGGAAGCGAGCATGTCCGAGAGCCGTACGAGCGCCTTGTCGGCGAGCTTCGAACTCTTTCGGACATGACGATTCGCCGCGGGGACATCATCCAATTCCAAATTGATTTTGCCCGTTTCCTCGACAACGATATGATAGCGGAAGATGCGGCTGGAATCGGCATCGATCTTCTCGTATTCAAGCGCTTTCAATTTCGAATGAGCATCAGCATCCGTGTTTGCAAGCGAGGAAATATCGGACTTTTTATCTTCAACAGGCACCATCAAAAGCGCAACTGCCGCGAGAATCATCAAGAGCGCGACGCCGAACCAAACGAAATTAAGCCATATCGGTCGCTCGGCTTTCTCCGTCTTTTCCCCGGTCTCATCGCCCGACTTCGATTCTTCCTTCTGAAGTCCAAGATCGATCTTATTGTCGATTTTCGCTTTCGATTCGGGCTGAGGAAGCTTCATCTCAATCGGTTTCGGTTTATCGGAATCGACCACGGTCAAAGTCGTATTGCCGACTTCGATGATATCGCCGCTATTAAGCGTTTTCGTCTTCGCGCCGATCGATTCGCCGTTTACTCGCGTGCCGTTCGCACTGGCAAGATCCGTGACATTCAACTCCCCGAGCGCGGTCAATTCGAAAAGACAATGATTACGCGAAAGTTCTTCATCAGTTACATGAATATCGTTCGAAGACGAACGTCCAAGGCGCATGCCCATAGACGTCACCTTGAAGATACGTCCCTTCTCTTCGCCGGAATCAAGTCTTAAGAAAAGTTCGGTCATGATCAAAACGCTCCTTTCATGGCCTGCAATAGTAAAGGTCCAAGCAATATGATGAATACTGCGGGGAAGATGCAAAGAAGCAAGGGCCCGAGCATTTTAACGGGAGCTTGCGCCGCCAAGTTTTCCGCGCGGTCAAATCTGCGCGAGTGAAGCTGTTCCGATTGAATACGAAGAATCGTACCGATGGAGACGCCGAGTTCATCGGACTGAATCAAGGAATTCGCAACCGCTTTAAGATTCTGTTCTTTGACGCGCTCGGCCATATTCTTAAGCGCATCTTTACGCGTTACGCCGATTTGGATTTCTTTCGTCATTCGAAGGAGCTCTTCGTTTAAAGGATCCATTCTGCGCGACTTGCAATTACGCTGAAGAGCGCTGATAAAGTCCATGCCCGCTTCGACCGAAAGAGTCAGAATGTCGAGAACGAACGGAAGCGACTTCATGATCGAAAGATGCCGCGCTTTGATCGAGCGATAAAGCCAAAGATCAGGGAAAATCCAACCGAGCATCAACTTAATCGCGAGATATTCTTCGGCGGAAAGCAAACCTTCGAAACCGGCCTGAATCAAAAGCGAAGAATATTTCGCACGAAGTTCACTGAAGCCCTTCCCCTTAACGAGTTTGAAGAAGTTCGGCGTGAGCGGAAGGAGTATTTTAAACAATAGCGGAATCGACCGTTCAGCTTTGCGACCATCGGCTAATGTAACGTAGGTGACCTCGGAAGCGACCGAGACCACATAGCCTATAAAGAGCGCGGCAGCAAGCGCCCAAACGGCCATCGATGCTATCGCCAAAATACTCATCGTTTATTCTTACGTTGCGGGAGTTCCGGCACCGGCTTCGCTCAAAGGCGAGAGGACACCGCCCGACTTACCGGGCTCACCGGCATAAAGAATCATGCCTTCGGAAACACCGACCGACATCTTGCGAGGCGCTAAGTTCGCGACGAAGACGACTTCCTTGCCGATAAGCTCTTCGAGCTTCTCATAAGCGCCGCGAATACCCGAGAAGATCGTGCGTTTACCTAACGAGCCCGCATCGAGCGTGAACTTGAGGAGCTTCGAGCTCTTCGGAACGATTTCGCAAGCTTCGACCTTGCCGACGCGAAGATCGAGCTTCTCGAAATCGGGGAACGCGATCTCCGGCTTCAACGGCGGAATATTCCTTTGTTCACCTTCCCCTTCACCTTTAATCTTATTTTTGCTCGCTCTCGACTCATGCGCGACTTCGCCGGAATCGGCGGGCTTGACGGTAGCAGCCGAAATCATCGCGTCGACCTGCTTCGAGTCGATGCGCGAAGCGAGGTATTCGTAGTCGCCCATCTTCGCGTTTTCGATAGCGGTATTGATCGACTCCCAAGTCCACTCGGTTTCGCCAAAGAGCTTCATCGCCTTATCGGCGTAAGCGGGAAGGATGGGCTTCAAATAAATCGCGATAATGCGGAACGCATTAAGCGCCGCGGTAAGACTTGTGCGCGTCGCTTCGAGGTCGGTCTTGACCGTCTTCCAAGGTTCGCGCTTATCGAAATATTCATTCGCCGCGTCTGCGAGCTTGCAGATTTCGACGACGACTTGATTGAAGCGACGATCTTCGTAGAACTTGGCGATCGTTTCCGAAGCGGCGCGGCACTTTTCAATGAGCGCCTTGCCTTCTTCGTCCATCGTCCCAAGCTGACCTTCGAGCTTCTTCTGGAGCATCTGACCGCCGCGCGAAGCGATATTCGTGATCTTGCCGACGAGATCGGAGTTGACGCGTTGGACGAAGTCGGTCAAGTTAAGATCCATATCATCGACCGTGCCGCCGAGTTTCGCCGCGTAGTAATAGCGAAGCGCATCGGCAGGAAGATTGTCGAGATAAGTGCGAGCGTTGACGAAAGTCCCTTTCGACTTCGACATCTTCTCGCCATTGACCGTTAAGAAGCCGTGGACGAAAACCTTGTTCGGGCCCTTGAAACCGACCGTGTTGAGCATTCCCGGCCAGAAGAGGCAGTGGAAGCGGATGATATCCTTGCCGATGAAGTGATAGAGCTCTGCGGTAGGATCGTTCCAAAGATCGAAGCGACCGAAGTTCTTCAAAGAAGCGATATAGCCGATCGGGGCGTCGACCCAGACATAGAAGAACTTGTCCTTGTAGCCCGGGATTTCGAAGCCGAAGTACGGCGCGTCACGCGAAATGCACCACCCGCGCAAGGGCTCCTTGAACCACTCAAGCAGCTTATTGGAAACGTCGCTCGTCGTATGCTCGGGAATCCACTTCTCGAGATAATCATGCTGGGGCTCGAGTTCGAAATAGAGGTGTTCGGCGTCCTTGACGACAGGCGTTCCGCCGCAAGTCGTGCAAATGGGAGAGCCAAGTTCTTCCGCGCCGTAAGTCGCGCCGCACTTGTCGCAGCTGTCGCCATACTGATTCGGAGCGCCGCACTTCGGGCAAGTCCCCTTAACGAAGCGATCGGGGAGGAACATGTGGCAATGCTCGCAATAAAGCTGAGGCGTCGTCTTCTTGGTGATCGCGCCCGACTTCTCCATCGCCTTGAAGAACTGTTCGGAGAGTTCCTTGTTCTCGGCCGAATTGGTCGAGTAGTAGTTATCGAACTTGACCTGGAAGTCGGTGAAGTCTTTCAAATGAATCGCGTGCGAACGGGCGATCAATTCTTCGGGCGTGATGCCTTCCTTGCGCGCACGAATCATGATCGGAGTTCCGTGAGTATCATCGGCGCAAATGTAAAGGCAGTCATGTCCGCGAAGCTTCTGGAAACGAACCCAGAAGTCGGTCTGAATATATTCGACGAGGTGACCTAAATGGATATCGCCATTCGCATAAGGAAGCGCGCTCGTAACGACAATCTTTCTCTTTTCCATGCTCTTCTTCTCCTTACCATCTTAGGCGCGTGGGAACACCGCTCTGCGCCATTTCTGCTTTAATCTCTTTAATCGTGTATTCGCCCGAGTGAATCATTCCGGCGATAATCGCCGCGTCTGCCGCGGCCTTTTGAAATACTTCTACGAGGTGAGCGGGCTTTCCCGCGCCACCCGAGGCAACGACCGGGATATCTACCGCCTCAGCGATAAGGCGAGTTATCTCGAGGTTGAAGCCCGCTTTAGTCCCATCGGCATCGACCGAGTTGACGACGATTTCTCCCGCGCCCAAATCCGCCGCTTTTTTCGCCCACTCGACAGCGTCCATGCCGGTAAATTCTCTAAAACCACGCGTCGTGATCTCATAGCCCGAAGGACACTTCTCGCTTTTGACAGGATCCATACCGAGGACGATGCACTGACGTCCGAAAGCTTTCGCGCCTTCCGAAATGATCAACGGATTTTGGACCGCGAGTGAATTGACCGAAACTTTCTCGGCTCCCGCAAGAATGACGCGATCCATATCTGAAACCGACGAGATTCCGCCGCCCACTGCGAACGGGATACGAATCGCCCTCGCAACCGCCTCAACCATCTTGATATCGATCGGTCGATGCTCGGCTGAGGCGGTAATATCGTAAACGACGAGTTCGTCAGCGCCACCTTCAGAGTATTTGACGGCAAGCTCCACGGGGTCACCCAATTCGACGTTGTTCTTGAACTTTACGCCCTTGGTGACTTTCCCCCCTTTCACATCGAGGCAAGGAATGACGCGCTTCGTTAACATGTCGCCCACTCCTTCAAGAATTCGAGTCCCAGTCGCCCGGACTTTTCTGGATGAAATTGTGCCGCAGTCAATGTGCCGCGCTTAAGTGCCGCGGTAAACTCTACTCCCGCATAGCAGCACTCGATCGTCGTTTCGGGAATAATCGGGGCGAAATACGAGTGAACGAAATAGTAGTCCTCGCTCCACCCGATATGCGGAACTTTAACGCCCTTAATATTCGGGAAGCGCTTCACTTTCCCGGGGAGAATTCCGAGTGTCTTGACTCCCCCATCTTCCTCCGACTCTTCGAATAAAATCTGCATCCCGAGGCAGATTCCGAGGAACGGCTTCGTTAACGCAGCTTCCTTGATCGCATCGACTAATCCAAGCTTCTCGAGGTTCTCCATCGCGCTCTTCGCCGCCCCCACTCCGGGGAAAACGACGCGTGTAGCATTACGCACGACCTCGGGATCGCAGGTTTTCACCGTTTCAATCCCGAGGGCGTCGAACGCGAGCTTCACGCTCGTCAAATTACCGGCTTTATAGTCGACAATCGCGATCATTCATCTTACGGAGCAACGATATTCTTCGAAGCGGCGTCACGAGCGCGGCCGTTGTAGTAGAATTCCTGTCCGGTCGCATCCATAACCGAGCGCCAAAGATCGCCTTTAAGAGGAACGGTCTGACGCTTGATCGTCGCCATGCGAATCGGAACGAGGCAGTAGCTTTCGCCGAGGTTACCGACGACGCAGTTGGTACGACCCGCCATAGCGGCATGAACGGCGCCACGTGCGAGCATGTAGCAACGAATCGCATCGGTACCGCGAGCAGGAACGGAGCGGATATTGTACGAAGGATCGAAATACTTGACCGAGCTCTTGATGCCCTTTTCCTTGAAATACTGGGTGATGCGCTTTTTAAGGAGTTCGCCGATATCCTTTTTAAGGACGTTTCCGGACGCATCGCGCTCTGCTTCAGCGCCTTCGAAAAGTTCCTGACCCGCACCTTCGGCGACGACGACAACCGTGTGAGTCTTGCCCGCTTTGAAGCGCTCTTCGAGAGCGGCCAAGAAGCCGTTCGGGCCTTCGAGCTCGAGCTTCATTTCAGGAATAAGGCAGAAGTTGACGACCGGGTTAGCGATCGAAGCGTACGCGGCGATAAAGCCAGAGTCACGACCCATAAGCTTCACGAGGCCGATACCACCCGCCGTGCCCTTCGCTTCGACATGAGCATTACGAATGACGTCAGAAGCGACAGCAACCGAAGTTTCAAAGCCGAACGAACGTCCGACGAAGTGAAGGTCGTTATCAATCGTCTTCGGAATGCCGACAACCGAAATCTTGAGGCCGCGCTTCTTGACTTCATCGGCGATATCTCCCGCGCAACGGAGCGAACCGTCGCCTCCGATGCAGAAGAGAACGTTGATGTTCATGCGAACCAAAGTATCGACGATTTCGTCGGTCGGCTGCTGTCCGCGGCTCGAACCGAGAATCGTGCCGCCGAGTTCGTGAATCGTATCAACGTTATCGGGGTCGAGCATCATCGGCTCATAGCCGAACTTCGAGCTGAGACCCGCGTAGCCGTAGCGAATACCGTAGATATTCTTGACGCCGTAGTCGTAGGAAAGAATCTCGACGAGACCCTTGATGACGTTGTTAAGACCGGGGCAAAGACCACCCGCCGTAACGATGGCGACACGCGTCCACTTAGGATCGTGGAAAATCTTCTTGGTGGGGCCGGCCTTCTCGAAGGTAGGCTCCTTATTGAACTTTTCCTTGAGTTCCTTGTAAAGTTGGGCATTCTCGGTCGAGTGAATCGCGTCACCTTCCTGAACGAATTCATGGTGATGAACAGGCGAATCGATCTTGCATTCGCCGAGGCGATCGACGACTCCCGTATACTTTTCGGGATTGTTCAAGATGATGTCCATGAGCTGAGTAGTTGCTGCAGGTGCCATAGTTTTACTCCTTGTGTTTAAGGAAAGACCGAGTTTTCTACTTCACTAACGTAAGTTGAGAAAGCATTGCGAACGATATTAGCGAGGTCGGCATACTTCTTCGCGAAGCTGGGAGCCGATTCGTTAAGGCCCAAGAGATCGTGCATGACAAGCCACTGCGCATCGCAGACTCCACCCGCGCCGATTCCGACTGTCGTGATTTTAAGTGCCGCAGTGATTTCAGCGGCGAGTTCCGAGGGGATACATTCGAGCGTTACCGCGAAAGCTCCCGCTTCTTCGACGGCCTTCGCGTCGCGCATGACTTGATCGGCGGCTTCGCGGGTCTTACCCTGCTTCTTGAAGCCCCCGAGTTGGTTGACGCTCTGAGGCATAAGGCCGATGTGCGCAAGAACGGGGATTCCCGCTTCGACCATGCGCTTGATAAGGTGGCAAACTCTTTCCGTCGCGCCCTCTAACTTTACGGCGTCAGCTCCCGCCTGCATGCAAAGAACGGCATTCTTCATCGCCTCATCTTCGCCGCACTGATAGCTGCCGAAAGGCAAATCCGCGACTACCATAGCGTTCTTCGCTACGCGAGCAACTGCCGCGGTAGCGCTCAAAGTCTCCGACATCTTAACGGGAAGCGTCGTCGAATACCCGAGCATCGTCATCCCCATCGAATCCCCGACGAGAATAATGGGAACGCCCGCCTCATCAGCGAGACGGGCGAAGGCGCTATCATACGAGGTCACGCAGCCGAGCTTTTTAACGCCCTTGGCTGCGCGAACCGTAGCTACATTCCACTTCTTCATTAATAGAAGTTGCCGTAAGAACGAATCTTGGCGTAACGCGCCTTGAGGAGTTCCTCAGCGGAGAGCTTCTTGAGCTCCTTGATCGCCTTGAGAACGGCCTTCTTGACATTCGCGCAAGCGGTCTTGTGATTCTTGTGGGCGCCACCTGCAGGTTCGGCAACGACTTCGTCGATAGCACCGAGCTTGAGGAGGTCGTCGGCAGTGATCTTGAGAGCTTCCGCCGCCTGGGGAGCCATCTTGCCATCACGCCAAAGAATACCGGCGCAGCCCTCGGGCGAAATGACCGAGTAAACCGCGTTCTCCATCATAAGAATCTTATCGCCGACTGCGATAGCGAGCGCACCGCCCGAGCCGCCTTCGCCCGTGATGACGACGACGACAGGAGTCTTGAGACCCGAGAAGAACTCGAGGGACTTGGCGATAGCTTCGGCCTGACCGCGCTCTTCCGCTTCACGACCGGGGTAAGCTCCGGGAGTATCGACGAAAGTGACGATCGGGTTATGGAAGCGCTCGGCAAGCTTCGCGAGGCGCATCGCCTTACGATAGCCATCGGGATTCGCCATGCCGAAGTTCGATTCCATGTTCTCTTCAATCGTCGCGCCCTTGTTGTGTCCGAGGATGAGAACCTTTTCATCGTCGATCGTGCCGAAGCCCGCGACAAGACCGCGGTCATCATTGACGAGACGATCACCATGAAGCTCTTCGAAGTCGGAGCAAACATTGGCGATGAAGTCGAAGATGTGAGGACGCTTGGCATCACGAGCAATTTGGACCTTATCCCAAGCGGTAAGAGTCTTCGCGGGAGCGGCCTTCTTTGCGGGCGCCTTCTTGGCGGTAGTCTTTTTAGTAGCCATTAGTAGATTCCTTATTAGAAGCCCCAGAAGCCCATCATCTTAGCGAGGAAGTGCTTCATATCCTTACGCTCGACGATCTTGTCGATAAAGCCGTGCTTTTCGAGATATTCCGCCGTCTGGAAGTCCGCAGGGAGCTTCTGCTTGATGGTGTTCTCGATAACGCGACGACCGGCGAAGCCGATGAGCGCCTTGGGTTCGGTGATGTTGATATCGCCGAGCATCGCAAACGAAGCGGAAACGCCGCCCGTCGTAGGATCGGTGCAAACGGCGATGTAAGGAAGACCCGCGTCTTTGAGGCGTCCGATAGCGGCGGAAGTCTTCGTCATCTGCATAAGCGAGAGAATGCCTTCGTGCATACGAGCACCGCCCGACGCGCAGAAGATGATAAGAGGACGCTTCTCAGCAATCGCCTGTTCCGCGGCGCGAGCGATTCTTTCACCCGTGCCTGTGCCGAGCGAGCCGCCCATGAAGCTGAAGTCCATAACGCCGAGCATCGCCTTGTGGCCTTCGATTTCGCAGGTGCCCATAACGATCGATTCGGTTTCGCCCGACTTCTTGATCGTCGCTTCGACTTTCGACTTGTAGTCGCCCGTCGCATCATGGAACTCGAGGTGATCGGAGTAAGAAACGGCGCGGAAGACTTCAGCGAACGTTCCCTTGTCAGCGACCTGCGCGATACGTTCGCGCGCCGAGAGACGACCGTGATAGTTGCACTTCGGGCAAATCGAATTGTTGTCCTTCCAAACGGACTTTTCGAAGTGGCTCTTGCACTTCGGGCAAACGGCCCAGAGCGCCTTAGCGGGCGGAATCTGAGCTCCTTCTTTCTTTTCAAACCAGCTCATTCATTTACTCCTTGAGTGTTAGAAAGGCATGAAAACGACGCCGTAAATCGAAGCGGGCTTGCCGCCAACGGCCTTAAGCGCATGCTTGACGACGCTGTTGTAGTAAGCCGAGTCGCCGGGCTTCAAAATCGACTTCTCGTTACCGTACGTAAGTTCGATTTCACCCGCGGTGCAGATGATAAGCTCTTCGCCTTCATGACTCGAGATGTGCTCGGCGCCATCCGCATCGAACTCGATGCGGAAAGGATCCATGTGACGATCGGGTTTGCCGAGCGCGAGCGAGTGAGAAGTATAGCCGAACTCGTTCTTGCCATCCTCCGCCTTGATGTCTTCGGCGCGAGTGATGATCGGGTCGGGCTTATACTGGTCGTCCATAAACGTGCCGAGGCGCTGACCAAGGGCGCGCGAAATCTTCGTAAGTACGCCAAGCGCGGGAAGGACTTCGCCCTTCTCGATCGAATTGATGATCTTCTCATCGACTCCGCACTTCTGCGAAAGGTCATAGATGCTCATATCGAGCTTTTCACGATATGCGCGAATGCGCTTTCCGACATTGGCTTCTTTATCCATGTATGGTATTCTCCTATATGCTAAGTATTATACCATATTTCCCGCTCAACTACAAGCACTCGCGCGGTCACATAAACGCTTAAGAGCATCGGTTAGCAGCTTGATCCGTTGCTCCTCGCTCCCATCACGATACCCCTCGATATAAAACAACCTCTTTCTCCAATCTTCACCTTCGACTCCGGACTTCGACTTCTCCGGAGCCCAGGCGGGAGCGCCGTCGGTCGTGATTACCCTTTTGCCGCGCTCCAAGGCCTCGGCGACAACGAGTCCGAGATTGTCGGAAAGCGTCGGGAGACACATCACATCGCACCACTCCCAATCCGCTTCGAGTTCGGAGCCAAAGTGATTCGTGACCTCTCTTAGCTCGATTCCCTTCCCTTCCGCCTGAAGCGAGCTTACTGCCGCACGCAAATACTCGACGCCTTTCAAAGGATGAGGGCGGCCAAGATACATGACGCGGAGTCCCTTCTTCGCCAAAGCTACGGCGGACGAGTGAGTGCAAAGTGCAGAGTGCGAAGTGCTTAGTGAGGAGGAAGGCGTCGGAAGTTTGAAAAAGCGCTTGATGTCGGTAAGCTCGATTTCGGGGCAAGCGGGGCCGAGATAAGCGCGGCACCACTCGGCCTCAGCTTCGCAAGTCGCGACTAAGAGATCCGCCCTTCTCAAGGCCCAACGCTCGATCGGGCCGACGAGTCGCTTCTTCCAGCCGTGATATGCGAGGCGGATGGGGTCGTAGCAACACTCCGGCATCCACTTGATAACAGGTTTGGGCCGTTTGAGAAGTCGTAGATATGCGATCGAGAGCCAAATTCGCCAATACCAACCGCAATGACACCAAAGCTCGTCGGCCTCACGTAGCTCGCGGAAACTGATCTTGCTCGCGATGCGCGCTTCGTGGCCCGCGGCAATTTGTTCGCCCATGATCATGCGAGCGATGTTAGCCGCCCCATTGTTCGGCTCCAGCCCCCAACTTAGATGCAAAATTTTCATTGCTCAGCTATTCCTTCCAACAATTCGAACATCTGATCGAGCGTGTCGATATCATGGACGCCTTCGCGCTTGGGATAGATTATGAGCGGTACTTTCCATACTGAAGGCGAATTGTTGTCGCGCCAGGAGTTCGAATCAGGTGATTCGCCATGATCGCTTACGTAGACAAGCGTCGTATTCTCAGGGATCACCTTTTTGAGTGATCCAAGCACTGAATCTGTGTACAAGATGGAACGATCGTAGGCATCGAAATCCTCCGGCGACTTGAACCATGGAGGGACACGATGTTCGGGCGGATAGTGGCTACCACAAAGTTGCACGAAAATAATGAAAGGTCGACCGTCATACATCACCATCTCGCGACGTATGTAGTCAACCATCTCTTCGTCCGGCGAGACCCAACTTTCATTGGTATAAATACGCGTCTCACAAGCCCCAAAGACAAGATGCTCGACACCACAATACCTACCCCACTTCGGTTGACCTCCAATAAAAATCGGGCGATACCCCTTCTTACGAAAAGACACGGCCGAAGTTTCCTTGGCCTTTCCGGGTGCTGCGGCACTTGCGCGAGTAAACATCATACGAATCGAGCGAACGGTATCCGGATAATTCGGTCTCACAGGGCCTAAAATCGTCATCTCCGTTTTCAAAGCATCGAGATTCGGAGTCGTCGGCTTTTCATACCCATAAAGCGACATTCTATCGGTGGTCATGCTCTCTCCGATAACGACCACCAAATTCGGATTCTCTTTATCGGCGCGCACTTCACCTTCCTCTCCATCCCAATTCCCGGCTTCGATTAGTTCGGCATATTGAATCGTACCTCTAATCGTGTCGTATATGAGGTACATAGGCGGCCAAGTGAATTTGCAAACCATAATTCGCAAGGCGACATACGCGACAAAAGCCAAAACATAACCCCCAAAAACCCACTTTCTGGCCATAAAAGAGAGCATCAAGATCCCAGCGACCAAAAAGGCAAATGCCGTAAAGGCATAAGTAATCTGCGTCCCGTAGAGACTGAAGAATTCCGACATTTCCTTCCAACTACTCGCAGCAATTATCAGAAACCAATCGCCATCGATGCGCATATTGAAAGTAAGCCCGGCGAAAAGCTCGATGACTTCAACAAAAGCGCACCAGCAAACCACTAATGCCAAGAGTGTCCTAAAAACTTTCTTCATACGCGATTTAAGATTCCAAATAGTGTTCTCGCCTGAGTTACAGGAGAAATAAGCGATTTTGCCGCGTCAATGTTGGCCGCATACTTCGAATAGTTCGCCTTGACCTCGAGAAGCGCCGCGCGTAAAGAAGCGGCGGAATCGAAAACGAGGCCGCAATTTGTAGTGCGCACGATTTTCTCCGCGCCCATCCCACGACTTACGAGCACGACAGCACCCGCATTTATGGCGTCGTTGACTCTGACCCCCCAAGGCTCGTCTTCGCCCGCACTGATGACGATGTCCGCTTCAAGATAGGAGGACTTGACCTCTTCCTCGCTTAAGAAATTCGGCATCTTAAGCTCGAATCCCTCGAGCCCTTCGAGCGCCTTTAGAATTGTCTTTTCGCCGCGTCCCGCACGTCCGAGAGTCGCAGGCGCGAAAACTTTGTGAGGAAGTTTCGGCTCGCGCGCGGCGCCTTCGACGAGAGGAGCGGGGAAATAACCGAAGGAGTGGATCTTCTCTTCCGGCCAGCCGATCAATCTCGCACGCGCACACATGTCGCCCGAAAAATCAATAAAGCCGTCAACCTTGTTTATGACGTCTTTAACGATGAGCTTGAGGGCCGTACGAAGATAAATCGGCCAAAGGTAGCGCTTGAAGCCGGAAAGCGCGTTCCACGGCTCTTCGCTGATGATGAAAACCTTATCTCCGCGCGCTTTCGCTTCGAGGGCGACGTGGCGCATAGTGGGAGAGACTTGATAAGCGGCGACAAGATGAGTCGCGCCGCAAGTTTCCTTTAAGATAGCGTCGGCACGCGGCAGATTTTCGCCGAGAATCTCAAAATCAAGCGCGGTGAATTCCTTTTCATCGACGCCTTGGGCTCGGCGATATGCGGGAACGCCTTCGAGCGCGACGAGGCGAACCGGCGCAAGGCGCGAGAGCTCCGTGTAGAGCGCGTAAGTGCTGCGGCAAAGCGAATGGGCCCAGATTACGATCATTTACCACCCAGCCTTTCCGTCCAAGAGCGCATCGATCGCCGCGCCCACGATTCGCCGCGCCTTCCACCAAAGCCGCCTACTAAAACGCGTTTCTTTCGAGACGTCATAGCGAGTGCCGAGATTCGAAACAAATTCGGTTTCTTGTTGCGAAGAGATAGGCGGATTAACGCGAAAAAGCTCGATCCAACCCTTGTGCTGATAATAGCCCCACCAATCAAGCGGCACGCGAATCGGCGTTTGCTTTTCAAGGAGCATCGAAGCCGCTTCTCGCCCGATTACATACGCTTCGGAACAATGGTCCCATTCGGTTCGTTCGATTTTGATGAAAGCTTCGTCCTGCGACATCTTACCTATTCGGCCCCGCTTCGACTCTCGATGATCCGCTAAAAGAACGATAGCTCTCGGATTAGAAGCTACAAATGAAGCCGCTTTATCAACAACGATTTCGAAACCGTCTGCCAGCAGCGCATCGTCCTCAAAAATCGCCGCGCACAATTCGTTCGTCGTAAGAAAGCGTCGCCACGCTTCTTTGTGGCTCTCGGCGCAACCGAGCTCGCCTTCTACTCGCGGCCTCAAGACGGCACACCACCAACGAAACGCGCTCACATCGCCGGTAGTCTTCGCCGAGATTCGCTCGAAAGTGCCTAGCTGCGACTTCTGAAAATCAAGCCGCTCAGTATCTTTATCGAGATTGATGACATATTTTACCATGCCAGCACCCAAAAGAATTTAATCGTCCATTTTAGACGGTATTTAGCAGAGAGCCCCCGTCCAAGCATAAGCTCCTTAAGCGCAGGTAAAAGCGCGGCAACAAGCGCCTTTCGAGCGATACGACGAAGCTCAACATCAGTGCGATGGAGGATATTATTCCAAGTCCAATAGGCACCGATAGCTGCCGCGAGGGCCGCTTCGCCCTTGTGATTTTTCGGAGCTTCCAGAAAGCGCCGACGACGAATATCGAACATAGTCAAATCGTTTTCTCGTACCTTCGAATCGATCAAACTGCCCTTGCTATGATGATAAAGATAAAGCTTTTGACAAAGATAAACAAGACTCTTCGCTCGTTCCAAAACTCGCGGTAATAGAAGATAGTCTTCAGCTATGCGAACTTCTTCATCAAACAAAAGACCATCCCAAAGCGAGCGATGAGTTACATAAAGCCACAAGGCGGAGGGTCTCGCCATATCTCGCATAACGTCGCGTCTTAGGTCCTCGATTGTCGCCGTCTTTACATTCCAACTCGATTCGTTGGCATAATCCCACCCCACAAGCTCCGCGTCAAAAGTTATGACATCAGGATTAGAAGTTGAGATGGTTGCGAGAATCTTTTCGAGCCACTCGTCAGCGACTTCGTCATCACTATCAACCCACGCGATATAGTCGCCCTGCGCTTTCCGTAATCCCTCGTTCCTCGCCTTGCCGACCGAGGAAACGCCTTTGACAACAACTATCTCAACATCATTGTGCCCGAAAACGACTCTCGTAAGCGATTCAGGGACAATTCCTTCCAAGCTCGGCACTATGATGCTTAATTTCATTTAAGGCCGAAAAAACGAAGTTTACAGGCCGTTTTGGCGGGCGATGAGAGCTTCGCCGCCATACAGCTTGCGGAGCTTCGGCTTTTCGATCTTGCCCGTGGGATTACGCGGAACAGGCGCGAAGATGACTTTGCGAGGACGCTTGTAGCGCGGCAAATCGAGACAGAAATCGTTGAACTCCGATTCAGTAAGTATCATCCCTTCCTTCACCTCCACAATCGCCGCAGCAATTTCGCCAAGACGAGCATCGGGAAGCCCGATTACCGCAACATCCTTGATCGCGTTGTTGGCACGAAGGAAGTCTTCAATCTGAACAGGATAAAGGTTTTCGCCGCCCGTAATGATCACGTCTTTCGCGCGGTCGACAAGATAAATGAATCCGTCGCGCTCTTCGGCCATGTCGCCCGTTAAGAGCCAACCATCCGGCTTCAAGATTTCGGCCGTCGCCTGAGGATTCTTGTAATATTCACGCATGACGCCGGGGCCCTTGATCGCAAGTTCGCCGACTTCGCCCGGTGCGACTTCTTCCATCGACTGACCCTTCACGATCTTCGTTTCCCAGCCGAAACCGGCCTTGCCGATAGCGCCGACGTGATCGATGTTCTCGACGCCGAGGTGAACGGCACCGGGGCCCGTCGATTCGCTAAGCCCGTAGTTCGTATCATAATCGTGATGCGGGAAAACTTCTTTCCAACGCTTGATCAAGGACGGCGGAACGGGCTGAGCGCCGATATGCATAAGACGCCACTGTGAAAGCGTGTAATCATCGAGCTTCACTTCGCCGCGGTCGATCGCATCGAGAATGTCCTGAGCCCAAGGAACGAGAAGCCAAACGATCGAGCAGCGCTCTTCGGAAACGGCTCTGAGAATCCACTCGGGCTTCACACCCTTCAATAAGACCGCCTTCGCGCCGACGAGCAAAGAGCCGAACCAGTGCATCTTCGCGCCCGTATGATACAAGGGCGGAATGCAAAGGAAGATATCGTCCTTAGTCTGGCCATGGTGAGCTTGTTCAACTTTGGCCGAATGAAGGAGGCAGTGGTGTTGCAAGACGATCGCCTTCGGGAAGCCGGTCGTACCCGAGGAGAAGTAAATCGCGGCATCATCGTCCGTCTTCATTTCGACGACGGGCTTCGAGGACGAAGCGTAATCAACGAGCTTTTGGTAACTCAAAGCGAAAGTCGGACAATCATCCCCGACATAAGCGAGCATCTTCACCTTCGGAATGCGCGTAACGATTTGCTCGACGCGGCCCACGAACTCGGGCCCGAAAACAAGGCCTTCGCAATCGGCCAAGTCAAGGCAGTACTTGATTTCATCGGCCGTATAGCGGAAGTTCATCGGAACGGCCATGCAGCCCGCTTTCAAGATGCCGAAATAGACGGGAAGCCATTCGAGGCAATTCATAAGAAGAATCGCGATTTTGTCGCCCTTCTTGTAACCGCGCGCCAAAAGAAGATTCGCGAACTTGTTCGCCTTCTCATCGAACTTCGCCCAAGTCATCTTCGAATAGAACTTGTCGACGGGAGAAGACTCGATAAGCGAATATTCGCGCCAAGTAGTGCGCTTCGCATCGAGCTCCTGAGGATTGATTTCGACGAGAGCGATGTTGTTAGGACGTTCGACCGCCCACTGTTCCAAAAGTTCGCAAATGGTTTCCATTAGAGCTTCTCCATCATGGTTTTGAAAGTGACTTTTTCGGTGAAAGATTGATAATGATCCCAACGCGCGGCAAGGAGCGCATCCATCTTCGCCTTCGCCCCGCCTTTGAGTAAGGGACGCGCCGCCTCCAAGGCCGCTGCACGCGCGACAAGGTCTTCTTTCGTCGCGTCGATATAGATTATGCGCCCGGTCGCTTCGGCAACGCGACGATTCTCGTCTCTCAGGAGCGTCCCGCCGCCCAAAGAAACGACCTTATTCCCGGTCTTGGAAATATCGAAAAGCGTCGCCGCTTCGAAATCACGGAAATACTTTTCACCCTTCTCGGCGAAAATGGTCGGAATAGATGTCCCTTCGCGCTTTTCGATTTCTTCATCTAGGTCGATGAATTCGACGCCGCGCTTTTCGGCGTACTTCTTCCCCAAGGTCGACTTGCCCGAGCCGGGAGCGCCGTAGAAGTAGAGATTCGCATTCATGTAAGCGGAGGCCTTTTTCGCCTGCTCGACAAGCATGAGCCATCCACCGACCGCTATTTTTCCACGCTTCTTGGCATCGGCCAAAAGCATGGTCTCTTCGGGATTGTAGATCAAATCAATTACCGCTTCGGCCTTCGGAAACGATTCCATCGAAACGGGAGCGAAATCGACTTTCGGAAACATTCCGACGGGAGTACCGTTCACGACGAGCGCGGCATCTTGATGACGAGAAAGATTCGTATAGTTATCCTCGCCAGAGCGGGAAATGTTGACGACGGGATCGGCGCCGAGTTCACGAAGGACTACCGCGGCAGTTGTCGCCGCGCCACCCGAGCCGAGAACGACGCACTTCTTACCCTTAACGTCGACTCCCGTTTTCTCGACGAGGCAAGCGAACCCGTAGGCGTCGGTATTGTCCCCGAAGAGCTTCCCATCAAGCCCTTTCACGACGACATTGCAGTTCCCGAGTTTTTTGGCAATCGGAGAAACGGCATCGCAAAGCGAGAAAGCTTTTCTTTTATAAGGAATCGTCACATTGATCGCGTCGTAATCCCCATTTTTAAGGAAGCTTTCCACTTCTTCGGGAGTTTTTTCAATAAGCTTATATTCGTAAGAACCGAGCCCCGCATGAATTTCGGGGGAGCGGCTATGTCCGAGCTTTTCGCCTAAAAGTCCGCACTTCATTTCGAGAGCTCTTTAATGCGCTTGCCTTCTTTCAAAAGCGCCTTTAAAGTTTCGGAGTCGGACGAATCGATAGCGCGCTTAAAAGTTGTAAGTCGCTCGATCAAACGCCCGAGGACAATCGAGAGATCGTCCTTATTGGAGAGAAAAAGATCGTTCCAAATATCGGCTTCGACAACGGCGACTCGCGTCATGTCCTGGAAAGAACCTGCGGAAAAACCCATGTGACCGGTCGCAATCGGATCTTGGACATAAGCGGACGAAACGACGTGAGCAAGCTGGCTCGTATAAGCGATCATCTCGTCGTGATGTTGAGGCGTCGTGACGACCACGCGAGCAAAACCGATCGAGAGCATAAGCGATTTAAGTTCCTCGACTTTCTCCGAAGGCGTCCACTCGTAAGGCGTCAAAATCATCGACGCGCCCTTGTAAAGCTTCGCATCGCTCATCGCATAGCCGCAGCGCTCTTTACCGGCCATCGGGTGACCGCCGATATAAGTCCAGTTAGCGCGCTTAGCCGTTTCTTCAAGCTCAGAGAGAACGACGCGCTTAACGCCCGCAACATCGGTAATCAACGCGCCGGGCTTGAAGTCCGCAGCATGTTCCCTAATCCAAGGCGCGACCATTAAAGGCGGAAGCGCGACGATGATAAGATCGCACGAGCTGATTAAAGAAGCGTCGGCACCTTTAAGATTAAGCGCCCGGTCGCCTCTTTCGATAAAGGCCTTTTCGAAGGAGCCGCCGATAAGTCCGAGACCACGAATGCCGACGATCATATCGCCTGTTCCTTCCGGCGTTCGAGATAGGCATCGAGAATCGCAACCGCTGCCGCCGCTTCGACGACAGGAACGGCGCGCAAAGCGATACAAGGATCGTGACGACCTTTGATAGAGAGCGTCGCGTCTTCCATTTTCGTTAAATCGACGGAAGCTTGGTCTTTGAAAATCGAGGGAGTGGGCTTAATGGCAACACGGAAAACAATCGGCGCGCCCGTCGTAATGCCGCCCAAGATTCCACCCGCATTGTTGGTAACGGGCTTAACCTTCCCGTCAACCATACGATAAGGATCGTTATTCTCCGAGCCCTTCATCGAGGCAACCTTGAAGCCCGCACCGAACTCGAGACCTTTGACGGCGGGAATGCCGAAAACGACTTGGGCAATGCGGTTTTCCATGCCGAGGAACATGGGGTTTCCAAGTCCCGCAGGGCAGCCGACAACCTCACATTCGATAAGCCCACCGACGGAATCACCTTCGGCTTTCGCCTTAAGAATCGTTTCCTTATCAACATTCGCTTTCGCCGAAATCGTTATCCCGAGGCGCTTCAAAAGCTGAATCGCTATACCGCCCACGATGCACAAAGGCGCGGTCAACCGACCCGAGAAATGACCGCCGCCCGCACGATCTTGAAAGCCCCCGAATTTAACTTCGGCGGGATAATCGGCGTGGCCGGGACGCGGCAAAATCGCGAGATTGCCGTAGTCCTGAGAACGGGTATTCGTGTTGCGGATAATCGCGGCGATTGGAGAGCCGGTAGTAAAGCCATTCTTTAGCCCACTCAAGAATTCGGGCTGATCAGGTTCTTTACGGGAAGTCGAAGTCTCGTCTCGCCCGGGAGCGCGGCGCTCCAAGAACGCTTGAAGTTCGTCGAGGTCGATTCTTGAGCCCGCAGGGAGGCCTTCGATATTGACCCCGATTGCTGCGGAGTGAGACTCGCCGAAAATCGAGAAGCGAAGATTCTGACCGAAAGAGCTGCTCATCGAATTACCTCCAAACTGTCGAAATCCTTCCAAAAGCCGGGATAGGACTTGTTGACGACTTGATCATCATCGACAATCACGGGTCCAGTCGAACCGGTAGCCAAAACCGCCGCGCTCATCGCGATTCGATGATCGTTGCATGTCATGACTTTGCCGCCCGAAAGCGAGGTCTTACCTCGAACAATCAGCGTATCGCCCTCGATTCGCGCGTCGCCTCCTACCGCGTTAACCATCGCGCAAGTCGACTCGAGGCGGTCGCTTTCTTTGATCCTGAGACGTGCACAATTGACAAAACGCGTTTCACCGGGCGTGAAAGCGGCATGTGCGGCAAGAGCGGGAATCAGATCGGGAACAGGACCCGCATCAACTTCGCGTTCGTTCAAGAGCTTAAAAACGGCTCGATCGCCCTGAGAAGACGAATAGTCTACACCTTCGATATTAACGCCCATCGCAAGGAAGAACGCGGCCTGAGACCAGTCGCCTTCAACCTCGCGGCCGCCTTCGATGGAATACTTTTGGCCACCCTTGATCTTCCAACCAAGTCTCGTGCGCTCGACTTCGATATGAGCGGCCTTTAGCATATTCTCGGTTAAAGTCACGTAAGCAGCCGACTGAAGGCCGCCCTCAATCTGAATTTCGGAGTCCCAATCGGCCATAGGAAGCGCCATCAAAAGCCCGGAAACGAACTGGGAAGAGACATTCCCCGGGATGATGTACAAGCTCTTCTTCTCGAAAGGCATCGTCGGACGCTCGGCTAGTCGCCCTTCACACTTAAACGCACCTTTCGCGCCGAGGACTCCCGCTATCGGAGTCAAGAAACGTAAAGTCGAGCCCGACTCGCCACACGGCCAAACGCTCTCGCCTAAACGCATCGCTTCCAGACACGCGTAAGTAGCAGTCGTATCTTTCGAAGGCCCGTAAATTTTCGGCTGAGGGACACCGCTCAAAAAGGCCGCGATGATTTCACGATGAGCAACCGACTTCGAAGACGGCACCCTAATCGTGCCGCGGCGCTTACCGGGAAGAATGATTCGCTCGTTAGCGGCCATTGTCGATCATCTCCTCGACTTTTTCAAGCGGAGTCTTTTGAGTTACACATTTGCCGATTTCAATAGGAAGAACGAAATCGATCGAGCCGGCGGCAACCTTCTTGTCTCCCATAATCGCATCGGCCATAGCCCCCGTAAAGAGGAGCGACGTCGGATCATAGCCCATCGCAGCAACGAGCGCGACGATACGCTCGCAATCATTCTCGGAAAGAAGACCGAGTTGGCGGGAAGAGCGCGCGGCAAAAGCGATGCCGGTCGAAATCGCATGACCGTGAGTCACATTGAAGTCGGAAAGCTTTTCGATCGCATGACCGAACGTGTGACCGAGATTAAGAAGCTTTCTGACGCCCCCCTCCTTCTCGTCGATATTCACAATATCGCGCTTCATGCCGATGCACTTGGAAATCTCGACTTCGCCGATTTTGCGCTTCGGATAGCTTTCGAGAACCGAGAAGAGATCCTTATCGCCGAGAATCGCGTACTTAAGAACTTCGCCCATACCATCCTTAATCCAAATATCGGGCAGAGTCTCAAGATAACTTACATCGCAGAAAACGGCGCGGGGCTGATGGAACGCGCCGACCAAGTTCTTACCCGAAGGAAGATCGACACCCGTCTTACCTCCGACGGACGAATCGACCATCGCGAGAAGCGAAGTCGGAATCTGGATAAAGTCGATCCCGCGCATGAAAGTCGCCGCGGCAAAACCGGTCAAGTCCCCGGTAACGCCGCCCCCCAGCGCAACGAGCACATCCGTGCGAGCGAGGCGTTTTTCGGCGAGGAAATTGATGAGCGACGAATAGGTCGCAAGCGTCTTCGATTTTTCTCCCGCTTCGAAAGTGAAAAGCGAAGTTTCAAGATTAACGCCACGAAGCTCGCTTAAGACCTTTTCCGCGTGGAGAGGCGCGACATTAGAGTCGCTGACTAAGACCACCTTACGAGCTTTCGTCAAGGTAGTCTTTATGAACATCGCAGCCTTATTCGCCGCGCCATAATCGACGACGACTTCGTAAGGGACTCCGGTTTCGACTTTAATGCGCGTCATATTTTTCAGTTATCTTTCAGCGTAAGCGCCGAGGAAGGTGAAGTGTTCGACGTTCGGATCGTTCGTGAAGCCCGCGATAAGCTTGATTACGCGCTTATCGGTCGGGAGCGCCTCAAAATCAAAGATGAAGCGGAATTCGAAGTCGGACCCGGGAACAGGACGCGACTCGAGTTTCGTGAGGTTTACTCCGACCGCGGCAAACTTTACGAGAACATCGGACAAAGCACCGGGGCGATGCGACAAGCTCATCATCATCGAGAACTTATGAGCATCGGGATAAATCTCGGCCTTCTTGGAAATGCAGATAAAGCGAGTATAGTTATTCTCGATATCGGCGATATCTTCGGCAATCACTTCAAGACCGTAGAGTTCAGCGCATTCACGCGAGCAAATGACCGCGGCATCCTTACGACCCGAGTGAGCGAGGGCTTTCGCGGCAGCCGCCGTATTGGTCGAGGGAGTCGCGCGGATTCCCGCATGATCGCGGAGGAAGTTCGAACACTGGGCAAGCGCATGCGGGTGAGACATGATTTCCTTCACATCCGCGAGCTTGACGCCGGGAGCGGCGAGAAGGACATGGCGAATACGAAGCTTCAAGGCCTTCACGATACGGAAGTTGTGCTTCGCCATCAAATCGTAGACGGCGGTTACACTGCCCGCAGTCGAATTCTCGACGGGAAGAACGCCATAATCGCACATCCCCTTTTCGACCGCAGCAAAAACGTCATCAAAGTTCTTGAAGTAGAAAATCGTCGGGAAGTTGACGATACGGCAAGCGGCCTGCTGAGCATAAGCGCCTTCGACACCCGTACAAGCAACGACCGCCTTCGAAGGAAAGCCGTTCTTACCGGCTTCAAGGGCGGCAGTCACCGAGGGCTCGAAACTATCGAGGGCGAGTTCGGAGCGCTGACGACCACGAGAAATCGCCATCATCGTCGTAAAGAGAAGACGAGCTTCGTTCTCAAGATCGTGGCCGACACGCGTCGCTACCTTCGAGAGAATCTCGCGTTCACGTGCGGGATCGGTAACGGGAGCGCCGGACTCTTTCTTCGCGGCGGCGACCTTCGAGGCCGCTTCCATGCGACGAACGAAGAGCTCGACCATTTGGGAGTCGATCTCGTCGATAGTCTTGCGGATATCGGAAAGTTCCATTTCTCTTTTTCGCTCCTTACTTACCCTGCCAAGCGTGAGGACGAATCGCCATGACGCGCTTCATCGTATCATCGAAGACTTCGGGAGTCTGGGACTGAACACCATCGCAAAGCGCGTGAGGCGGATCGTTGTGGACTTCGATGATAAGCGCATCGGCGCCCATCGCAGTCGCACCCATCGCGCAAGGTTCGACGAGGTGAGCGTAACCGGTCGAATGCGAAGGATCGATGACGATGGGGAGGTGAGAAAGACGCTTCAAAACGGGGATAACCGTCAAGTCAATCGTGTTGCGGGTAGCCGTTTCGAACGTACGAATGCCGCGCTCGCAAAGCATGACGTTCGGATTACCGGAGGCCATGATGTATTCGGCGCTCATGAGGAGTTCCTGCAAGGTCGCCGACATGCCGCGTTTAAGAAGGATCGGCTTCTTGGTCATCGCGCCGACTTCCTTCAAAAGATCGAAGTTCTGCATATTGCGAGCACCGATCTGGATAACGTCGACATCGTTGAACAAGGGAAGGTGCTCGATCGCCATAAGCTCCGTAACGATCGGAAGCCCCGTTTCCTTCTTCGCTTCAAGGAGGATATCAAGGCCCTGCTTGCCGAGACCCTGGAAAGAATAGGGCGAAGTGCGCGGCTTGAAGGCGCCACCACGAAGCATCGTCGCACCCGAGGCCTTAACCGACTTCGCGATACCGATCATCTGGTCAATCGATTCGACCGAGCAAGGACCCGCGATAACCTGGAAATTACCTCCGCCGATCTTGACGCCGGAGCAATCGATAACGGAATCCATCGGGTGGAACTTGCGGTTCGCGGCCTTGTAGGGCTCCTGAATTCGCTGAACGCGCTCGACGACGCTAAGCGCCTGCACGAGGCCGATATCCATCTTCGCGACATCGCCGACGCAACCGATAACCGTTTCACGTTCACCCGCGCTCACATTCGGGGTGATATGACGGGCCTTGAGCCAAGAGAGGAGACTCTCGACCTGAGACTTTTCGGCATCCTTCTTAAGTATGATGATCATTCTTATTTTCCTTATCTATCTTTAAATACTCTTTCAACTCGATTTCCGAGCGAACAAATTATGTCGTAGGCATGAGTGCCCTTCAAGGCGGCCCAATCGTCTGGCGTGATCGAATCGGAGCCGCACTTTCCGAAACAAATGACTTCATCGCCCGCCTTGACGTTCTCGACCTCGGAAACATCGACCGTCGTATAGTCCATCGAGATTCGTCCGATGATCTTGCAACGCTTCCCGCCGATGAAGACATGACCACGATTGGTGAGCGCCAAAGGAAGCCCATCGGCATAGCCCGCCGAAATCGTCGCGACTTTCGTCTCTTTATTAAGACACCAAGTACGCCCATATCCGAGCGTCGTACCCGCAGGAAGCGTGCGGACTTGAGCGACGCGCGTCTTAAGCGTCAAAACCGGCGCTACCTTCAAAGCTCTACGGCCATTGGGATCGAAAGAGCCGTGAAGATTGATACCCGTACGCACCATATTGAACGGCGCTTTGAACGCTTCGGGGAAGTTGTTGATCGCATCAGAGGCGGCAATATGAAGCTTCTTGAACTCGAGCCCCTCCGCCTTAAGTTCGGCGACAAGCGACTTGAAGAACTTGATTTGCGACTTGGTGAACGGGTCTTTAGGATCGTAGGCCATCGGGCAATGCGAAAAGACGCCTTCAAGCTCGAGATTCGGAAGATTCTTCGCTTCGAGCGCTACACGCTTCAAATCTTTCGCTAAAATGCCGAGCCGCCCCATTCCGGAATCGACCTTAAGCTGAACTTTCGTGACCTTCTTCCACTTGAGCGAATACTTCGAAATGAGCGCGGCAGTTTCGAGGTCGGTAATCGGAAGAATAACCCCCTTCTTAACCATCTCCTCGATCTCATCAGGAAGAATCGAAGAGAGGATTTGGATTTCGGCATCTTTCGGGAGAACCTTTCCGATCTCAAGCGCTTCAAAGGGCTCGGCTACGCCGAACTGACGCGCGCCCGCCTCGTAAAGCGCCTTCGCATAAGCGGCGACACCCAAGCCATACGCATTCGCCTTCAAAACGGCAAGCACCTTCAAAGGCGAGACATGGGAGGCGATCTTGTGATAATTCTTCACAAGCGCTTCCAAATCGATCTCTACTTCTACGCGATGCTTCATTTTCTTAAATCTTAACGGCCTGTATCGCGCGGCGAAAACGGATCTTCGCGGCTTCCGGATCTTTCTCGACCCCGAGACGCATACGAAACGCGGCGGATTCCATAATCGAGTAAAGGACATCGGCCGTGTTGACCGCATCAAGCGAGGATTTGCATTCCCCGTTTTTGATCGCTTCGTCGATAAGTTCGGCAAAAGTGACGCGGAGTTTACCCGTAAACATCTCGATTCGCTCGGTCATATCGTGACCCGAGTTCACCATCGCGAAGACATAATCGCAAACTGCCGCGAAAAACTCTTTTCGCTCATGGAAAGTCTCGGCAACAATCGTGCAAATCTTGTCGATTCGTTCGGTCGCAGGCGCGGGGCTATGCTTGATCTCACGAATTCGCTCCCCGAGGCCCTCGGTAAGCTCTTTAATCGCGGCATCGAAAATGTCGCGCTTCGTCGTGAAATAACGATAAAGAACCGTACGTGCAACGCCGGTAGCTTCGGCGATTTCACGGAACGAGACTTTCGAAAAGCCGATTTGAGCAAAGAGGCGCATCGCCTTCATGACGACCATGCGCTTGCGCTCGGAATGATCTATCGTGGTTTTGGCCATTTTATTTCACCAAATATTCGATAGCTTCCGAGTAAGAATTAAAGCCCTTACCCGAGAAAGTCTTTTCGGCGACCATGCCGACATAAGAAACGCGGCGGAATTCTTCGCGATTCTTCGGCTCGGTCAAATGAACTTCGATAACGCGCGCTTTAACGGCCTTGATCGCGTCAAGAATCGCAACGGAAGTGTGAGTATAGGCGGCGGCATTAAGAACGATAGCGTCGAAAACGCCGCGAGACTCTTGAATCCAATCGACGAGGACGCCCTCGTGATTGGTCTGACGGCATTCGACCTCCGCTCCGACCTTGTCAGCCGTCTCTTTAAGAAACGCCTTAAGGTCGGCATAGGTACCCTTGCCGTATAAGTCCGGCTCACGAAGCCCGAGAAGATTCAGGTTCGGTCCGTTCAGTACAAGAATTTTCATCTGTTATAACTTCCTTAACTTTGTATTATATCATATTTCCGCCGAGATTGCATTACCGATCTCACTTGTAGAAACATTTCCTCCCAAATCGGCAGTGCGCAAACCGCGCTCCAAAACACGCTGAACCGCACTCTCGATCGCCTCCGCTTCCTTGGAAAGCGAGAAGCTGTAGCGGAGCATCATCGCTACGGACAGTATCGTCGCAATCGGGTTCGCAATGCCCTTTCCGGCGATATCGGGAGCGGAGCCGTGAATCGGCTCGTACATCCCAAAGCCGTCGAGACGCAAGGACGCGGAAGGAAGCATGCCGATAGAACCCGTGATTTGCGAGGCCTCATCGGAGAGAATATCACCGAACATATTCTCGGTTAAGAGGACGTCGAACTTTTGCGGAGCACGCACTAGTTGCATCGCGGCATTGTCGACATACATATGCTCAAGCGAGACTGAAGGATAATCCAAGGCGACTTTATTAACGATTTCTCGCCATAAACGGCTAGTTTCGAGCACATTTGCTTTATCGACGCTCGTCACCTTTTTGCCGCGCTTCATCGCCGCTTCGAACGCCATCTTGGCGATTCGTTCGATTTCGGGTATCGAGTAGGCCATGATGTCTGTTGCGCTCTGGCCATCCGCCGCACGCTTGTGTTCGCCGAAATAAACGCCGCCTGTAAGTTCGCGGACAACAAGGATGTCGAGACCTTCGCCGATAATCTCGCTCTTTAGGGGCGAGGCATCTTTTAAGGTCGGCCACACTGTTGCAGGGCGAAGATTGCAGAAAAGTCCGAGACCGGAGCGAAGTCCGAGGAGCGCCTTTTCGGGGCGCTTGGGACCGGGGAGCGCATCATATTTAGGTCCGCCGACAGCACCTAAAAGGACTGCATCGGCTTTTTTACAAGTCTCGAGCGTTTCCATCGGCAAACACTCTCCCGCGGTATCGTAGGCCGCTCCGCCCACCAAGCGCTCTTCGATCACGAACTCATGACCGAACTTGGTTTCGACTTTCTTAAGAACTTTCAAGGCCTCGGAAACGATCTCGGGACCGATTCCATCGCCCGCAACTACCGCAATCGTCTTTTTCATTTCTTAAGTCCTTTCATATAAGAAGCGAGACCTCCCGCTTTGATAAGATCCTGCATGAACGGAGGAAACGGCTCGGCCTCGAAAGTCGCACCGCTCGTCTTGTCGATGATCTTGCCCGTATCGAAATCGACTTCGACTTCATCTCCCGCCTTTATCGCTTCGGCCGCTTCAGGGCACTCGAGAATCGGAAGCGCGATATTAAGCGCGTTACGATAGAAGATGCGAGCGAAGGACGCGGCGATAACGCAGGCGATGCCGCAGGTCTTGATCGCGAGAGGCGCGTGTTCGCGCGAAGATCCGCAACCGAAGTTCTTTCCGGCAATCATGATTTCGCCTTCTTGCACTTTAGAAGCGAAAGAAGTATCGATATCTTCCATGCAATGCTTCGCCAATTCCTTCGCATCAGGTGTATTCAAATATCGTGCGGGAATGATGACGTCGGTGTCGACGTTGTCGCCGTATTTCCAGGTTTTTCCAAGTGCTTTCATAATTAGTTTTGAAGTTAGAAGTTAAAGTGTAAAGTGATGGAGATTAGTCTTGTGGAGCAACTATCTTACCCGCAAGGGCTGAAGCTGCCGCAACAGCGGGTGATGCAAGATAGATTTCAGATTCGACGTGGCCCATGCGACCGACGAAGTTACGATTGGTGGTAGTAACCGCTTTTTCTCCTTTCGCCAAGATTCCCATATAACCCCCTAAACAAGGCCCGCAAGTTGGAGTCGAAACAACGCACCCCGCTTCGGCGAAGATTTTAAGATACCCCTTCTCCATCGCCTCGAGCCAAATCTTTTGAGTGGCAGGAATAACGATGCAACGAACCGATTCGGGAACCTTCTTCCCCTTCATCACTTCCGCGGCAATCGCGAGATCGGAATTGCGCCCGTTGGTGCAGCTGCCGATGACGACCTGGTCGATCTTGATTTCGTCGATTTCGTCGATCGTGTGCGTATTCTCGGGTAAATGCGGGAAAGCGACCGTCGGCTTTAAGCTCGCCAAATCGATTTCAATCGTCTCGCGATACTCGGCATTCGCATCTGCCGCGTAAACGACAGGTTCTTTCGCGCCATGCGCTTTCAAGTATTCACGGCACTTATCATCGACAGGGAAAATGCCGTTTTTCGCCCCGGCCTCAATCGCCATATTGGCAATCGTGAAACGGTCGTCCATCGAAAGCGCAGCGACTCCATCGCCCGTAAACTCCAAGCTTTCGTATCGAGCGCCATCGACTCCGATCTTGCCGATCAAGTGAAGAATGACGTCCTTGCCGCCGACATATTTCTTCGGCGCGCCTTTAAGAACGACCTTGATTGCGGAAGGAACCTTGAACCACGTCATGCCAGTCGCCATTCCCGAAGCCATATCGGTCGAGCCGATGCCGGTCGAAAAGGCGCCGAGAGCACCATAAGTGCAGGTATGCGAATCGGCGCCGATCACGAGATCGCCCGCAGTAACCAGACCCTTCTCGGGCAAGAGCGCATGCTCAACGCCGCAATCATGACCGACTTCAAAATAGTTCTTGATTTCGTGTGCGCGCGCGAACTCGCGCATGCACTTACACTGCGTCGCTGCCTTGATGTCTTTATTCGGAGTGAAGTGATCGGGTACGAGCGCGATCTTTTCTTTATGAAAGACCGTCTCACGACCGAACTTCGGAAATTCGCCGATAGCTACGGGAGTCGTGATATCGTTTCCGAGCACGAGGTCGAGTTTCGCCATAATGAGCTCGCCTGCATGTACTTCCGACTTTCCGGCATGCGCGGCGAGAATCTTTTGTGTCATTGTCATAGCCATAAGTTTATCTCCTTATTTGTCGGTGTGACCGCCACCTAACATATCACCTTCGAAAGAATGTTGGTAAGTCGACGCTGCTCCCGTCGAGAGTGCCGCCTTACTGCCAGCAAGCATATTGTTGACAGCGGAAAGCGCTGCAAGAATCGAGCCCTCGACAATGTCGGTCGAGACGCCTCTTCCTCGGTAAGTTCCCGTAGAATCGCTGATGATGACCTTAACTTCTCCAAGCGCGTCGCGATGTTCGGTAACCGCCTGAATCTGATAGTCGTCCAAGCTGAAAGGATGTTTGATCAACTTTTCGATCGCGCGAATCGAAGCGAAGACGGGGCCTGTACCGATCGCGACTTCTTGGAACGTTTCCTCTCCAAGTCGCAAGGTAATCGAAGCGGTCGAGGTCATCTTGTTGCCGCTATTGACGACAAAGCTCTCGAGCTGATAGGACTTTTCGGGATCAAGCGCGGCAGAAATGCCCTTCGCTTCGACGAGTGCAACTAAATCGCGGTCGGAAATATCTTTTTTCAAATCCGCGAGACGCATGAACTCGGCAAAAAGCTGAGTGATTTTCTTCTCGCTCAAAGTCGTATATCCGAGCGCTTTAAGACGATCCTCAAAAGCGTGCTGGCCGGAGTGCTTGCCGAGCACGAGATCCTGCTTCTTAGCACCTACTGATTCGGGAGTCATAATCTCATACGTCTCAGCGTTATTGAGTACGCCATGCTGATGAATCCCCGACTCATGCGCAAAAGCATTCTTACCGACAATCGCCTTCGAAGGAAAGAGCTTAACACCGGTTATCGAAGAAAGAAGCCGCGCCGTCCGTCCGATTTCCTCTGTCTTGATATTATAGGAAAGATGATAGAAGTCTTTGCGGGTGCGAAGTCCCATCACGATTTCTTCCAACGCGGCATTACCGGCTCTTTCTCCGATACCGCAAATGGTGCATTCGACCTGACGCGCTCCGGCCATCACGCCTGCGAGAGTATTCGCAACCGCGAGACCGAGATCATCATGAACATGCATCGAGATTGTCGCTTTGTCGATATTGGGGACTCTCGTCTTCACGTTTCGAACCATCGCCGCGATTTCTTCGGGAGTCGCATAGCCGACAGTATCAGGAAGATTGATGATTGTCGCGCCCGAATCAATCGCCGTTTCGACAGCTTTGGCAAGGAAGTCAGGATCGGTGCGTGAAGCGTCTTCGGCGGAGAACTCGATTTCAGGGCATTTGTTACGGGCGTATGCGACCATCGACTTGATTTGCTCAAGCGCACGATCACGCGTCATTTTGAGCTTATACTGGAGATGCAAATCGCTCGTCGCGAGGAAGGTATGAATTCGCTTCTTGGCCGCGCTCTTGATCGCTTCGGCGGCTGCATCGATATCTTTTTCGAGCGCACGAGACAACGAACAAACCGTCGAGGCCTTGATCGCGTCCGCAATTTTCTTTACGCTCTCGAAGTCGCCGGGCGAAGCTATGGCGAAACCCGCTTCAATGACATCGACCCCGAGCGCCTCAAGTTGCAAGGCCATTCGAAGCTTTTCTTCTTGAGTCATCGAATAACCAGGGGCTTGTTCACCGTCCCTTAAGGTCGTATCGAAGAACTTTACCGTTTCATTCATATTTGACTTCCCTCCAGTATTGATAAAAGAAATCGGCCTCGCCTTTTTAAGGGGCGGGGCCGAATTTTAAGCGTTCTCTTTTTTGCTTCGCTTAAAGGCGTCCCGCCCCGCTCGTAAGGAGAAGGTTAAGGAGGCCAAGAAGAAGAAGCGAATTATTCAAGCTAAACGCCTTCAGTAAAAATTACCAACGGGATTCACGACGGGGACCACGATCGCCGAAATCACGATCGCCACCGAAGCCACCACGATCACCACCGCGGAAACCACCACGGGGGCCACCGAAGCCACGACCACCGCCGAAGCCGCCACGACCACCGCGGAAACCACCACGATCGCCACGCTCTTCACGGGGCTTGGGCTGCGACTCATTGACACGGACCGTACGGCCGTCAATTTCATGTCCGTTCAGCGCGTCAATCGCGGCCTGCGCCTGAGTGGCGTCGGGCATCGTGACGAAGCCGAATCCTTTGCTGCGACCGGTCATGCGATCGGTGACAACGCGAACGGCGGTAACTTCGCCGAAAGCGGCGAAAGCCGCCTTGAGACCATCGTCGGTCGTCGCGTAAGCGAGGTTACCAACATAGATTTCCATCTGACTTTTCCTTCTGTTCTTTTCTGTTCTTTAGCATCCGATAGACACTCGCCTACCATCAACTAATTGAAAATATTTTATCAATTTTCCCTTGCTCTCGTCAAGGGGAGAATTCAACTTTCTTACGCGCTCCTCATCATCGCCTTTTCGGGGCAGGTGTAAGGATCCGTATGTTTCGTGCAGTTAATGCAGCCCGTATAGAGCTTGTGCATAATCTGAGTTTTCGGGATTTCCTTAAAGCCGAGTGCGGCGAAGAACTCCGGCGTAAAGGTCAAAACCACGATTTCCTTTGGATGAATAACCTTCACGCGCGAGGCAACGGCCTCGACCAAGAGTTTCCCGACTCCTCGACCTCTAAACGCGCTCTTCACCGCAAGCGACTGAAGCTCGACCGTAGCATTCTCCGGCGAGCCGATTTCAGGATGAACCTGATATGTCGCAATACCGACCATTTCTCCTTCCATTTCGGCGATGAGGAAACGATCGATGTTCTCGACGATATTGCCCATCGAGCGCGGCACCAAGCGATCCTTATTAAGATCGATTATCGCAAAGATCTTTTCAGCGTCTTTTAGCGCCGCAGCTCGAATGGTTGCAGTTTCGTTCATTTAGATAAGGTGTCCCATTTTCTCTTTCTTAGTCGAAAGATACTTGTGATCGTGGCTGTTCGCCGGAATTACGATCGGAACTCGCTCGGTGATTTCGATCCCGTAGCCATCGAGCCCCGCAATCTTGCAAGGATTATTCGTCATAAGGCGAACCTTGTTGATTCCGAGATCGACGAGCATCTGGGCGCCTTCACCATAGTCGCGAAGATCGGGCGCAAAGCCGAGAGCGACATTCGCTTCGACCGTGTCGAGGCCTTCTTCTTGCTTGCGATACGCATGAAGCTTATTGGCGAGACCGATGCCGCGACCTTCCTGACGCATATAGAGCACCGCACCGCGACCTTCCTTCTCGATCATCTCCATCGCCGTATGAAGCTGAGGACCGCAGTCACAACGCTCCGAGCCGAGAACATCGCCCGTAAAGCATTCGGAGTGAACGCGCACGAGGACACTCTCGCCATCATCGACCTTACCTTTGATAAGCGCAAGATGTTCAAGTCCAGTTACGCGGCTACGATACATCTTAAGGCGGAAATGACCATGATCAGTCGGGAGATCGACTTCTTCGACAGCTTCGACAAGCTTATCGTTCTTGCGACGATACGCGATTAAGTCCGCGATTGACATAAGCTTAAGGCCATGCTTCTTCTTGAACTCGACTACATCGTCAAGACGAGCCATATTGCCATCGTCTTTCATGATTTCGCAGCAAAGCCCGACTTCCTTAAGTCCCGCAAGACGGCAAAGGTCGACCGTCGCTTCGGTGTGACCAGCGCGCTTAAGGACGCCACCTTCGCGCGCCTCCAAGGGGAACATGTGCCCAGGGCGACGGAAGTCTTCGGGTTTAACGCTTTCTTCGACCGTCTTCAGCGCCGTCATCGAACGCTCTGCGGCAGAAATGCCGGTCGTCGTTTGAACGCCGTCAATAGAAACCGTGAAAGCGGTCTGATGATTGTCGGTATTTTGGTGAACCATCTGCGGGAGATCGAGTTTACGGCAATACTCACGCGACATGGGCATACAGATAAGCCCCTTCGCATAAGTCGCCATAAAGTTCACATTCGCGGTAGTCGCGAATTCCGCCGCGCAGATGCAGTCGCCTTCGTTTTCGCGGTCTTCGTCATCGGTAACGAGAATCACCTCGCCCCTACGGAGCGCCGCCAAACAATCTTCTACAGAATCGAAAATCATGATTACGAACCGGGATGGACAGGATGACCGCCCGCCTTGCACATCGGGCACTCTTCGGCGGTCCAAGTCTCGGGCGTCATCTGCATAAGCGAGAACATCGGAATATCACCGAACGTGACCTTGCCGGACGAACGATCGACAAGAAGAACAACCGCCGCGACTTCGCAGCCCGCCGCCTTGACGAGGTCGATAGTTTCCTGTACGCGCCCTCCCTTCGTGACGACATCCTCAGCGACGACATAACGTTCACCGGGATTAAGCTTGAAGCGGCGCATCGCTAGAATCGTGTTGGGCTTACCCGTAGCATCGACACCATCGCCCTGAACTTTCTCGGCGAAGACACACTTCGTATCGAACGCACGAGCGACTTCGTGACCGACGAGAATGCCGCCGACCGCAGGCGAGATAACGCCATCGATCTTGCCGATATCGCAGCCCGCTTTCATCTTCTCGACAACCGCGTCACAAAGCTTCGCGGCGATACGCGGATAACGAAGAACGTTCGCGCACTGGAAATAGCGGTTCGAGTGGAGCTTCGATCGGAGTTCGAAGTGGCCCTCCAAGAGCGCGTCCGTGGACTTAAAAGCCTCTAAAACTTCATCCTGAGTCATCATTGTTTTTATTCCTTATTTGAGTTTCAGTAAATCATTGTCCCCAAAGAACTTCTCGTTTTCAACGGGAGCCATCTTAACTTTCTTTGGCGTCTCGGCCGCAAGCGAAGGCAAAATAATCGGAACATTGCTAAGCGTCGACGAAAAGGAGCGGGAGCTCACATGAACAATAGGATCTTCAATCGTAACGGAGGTATCAAGCTCCGGTAAATTCTCCAACGAGAGATCGATTTCGACCCCTTTCTCGCTGAGATTCGAGGTCTGCCACGTACTACGCGCCCTACGAATAGCTTCGCGCTCTTCTTCTTCGCTTAAGAACACTAGCGAAGCAAACGACCGCGTTACTTCTTTTTTCGGAGAGAAGTTATAGCCAATGGCTTTATACGGGAAGACACTCATAATTCCAAACGGAACGAGCATCGCTGCCAAAAACGACAAGAATTCACTTCTAAGAGAGCGTTCAGGTTTTGTGAAAGCAGGACTCATTCACCGGCCTTTTCTATTCTACGCTCTGCCAAAAGCAACTTTTCAATCCCGCTCTTCTTGGCAATTGTCGTGATTTGCATGAGCTCACCGGCGGTAACTCGCTTATCCGATAGCAGCAAAAGCGAAGGATTTGTCGCCTTTTTCGCGACTTCTTCCAGGTGCGATTGAAATTTCTCCAGTGATTCTTCGTCCGATAGCGAATATCGCGAATCATCAAAGAATACGAGCGTGTCTCTCGCGGCAGGAAAGACAATAGCAACCAAATCCGTAACGGCGCCTTCATCATTACCAAAAGACGGTAAATCAAAAAGCTGTCCTTTGGCGATAGTGAACTTTCCACCCACCAACCACATCATCCCGAAGAGGATGATTACGGAAAGCCAAGCGGAAATGATCGACAGAGTTTTCACTTCTTCGCTCCGAAGTAATTGACAATCTGTATTGCCGCAGCATCAATACCGCCGACGATACGATTCATTCGATTGCGAAGCTGTGCGGACATAACCAAAACGGGAATCATCACGCCAAGTCCCAACGCCGTAGAAACAAGAGCGGATAGCGTCGCATTCATCAAATCCGCACGCGCCACGACCTCTTGCCCCTCAACGAGCATAATCGCCTTTATAAATCCAAGTATCGTCCCAAAAAGTCCGAGAATAGGTGCAATCTCTCCGATAGTGGACAAAACCGAAAGACGTCGAGCGAGACGGCTGGATTCCGCACGCTTCTGAGAGTCGACAGCTTCTTTCAAACTGCGTTCGGACGCCTCGCGATTACGAATCGCCGTAGCGACGATATTCGCGACCGGAGCGGACGTATCTTCACATATCGATAACGCCTCTTCGACATTGCCCTGATCAAGAATATTAGTTGCCCCGTTAACGAAATCTTGCCAGTCAATCTGGCTACGACGCAGTTCCAACAAGCGCTCAAAGTAAACCACAACTGCCGCGATTCCCAGCGCAATCAACAACCAAAAAACCGGTTCTTTGGCGATAAGTAACGGGATCATAAAAACTTACCTTTCTTCTCTAATCGTTCGATCTGCTTTTCGGCCTCTTTAGCGGAGGGAATGTCGCTCGTTACGACAAGCGTCAACACCTTGATCGCTTGCCCATCACGACCTGACGCTTCCAATTCATCAGCCATATGAAACGCAGCCCGAGAAAAAGACGCACACGCCTCATCATCGAATTTGATACCTTTCTTGATACCATCGTGATAGGCCAACAAGACATTCGCGTAATAAAGTCCCATCGCTTCATCTTTCCGCTTCATTTTCTCAAGCGTACGCGCGATCTTGTATTCGATTACGATTTTCATCGAGGAAGATAACTCCGTACCGTTGCGAATTTCTCGATATGTACTCAGCGCCTCATCATAACGAAGACCGTTATCCGCCCCCAAGGCAAATAGCGCATCGGCGCGAAGCATTTTCGCATGCAGACGCAATTCCGGCGTAGAGCCTTCAATCAACGCTACTCGTTCCAAAACGAGAACCGCCTCATCAAAACGCGCCTCCTGAATCAAAGCATCGCCTTGAGTTTCTATAGCGATAGCCAACGCAGGCGAGTTCGGATATTTGGAAATAAGTTCACTCGCATCATTAATCGCCTTCTTGTACTCGGAAGCTTTGAAAGCCGCGCGAGATGCCCACGCCATCGCATACGGAGCTTCTTCCATATTCGGAGCTTCCGCAGCATATTTAAGAAAAAGAGATTCGGCTTCCTTCCAATTGCCACGATTATAAATGCTTTTTGCCAACCATAAAAGCGCATCCGTTCTCACTTTCTCGTCACGACTTTCTTCTGATATGCGTCTTGCCAACGCTTCAGCGTCAGAATCACGTCCTTGACCATACAAGCATAGCACGCGAAAATACCCCATCTTATCGGCAAGATCATAATCCAGCTTCGCGATTTCAATAAAGATATCTTCCGCTTCTTGAAAGCGATAAGAATGAAAAGCTTCTCGGCCGGAAGATTCAAGATCGCGAATCTTCACCAACGTATTAAGGCGCTTGGCCGCCTCAGTGGCTCCATAATTCTCGGAAATACTGCGATACTTCGCCATCGCATCGGTTCCTCGTCCGGAAGATGAGAGCGCATCACCCGCCTTTAATATGGCTATCGCTTTTACTTCAGGATCATCCGAAAGCTCTTCCACGCGATTGAAGTCCTGCACGGCTTCATTATATTTGCCAAGCTTATAATAAGCCCAACCGCGACCTTCTATAAGTTCGGCATCACCGGCCAATTTAGGCCAAATTTCCTGAGCTTCGATGTAACGCTTTAGCGCGGCGCTCCACTCTCCACGATCAAGATGCGTCTTGGCAAGTTGCAAATACGCGCTATCCGCCCCTTCCACATCCGGAGAATCTTTGACGATTTCAAGGATTTTAGCCGAAGAGGGTTTAAACAATTTAGCGTCTTTGAGATCATTCACCGCTAATCTGAGCGCCGCTACACGCTTAATCGCCGCGCTCGCCTCGCCGGAAACGGCCATTTCACGAAAAATCTCGAGTGCCGCATTTTCCTTGTCCAACTCTAAAAGGATATGTGCCTTGATCATCTTGGAAATCGGATCTTCGGCCTTTGACTCGATCAAGAGTTCCAACGCTTCTTCTTTATGACCGAGTTTTAGTTCGATTTCGCTCTTGATTCTCGCTACAGAGCGAATATTCTCCTCATCGAGGAATTTGACATTTTTCAGCAATTCTTCGGCTTGGGAATGTTCACCTAGCTTTAATAAAGCCGTAGCTTGATACAAACGGAAGTTTTCGCCTTCGGGATAGCCCCATTCGCTCAGCTTGCTAAGAACCTCTGCCCAATTGGTTTCTTTTGCATAGCTTTCCAATACGATAAGACGAGCTTCTTCACTATCATCTGCAAGAACATTGTTGCGCGCGATTTCCCAAAGTCCATCGCGAAGCGCCGTTTTGGCGACGTCGATGTCGGCAAATAGCAGAAAGCTCGAAAGGAGCGCGAAAATCAAATCTCGCCTCCCATATAGCCCATCTCGGTGAGGAGCTTTTTGTTCTTCATCCAATTAGGTTCGACCTGAACCCAAAGTTCAAGCGCAACCTTCACGCCGAAGATATCCTTAAGCTCGCGTTCGGCACACTTACGAACGTACTTGATCGTTTCCGCGCCCTTGCCGATTACGATCGGCTTTTGGCTCGGACGATTGACGAGAATATCGACTTCGACATCCCAGCGCCCCGAATCTTCCTTGATGTTCTTGACCAAAATCCCCATCTCGTGCGGGACTTCCTGGTGCATCTTGGCGAGGTACTTTTCGCGAATCGAGTCGGCTATCGTCATCTTCCTCGGATAGTCGGTCACGATATCTTCGTCGAAAAGCATTTCGCCTTCTTCCGCCAAATCGAACAAGGTATCGAGGACTTGATTCGCGCCGCCCTCAGTCGTCGAAATCGCCTTTACCCAAATCGGTTCGACGATCTTCTTTTCTTCCCCTTCACCATGGTTCTTTACCTGCAAAGCTTCATGCTTTGCTTCTTCCCACGCGTCGTGAAACATCGACTCGAAAAACTGCGCTTTGTCGGCCTTGTTGAGCACGAAGACGACCTTTTCGCTGCGCTCTTTGGCGACGCGCGCCATCCAGCCCGTATCTTCCATTTGCGGAGCTGAAGCCGCATCGAAAACGACGCAAAGAATATCGGTTCCCGCGGCAGAACGGCGCGCCATGCGATTCAGGATCTTGCCGAGTTCTCCGACCGCCTTATGAAGGCCGGGAGTATCGAGGAGGACGAGCTGACCGCGCGGGTCGGCGACAATGCCGCGGATCGTATTGCGCGTCGTTTGCTCGACGGGGGATACGATCGAGACCTTTTCGCCGACTAAGCGATTCATCAAGGTCGACTTACCCGCGTTCGTGCGTCCGACAATACCTACAATCGCAACCTTCGCCATTTATTTCGCTTCCTTTTTCGCTTTAACCTGAATCGCGAGCCCCTTCAAATCCTCAGGGCGCACAATAGTCACGCCGTTGGGATTCTCACATATAAGCTTGCCCGGTCCCTTAACAACTATTACAGCGTTTTTCCCTTCAACCGGACGAATCTTCTTAAGCGTAATGGTGTGGTTATCCGGAATAAGCGTAACTACACCATCAATCTCAACATACGCAAGGTGATAAGGATCTTCAACATACTGCGACCAATCCGCTGTTGCACCCAATGTAGTTCTTCCGGAGAATACAATCTTCGATTGCGCATAACGAAGCTTAATGGCCTCTGATCCCGAAAGCTTCATGGAGACATTATAAAACATCCCCGTAGCCGTTCCGAAATTCGTAAGCTGAATCGCATCGTCATTAAGAACTCCGGTATACTCATGATAATGAGTAGAAGAATCTCCAGGCGTCGGATTGAGAGAAAGAGCCGCGGCTAGAAGTAAGGCGAACATCAGAGGAGTCCGAGGTCCTTAAGAGTTTTGCTCATAATCTCGAGATTCTTGTCCGTCGTCTCGCAGAGAGGAAGGCGGAAGACTCGCTCAATCTTACCCTGGAGGGCGAGTGCTTCCTTGACCATAACGGGGTTCGTATCGATGAAGAGATTATGGAACAAGGGATAGAGCTTCGCATGCGCTTTACCCGCGGCCTTGAAGTCGCCCGAAAGCGCCAAGCGAATCATATCGCTCATTTCCTTCGGGATGACGTTCGAAGCGACGGAAATGACGCCTTCCGCGCCGACCGAAATCATCGGAATCGCGAGAGAGTCGTCGCCCGAGAGGACCGTAAAGTCGGGGCACATGTTCTTGATCGCCGAGACGCGCTCGACCGAGCCCGCAGCTTCCTTGATCGCGATGACGTTTTCGTGCGCGGCAAGACGCTTCACGACATCGAGCGGAATTTCCTTCCCCGCGCGGCCGGGCACATTGTAAAGAACGACGGGTAGCCCCAAATCGGCAAGCGTCGCGAAGTGACGATAAAGTCCTTCGGCGTTCGGCTTGTTGTAGTAGGGCGTAACCTGCAAGCAAGCGTCCGAGCCGCCCATCGAAATCGCTGCCTTGGTGAGGTCGATAGCTTCCTGGGTCGAGTTGGCGCCCGTACCCGCGATGATTTTGACCTTGCCTTGAGCGAACTCGATCGTCTTTTCGATGACCTTGTGATGCTCAGCGTGATCGAGAGTCGGCGACTCGCCGGTCGTACCGACGGAACAAATACCTTCAACTCCGCCCGCGACCTGTTCTTCGACGAGCGCTTTGAGTTTACCGTAATCGACACTCCCGTCCTTCGCGAACGGAGTGACTAAAGCTGTAATCGTGCCATTAAGTTTCATAACATTGATATTATATCATATTTCCTAGTCTCGCGGCAATATCTCGCGTTAATACATCTTTTCAAAGGTGCCGCTATCGACTTTCTTCAGCGTATGAAAACCGGCTCTTTTGGCGCGATAATGCAAATCGGTTTTAGAATGAGTTAAACCCGGCGCCTGAATAACTCGATATATCGGCGCACCGCATTCAGGACAAGTTGTAAGTTTATCCTCGCTTAAGCGTTGGGTGATCTCAAACCCATCGCGGCACTTCCTACAGGAAACGTTCTTTTCCTTTGCCTCATAGACATATAGCGGCATCTTCAAGCCCTCGGATGATTGCGTAAAAATTCATCTTTCAGTCGTTCGACCGAAACATGGGTGTAAATCTGAGTAGTGGACAGAGACGCATGTCCCAGCATTTCCTGTACGCTTCGCAAATCCGCGCCTGCATCAAGAAGATGCGTCGCGAAACTGTGACGAAGTTTGTGGGGCGTGACATCACCGGGAAGCCCCGCCTCATACAAATACCGCTTCATTTGGCGCTGAACAAGCCGAGAATAGATGCGCTTGAAGTCCTTGTCGCAAATGAATACCGGCGCATCATCGATTACCAGCTCTTCATCTTTACGCTCGAGAATCTTGCGCAGCGCACGCAATGCGCGAACCGCCGGATCGCCGAAGATTACCAATCTCGTTTTCTCACCCTTGCCGATTACGAAGGCCGTTCCTTTTTGGAGATCGATATCACCCCAGTCCAAGGAAATTATCTCGCTTAAACGGCAACCGGTCGAATAAAGCGCCTCAAAGAGCGCCGTATCACGAAAGGCGACATGTTGTCTGATCGTTCCTTCCGCAAAATCTTTAAGTGGTTGCGCTAGAAATTTATCGATATCCGTCGAGGATAATACTCGAGGAAGCTTTTTCTCTTGCTTGGGAGGGCGCAAATAGGCACTGGGATCAGTGACGAGCACTCCGTTTCGGACCAAGTAACGCAAGAACGAACGAAGCGATGCCAATTTCCTATGTACGGTAGTTGCGCTCAAGCCATCCGCAAGGAAATTCATCAAATATCGACGAATATCGACATCGGTAATAGAAGCCCAATTGAACGGGGGCTTTTTCTCCGCTCCGAATTTGAAAGTGGCGAACTGACCGAGATCTTGGAGATAATTGACCCTGGTCAATTCGCTACTCCCTCTCTCGCCGACGAGATAAGACTCGAATCGTTGTACGACCGAATCCTCGAGAAGCGATTTATTCTGGTAGAGCGTCATTGTTTTTCGCGTCGAATTCGAGCCCCAATTCCGCGATATGCTCGGCGAAATAAGGAATCTTCTCGCGATAAGCGTAAGCCAAACGTTTCAAAGCCGTTACTTGCCTAGGAGAAAGCTGTCCACGACGCGAGAATTGATCGGCAATCGATTTGAGGAAGCTCTCGTCATCATAGACGCGCTTACCCTTCTTGGCAACAGGTCGCCAATCGGTGAAGCCCTTGAAACCATCGACTATCTTTTTCGTTGCAGGATCGTAATCGACCTTCGTAAAGCCGCCTTCGACATATTGCTCAAGTTTCGCGCGAATTTCTTCGACATCATCGAGCGAACCAGCATTCTCGCCGACATTACGAGCAAGAATCGCGAACTGCTTCATCGACAATCCCTTGCCGCGATCATATTGAAGCTTGAGCGATTTAAGGAAGTCATTCGTCTTAAGTCCGGGAATTCGCTCCAAGACCTCAAAGCAATACTTGCAAAGTTCATCATCGGCCTTCGGCGCGAGATTGACGCCTGCGGAAAGTCCAGCTTCTTTGAGCTTTTCGTCAAGCCCCTCGATTTGATCGGAATATGCAATCGCCATACGAACGAGGAATTCGAGTTGGCGAGCGCTTAACGGCTTATCGCCCGATTCCGCCTGTTCCTTTACACTGTCTACAAACGCTTTGTCATCGTAGACACGCTTGCCGATCTTTTTCGCCAGTTTCCAATTCTTGACCTCACTCAAAAGCTCGAAAACGAGGTCAAACTTTTCGCGATCCGGCGGTGGCTCGGCGGTTCCACCCAAGTCTTTCATGAACTTGAGATAAAATTCGCTGAGCATCTGATTCATCGGCTCGCCCTCTTCCTCGACCTTATCGAGTTCCGCTTCCATCTCGGCGGTATACCCGACATTGAAAAGCGAATCCATCTTCTTTGTAAGCCAGTCCGAAACAAGAATACCGCGCTCCAAAGGAACGAGTTTCTTCTTCTCGGTTTTCGCGTAGTCACGCGCTTTCAAAGTTTCAATCGTCTGCGCATAAGTCGAAGGACGACCGACGCCGTTTTCTTCCAGCGCCTTAATAAGACTCGCTTCGCTATAATGCGTAGGTCCCTTCGTCTTCTTTTCGTCCGAGAGCCACCTGATCGCTTCCAGCATTTCGCCGATTTCGACCTTAGGAAGATAAGCGACTTCATCGCTGTCATCGTCTTCCTCTTCCTCGCCCGCCTTTTTCTTCTTGAGCGAGAGCTTCATGACCTTCAAGAAACCCTCGAAGTCGATAGTCGTCGCGGAAGCGGTGAAGACGTATTCATGCTTAAGATGCGGTGCTTCGGCGATGATCGTAATCGTTCTTACGGTCGTCTTCGCGTCAGCCATCTGGCTCGCCAAAAAGCGTCGCCAAATAAGATCGTAAAGTTTGAGCTCTGCCGCTTCGAGATTCATCTTTGCAGGGACGTTCTCGACATGTGTCGGACGAATCGCTTCGTGCGCCTCTTGAGCTTGCACGCCCTTCTGAACTTTCGCCTTGAAGAAATTCGGCGTTTCAGGATAGAACTTAGGTCCGAACGAGGTTTCGATAAACGCTTTCGCTGCAGCTCTCGCTTGCTCGGAAATATTCACCGAGTCCGAACGCATGTAGGTAATGTGGCCGTGTTCGTACAAAGATTGCGCGAGTTTCATCGTCTTCCCGGGCGAAAAGCCGAGAACGGAGGAAGCCGCTTGCTGCAAAGTCGAAGTCGTGAACGGAGGAAGCGTGTGACGCGTCTTCGGTTGCGCCTTCAGATCGGAAACTTTTAAGGACGCCTCCGAAAGCTCGAGAAGCATGGTGTTCGCGACTTCCGGCGTCTTGATTTCCGGCTTCTTGCCGTCAAGACGCGAGAGCTTCGCGACGAAAGTATCTTTATCACCGACCTTTTTCGCTTCGACACCCATTAAGAAGTACACCTCGGGAGTGAAGCCATCGATTTCGCGTTGACGCTCGACCAATAGTCTGAGTGCGACCGACTGAACGCGTCCCGCCGAAAGCGAACGATTATTCGCACAGTTGATATTCTTCCAAAGAAGCGGCGAAACCTTATAGCCGACGAGACGATCGAGAATTCGGCGTGCTTGCTGAGCGTCGACACGCGGCATATCAATCTCGCGCGGCTCGGCTACGGCCTTCAGAACCGCCGACTTCGTGATTTCATTATAAGTGACGCGATGAAACGGCTTCGAACCCGCGACAGGCGAAAGGACTTCTTTCAAATGCCAAGCGATAGCTTCTCCTTCGCGGTCAGGATCGCTTGCGAGATAGATTGCATCCGAGGACTTAACCGCCGCCTTAAGTTCGTTTACGACTTTGGTCTTGCCATCGGAAATCTCGTACTTCGGCTCGAAAGTCCAGCGATTTTGCCCCGCTTCGGTAATCTTGATCGCGCTATTCTCTTTCGGGAGATCGCGGATATGCCCGACCGAACTCTTGACGATAAAGTCCGAGCCCAAGTATTTGCCGATTGTCTTCGCCTTGGCGGGAGATTCTACGATCAGGAGATTCTTCATTTAAGACTCGCTCCCGTCGAAGCGTTGCCGACAAATTTTGCATAACGCTCGAGCCAGCCGCCCTTGATACGCGGGCTCCAGGGCTTCGCGGCCTTTTTACGCTTAGCGATTTCGCTCTTCGAGAGGTTTGCGTTGATCGCGCGATTCGGGATATCGATGGTGATTTCATCGCCGTCTTTGATGAGCCCGATAAGGCCGCCTTCCGCAGCTTCGGGCGAGACGTGACCGACACAAGCACCATGCGTCGCGCCCGAGAATCGTCCGTCGGTAATGAGCGCTACCGACTCGCCCAAGCCCGCGCCGATGATATAGCTCGTCGGAGCGAGCATTTCCTGCATGCCGGGGCCGCCCTTCGGTCCTTCATAGCGAATGACGACGACGTGACCGGGCTTGACCTTGCCACCCAAAATACCTTCACAGGCCTCTTCCTGAGAGTCGAAGCAAATCGCCTTACCCGTGAAATTCATCATCGAAGGCGCGACGCCGCCCTTTTTGACGACACTGCCGCGCTCGGCGAGGTTACCCCAAAGAACCGCGAGACCACCATCCTTCGAATAGGGATTATCGAGCGTGCGGATAACGTCATCATCCGTGATCTTCGCCGCCTTGATCTGCTGGCCCAAGGTCTTACCCGAGACCATGGGAGTATCAAGATGGAGAAGTTCTTTCGGAAGTCGCTTCAAAATGCCCATGATGCCGCCCGCGCGATCAAGATCTGAAACGTGATAGTGCCCGGAGGGAGCGAGCTTGCAGATATAGGGCGTACGCTTCGAAAGCTCGTTCATGCGCTCCAAGGTAAAGTCAACATAGGCTTCACGAGCAATAGCGAGCGTATGAAGAACCGTGTTCGTCGACCCGCCCATAGCCATATCGAGAGTAAGCGCGTTATCGAGCGACTCCTTCGTGACGAGTTCCTTCGGGAGCGGGCCGCCTTTCTTCGCCATCTGAACGATACGTTTCGCCGCGGCCTTCCAGAGTTCTTCGCGCTTCGGGTCGATTGCGAGAATCGAGCCGTTTCCGGGAAGCGCGAGGCCGAGCGCTTCGTAGAGGCAGTTCATCGAGTTCGCCGTGAACATACCCGAGCACGAGCCGCAGCCGGGACAAGAAGTCTCTTCGATTTTCTCGAGATCTTTCGCGGTGATCTTCCCCGCGTTTTCCGCGCCGACACCCTCGAAGACGGTGTTGAGATCGGAATCTTTCTTCGTTAGCGGATGCTTACCGGGCGCCATCGGGCCACCCGAAGCGAAAATCGTCGGGATATTGAGGCGAAGAGCGCCGAGGAGCATTCCGGGCACGATCTTGTCGCAGTTGGGAACGCAAATCATCGCGTCGAAGCAGTGAGCACGCGCAATAGATTCGACCGAATCGGCGATAAGTTCGCGGCTCGGGAGCGAGTACTTCATGCCCTGATGTGCCATTGCGATGCCATCGCAAACGGCTATCGTGTTGAATTCCATCGGGACGCCGCCAGCTTCGATAATGGCCTTTTTGAGAAGCTCACCTACTTTATTGAGGTGGCAGTGACCGGGGACGAAAGATTCGTACGAGTTGCAAATACCGATGAACGGCTTCTTCATATCGGCTCTCTTCATGCCGGTCGCGAAGAAAAGCGAGCGGTGAGGAGCGCGTTCTTTACCTTTTTTGACGTTATCCGAAATCATTTTTACTTGGCCTCCGGCTTCTTGAAAATATAGATTTTGTTTTCGTTGCCCGCAATCAAGCGGCCGATATTGGCGCGATGCTTGTAGACGACGAACGCGGCGATTAAAGTGACGAGAATGGCTTGAGGAAGATTCGCATAGCCGGGATAACCGAGTACGGGAATCCAGATCATAATGCCGATGAAAGTCGCCGCGCCACAGCTCCCAAGCGAGATATAGTTGGAGCAGGCGAAGAGCGCGACGAAGACGAGGAAGGTAATCCCCATAAGTCCGGGGACGAGCCCGAAAAGCATTCCCGCGCCGGTCGCGACGCCCTTGCCGCCTTTGAATTTCATATAAGGCGTAAGCATATGACCAACGGCGCAAGTTACGCCGACTACGAGCGGGAGCCAATGCGCATTACCGAAGACGCAGGTTGCCGCGTAAGTCGGTCCGAAGCCCTTCATCATATCGAGGAAAAGTGCCAAAAAGCCCCACTTCTTGCCTACCGTGCGGAAAACGTTGGTAGCGCCGATATTCTTTGAGCCCACGGTTCTAACGTCTACACCGCGGCACTTACCGATAATGAAACCGAAGGGAATGCCGCCGATGAGATACGCGGCGAGAAGCCAGAGAACGATTTGAGTCGTCATTTTCGATGATCCTTTCCAATGAATTCCGTTTTCGCCCTCCTCGCAAGAAGCCCTCTCGCGAAGTGAACGCCATAAGTCATATGCGTTAAGACAACTCCCAAAGCGGTAAGCACCCACGTCAGGGGGTTAATCGCAATGGTCGTCATCATTATTAGTATACCATAAATCGCATACAAAGGCCATAGTAAAGGTAAAAGGAAAAATCCCACGACGAAAACCGTCGGGACGAAATACGAGAGCTTTAGCGAGTTAGACGGATAGTTTTTTACGAAATAACCGCGATGAAACGCCCAACGCGAGAGCTGACGAAAGTGTGCGAGGATTGAGTCACGGCGATGATGATAGACGAGCGCCCACGGATCGTAAACTATGCGGAAGCCCGAATCGATAATGTCTTTGCAAAGAAGCGTATCTTCGCCGAACGAATAATCGGTCCTGAAGCCGCCGATCTTTTCGAGAAGCGACTTCCTGACGAGGAGATTACACGAAGGATAATCGTCGACATCTCGCCTGACGCCGCCCGCGACATAACGATAACGAAAGCCTCCGGAGACGAAGATGTTTTCGTAAATGCGTCCGGAGATTCTGGCGAGATACTTGTCCTTCGGCGGAGTGACTCCCGGGCCTCCTACCGCGCCGATCTTCGCTTCCCCGAAATACTTTACCGCATATTCGAGCCAATGTTCCTCCGGATATGCATCGTCATCGATAAAAGCTACGATCTCCCCCTTCGCTTCTTTGATTCCTTGATTGCGCTTCTTAGCGGGACTAACCTTCCCGGTTCTCGAATCTGGGAGCACAATCACTTCGTGATTCTTGTAAGTTTGTTTTGAAATCGCCGCGAGGCATTCTTTCAAGACATCGCTTTCTTCGGGGCATGGTATCACGATGGAGACAAGCGGCTTTTCTTCAAGCGAGTGCGGCACTTCGACCTTCGAATAGTAGTCGAGGACTTGAAGCCGATAAAAGACCGCAAGCGAATCCTTTGCCATTTGAAAGACGGTCTTCAGCTTCAAGCAGCCGAACTTTTCTCCGAAGCGAATGACGACCGGAGCTTCGGATATCTTCGCGCCGCGACTATGGGCGATAGCGAGAAGTTCGAGGTCGAAGGCGTATGTTTTAACCAGCATCCGATCAAGAGCCTCTTTCAATTCTTCGCGCTTGAACAGCTTCATTCCCGTTTGGGTGTCGGTGACTTTCAGCCCCAAGAAGAGACGAACGAGCGTAAAGTAAACGGCGCTGAAAAGTCGGCGATGCCAAGGATAATCGACCACGCTTTTCGGGTGGCGCTTCGAGCCTACGACGATGTCGGCGGCGTTTTCGATCATCGAAGCGAAAAACCAAGGCGTCTCTTTGGGATGGATATCTAGGTCTCCGTCCAGCAAGAGCACGTATTCGCCGCTTGACGCTTCGAATCCGGCCTTAAGCGCGGCACCTTTCCCGCCATTCTCCTTCAAAACGACGGGAATGACTTTTATAAGTTCATCCTGAGCTATTCCGCGGCAGATTTGCTCGAGGCGAGTCCCGTCCGACGAGCCGTCATCGACAGGGACAAGTTCCACCCTTATTTGATGCTCGCGGAAGAGTGCTGCGGTCTCGCGCAGATTCTTCTCAAGCTCGCCACTTAAATTGTAAGCGGGCATGATGACGGAGAGACGACCCTTACCGATCGTCTCTCGCGTTAGAATCCACTTCTCTTCTTTTTTCGTCACTCTTACATATTACCGATGACCGCCTTGATACGGCGAACGCCGGCAGAAGAAGCTTCTTCCTTCTTGATCTTGAAGCTGCCGAGTTCCTTCGTGTTTTTGACGTGAGGACCGCAGCAGATTTCCTTCGAGATTTCTCCGATCGAGTAGAGCGAGACCTGGTCGCCGTACTTGGCGCCGAAGAGCGCCATCGCGCCTTCCGCCTTCGCTTCTTCGACCGTCGTCATCTTCATCGTGACGTCGATACCCTCTTCAATCCACTTATTGACGAGAGATTCGACCTTCTGTTTTTCTTCGTCGGTCATCTTCTGATCCCAAGCGAAGTCGAATCGAAGTCGTTCCGCCGTGATGTTCGAGCCCTTCTGGTTGGCGGTCGGTCCGAGGACCTGATGAAGCGCCGCGTGAAGGAGGTGAGTCGCCGTGTGCATGCGGGTGACGACTTCGGAGTTATCCTGAAGACCGGCCTTAAAGGAGCCCGCAGATGTCGTGCGCGAAAGTTCCTGATGCTTCAAGTTCGCTTCGTCGAAGCCCGCCTTATCGACCGTAAGGCCGTCCTTCGCAGCCATCTCAAGAGTAAGTTCGATCGGAAAGCCGAAGGTGTCGTAGAGCTTGAACGCGGTCTTACCCGAAATCTGGTTCTGACCATGAAGCTTGAGCTGCTCGGCGACCTTATTGTACATCGCCTCACCCTTATCGAGCGTCGCGTTGAAGCGCTTTTCTTCCTGCTCCAAATCGGCGCGGCACTGTTCCAAGTTCGCGGCAAGTTCTGGATAGACGTGCTTGTACTTTTCGCAAATGACTTCCGCCATCTTGACCGTAAAGCCCTCGGCGATACCCAAGATGCGGCTATAACGAATCGCGCGGCGAATCAAGCGGCGAAGAACATAGTTCGCGCCGACATTACCGGGCTTCACGCCGCCCTTCGGATCGCAAAGAATGAACGTCGCCGTGCGCATGTGGTCGGCAATAACGCGACGCGCCTTAAGAGACTCTTCTTCCGAGAGCTTCGAAACGACTTCAGCGCTCGAGAGCTCATCGATCTTCGCCATAATCGGCGCGAAGATTTCGGTATCGTAAACGGTCTTCGCTCCGGTCATCATGCAAATCGTACGTTCGACGCCCATGCCGGTATCAACGTTATGACGACCTAACGGGACGAATTTGCCTTCTTCGTTCTTGTTGTACTGCATGAAGACATCGTTCCAAATCTCGATGAACTTACCGCAGTGGCAACCGGGACGGCAGTCGGGGCCACACTTTTCCTTGCCCGTATCGATGAACATTTCGGTATCGGGGCCGCAAGGTCCCGTGGTGCCCGCAGGACCCCACCAGTTGTCCTCGCGCGGGAGGCGGTAGATACGCTCATCGGGAATGCCGAGCGACTTCCAAATCTCGACCGCTTCTTCATCGGCGGGAATATAGCCCTCGTCACCTTCCTTGCCTTCGCCGCGAAAAACGGTAACCGAAAGCTGCGAAGGATCGAAGCCGAGCTTCGTCGTCAAAAACTCGAACGACCACGAAATCGCTTCGCGCTTGAAATAGTCGTTGAGCGACCAGTTGCCGAGCATTTCGAAGAAAGTTAAGTGCGCGGCGTCGCCGACTTCGTCGATATCGCCCGTACGAACGCACTTCTGAACGTCCGTGAGGCGCGTTCCTGCAGGGTGAGGCATCTGGCCCATCAAATACGGCACGAGCGGGTGCATACCGGCAGTCGTGAAGAGAACCGTCGGGTCATTTTCGGGAATGACCGACGCGCCGGGGATGATCTTGTGCCCCTTCGATTCGAAGAACTTAAGATACATGTCGCGGAGCTGATCCGCCGTGAGATTCGTGATAGCCATAGTCTTTCCTTTGAAATTGCTTCTTGATATTATATCATATTCTCGCTTACTGTTGCAACAGCTTAAAACAGAAGGCGTACAATGCGGAAGTTACAGACAACTTCACCGTTTGAAGAGAAAGCCCCAAATCTTGAACAGATAGCGAGAATATAGGAATAAATAGCAACTCCAGCAGCCGTTAGCTTTAAGGGCGCGAAGATCGGTGCGATTAATCTTTAGCGTCGTGCGCCAGCCGTTCGTCGAAGCGCCACCGGAGCGCATAACCGTCGTACAGAGCGGCAAGTAACACATTTTCGCGCGGTGGCGCCAGATGAAGCGCAGGAGGAGTTCAAAGTCACCGAACATCCCGTAATCAAGCGAGTAGAAACCCCAGCGATCAAAAGATGTGCGGCGGAAGAAAGTCGAGGGGTGCGCCGTTTGTGTGCCGAAACGAAACATCCAAGGACGGAAGTGACGGCCGGAGCAGTAGCGAGAGGTCGGCCCGCCGAGCTCTCGGACGAAACGGATGTCGGCGTAGGTGCCGTCGAGAGTCGGGTCGGAGGAAAAAGCCGCGGCAATTTTCGCAAGCACATCGTCGGACGCGAGCACATCGTCGGCATTGAGCCAACCGATCACCTTGCCCGTCGACATTTTGATGCCCTTATTGAGCGCATCATACATTCCGGCATCACGTTCCGAAATGTATCGGAATGTGAAGTTGGGGTTATGAGTTGGAGCTGAAGAATAATCCTTCAAGATTTCTACTGTTCCGTCAGTCGAGCCGCCATCAACAACGATATACTCGATCTCCACACCTTTTTGGGCAAAAACGGAATCAAGCGCGGTCTTGATCACCGCGGCACTATTGTAGCAAACCGTTATCAACGAAATCTTCATCAAATTATATCTAATATTATATCACTTTTTAAACCAAACCGCCATGCCCTTTTCAATCTTTTTCGGGTCGAGCTTATTGCCGGGAATGATTTTATCGCGAATAACATAATAGGTATCTGGCTTATTCCACTTATCTCCGGCAA
>JAZLMG010000058.1:0-17983 GCA_045598585.1 Kiritimatiellia bacterium
TGTGGACGGGAAGCAAGTGCCTGATATGTATGCCCTCATGACCAAAGATGGCGGATTCGCACCTAGTAGCCTTTTTGATAGCTTAAGAAGCCAAGATGATGTTATTCGAATGCTTAAGTCTTTCCCTGATGAGGTGAGAAAAGACGATCTATTTGATGTTGTTGCGAGGATAAAATCGTCAGAAGCGGCTGAAGCATTTATGTCAAGGGACTTTGTTTCGAAGCAAGAGTATGATGTGGATAGGAAAGATGTTCTTGTTAGGATGCTGCGGATGATTAGCTTAGTAGGGGAAGCTGAAAAGCAACGTGTTCTTAATTCCGCTAAGCAAGGAAATAAATCTCACGAGGAAAAGATTGGGATTGGACCATTCTATCTTGGGATGCCGTATTATGAAGCAATGATTATCGCAGAGAAAGAGGGATTGTTGGGAGGGAAAGCGGATATATGGTTTGGATGGAATGATAATCTTGATAATGATTACAATCAAAAGGACTTTTATTCACATGTTATGGAAAATTGGAAGCAGAACCTTGTGGTTACGAGCATAGGATTGTCAAAAAAAGGATCTATTAAGTATTTGGATTGCGAAGATTCTGTAATATTCCAACAGGCGATTAAGCAATGTGTAAAAAAGGAGAGTGGGAAAGCGAAATCTTTTGATTATTTAGATGAGATTAAGCATGATGCGAGGCTAGATTCTTCAAAGTCATTGGATATGTTCTCACCGACTGGTATTAAGACGAATTATCGCGTAACAAGCATAGAAGAATATTGCAGTACAAAACTTGGTGTTAGGCTTCGCTTTGTTGTAAATGATGGAATTCTAGTATTCTTGAAGTCGGAATAAAACGTTTTGATATATCCTCCAAAAGGTTTCTCCGTTGGCCTCTTGGAGAGATTAAGTATAACGGCAAAAGTAATAAAGGAAACAAAATATGACATTCGTGTTAAATCTGCTCTGGTTCATTTGTGCTGGCATCTGGTTGGGGCTCTCTTGGTGTGCGGCTGGGCTTGGCTGCTTCCTAACAATTATTGGTATCCCGCTTGGCTTTGCGTGTTTCAGGATTGCAATGTTTGCGTTCTTTCCCTTTGGTAAGGATATCATTCCTGCCGAAATGTTGGGCGAGAAGCGTGTTTTTGGAACGGGATTTGCCCAGTTCGTATGGGTCGTCTTTTTTGGTTGGTGGTTGGCGATCTATGCAGCAGTTGTTGGAGTTGCCTTTTGCTTCACAGTCATTGGTATCCCGTGGGGCGTAGCTTGCTTTAATCTCAGTAAGTCGTCGTTTGCACCCCTCGGTAAACGCGTAGTTGATAAGGAGATGGCAAAGATGGCGCGTGAGCGTTGGAACAAGGCCAAGCTTGATGCTGCTTTTGCCAATAAATAAGCAAATCCCAAAGGCCCGTAGCAAGATATATTGCTACGGGTCATATTATATCATGGATATTTCAGTGTGGAGGTAGGCGATGACGGATATGAAATTTTGCCACAATTGTGGCGTAAAATTAGACTGTATTGCTAGATTTTGCCCAAGTTGTGGGACTGAATTGCAATGTGCGAACGTTAAAAAGGAGGTCGTAGTAGAAAAACAACCGGTTTATGTTTGCTTACCTAAGAGTAGAGTGACATATGTTTTGTTAGGACTTTTCTTCGGCACATTTGGCCTTCATAATTTCTATGCTGGAAGACACAGCCGAGCAGTTTGGCAGTTGATTCTAACAATGCTAACTGGGTGGCTCATTATCCCTTGGATTGTTGTTGCAGTTTGGAGCGTTATAGATATTTGTACGATTACTACTGATGGCAATGGAGCGAGCTTCGTTTAATCATAAGTGATATGTGACGCTACGATGGATATAGTCTATTATAGTATCTTCATCATTATGATAATAACAGGGGTGATCGGCTGCTTTTTGCCGATTGTCCCGGGTCCGCTACTGGCATATCTAGGGATACTTTGCTTACTACCAACTAAAACCTCTCCATCCATTGCGATTTTGATTGTATTTGGCGCTTTAACGATTGTCATAACTGTGCTTGACTATTTTATACCAGCAATCGGAGCGAAAAGATTCAGAAGTACGAAGTTTGGCGTTAGAGGGTGCGCAATCGGAACAATTCTAGGATTATTCGCTCTACCAACAGGTCTGATTTTAGGCCCGTTTCTTGGGGCGTTTATAGGAGAAATTATTGCAAGACGATCTACTAATGATGCTATATTAAGCGCTATCGGTTCGATAGTTGGATTCCTGTCAGGGGTTTTTATTAAAACAATGTTTTGTGTAATTATGTTGATTTATTTTTTCTTGATGAGCTTTGACTAATATTGGGTAATAGGGTTCCGAATGAAGTGTGTGGCACTACGAAACGCGGCATTTTGCGTAATGGTAGATAAGTGCATGCTTTGATGCTAGGAGCGCAATGTTTTGATGAAATGACTCACTTTGAATGCAGTAACGACTCAAAATGGACTCAGATTCTGGTCAGAATGAGCTCAGTAACGATTCAGAAAGTTGGAGTGGTAGGACGAGAAAGTGAAGTGGTGCGGATGCGGAAAGTCAAGTCACATGTAACTTGTTCGTAAGTCACATGTAACTTAAGCCAAAGTCACATGTGAGTAAGCGCCAAGTCACATGTAACATGAGAATGGTTTACATGTGCGCGCGGGACCGTTTACGTGTGACTTGAGTATGGGTTTCGTGTAACTTGGCTTTTTTTAGTGCGCAGGGAAGATATTCTACGCGTTTGGCCTTTCAACTTCTTCTCCTTGAGTTCTCCTTCGTCTCCCCTTTAGTTCCCCTTGGCTTCCCCTTTGCTTCTCATTGTGTCCTGTGGCAAACAAAACTGCCGCGGGCTGTCCCGCGGCGTTTTTTATGCCGACGTGATGTCGGACTGCCGCGCATCTGGCGCGGCAAAAGGCGAATAAAAGAAAAGTTGAAGCTGGCACATGTTTGACGCGGCTATATGATTTTGCTTGATGATGCGTTATGCACATAGTCCGCGGCAAACATGAAGACGAAGATATTGTAGACTATTCAAAATAACGCGCATGCGTTCGGCTGGTGACAGCTCTCAAGCTTTTCTTTTATTCGCCGCTCCCCGCCGGAGGCGACGAGATTAGGATAATATTGATATTTGCCCTCTTTATGTCGCAGATGATATTTGATATAATATGCGGCAGAAAGAAAAAGAAGGTAAAGACCATGTTCAAGAAAATCGGTATAATCGGTACGGGGGCTATCGGCGGCTACTATGGAGCGCGACTTGCCGCGGCAGGTAACGACGTTCACTTCCTCTTTCATTCCGACTATGAACATGTGAAGGCGAAGGGTCTGAAAGTCGAATCGGTCAAAGGCGATATCGAACTAGCCCAAGTGAACGCCTACAAAAGCGCCGCGGATATGCCGAAGTGCGATCTTGTAATTGTGGGACTTAAGGCGGTCAAGAACGATATCCTTAAGGAGATCCTTCCGCTCGTGACAGCGGAGGATGGGCTCGTCCTCACCTTGCAGAATGGTCTTGGTGCGGATGATGAAATCGCGAAGATCGTCGGTAATGATCGTGTCGCGGGCGGCCTTTGCTTTATTTGTTCCAACAAGGTCGGACCGGGGCACATCAAGCATCTCGATTATGGCAAGATTACTTTGGGTGAATACGCGGCAGATTTCGGGAAGAAGGGCATAACGCCGCGCTTAAAAGCGCTTTCCGAATTGCTCACGAACGCCGGAATCGAAAATGAAGTCCTCGACGATTTGCTGCTCGGGCGTTGGCGCAAGCTCATGTGGAATATTCCTTATAATGGAATGAGCGTAGTCCTTAATGCGACGACTGCGGAGATGGTTGCAGATAAGACGCTTCGCCCCTTGTTCCGCTCGCTTATGGCCGAAGTGCAAAAAGGCGCCGCAGCTTTCGGACGCGAAATCCCCGATAGCTTTGCCGAAGCGATGATTGACATGACCGACAAGATGACGCCTTACATGACCTCGATGATGCTCGATTATCGTGCGGGAAGAGAGATGGAAGTCGAGGCGATTTGCGGAGAACCGCTTAGACTCGCCGCTTCTCGCGGAGTTCATCTTCCCTATCTTGATATGCTTTACCGCGAGCTCTCGCACCTCAACAAGTGATTTTTTGGAATCTTTGACGAAAATCGACTCTTCGGTTTTCGCCGCGCGGACCTCGATTTCACCCGCATAAACATTGGGTAAAATGCCAATTGGGGTCTGTCCCTAATTGACTCTTCAAAACTGCTGAGCGCTAGCTTTTACAATCTCTTTACCTCTCTAAGCGATAAGGCCTTACATTCGTTTCGTATAATATTCGGTACATAAAAGTCCGAATAAGGAGAAACGAATGAACATAAGAAAACTAACTCTGTTTGCGGCTCTTGCCTTGGTAGCAACGGCCGGTATCGCTCGTGATGATCAGATCTGGCTAAAAGGCGGCGTCGAAGCTGAGCCTTTCAAGTCGATGGAAGGAAGCTCTCTCGCTAACGTCCAGTTCAAGCTTGAGGAAGAGCTCAAGTACGATAACTCTCGCCTCATCGACGAAGAAACCTTGTTCCAGATCGGTTACAAGTTCTCGCCTTACTTCAGCGGCTTCGTCGGCGACAGATATGTTCGCGAAAGAAAGTCGGGTCATGGCAAGATGCTCGTCGAGAATCGTCCGACGATGGACCTCGTCCTCTCGGCTCCCGAGTTTTGGACCTTGAAGCTCGATGCACGTACGCGTTTCGAACTTCGTCAGAAGGCGGGCTCGAGCGACTACGTTCGCTATCGTGAGCGCCTTCGTCTTCGCACGAGCTGGAGCGTAACCGACTTCAAGTTCTCGCCTTTCTTTTCGGAAGAATTCTTCTTCTCCGACAAGAACGGCCAGAAAAAGAGCGACGCTTTCGACCGCACTCGTACGCAGTTCGGCATCTCCTTTAAGCCGATTCCTTCGATCAAGGATCTTTCCGCTTCGACCTACTTCATGGTCCAGCACGACATCTCGCATCATCCCGACAAAGCCGATCCGACGAATATCTTCGGCTTCGAGATTTCGTATAAGTTCTAAGTGTCAAACGTAACTCAAGGAGAAAATCATGATCTCGATTCTTTTGGCGTCACTCATTACGCTTAATGGTGCCGGCGGCTCGTTCCCCGCGCCTCTCTATCAGAAGTGGACGTATCAGTATTCTCAGGCCCATGAGGAAGTGAACGTCAACTATCAGTCCGTCGGCTCTTCCGCCGGTATCAAGCAGATCAAAGCGGGCACGCTCGACTTTGCGGGTACTGACGCGCCGATGAGCGAAGAAGACCTCAAGAAAGAAGGCATCGCCCAATTCCCGATGGTCGCAGGTTCCGTCGTTCCGATCGTCAATCTCCCCGGCGTCGCTTCGGGCAAGCTCGTCCTTACGGGCGAAATCGTAGCCGACATCTTCCGCGGCGAAATTCGCGTTTGGAACGATCCTCGCATCAAGGCGCTTAATCCCGAACTCAAGCTCCCGAAACTCCCGATTACGGTCGTGCATCGTGGTGATGGCTCGGGTACGACGTTCGTCTGGACGAGCTTCCTCTCGCGCGTTTCCGAGAAGTGGGCGAGCGAAATCGGCTCGGGCGCTATCGTAACGTGGCCTGTCGGCCTCGCGGGTCAGAAGAACCCGGGCGTCTGCGGCATGGTCTCGCGCGTCAAGGGCTCGATCGGCTACACCGAACTTACCTACGCGCTCGAAGCGAAGATTCCCGTCGCTACGATTCCGAACGAAAAAGTCTTAGGTCTAACTTACCTCCTCATTCGTGATGACCTCGCGCCGAAGAAGCGTGCCGCGCTTAACGAATATGTGAAGTGGTGCTTCGACGAAGGCGGCAAGACCGCCGAAGAGCTCAACTACATCCCGCTCGAAAAGAGCGAAGTCGAGCTTATCAAGGCGACTTACCTCAAGTAAAAAACGAAAATGTCCGAACGAGTTTTCAAATCGCTTACATTTGCCGCGGCATCACTTACGGTGGTGCTGGCGGCAGCTTTTCTAATCGTCCTTTGGTTCTCGGGCTTTGACGCCTGGAAGACCTTCGGACTTAAGTTCCTTTTCTCCGATGTGTGGAATCCTTCGTCCGGAGAATTCGGAGCTCTCGGCGCACTTTCAGGTACGCTCTTCACCTCGCTCTTGGCGCTTTTGATTGCGACGCCTCTCGCTTTTGCCGCGGCAATGTGGGCGAGTGATGCGCCGAAGTGGATTGCGAATCCCTTGTCTCGCGCAATGGACATGTTAGCGGCGATTCCGAGCGTCATCTTCGGTATGTGGGGTATCGACTTCATCTGCCCTCACTTCGGCTTCAGTCTCTTTTCCGCTTCGCTCATTCTCTCGATCATGATACTCCCTTACATTACCGCCGTAATGCGCGACGTGATCACGATGACGCCCGATGTCCTGAAAGAATCGGCGTATGGTCTCGGGGCGACGCGCTTCGAAGTCGTGAAAGACGTGATTTTAAGTTTCGGCAAGAATGGCCTCGCGGGCGGTATCTTCATCGGGCTCGGGCGTGCGCTCGGAGAAACTATGGCGGTACTTTTCGTGGCAGGCGGGCTTAACATGATTCCCTCGGGACTCTTCGACGGCTGCACCACGATAGCTTCCGCTCTCGCCAATGACTTCGCGGAAGCTGAAGGGCTGCATCGCTCGGTCCTCTTCGCGCTCGGCTTCATCCTCCTGATGCTCGAGTTCGCCATCCAGATTCTCGCTCAGCTTTACTTGAAAAGGGGGAAGGTAAAATGATTCGTCGCTCGACTTTGCCGCGCAGAATCGCGGATTCGCTTTTCAAGATCACTTCGGCGGTCTCTTCGTCGCTCGGCCTCCTCATAATGATCATCATCGTTTCGACGATTCTTTATTATGGCGCGTCGATGCTCTCATGGGAATTCCTCACTTCTCCGAGTAAGCCCTATGGCGAAGCGGGAGCGGGTATCGCCAACGCGATTTTGGGGACTCTCCTCATAACTTTCGGCGCGGCGCTTATCGCTCTTCCTCCGGCAATGGCAGCGGGAATCTATCTTGCCGAATATGGGCGCGACTCGAAGCTCGCTTCGATCCTTCGTTTCACGGGGAATGTCTTGATGGGCATTCCTTCGGTAGTCGTCGGCATCTTCGTCTATGCGTTAGTCGTCGTTACGTTCGGACGCTTCTCGGGCTTTGCGGGTTCGGTAGCTCTCGCGTTCTTGATGTTCCCGGTCGTTATGCGTACGACCGAAGACATGCTTCGAATGGTGAACGACTCGCTTCGAGAAAGCGTCCTCGCGTTAGGCGAGACGAGATCCCGTGGCACTCTTAAAGTCATCTTCCGCGCGGCAAGAGGCGGTATTTTGACGGGCGTCCTCCTCGCGCTCGCTCGAGTCTCCGGCGAAACCGCGCCCTTGCTTTTTACCGCGCTCTTTGCCGACAGTTGGCCGACGAGTTATTTCTCGGGGCCTACCGCGTCGCTTCCCGTACTTATTACCGACTACACGATGAACTCGCCGTTTGAAGCGATGCATCGCGCAGGCTGGGGCGCGGCGTTCGTGATTGCCGCGATCATTCTCGCGGTAAACTTGGTCTCGAGATATTATGCTGAAAAGGAAAAACAATGAAGCTTAATCGTAAATACAAAATCCGCACCGACAATCTCTCGTTCTGGTATGGCGAGAGGCAGGCCTTGTTCAACAACTCGCTCGATATCGAAGCGAACAAGATTACCGCCATCATCGGCCCGAGCGGCTGCGGAAAGTCGACTCACCTTCGAGTCTACAACCGCATCTTCGAACTCTACCGAGGTCAGCGTGCGGAAGGGAAGATTCTCTTGGATGGTGAGAACATTTTGGACGAGGATGTCGATCTTCTCGATTTGAGGCGGCGTATCGGTATGATCTTCCAAAAGCCGACCCCGTTCCCGATGAGCGTTTTCGATAATGTTGCTTATCCCTTGCGCCTTCATTATAAGCTGAAAGGGCGTGAACTTGAAGATCGTGTAGAAGCGGCTTTGAAGGGCGCCTCGCTTTGGGACGAAGTAAAGGACTCGCTCGGCAAAAACGGCCTCGCGCTTTCGGGCGGTCAGCAGCAGCGTCTTTCGATAGCGCGTGCAATTGCCGCGGAGCCGGAAGTTCTTTTAATGGACGAGCCGACCTCCGCTATCGACCCGATTGCAACGGCGAAGATCGAGGAGCTCATGGACTCACTGAGAGAGCGCTTCACCATCGTAATCGTAACTCATAACATGCAACAGGCCGCTCGCATTTCGGATTCGACCGCTTTCTTCTATCGCGGCAGAATCGTCGAAGTCGGCGACACGAAAGATTTTTTCAACAATCCCAAAGATCCTCTCACCCAAGACTACCTCTCGGTAAAATTCAAGAAATGAACATCGCCATTTTCGATATCGGGTCGAACACGATCCGCATGAACGTCTACACGGTTGCCAAGTCGGGCGACTACTCGTTACTCTTGACGCGCAAGGTCCAGGCAGGTCTTGCCAGCTACATACGCGATGGGCAACTTTCGGAAGCCGGTATCTATCGACTTTGCGAAGCGCTTACTGATTTGAAGAGTTACTTGAAACCCATCAAGATCGACCGCCTTTCCGCTTTTGCGACGGCGGTTCTTCGCAATATCTCGAATACGAGCGCCGTTTTGAAGCGCTTACGCCAATCGGTCGATCTGGAAATCTCGGTTCTATCGGGTTCCGCCGAAGCGAACCTTGGCTATGCAGGCGTAAAAAGCTCGCTTCGTGCCGAGGAGGGGATTCTCGTCGACATTGGAGGTGGCTCGACGGAAGTGACGCGCTTCGACAAAGAAGGAGTTAAGCGCTGCGCCTCGTATCCGGTCGGCTCCTTGAATCTCTTCGATGAATTCGTCGAGCATGAAATCTGGCCGAAGCGCAAGGAATTGAAGCGCCTGCGCGAAGCGGTCAAGAATCGAATCTCCGATGAAGAAGTCGCGAAGTTCGGCCCTGCCGATTATGTCTGCGCAATCGGGGGCAGCAATCGTTCGATCATGAAGCTCGCCAATGAGTTCTTGTCGCGTGATGAACGCCGCGCCGTCTTCACTCGCGAAGAAATCTTCCGACTGAGAGAGTATATAGTTGATGGCTCTCCGGAAGCTCAGCGTCTCGTCTTGAGTATCTGTCCTCATCGCATTCACACAATCATCCCCGGCCTTACGATTCTTTGCAATCTCTTGAAGCGTTTCGACGCGAAAGTTCTCGAAGTTTCCCCCGTCGGAATTCGAGAGGGCTACTTGGAGCGTATCTTGAACGAAAGGTAATCCAAGAAAATGCAAGAGCAACTCCCTTATCTGGTCGATCGTGAGCTCAGCTGGCTCAAGTTCAACGAACGCGTTATGGAAGAAGGCGCGCGCAAAGACGTGCCGCTTTGCGAACGGCTCCAGTTCCTTCGCATCTTCCAAACGAATCTCGACGAGTTCTTTCGAGTGCGCGTCGGAACGTTGATTGATCGAGCGGGAAGTGAGGAGGAGCTCAAAGCGGTGAGAAGCGAGGCCTCGCGACTCCTCGCTCGCAAGGAGGAGCTTTTCGGCGAGCTGCTCGAAGAAGTGAGAGGGCTTAGAGTTTCTTCCGTCGAATTGACGCGCCCGGAGGAGTGGAGCGAAGACGAGAAAAAAGAACTCGACAAATGGTTCGTTCAGGCGGTCGCTCCTTATCTTACGGCGATAGCTCTCGGAAAACGCCAAACCTTTCCGTTTCTTCGAGACCGGGAAATCTATCTCGTCGCATGGCTTGGGCGCAAGGGCGCAAAGGGAAGCGACGCGAAAAAGCGCCGCTTGGGAGTCGTCGGTTGTACGACTACGGGGCTTCCTAGGTTGGTAGCGCTTTCCTCCGGGCGTCAGGCGCTACTGGAAGACGTGATTTGCCACGAAGCGTTTCGCGCTTTCCCGGGGTACGATGTTCACGCGGCGACCTTGATTCGCGTCTCGCGTAACGCAGACCTCGATCCTGACGCGGAATATGACGATAGCGAAGATTATCGCGAGTTCATGAAAAAGCTCATGAAAGCGCGGCGCCATCTCTCGCCCGTCCGACTCGAGATCGTGAATCCGATTGAGGACGATTTGCTCAAGGACTTGAAAAAGCATCTCGAAATTGACGATGACATAATCGTCTATTCGAAGTATCCGCTCGACCTCGCGTTTTTTGAGACGTTTCGAGATCGGCTTAGAAATTATCCCGAACTCTTTTATCCGCGTCATACTCCCGATAGGCATTCGGTCTTTTCGCCGGGCGCGATTCTGCCGCAGATTCGAAAAGCCGATCGACTCCTCGTTTATCCCGAGGACTCGATGCAGCCGTTCCTGACCTTTCTACATGAAGCGGCGGTCGATCCGAAGACGGTCTCGATTCGTATGACGCTTTATCGTGTCGCCGCCCAAAGCCAAATCGTCGAGTCGCTCATAACTGCCGCGGAAAACGGCAAGGAGGTCGAAGTCGTCGTCGAACTGAAGGCACGCTTCGACGAAGAAAACAACATCGAACTTTCGCGTCGCTTGGAAGCGGCGGGTTGCCAGGTCGTGTATGGACTTGAGGGCTATAAGGTCCACTCGAAGCTTTGCCTCGTGACGAGACGAGGAGATCATGGGCTTGAGACGATCACCCAAATTGGCACTGGCAACTATAACGAAAAGACCTCTCGTCTATATACCGATTTTTCGCTTATGACGAGCGATAAGAAGATCGCTTCCGATGCCGCGAAGATATTCCGCGCATTGGCTCTAGGTAATTTGCCCGAAGCGACCGACGAGCTCTTGGTCGCTCCTCATACGCTCAAGCCGCGCATTCTCGCTTTCATCAAGCGAGAAACGGAACGCTCGAAGGCGGGGAAGTACGGCTATATAGGGCTAAAGCTCAATGGGCTTACCGATCTCGACATTATGGCCGCGTTGGTAGAAGCTTCCAAGGCCGGAGTAAAAATCGATCTCGTAGTCCGCGGCATCTGTCGCTTGGTTTCGGGCATTAAGGGAGTAACCGAGAATATCCGCGTTGTCAGCATCGTCGGCAGATTCCTCGAACATGCGCGGCTTTATGTCTTCGGCATGGGAGATAAGGCCGATGTCTACATCTCAAGCGCCGATTTCATGACCCGCAATACGACGCGCCGCGTGGAAGTCGCTTCTCCCGTTCGCTCAAAACCGATTCGTAAGCGCCTCTTCACGCTTTTCGCCGCGATGCTCTCGGATCGCAAGCAAGCTTGGGAAATGACCACGGACGGAACCTACAAACGCGCATAATTTTTATTAGCTCATCCGCAGCAGATTTAATCTGACTATTAAAGTGAGAAGAGTTACAGGGTGAGGCGGCGGAAAGTGACATACTGAGCTCCGTCCAAGTGACATAGTGTCACTTCGATTTGCGACATGGTGTCACTCGGCCTTGTGACATGGTGTCACTTTTATTTTGATAGTGCTACCTCCATAATTTCCCAGTGCGGACTAATAAATTTGATAGCTGAGGCAAGCTAATCCGATAGAGGAGGTTCTTTAATTCACTGCGGCAGAAATGACACACGTGGACCGTGAGGTCATGGAAAAGCTCAAAAAGAAGCCCAAAAAGGGCTGAGTTTTGTGGCGAGGGGGGTAGGCTGTTTTGGGTGACAGTTTTCGCTTGAGGTGCCGATTTACCCTAAAAGTGTCACGTGACAGGTGACAGTTTTGTGACAGGTTTAGCGCGGCAAACCATCAGTTGTTTTGCCTTGAAGAGGAGATGCCCGCCCGAGAAAACCTTTCCGTGCCGCACGAAAAGAACTTTTGCTGCCGCACCAAATGATCTTTTGGTGTAGCACCAAATTGTTTTTCGGTATAGTACCAAAAGATCATTTGGTATGGTACCAAATCCCGCGGCAGATTTGTAAGTTTGCGCGGATGGGGGAAAAGTGCTTTGGTCAACGTTCGAACGCTGATCGAAGATATTGACGAAGTCTTTCGGGACTTCTCGCTCATGCAAGTCGATGACTGAGCGTAATTACTCATCAACCGAAATCCTATAGCATCGCCTTGCATGTGTCCAAAGCACTTTTCACCCATCCGCGCTTTATGCCGACTAGCGTCGGCTCCCCTCGCCAAACGCGAGGCATATTGCCGCTACGCCCGGCAGTTTTAGCGTAGCTTGCAAAATGTTGTGGCGCAAAGCGCGGCAAATATGATATACTATGAATCGTTCAGCGGGGAGAAATCCGTTTGAATGCGCGGCAGAAGTGCCGCGATAAGTCAATTTGCACCACTGCAAAGTAATCGTTTTGTTGAAACGTAGGAAATTTCAAGATGGACGATGCTCTGTAGAGGCACGAGTGTGCCTCTCTTTGTATTCTCATCTACGGCTTCCTACGGCCTCAACAAGGAATATAAGGAGAGGCCTTTTATGTTCAGAGATGACAAGATAGATGGCGTAAAAGCATTGCTGATTTTTGCAATGGTTTTAGGACATATGTCGTACATAGACTATGGAATAGGTATCAACAAAATGATATATGCCTTTCATATGCCGGCTTTTGTATTTCTATCGGGCTATTTTACTTCGGCGAAGAACGATATTCGCAAGTTTCTTAAATGGTGCCTTATCAGCTTTTCAATATATATGTGTGCACAATGGGCACAATGTTTGTATTCGGCGTTGTTACCTTTTATTCGCCATGGCGAGATAGGTTCTATTCGTATTAAGGAAATTGTAGGACTACATCCAAGATTCTCGCTCTGGTACATTCTTTCTTTGATATTCTGGCGAATCGCGATTGCAATAATGAGAGATAGATTGTCGCCCAAAGTTTTATTAGCAATATCGATTTCTGCATTAATTGTCGGAGGAATGGTTTCCGTTGGTAATCAATTATCATTTCAACGAACTCTTGCATTTGCACCTTTCTTTGTATTAGGATATTTATTTAAAGTAGATAACTTTGATATAAAATTTTCAAGAATACCATTTAGTGTTTGTGTATTAATAGTTCCAGTTATATTAATGTATACGCGATATTTGCCCACATTCGTACCGTCTAATCCATATGTAATAATTCCGTATGATATGGTGCTACGAATGTTTCAATCGTTTTTAGCGTTAGTATTAACTTTTTGCATTATAAGAATATTATGCGCATTTCAAGTTGAGAAACTGTCTCGTTGGGGAAGATACACATTGTGGGTATATATTGGTCATGCAATACCAATAACATTTCAAAATCTAGTAGTTGATAGATTTTGTATCTTCCCTAATATGTTTATGGCAATCATTATTTCGGCAGGCTATGTAGTGGTGATAACTTTGATTGCTGAATGGTGGCAGCGGATAAAATCAAGAAAAGCGGAATGAAAATTAAATGCGCGAGCGGGATTTAAGCGGAGGGAGAAGGGTTGTTTGGGCATGTGCGCATCGACGCTATGTGAGCTTCGCATGGATGTGTATTTGCGCCCAGTCGTCGAAAGCCCAAGCGCGAAATATTATGAGTTCGCGCGTTGACCAAAACATCCTTCCCCTGCAGCGCTGAAGATAAACCATTATTTCGCGTACCTCGCTTTAGCGTCCTCTTTAGAGGTTTTCGGCTCTTTCGCGTTTGCGCGTAAGCGCCAAGTGATGCGGTGGGACTGTCCCCAAAGTGAGAATAAGTCTACTGTTGCCAAGCGTATAACAAAGCGTTACTGCATTGCTAACACTGTTTCCTCTAAAGCATAAAAAAGTGATGACGCGAGATGGGGAAAAATGGTAAAATATAAGCTACAAGAATAAGGAGATTTAAGATGGCTTATACGAATAAAGAACTTGCCAACGAGTTTTGGATGCTTACCAAAGGTATTCTTCAGGATTCGAGAGTCGATACCGATGAAGCGCTCGTCCTCAAGCGTTGGATCGAAGAGCATGGCCTTAGTGATACCTTCTCGCTAATCGTGAAGCGCATCGATCAATTCCTCGCGGATGGATTCATCGACCAGTTCGAATCGAAGAAACTTGTCGATTCCTTCGGAACGATCCTTAGCCATCTTCGCAACCTTCCTTGATTGTCGCCCAACGGTTCATACGATAAGATCTTGAAGAGCGAGCTTCGAGAAAGTATGAAAGCGCGGCGAAAAGCGCTTTCTTCTGCCGAGAAAAAGGCCGCGGAAATCTCGCTTAATGATAAGTTGGCGCATAAAATCAAGCCGGGCATAACTGCGGTTTATTTGGCGTCAAAGGACGAGATCGATTTATCAATAACAATAAGCCGCCTCTTATCGCGCGGAGAAACTGTGGTTGCGCCAAGATGGAATGGCGAAACCTATGACCTTTCAAAGTTGACTAGTCTCGAAGAAGCGGCTTTGCGAAAAGATCCGATGGGAATTCTCGAACCGAAGGAATTGAAGCCAGTCTCAGCAAAAGCCGTGAACACTTGGCTTGTGCCGGGACTTGGCTTTACCCTTGAAGGCGGACGCCTGGGATATGGCGGAGGGTGGTACGATAGATTCCTCTTAGACGCCTCCCCGCATGCGCTCAAAATCGGCCTCGCCTACTCTTTCCAAATACTTCCCTCGATCCCGCTCGCTCCGCACGATGTGCGACTTGATGAGATTTTGGTACCGTAAATAATCCAGCCCAAGTTAAGAAAGGAACGATAAAATGCATACTGTTTATAAGCCTAGCGCCAATGGCGGTAAGGACATCAAGCTTGAACTCATCTTGGAAGAAGAGCTTGGGGACAAGTGTGGACTCTATGCGAAGGTCACGATTCCTGCAGGCTCGGTCTTGGGCTATCACGAGCATCACAATGAAGGCGAGAGCTATTTCGTCCTTTCGGGAGAAGCGATGTACGATGATGATGGCGAGAAGCGCATGATTCTCCCCGGAGACTCGACTTGGACCGGTAGTGGTCATGGCCATGGAGTCGACAACTCGAAGGGTCTCGAAGATTTTGTTTTCATGGCCCTCATCATCAAATCTTGACATAAGTCAATTTGATTTTTCTCCTTGACTTGGAGCGTACTCCAAGTGTACCCCAGATGATTGACATTATTGCGAGGAGTGTCGCAATATGGTATAATATTGGAAATAGGAAAAAGAGGTATTCAAGGAGAAAAAGATATGAACTTACGTGAGATTACCGGGCCGGAGGCCCTCAAAGCTGTCCCTGCTGAAAAACTTAACGAACTTTGCGATGAGATGCGCGCGGCGATGTTGAAAAGAACTGCTGCGCATGGTGGGCACGTCGGTCCCAACCTCGGCTTCTTGGAAGCGACCGTCGCTCTTCATCGCGTTTTTAATTCGCCCGTCGACAAGATCATCTTCGATGTTTCTCATCAGGCCTATCCGCACAAGATGCTCACGGGGCGCATGGAAGCGTATCTCGATGAAGAAAAGTACGATAGCGTCTCGGGCTATACCGAACCCTCGGAGTCGCCTCACGATCACTTCATCATCGGCCACACCTCGACTTCGGTTTCGCTAGCATGCGGCATGGCGAAGGCGCGTGATCTCAAGGGCGAGAAGTATAACGTTATTGCGGTAATAGGAGACGGATCTCTTACCGGAGGTATGGCGTTCGAAGGGCTCAACAACTTGGGCGAGCAGGGCGGCAACGCGATCATCATCTTCAACGATAACCAGATGTCGATTGCAGAGAATCATGGAGGTTTCCTAGGTTCCCTCAAGAAGCTTCGCGAGACGAAGGGCGAAGATCCCTGCAACTTCTTCAAGTCGCTCGGACTCGACTATATGTATGTCGACGAAGGTAACGACGTTCATAAGCTTATCGCGGCGTTTGAGAAGGTGAAGGATATTGATCACCCGATCGTCGTTCATGTGAACACTGAAAAAGGTCATGGCTATAAGTTCGCAACCGACAATAAAGAACCTTGGCATTGGTCGATGCCGTGGAATCTCGAAACGGGAGAACTCAACCGCAAGTTCGGCGAATCGGTCAATGATCGTACGGCCGAGTATCTCCTCGAGAAGATGAAGGGCGACAAGACGTTAGTCGCGATTTCCGCGGCAGTTCCGAATTTCGGCGGCTTCAACAAGTCGCGTCGTGAACGCGCCGGGAAACAGTTCGTCGATGTCGGAATTTGCGAAGAACATGCCGCGGCCTTTTCGTCGGCTCTCGCGAAGAGCGGAGCGCGTCCCGTTTGGTTCGTTGCTTCGACCTTTATGCAGCGCGCATACGATCAGCTTTCGCACGATATCGCCGTCAACTCTTCGCCTGCAGTCATCGTCGTTACTGCGAGCGGATTAAGCTCGATGAATGACGTCACACATATCGGCTTCTTCGATATTCCGATGGCCTCGAATATCCCGAACCTCGTTCATCTCTCGCCTACGAGCGAAGCGGAGTATTTCGCGATGCTGGAGTGGGCGCTTACTCAGCGCGAGAAGCCGGTGATGATTCGCATGTACGAGAAGGGCAATGCTGCGCCTACTTGTCCCGTCGAAACCGACTTCTCCGAAACCGGTAAGTTCCAGGTCGTCAAGCGCGGCAAAAAGGTCGCGCTCTTCGGACTCGGGACGATGTTCTCGGTAGCTGAAGAGACGGCTAAGGCGCTTAAGGATATGGATATCGACGCGACGCTCGTCAATCCTCGCTTCTCGGGCGATGTCGATACGGCGCTCATCAAAGATCTCGCGAAAGATCACGACACCATCGTCACTTTGGAAGACGGAGTCATCGCGGGTGGCTTCGGCGAGAAGGTTGCGCGAGTTGCCGCTTCCTTCGGGCTTAAGGTCATCGTTAAGGGAGCGAAGAAGCAGTTCGAGGATCGTTACAATCCGAAAGAACTCCTCGCTCGCTCGGGCCTAACCGTCGACAGCATCGTCTTCGATCTCCTCCGCGAGTAAAATTAAACCCCTAGGCAACCTCCGCGCATTCCCTACCGCGGCAAAAGTTTTTGCCGATTTCTTCCCGCCAAAGGTGGGAAATATGGTATAATATCCTATAGAAAATGAGAATGACGATACACGACTATCGCCAAGTTCATCGCGTACCCACCGTGCGCGATGTAGCGGAAGCTTATCAATATTTTCTTGCAGAGGGGATGGGCCCTATTGAAAAGCACGAAGGTCCGACGAAGAAGGTCCGCTGGGTTGTGGATCGTGCGAAGGAGGGCGGCGTAAGATGAAGTCGAAGGGTAAGAGGACGATCCTGACGGCTGCTGACTATCGGCAATGGATTGGCGAATTGAAGGCGCGCTATCGGGCGTCGCAGATCAAGGCGGCGGTTGCCGTCAATTCGGCGTTGATTGAGTTCTATTGGAATCTCGGAAAGGACATCAGCGAGAAGTATCCGGGCGAGGTCTATGGCGGTAAGTTCTTTGAGAAGCTGAGTGCGGATTTGCGGCAAGCGCTTCCTGGTGTCCGTGGATTTTCGAAAGTCAACTTGATCTATTGTCGGCAGTTCGTCGAGTTGTATGGAGGAATGGAGATTGTTCCACAACTTGTGGAGCAATTGACTCAGATACCGTGGGGGCATCACCGTACGCTTATTGACAAGTGCAAGGGCGACCGCGCGAAGGCTCTGTTCTACGTTCGTCGTACGATTCAGAACGGATGGAGCCGCAACACGCTTTTGAATTGGTTGTCGACCGACCTCTACGAGCGCGAGGGTAAGGGGCAGACGAACTTCGCGCTCACGATGCCGTCCGATGACTGCGATCTCGCGCAGCAGCTGGTGAAGGATCCGCAGGTGTTCGAGGTGTTCGGGCTTCACGAGCAGTACAACGAGGCGGAACTCAAATCGGCGATTGTCGCGAACATCGAGAAGACGCTGCTCTCGCTTGGCAAGGGCGTTGCGTTTTTGGGTCGGGAGTATCCGGTTGAGATTGGCGGTGAGACGAAGAATATCGACCTCCTGTTCTATGTCGTGCCGTTGCACCGCTATCTGGTGATGGAGGTGGAGACCGGGAAGTACGAGCCGGCAGATCTCGGTCAGCTGAGCGGTTATCTGGTGATGGCGGAGCAGTGTCTTAACACGCCGGTGGACAATCCTCCGATCGGCGTACTCATCTGCAAGGAGCACAACCGC
>JAZLMG010000059.1:0-17024 GCA_045598585.1 Kiritimatiellia bacterium
TAATCGGGCTCGGCGTCGACTATTGTTACCACGGCTTTCTCGAGCCGGAAAAGAAAAAGGAGCTCACCTCCGCGCTAATCACGACTTCGCTCGCTTTTGTCCCCTTGTTTTTCTCCGGAGTTGCCGCGCTTTCGCAAATGGCGCTCTTTACGATAGTGGGAATTGTTGTCATTTATCTGGCAGTGGTTATTTTTACCTCGACAAAAGAATCTTTGCCGTCCCGGTATTCCGGGGGTGAAGGCAAAGTTCTTTTGCCGAAACTTCTGCGTATGCTTTTAGCATCTGCGGTTATAATCTTCGGCTTTAATCGTCTTTCATTAGATAATTCACCCGATGCGTTCTATAAGCCCGACTCTTTTTTGGCGGAGAATGAGGAGGCGGTAAAGAAAGTCTCGAATCCCGATTCGCTCGGCTTTTCGCTCGTTGACCTCGAAGACTGGCAACGCGAAAACCTCGAACTTAAAAAGAAACTTATTCCATCACTCAACACTCATACTTCTAACTTCATACTTCCTTCTGATTTGCCGTCTCAGATGACGGTTAATATCGGTGGTCGCTCTAAACTCATCCTCCCGGGTGAACGCAAGCTTAAAGATGAGCTTGAGACGCTTTTAAACGGTTTCGCTTTGAAGGCCTACTATGGCCTTGCTCTTGCCGTTTTGGCGATAACCCTTGTTGCGGTCGTGATCTACCGCTTTAGTTTCCTTCGCATTGTCGGCCCCATAATTGCTGCGCTTATTCTGACTTTCTTTACGCTCCCGCTCCTTGGCGAGAAAATCAATTTCTTCCACATCCTCTCCCTCTTTATCGTCATGGGCCTCGGCATCGACTACTCCATTTTTCATTATGGAGCAAATTCGCGTCGCGTCGCTACGTCGGTCGACTCCGTTCCGCTATGCGAATTTGATTGTCCTTTAAATAACTTGACCTCAAGGCACACCGTTTTCTTTTCGTTTCTGACCTCGCTGATCGGCTTCGGGCTCCTCGGCTTTACCTCGTTCCCGGTAACTCGCTCTATGGGGCTTACGATCGCCCTTGGTCTCGTCTATTCCTACCTCTTCTCCTTGCCTTCAAAGGAGTATCCGACTTCAAGAAGCCCCGCTTCTGCTTGGCATCGCCAAGCAGAGCAGTCCGCCGGCCACTACCGCATTATGGCCGTCTTCCTTCTTTACAAATATCTCGGTGTGAGCGCGGCGAAAATTCTCTTTACCCCCGTCTTTCTCTTCATTTATCCCTTTTGTAAACCTGCTAAGGCGGCTCTCAAAGAGTTTTATTCGATTATCGGCGCAAAAGTTTCTCCCTTCAGGACGATGCTCTCCTTCGCGTGGTCGATGATCGAAAAGACTGATGCGTGTACGCTTAATAAAAACCCTCCGAAGATGAAGCTCGAGGGCGACCTCGACTGGATGGAGGGGGGATGCTTCCTTCTCTCGACTCACCTCGGCTGCATCGAAGTTTTGCCGGCGTTATTAGGAGCGAATTTGCGTCGCGTCGCTACGTCGGACGACTCCGTTCCGCTATGCAAATTCGATCGTTCTTCGATTCCTCTCGTTAACGCGTTTCAGCAGCTTTCCCACGACTCGATTTTCACCTCGATTTTCCTCAAGTACATGAACAAAAATCAGTTCCGTCTTCATGCCGTCGAAGATATCGGTGTGGAGACCGCGGCGAATATGAAAGAGGCGATAGAGCGCGGCGAAATCGTCCTGATGGCAGGGGACAGACCCTCGGCGGGCTCCAAGGCAACGCTTTCCTATCCTTTCTTCGGCCGTGACTCAAAGTGGCCGAAGGGTGTTTTCAAGTTCGCCAAGTTGATGGATTCGCCCGTCTTTGCGATTTCGGCCGTTCGCACCGGTTGGAGCGAATACACGGTTTTCGCGAAGCGCCTTTCTCCGGACTCGATGCTTGGAGATTATGTCGATTTTCTTGCCGTTCTCACGCGGCGTTATCCCTCTCAGTGGTATAACTTTTATCCTTATTTTGAAAATACCCCCTTGCGCAAGGGCGGGGAAATATGATATAATATACAACGTTTTCAACGAATGGGGATATAGCTCAGTTGGTAGAGCGTCTCAATGGCATTGAGAAGGTCAGGGGTTCGACTCCCCTTATCTCCACCAAATGAAGAAAAAGGGGAGGGCCGGAGCCCTCCCCAATTCTTTTTTATTTCGCACTTCGCACTACGCCTATCAGGCGAGCGGCAGGGCGATCGAGATGATCGATTCGTCTGGGAGCTTGACCTCGAACTTGATCGGATGACCCTCGTCGAGCCACATGCCGTCAGGGTAGGGCGTCGCGTTGACCTTGAACTGAGCGCGAACGGTCGTGCTCGAAACGCGTTCGAACATCGTGATCGAGGGATCGGGATCCCACTCAGTCGCGGTCTTGAGTTCGCCGGAGTCCTTGTCATAGAGCGCGTAGCGACCCTTGATACCTTCGGGAAGGTTCTTGCCCTTGACCTCGATCATATCATAGATCGTGATCATCTTCCCAACGGCCTCAACAACCCCCGCCTGATTGATCTGCACGAACGACGTAAGACTCGGCGTCGTATCGATCGTGGGATCTCCCGCGGCGCTTTCGACCTTGGTCCAGCTGAAGTCACTCGCCTTGCGCTTCAATTCCTTGAGCGCGGTGATGTTGACGTGGAACACGTTCTTTTCGGTAAGAACGGGATTCTCGGGATCAACCGTGCCGGTGAGTTCGCCGTGGACGCGAAGCCAGTTCGAGAGGTTGACGTCCTTGCCTTCCTTGCCGAGTTCCTGTACGGCCTGAATGAAGCCGTTCAAGGCGCCGAGCATGTCGTGGTACTGCCCGCGAACATAGCCGTTCTTGAGCGCGTACTCGACGACATTGTCGGAGTAGTAGGTTTCGCGTTCGGTTACGACCGGGCGAAGGAGGTCCTTGATGCCGGTCTTGGGGTTCATCGCGCTGACAACGCGATACTTCTTCTTGATTTTGATAGCCATTTAGCTATCTCCTTTCTTTTGCGAGTCTCATTTTCGTTAATTTAAATTCCGTGCGGCACGCGAGACTCTTTTCGTGCGGCACGGAAATACCTTGCCGTGCGGCAAGGAAATTCTTTGGCGTTATGAGCAACAACCGCCGCAAACAACGCCCATCACCGCGCCGACAAGCGCAGCAAGTGCAGGCTTAATCTGCGGCTTCACGATATCCCAAATCGCTTCAAAGATATCCGACCAGTTCATTTCTTTTACTCCTTGCCGACGACCTTGACCTCTTCGAACGTGACGAACACGCGGCGCTTCCCGCCGGAGTAGCTCGTCTCGCGATAGTTCTTAATCGCCATGTTTGCGATTGCGGTGGCGAGTTTCTCGTCCGCCGCGACTTCAATTACTTTCGTAGTAAGCATGATGTTTCCTTTCTGGAGGACTTATTGCCCCCTCAATTGTATCTCCACCGATTTTCGGAAATCAGTCTGCAACAAGAAACTTAAAATATTCGTTTCGTGCCCGTAAACATTGGGTGAAACGAGGGCGAAGATTTTTAAGATTCCCCCAAAAAGCACTCTTGCAGAGCTTCGTATGCCTACGAGCTTCTTCGAGAAACGGCCACTTCATGACCGACTTTACTACCTTACGTTTGATGCCATCGAGCTTCGCGACTTCTGCGCGAACGAGGTAGACGAAAGGGGGCTCGAGGCCGGGCTCGTCGAACGCTCGCACCTCTGCGGCAAATTTGCCGCCGTCGGAGAGGAGCGTAGTTTCGATGTTCTCCTCGTCGCCATCGTCGTTGAACTCGCCTTTAGGCGCGTCATCAATCGAAAGCCCCGTGGTCAAGATCAGCTCTTGCCTCGTCCACAAGTGCCGCGCTTTGTTCTTGATGCGCGAGCGAATGCGGTGCATGATTGCAATCTGCCGCGCTTTCCCTTGGAGCGCGTCCCACTTCGGGTCGGGCTCGAAGTAGAGGTCGGTGACGACATCGTGCGCATCGTCCTCCGCTTGGCTTAAAGAAAGCTGTCGCTTCGAGTAGAGCCATCTAGCGAACTTAATCGCCTTCGGTTCATATTTCATATATTCTTCCTTCGTCATGTTTATACTCCTTTCGTTATTTGTTTTTCGGTAAGACGACATTGAGGCGTTGTTGGAAGGCCTTGATGGGGGAGCGGAACTTGTAGCCTTTCTCCTTGAGGTCGATCTCGAACTCGAGAAAGACGTTCAAGAAGCTGTTGAGGTTGCGGTTCGCCACCTTAAGCCAAAGCTTTCGGTCGTCCTCGGTTGCCTCCAAAAGTTCGACGGCCTGATCGACGGCAAGGCGCACATCGTCGACCTTCCCCTCGCACGCGCACGCGTGGGCTGATAATAAACTATAATCTCTCATCGTCTGCGTCTGTTTCTTTTTCCGGGGACTTCTTTTCTTATAAGGGGGTGTGGGGGGAATTTTCTTTTCTTGGGGACGCTTTTTCTTTTTACTCATTTGCGCTTTCCTTTCTGATCCTTCAACGGATGTATATTTTTCAGTTTTTTTTTTCATATTACCTTTCGTGGACTTGCGGCGATGTGTTGATTTCTTTCAATTGTTCGATTGTATTCATTTACTTTCGTCCTTTCGTTAGTTGGGTTTGTCCCCAAGACGGCGAAAATTATATAGGTCAAAACGGAAATTGCATGTATTCCGAGGAGTGTATAAAGGGTTGCTCGAATAAAAAAGCGCTTGACAGGAAATCATTTCCACGGAAATGATTTTACCCCTTGTAAGAGTAATGGAAATATGATAAAATATGTGCCGCTCGAAGCCCCGAAGAAATGGAGGGTAAGAAAATGATAACTTCTAAAAAGATTTCAAAACAATGCTTAAACCCGCAGAAAGCGAAGAGGAATTCTTTGCGAATCTAGATCGCTACCATCCTATCTAGCTTCAGTTCTATTCCGCTACCGAGTCGATGCGTCTCATGCATCAACAGGCGGTTAAATTGTACGCCTCGGGAGAACTGGACGAAGAAGCGTTAAGACGCAATTTTCGCGCATATATCCACCAAATCGGCTTGGTGGTAAAATCGCTGATGGCAATCGGTATTGATAAGTTCCCGGCGTTTGCACTCGCCGATTTCTCGCGTGCAACGGTTTGGACCTTAACTCGGTTCAGAAAGTATTTACCTCAGCTTAAGCCGACCGATGATCCGATCGAGCGCTTCAAGACCTTATTTTTTGAATTTAAAGAGCTGATCTGGTCGGATTCTCGCGATTTTGCGCTTGCGAGTAAAACCGCAGACCAAGTCGCCTCGTCGACCCAAGAAGTATTTGATCGGCTTGTCAAAATACACAATAATTTGAATATTCTTTCCAAGGAAATCATTTCCGCGGTAATGAGTCATTATAATTACCTGCAAATTCCCGAGGAAAGGCGTCCTAAAACACCGGTACAGGCCGAACTTTGCTTGGAAGATAGAGCGGCTATAAAGTCTATCCAAGGAACTTGCACGGAAATCCAAGGAACTTGCGCGGAAATCCGAGGAGCTTGCTCGGAAATCAAGGAGACTTCCACGGAAACGCTCGCCGTTTCCACGCAACATAACAATCGTGACCGCCGCGATCATGGACTTTCCGCGGAAGTGAAGCCGACCGCTTCCAAGGAATATCAGCGCGAGGTAAGCAAATTATGGCTCGATTGCACGATGCATCCGGAGTGGGTCAATCCCAAGAAGGGTAAACGCGTCACGAAAGAAAAGGCCTATCTGTATCTTTCGAAGAATAACATGCTCCCGAAGTGCATTCGTTCGCTTAATGACTTCGAAAAAGCCATCGACGCCGCAAGAAAATAAGCTTATCATATTTAACTAGCGCTTTACCGGTGAAAAATGGTATAATATGGGTAGTAAGTAATGCGCAAAGAGAGTAAAATTGTTAGAGAAGCTGCCGCGGCAATGCTGCCGCGCGAGAAGTTGTTGTCCGGAACGACGGCGGCAGAGCTTAAGGATCATCTAATACTTGGCGGTAAGACCGACGGCGATGATTGGTCGTCGCTTCGAGCAAGCGGATTAGTCAATTTTGAGAAGAGGGCTTGATAATGACGGATAAAGAACGCGAAGAGTTAAAGAAGAAGCTTTGGAAGACGGCGGATGATTTGCGTCAGGGCGCGGGTCTCAAGGCTTCGCAATATGCCCAACCGGTGTTCGGGCTTATCTTCTTGCGCTTTGCGGAGAACAAATATCGCAAGGTCGAAAGCGAGATTGTTGCCGAGTTTAATGCGAAGAAGGGCAAGCTAAACGAGGTGCCGATCGAAAAGATCGCGATGAAGAAGTGCGGTTTTTACCTTCCGGAAAAGTCGCGCTACGAATATATCTTAAAGCAGCCTTCCGGAGCGGGGCTTGCGAAGGTTATTCATGACGCGATGGAAGAGGTCGAGAAATACAATGAAGACCTCGTGGGCGTTTTACCGAAGAACGTGTATTTCGAGATCGCCAAGAGTAAAGACGATCTCCTCCTCGAGAAGCTCATCAAGAACTTCAAAGACATTCCCGATAATGTCGAGATCGATATTTTCGGCGAGATTTACGAATACTTTCTTGGCGAGTTTTCGCTCAAGGAAGGCCAAGGTGGCGGCGAGTTCTATACTCCCGTTTCCGTTGTTCAGTACATGGTCAAGGTGCTTAAGCCCACGGGCGGAAAGCTCCTTGATCCCGCGTGCGGTTCGGGCGGCATGTTCGTACAGGCGGCTCGCTACATGCACGCGCACAATGACGTGAACTTAAGCGTCAGCGGCGTCGAGAAGGATTCGGAAACTGTCAAGCTCGCCAAGATGAATCTCGCGCTTAATAATGTTAAGGGTGTCATCAAAAACGCCAACACCTTTTACGAAGATCCGTTTTCTTGCTTCGGGAAGTTCGACTACGTTCTCGCTAATCCTCCGTTCAATGTCGATGGCGTAGATTACGCGCGAGTTCAGAACGAAAAGCGATTCAACACCTACGGCATCCCGCGCAATAAGTCCAAAGCGAAGAAGGATACCGGGGAGACCGTGCCGAATGCGAACTATCTTTGGATCAATCTCTTCGCGACGAGTTTGACGGCGAATGGACGAGCCGGGCTCGTAATGCCCTGCGGTGCGGAATCGGCGGGCGATAGCGAACTCGAGATTCGAAAGCGGCTTATCGATTCCGGCATCATCAAGCAGATGACGGTACTCCCGAGTAATATGTTCAATACGGTCGTCCTTCCGGCGATGCTTTGGTTCTTCGATAAAGCGAAGCCGCTCTCGGAGAAGAAGGATGAAGTCCTCTTTGTCGATGCTCGCAAGATATACACCCAGGTCGACACGACTCATCGTAAGTTCACCGAGGAGCAACAGCGTTGTCTCGCTTTGATCACGCGCCTCTATGAAGGCGATACGGCGGAATATGCCGCGCTTAAATCGCACCTTGAGGCATTACTTAGCGCCGCAATCGAAGACAAGAAGTCGCAACTCGCGGCGGAAGATGCCGCGTTCACGGCTGCAAAAGCCAATATCGGCTCCGGCAAGTCGGTCGAGAAGAAGCTTGCAAAAGCGACGGAGAAGCATGAGAAAATTGTCGCGGAGATTACCAAGGTTTGCGACGCGGAAATCTCTCGCTTGGAAGGACATATAAAGTGGATGTCCGAGAACTTCCCCGAGGGCGTTTATCGCGATGTGACCGGGTTTTGTAAGGTCGCGAAGATCTCGGGCGAAGGCGGTATCGAGGAGAATGGCTGGAGCTTGAATCCGGGTCGCTATGTCGGAGTTGTGCAGGAGGTTGATACGACAACCCCCGAGCAGTTCCGCGCCGAGATGAAGGCGATGCACGATGAATTCGCCGCGCTCACCGATTCCGCGCACGAACTTGAGGCGCGCATCGCCGCCAACCTTCAGGAGGTTCTCGGGTGAAGTGGCCGAAGGTCAAAATTGGGATGCTCGGTAGGGTGGTGACAGGTAAGACGCCGCCAACCTCTGATGTAGACAATTTTGGTGGTGTGTTTCCGTTTATCACTCCTGGAGATATGCATCAAGGGCGCACACCTCTTACATGTTCTCGGACAATATCTGAGAAGGGCGCATTAGTAATTAAAAATACAAGAATTCCCAAAGGCGTGGTTTGTGTTTCTTGTATCGGTTCCGACATGGGCAATGTTGTCTATACGGATCGAGATTCGTTTACTAATCAGCAAATTAACTCAATTGTGTGCAAGGATGGTGTTGACTCGCTTTTTGTTTACTATTTAATGCTGACGCAGAAGGATATCATAAAAGGGATTGGTACGGCAGGAGGCACGGCAGTGCCAATTGTCTCAAAATCTGAATTTTGTGACATTGATGTACCGCTCCCTCCTCTTCCCGTTCAGCAGAAGATTGCCGATATCTTGGGGGCGTATGATGATTTGATTGAGAATAATCGCCGCCGCATTGAGCTTCTGGAAAAGATGGCGCGCGAGCTGTATCGTGAGAGGTTTGTGAGAAGGTGCGGCAAATGTCGTCAGTTTCGGTTGGGAGACTTGATTGAAGTTTGCTATGGTAAGGATCACAAGGCACTTGCTGACGGGAATATTCCTGTCTATGGTAGTGGCGGTGTGATGCGGTATGCGGAGCGTGCTCTTTATTCGGGAGAAGCGGTGTTGATTCCTCGAAAAGGATCATTGAACAATATCCTGTATGTGAACGGTGATTTTTGGACGGTGGACACGATGTTTTATGCAAAACCGAAGATTCCGAATGTTGCGCCGTTTGTATATTACTATCTGTCGTCAATTGACATGTCTCAGCTCAACAGCGGTACTGCTGTTCCGAGTATGACGACCGAAGTATTGAACTCGATGTTTATTGCTCTTCCATCTGATAGTGAATTGAAGGTATTCTCAGATATATTCACAAAGATGTATGGAGAAATGACGTTGCTGAAATTGCAGAACCGCAATCTCACCAAGCAGCGTGATCGCCTTTTGCCGCGGTTAATGAGCGGAAAGCTTGATGTAAGTAAGCTCGTGAAGGAGGGTGTATGTTGAAACGCGAAACACAGAATGTCGAGGGACCTCTAAAGCGGCAGGAAAGTCAGAAAACGGAAATTGCCCAGGGGAAAGCGGAAATTGCTCCAAGAAAAGCGGAAATTGCTCAAGAAACTACCCAAGAAACTACCCAAGAAGTTGCCCAAGGGGTTTTTGATTAAGGAGGGAGTCTGATGGCCAAGATACTTACGGAAGATGATATCGAGCTCGGCCTTATCAGATACTTGGTCGGCGCCTGGAATTATCGCCATGTTAACGCGTGTCCCGGCGGTGACTTCATGGGCTATAAGGAGCGGCTTGATGATGGAACCGATCGCGGCAATAAGCGCGAAGTCATCCTTCCGAAGATACTGAAGCAAAAGCTTATCGATCTCAATCCGCAGATTCCGGAAAGTAAGATCGATGAAGTAGTTTCGGATATCCGCGAGTATCATGGTAGTGAGGGCACGAATCTAACGCTCAACAAGCGCCTTTATTCGATGATTCGTGATGGCGTGGTGGTTGAGTATGAGAAGGACGGGATCGCAGAATCCGACACGCTAAAGTTCATCGATTTCGATAATCCGCTTAAGAATGATTTTTGCGCGGTCAACCAGATGTGGATTAAGGGCGTTAATGAAGCGTGGCGTCGCCCTGATGTGATTCTTTTCATCAATGGCTTGCCGCTTGTCTTTATTGAGCTCAAAAATGCCGATATTAAGGTTGAGTCGGCTTACACGAAGAATCTTAAGGATTATCTTGCGGATATTCCGAATGTGTTTGCCTTAAACCAGATTTGCGTCCTCTCCAATGGTACGGAGACGCGAGTCGGCGGCTTTGCGAGCGGGTATGAACACTTCTTCGAATGGCTTCGCGTCGAAGAGGGTGATAAGCGCGTTGATCGAGAGGAGCTGAGAAAGAACAATACGAAATATGAAGGTTGCTCGCTTGAGTATCTCGCGAAAGGACTCTTCGAGCCCGGCAAGCTTCTCGACTATATCGAGAACTTCATTCTTTTCGATGGAACAGAAGGCGCACCGGTAAAGATTTTAGCCAAGAACCATCAATATCTCGGTGTCAACAATGCCGTTGAAAGCGTCAAGAGACGCGAAGAACTTAAGGGCAAGCTTGGCGTATTCTTCCACACGCAAGGTAGCGGCAAGAGCTATTCGATGGTGTTTTTGACGCGTAAAGTTATGCGCAAGGTGGCGGGAGATTTCTCGTTCGTCATCGTCACCGATCGCGAAAACCTCGATGTCCAGATCGGAAAGACCTTTAAGCGTTGCGGAGTCGTGAAGGAGAAAGACCCGTTTCATCCTCGCAACGCCGAGAAGCTCAGAGACGCGCTTACGAACAATAATCTCTTTACGTTCACGCTTATTCAGAAGTTCATCTATCCGCCGGGAAGAGAGTACCCTGTTTTAAGCGAACGCAGCGACATCATCGTTATCGTCGACGAGGCGCATCGTACTCAGTATGAAGAGCTCGCGGCAAATATGCGAGCGGCGCTTCCGAATGCCAACTTCCTCGCGTTTACCGGCACGCCGCTCGGGAAAACGGGGGAGTGGTTCGGGACGACGGTCTCCGAATATAATTTCGCCGATGCTATTGCCGACGGCTCAACGGTTCCGATTTACTACAGTAACGCCGCGCCGCAGGTCGAGGTCTGTAAGAATATGCTCGACTCGGAAGTCGATGAAATCGGCGAGGACGAAGGGCTGGCGCTCGACGAAAAGGAAAAACTCGAGAAGAGGTTTGCTGCGGAAATTGAAGTATTGACGCGCAAGGAGCGCATCGAAGATAACGCGAAGAAGATCGTCGAGCATTTTGTGAATCGCGAGTATCGTGGCAAAGGTATGGTGGTAGCGGTTGATCGTTATACGGCGGTAAGATATTATAATGCCGTTAAAGCGTATTGGCCTATTTATCGCAAGGAGCTTGCAAAGCAAAAATTACACTCGGTTGACGCCGAGGAAATTGCGCGACTTAAGGCGGCCATCGATTATATGGACCAAGTCGATATGGCGGTCGTTATTTCTGAAGATGCCGATGAAGAAGCGCAGTTCGCGAAGCGCGGGATTGATGGGATTAAAGAAATCAGAGAGCGCATCAATAAGATTGACGAAGAAGGCGCGGACATCGACGATAACTTCAAGAACGATCAGCATAAGCTTTCGCTCGTTTTTGTTTGTGCGATGTGGCTCACGGGTACTGACATTCCGTGCTTAAGTACTATGTATCTTGATAAACCGATGAAGGGCCATACATTGATGCAGACGATTGCCCGAGTCAATCGAGTCTATCCCGGCAAGCACCATGGTCTCATTGTTGATTTCGTAAATATCTTCAAATATGTAAAGAAGGCGTTAAGTGTCTATGTTCGTACGGGAGGCGGGATGGAGCTCCCGGTTAAGCCCGTCGATGATTTGATCGTGGCGCTTAATAAGGCGGCAGAGGAAACGGCAAGGTATCTTAAGGGGATTGGCGTCGATCTAGATAAAGTCTGTAACCTTCCCAAGGCGCAGAGCTTTGACAAGGTGACGGAGTTTAATGGATTTCTCAATACTATCGTTTCCAAGGACGATTACCGCAATCGGTTCTTCCTTTTTTCCAATAAGCTTGGCCGGATTTGGGATGCGTCCAAACCGGAAGTGTTTGAGCACATGAAGGAATTGAGCAAGTATATCTCGCCCGCAATCTATCTACGTAAGATGTTCGATGCAAGAGCGGATCGGAGTCGGCTCGAAACGGCAATCAATCGCCTCGCAAAGAGTCTTGATGATCGTGTTGAAGTGAAGCCTAATACGGTTGCTACAGGCGACCTCAAAGAAATCGATCTTTCCAAGCTCAATATTGACGATGCGGTCGTAAAGCTTAAACAAGTAGACTATCAGGCGTTGGCAATTGATGATTTGAGAAAGGTTATCGAGGAGGAGCTGGCCAAGATACTTGCTCGTAACTCTACGCGCACGATTTTCAGTGAAATGTACCAGCGCGTTGTCGATAATTACAATGCCGGATCGGCTGAGTCGGAGCAAGCATTTAGAGAGTTAATGGAACTTCTCAAGCAGCTGGATGAGGAGAAAAAGCGTGCTGCTCGCGAAGGAATGACCGATCAGCAACTCGAGATCTACGATCTTCTGTGCCAAGGAAGACCGCTAACTCAAGCTCAAGAGAAGGCTGCTAAGCTCGCGGCAAAGGGGCTGGTCGAAGCTCTGGAAGCGCAAAAGGACGAGGTCTTTACCGAAGAATGGTTCAAGTATCAGCCGACCAAAGAAAATGTCTTCGGCTTCATCATGGACTATTTGGCGGTTCCGCTTGAAGGGTTCTTCGACAAAGCGGAATTCACGGCAGGGTCTCTCGGCGTTTACAATCTCTTTCTTGATCGCGCCATCAATGGCGAAGCCGTCCTGCACGCGGCATGAATTGATGACAGTATACTTTGTGTAGATGCCTTAAAGCTTTCTTGGTGTTGTCGTTTTCGCTACCCACGGCTCGAAGGGTGATATCATGTCAAATGATTCCCTTTTTAGGGAGTAAATTGGCATAACAGAGCTAGCCGCGCTACAGTTGGCACTTGACAAAATACTAACAAAAATGTTAGAATATTGTCCATGAAACATTGGGATCAGCTTAAAGAGATAGCAAATGACAACTATGGACTCGTTACTTTCAGCGAGGCCAGGGAGTTTTGTGTAGCCGAGGTGGAGCTGACTCGTTGGACAAAGAAGGGTTGGCTCGATAAACGCGGATGGGGAGTATATCGTCTTGCTGACTTTCCTGTAGATGAAAAATCTCGCTTCGCAGAAGCGGTTGCATTGTGCGGCGGCGGAATGGTATATGGCGAAGGAGTGCTGGCACTCAATAACCTAGCTTTAGTGAATCCCGGCAAGATCAAAGTCGCAATAAATCGTAAGTTTCGTCGCAAGGTTCCGGAGTGGGTTAAGCCGATTCAGGTTAAGGAGGTGGATACTACTTACTATTATGGTATCCCATCTCAGAAGTTGTCCGACGCAATTCGAATCTGCCGTAAGACCGTGCCGAAAGAACGCTTGATTTCGGCGATTGATGAAGCCGAGCGAGAAGGGCTCATCTTTGGCGAAGAGCTAAACACTTTACGGAAGGAGATGGAAGTATGAGTGCGCCGAAGAGCCGCAGATTCCTTGATATTGCCATTGATAAGCTCGGAGATAAATATGGAGATCCGATGCGTATCCGCCGCGCAATTGCGAGCACTATAGTCGCGCAGATGCTTCCTGGTGGAGTAGTGAAGGGTGGTAGCGCGCTTAAACTTCGATATGGCAATAAGATGACGCGCTTCACGAAGGATGTTGATGCGGCACGAGATATGGATTCGTTAGCTTACATCGAAGCGTTCCGCACGCGATTGGCTACCGGTTGGAATGGCTTTACCGGACGCATAGTTCCTCAAGAGCCGCCGCATCCGGAAGGAGTTCCCGAATGCTACATCATGGAGCCTTTTGCGGTTAAGCTTGACTACCTGACGAAACCTTGGCTCACGGTCGATTTCGAACTCGGTCATAATGAAATCGGAGATGCCGACCTTTGCGAGGAAACGCTTTCGGAGGATATAGTACAGGCTTTTGAGGAATTAGGATTTCCGAAACCAACGCCTGTACGTTTGATGACAGTCGAATATCAGTTGGCGCAGAAAATTCACGCCGCAACTGAGACAGGTAATGATCGTGCACGAGACCTGGTTGATATTCAGGTAATTGTGAAGAACTCAACGGTCGATTATTCGAAGTTACGTCAGCTTTGCGAGCGTATCTTTGTGTATCGCAAGCGTCATTCTTGGCCGCCAAGGTTCGTTATTGGTGAAAACTGGTTAGAGATGTATGCCGAGGCCAAAGGAGAGATTCCCGTTCTTCCGACGGTCGAAGAGGCAATCGCTTGGGCAAACGACCTTATCGACAAAATTGTGAAAAATTAAAATAGCATAATACGACATGACAACGGCTGAATATAGAATCCGGATGGCCTCCGGCGAGAAGATAGCTGGCGGCTCGCCGCTTCACGAAGTCTTTCATCGTCATTCGCGAGAAGCACAGCAGCTGCTCGCAGAGATCAATACGGGCTATCATGACGCAGGCGAAGTCCGCGGCGTTTTAGGACGCCTTTGGGAATGTGAACTCGATGAGACGGTTGTCGTTTGGCCACCATTCTTTACTGACTCCGGGAAGAATACCCACATCGGCAAGCGTGTATTTATCAACTCGGGTTGTCAGTTCCAAGATCAAGGCGGTATTTACATTGGTAATGATGTCCTTATCGGGCCTCAGACCGTAATCGCGACCTTGAATCATGAGACGAATCCCGATGACCGCGCATCGATGTGGGCGAAGCCGGTAACAATCAAAGACAAGGTTTGGATTGGAGCGCATGTGACGATCCTTTCCGGGGTAACGATAGGAGAGGGTGCTATTGTCGGCGCAGGCGCCGTTGTTACGAAAGACGTTCCCCCGCGAACGATTGTCGGCGGCATCCCGGCAAAAGTGATTAAGACAATCTAAACACCCGTCAGTAATGCTTCATGCGGGCGAGAATGTAATTGACGGGATTTCCGTGGAGGTGATCCGTAAGCGAAATCCCTGGAAGTGAGTATTTGAAGCTACTGGCTAAACAAACTAATGCGCATTGTTGACAGAGTTGACAGAATGGAGCGGATTTGATATAATGTATGGCGTAGAAAATGGAGAAAAATAATGGATAACGCCATAGAAAAGCAAATTTTACTCGGTGAAGACTCTTTGTGGGAATTCAAGTCTGTAAACGTTCCCGGACATATCGTTACAGAACCTGACACAAAGAGCATTGCTGACGAGTTGGCGGCGGCAGCCAATACGAGCGGTGCGGATTTTCTTCTTGGAGTAAACGACAAGACACATAAAATAGTGAAATGACGCCGGAGTATCTCGCGAGACTTTTTCAACAGCGTAGTCAGACGAGATTCATTTGCTTCGATGAGCAGGTCGTGCCGACGGCACGGATTGCGGATTTGAAGAAGCGCCTCTTCGATAGATTCAAGACCGAGTTGTCGCCGGAGAATGATGACGAGTTCTTGCGCAAGCTTCATTTCATCGCGCCGGATACGGCAGGTGAGATGCGTCCGACGGTTGGCGGAATTTTGATGTCCTCTGAGCACCCGGAAGCGTTTTTGCCGAGCGCATTCATTCAGGCGGTATGCTACCGGGGGCGGGAGCGAAATGCCGCGGATCAGGTAGACGCGGCCGATATCGTCGGGCCTTTGGACGTGCAAATCGCCGAGGCCTGTCGGTTCGTCTTCAAGAACATGCGAGTTGCCGCGGTGAAGATTCCGGGGCGCGTGGACATTCCGCAGTTCGCGATGAATGCGGTGTTCGAGGCGATTGTCAATGCGGTTGCGCATCGTGACTATTCCATTTCGGGGGCGAAGATACGCGTCCATCTTTTCGCGGACCGGCTCGAGATCATGTCCCCGGGCGGCCTCCCCAATTCGCTTACGCTCGAAGAAATCGGGGAGAGGCAATTCTCGCGAAACGAGCTTGTTTGTACATGCCTTTCCAGGTGTCCGCTTGAACAGAAGTTTACAGATGTGGTCAGACATCGAGTCATGGATCGACGCGGAGAGGGCGTGCCAGTGATTCTCGCAGCATCTAGGAAACTCGCGCGAAAAGAAGCGAAATACGAGCTTTTGGGCGATTCGGAGGTCAAGCTGACGATTCCGTCCATTCCGATTGAGGACCCGGAGGCGCTGAAGGAGATCGCGCGTGATCTGTCAACTATTGCTGCGGAGAGTGGACAGAATCGCAATAGGGAGGCGGGACTCGAGAAGATTCGTGAACTGATTCGCGAGAATCCGAAGGTAACGCAGGCGGAGATGGCGAAAGCGTGCGGAGTTTCGCGTACGTGCATCGCCAATTGGCTGAAGGCGGCCGGAAACACGATTCGACGCGTTGGCGGGGATAATGGCGGACGGTGGGAAGCTTGATGAGTCTAAGAGAGGGACAAGTGCTAAGCAATGAGCACTTGAGAAAGCCGGTTTTGTTCGCTGTGGTAATCTTGTTCTCGTAAGCGGTGCCGAGAAGGGTGATATGCGTCTTGGCTATGAGAGAGTCATAAGGTAGTTGGTTAATTATAAGGCGGTCGATTTTCTCATGTCGTGGGTAGATGTTAAGCTGAATAAATCTTAATTTGTCTTTATGTCCTGCGGGATGTTTGGTATAATAGAAAGTAGATTTCACAAGCCGAAATGAAACCTATCAAAATAGTCGTGTATCTTGTGCTGGCGCTATTAGCAATAGCGCTTTGGTGCTATACACACTCTGATCGGGCGAAGATTGTCCGCCTGCTCGAATCCGCGGCAAAGATCGCTACGAAAGAGCCAACGGAACATGTGATGGAAAGCGCAGTCAAAGCGCGGGCGCTAGCTGCGTACTTTGGAGATGCTTGCCGCTTTAAGGTGCCGGAACTTCATTGTAATATTGCTATCTCGAATGCAGATTTGTCCGGCGCGATACTTTCGTTTCGTCAGGATGCGAATAAGCTCTGTGTTAAGTTTGATGAACTCGATGTCTTTGTCGAACCGCCTGCCGCGCATGTTGAAGGAGTCGTAGAACTCTCCGGTACGGAAGGGCGTTTGATGATCGACGTGGCGGATAGGCGTAACTTCTCTGCGGATTTGAAGAAGAATGAAGGGGATTGGAAGATTGTTTCAATCACCTTGCCAAGACTTTAAGTGTTAACTGAAGACCGCTCCTCCCTTCCAACAAGCGGCTTTATCCTCGCACACGGCTCGGAGTGTGAACTGGCTAGACTATGACCAAAGACGAGGCGTTTGCGAATGACTCAGGCGTTGAGTCTCGCATTTGAGGCAGTATCAAAATTTATATGTCGCAGAAGAAGGGGGAAAGGGCGGCAAAATCAAGGCACAAATGGCCTATTTATGTCGCAAATCGAATTTGGTATAATTTTCCCCATGAAAACTATTAGAGATTGTTTGGATAGCGCGGTCAAGGAAGTTCCTTCGGCCGTGTTTCAGCGTTTTCACGATGGTGAAAAATGGGTGGAGAA
>JAZLMG010000060.1:0-36313 GCA_045598585.1 Kiritimatiellia bacterium
GCGCTCCACGCTCTCGCGATGGAAGACCCGACCTTCGTCGTTACCTTCGACCAGGAAACTTCCGAAACGATCATCGCCGGTATGGGCGAACTCTACCTCGAAGTTATCGTCGACCGTCTTAAACGTGAATTCAACGTCGACTGCGACGTCGGCGCTCCTCAGGTCGCCTATCGTGAAACGATTCAGGTCTCCGTCGAGAACGAATACAAGCACGTCAAGCAGTCCGGTGGTCGTGGTCAGTACGCTCACGTCTGCCTTCGTATCGAACCTCAGGAACCCGGTAAGGAATTCGAGTTCGTCAACGAAGTCAAGGGCGGCGTCATCCCCGGCGAATATATTCCCGCAGTTGAAAAGGGCGTCAAGAAGGCTCTCGAAGCGGGCCCCTTGGGCGGCTTCCCCGTCGTCAACGTCAAGGCGACCGTCTTCTTCGGTTCTTACCACGAAGTCGACTCGAACGAATTCGCGTTCATCGAATGCGCTCGTCAGTGCTTCAAGCAGGCCTTCCTTAAGGCGAAACCTCAGCTCCTCGAGCCGATGATGGACGTCGAAGTCGTCGTTCCCGAGCAGTACATGGGCGCGGCTAACGGCTCGATCAACCAGCGTCGTGGTCGTATCGAAGGTATGGAAGATCGCGCCGGCGTCAAGCTTCTTAAGGCTACTGTTCCGCTCGGCGAAATGTTCGGTTACTCGAACGCCATCCGTACGGTCACCCAGGGTCGTGGCTCGTTCACGATGATCTTCAAGCAGTATGAAGCGGTTCCCCGCAACATCGCCGACGAAGTCATCAAGAAACGCGTCGCTGAAGGCAAGGTTCGTCCTAGCGCCGACTAATGAAACGACTGTCCAAAGCGGGCTGGAAATTTCTCTTCTCCGGAAAAGGTTTTTCCGTCCGCACAGGGCAGTATGTCAGCGAATCAATCCTGATAGGGGCGATCACCGGTTTGGTGGTCGTCCTTTTCCGTTATCTTATCGAGCTCGGCGACTTCGCTTTCGCCGCGCTGCCGAGCGGCAAGTGGCGCGTCGTTCTTCCCGCTATCGGCGCTTTGCTCGGTTATCTCCTTATCAAGCGCTTTTCGTCCGTCGATACGGCGCGCGGAACCGATTCCGCGATTCGCGCTTATCACTTAAGTAACGGGTATGTGCCTCCTGCGGTTTTGCCCGTTAAATCGGTTGCTTCCGTTTTGACCGTCGCTTCGGGTGGTTCAGCGGGCTATGAAGGGCCGGTGACGCTCCTTGGCGCGGCGGTCGGCTCGCTTGTCTCTCGTCTGCTTAATCTTACCGTTCGCGCGCGGCGAATTTTGATGGCTGCGGGTTTGGCGGCCGGTATTGCCGCGCTTTTTGAAGCTCCGCTTGCAGGTGCAATCTTCGGCTTTGAGATTTTCTATTCTTCGAGCGATATCGAGTATGAGACCGTGCTCCCGTCCTTCATCGCTTCCGCCGTTTCTTACACGATTTTCGCCTGCTTTTTCGGTTGGGGTTCCTTGTTCGTGATGCCCTCGATGCCCGCCTTTGATTCTCCGATTCGTCTTTTGCCTTACACTGCTTTGGCGCTCGTAATCGTCTTCGGTGTTCGTTTTTACATCAGCTCTTTCCGTGCCGTTGAAAAGCTCTTTTCGCTTGTCGAACTTGGCGGATGGGAGAAGGTGATGCTCGGAGGCTTTGCGACCGGCGTCATTGGTCTTATGGTTCCCGATATCTTGGGTACGAGTTACGGCGTTATTCAGGAGACTTTGACGGCCGGAGAAGCTTCCGAGTACGCGAGCTACGAAGCTCTCACAATCGGTGGCTCGCTTCTCCTCTTTTTTGCGAAGGCGATAGCGACGAGTTTCACGGTCGGTTCCGGCGGCTCGGGTGGTGTCTTCGCTCCCGCGATTGTGTGCGGTGGCTCGCTCGGTGCCTCGGTAGGGCTTATCTTCGCTCGCTACCTCCCCGCTTCGGTCGGGATTTCTCCCGCCGCTTTCGCGCTTGTCGGCATGGCGGGCTTTATGGCTTCGGCGATTCGCATTCCCTTAACCGCCATCGTGATGGTCGCGGAAATCTCGGGAAATCATTCGCTCTTGGTGCCTGCGATGTTCGTTTGCGGCTTAAGTTTCTGGCTTAATAACGGCTGGAGCTTATATCGTAGCCAGGTTCATTCTCGCATGTCCTCTCTTGCACATTCGTGATATTCTTGTCCAAATCTGCGGGAAAATATGGTATAATATTAAGGTTAATTTCTTAAGGAGTTCAATATGACGAAAATCTTGAAGAAGAGCCAACTTTCGGAAAACGTCTTTCGAATGACGCTTGATGCTCCCTTGATCGCCAAAGAGCGCAAGGCGGGTCAGTTCATTATTCTCCGCGTCGAATCCGAATGGGGCGAGCGTATTCCGCTTACTATCGCCGATGCCGACGCTGAAAAGGGAACTATCGACATCATTTTCCAGACTGTCGGCGTCTCTACTAAACAGCTTGGCCAGCTTAATGAAGGCGACATGATTGCCGACCTTGTTGGCCCCTTGGGTAAGCCGACTCACATTCAGGATTATTCGACTAGCGAGAAGAAAGGCCATGTCGTCGTCGTAGGTGGCGGTATCGGCGTTGCTCCCGCTCATCCTATCGCCCAGGCTTTCGCGAAGGCCGGCAACAAGGTCACGATCATCATGGGCGCTCGTATGAAAGAGCTCATCATCATGGAAGAGGAAATGCGCAAGATTTCCCCCGACGTGATTATCGTGACCGACGATGGTTCTTATGGTCGCAAGGGTCTTGTTACCGAACCTCTTAAGGAAATCTGCGAAGGTCCCGACAAGCCCGATGAAGTCGTCATCGTCGGTCCGCCCGTCATGATGAAGTTCTGCGCGCTTACGACGAAGCCCTACGGCGTCAAGACCATCGCCTCGTTGAACGCGGTTATGGTCGACGGTACGGGAATGTGCGGAGGTTGCCGCGTTTCGGTCGGCGGCGAGACGAAGTTCGTCTGTGTCGACGGCCCCGAGTTCGATGCTCATCAGGTCGATTTCAATAATTTCATCCAGCGTCTCGGAACTTTCAAGAAGGAAGAAGAAGCGCACAAGTGCCGCTCCGGCATCTTTGGAAAGTGAGGATTTTAAAATGACTGCAAAAGAAAGAATGGCTATTCCTCCTCAGGCGATGCCCGAGCAGGATCCGATCGTTCGCGCTCGTAATATGCAGGAAGTCGCTATCGGCTACACCGCCGAAATGGCTCAGAAGGAAGCTCAGCGCTGCTTCAACTGCCCCGCGAAGCCCTGCGTTTCCGGCTGCCCCGTCAAGATTCGCATCCCCGACTTCCTCGCTGCTGCCGCGGAAGGCGACTTCGACAAGGCGCTTTCGATTATTAAGGAAAGCTCGCTTCTTCCCGCCGTTTGCGGACGCGTCTGCCCTCAGGAACGTCAGTGCCAGAAGTATTGCACGGTCGGCAAGATGTTCAAGGACGTTAACAAGGCCGTCGCTATCGGTCGAATCGAGCGTTTCTGCGCCGATAACGCGAAGAATCCCGAAGCGGTTATCGCCCCCAAGACCGGCAAGAAGGTCGCGGTAATCGGCGGTGGCCCCGCTTCGATCACTTGCGCGGCGGATTGCGCGCGTGCGGGACATGACGTCACTTTGTTCGAAGCTTTCCACAAGGTGGGTGGCGTTCTCGTTTACGGCATTCCCGAATTCCGTCTTCCTAAGCGCATCGTTCAGGCCGAAGTCGATAATTTGAAGGCCATGGGCGTCAAGATCGAGACGAACTTCGTCGTCGGTCGTACGCGCAAGATCGCCGATCTCATGAAAGAAGACGGTTTCGACGCGGTCTTCATCGGTACCGGCGCGGGACTTCCTAAGTTCATGAACATCGAAGGCGAGAACTTGATGGGCGTATTCTCCGCTAACGAGTATCTCACGCGTGCGAACCTCATGAAGGCCTACGATGAAGAACATGCCGCGACTCCGTTCTGGCACGGCAAGAAGGTCGCGATTTTGGGCGGCGGCAACGTCGCGATGGACGGCGCTCGTATGGCGCTTCGTCTTGGCGCGGAAGAAGTTCACCTCGTCTATCGTCGCAGCATGAACGAAATGCCCGCGCGTGCCGAAGAAATTCATCACGCGATGGAAGAAGGCGTCAAGTTCCACTGCCTCGAGAACGCGAAGCGCGTCCTCGGCGATGAGAAGGGCTTTGTCCGTGCGCTCGAGTGCCTCAAGTACGAACTCGGCGAACCCGACGCCTCCGGTCGTCGTAGCCCCGTCGCTATCGAAGGCAGTGAATTCGAACTTCCCGTCGATACGGTCGTCGTCGCTGTCGGTTCGGGCTCGAACCCGCTTATCGCCGCGACTACCCCCGAAGTCAACGTCGACAAGAAGGGTCATATCCTCGTCGATGAGGCGACCGGTATGACTTCGATGCCTGGCGTCTTCGCGGGTGGAGACATCGTTCTCGGCGCCGCTACCGTCATTCTCGCCATGGGCGAAGGACGCCGCGCTGCTGCGGGCATCAACGCTTACCTCGCCAAGTAAGGGAGGCTACGATGGAAGAAACCGTCAATACCGCTGTCAACTGGGCGACTACTGCCGGGCTTACCGCGCTTACGAATTTCTTGATCGCGGCACTTATGCTGGGCCTCGGCTCCTTGGGTATCAATCTCCTCTCGAAGGGCGTCGAAAAGACGATTTCGAAAGCGAAGAGACATGAACTTCTCGCGCGTTTCGTCGGCTCGGTCATTTCGAAGAGCTGTTGGGCGGTGCTGATTGTCGCCGTTCTCGGTAAGCTTGGCGTGAACGTCGGGCCTCTCGTCGCGGGCTTAGGCGTCACCGGTTTCATCTTGGGCTTCGCGTTCCAGGAGTCGCTTGCCAATCTTGCCGCGGGCATGATGATCGCGATCAACAATCCTTTTAAGGTCGGCGACTACGTGATTCTCGCCGGTCTCGAGGGTTCGATTGTCGAAGTCGATATGATGGCGACCATCATGACGACCGGCGACAATAAGAAAATCGTCGTCCCGAACAAGGTCGCTTGGGGTAGCCCGATCACCAACTTCTCGGCGATGAAAACGCGCCGCGTCGAAACCGTGGTCGGGATTTCCTACGGCGCCGACATCTCGAAGGCGAAGCAGGTCGCGCTCGACGCGGTCTCCTCTATTGAGGCGGTTTTGAAGGAACCGGGGCCGATTGTCGAAGTGAAGAGTCTTGATGATAGCGCCGTTACGCTTATTGTGCGCGCTTGGGTCAACAACGCTGACTATTGGACGACGTTCTTTGCCGCGAATCAGCTCGTTAAAGAGGCCTTCGATAAGAACGGTATCGAAATCCCGTTCCCGCAGATGGATGTCCATGTGAAGAATGGCTGAAAAGATCGAAATCCTCTTCGAAGATAACGATATCCTCGTCGTCAACAAGGCGGCGGGGATTTTCGTCCATAAAGCGCCGGGACACGAAGAAGAAAGTCTCGCCGATATCCTCGCGAAGAAGCGCCCGTCGATGAAGGAAGTCGGCTCGGTCGAGCGTCCCGGCGTCGTTCATCGTCTTGATGCGGAAACGAGCGGCGTCATGGTCTTCGCGAAGACCAAGCCGGCCTATTACGAACTTCGCGAGCAGTTCGAGCGCCACGATACGATAACGAAAACTTACCTCGCGATTGTGCATGGCGTAATCAGCCCCAAGCGCGGCACTTGTACGGAGCCGATTAAGGGTAAGAGCGCCGTCACTCATTGGGAAGTTCTTCAAAAAGCGGGCAATGTCTCGATGGTCGAGTTTAAGATCGAGACCGGCCGCATGCATCAAATCCGCATCCACGCGGCATTTTTGGGTCATCCGATTGTGGGCGATAAGACTTATGGCGACAAGACGAAAGACGGTTATTTAAGGCCGCGCCCCAAACGACAGCTTCTCCACGCCGTCGAGCTTACTTTTTTGCACCCGATTACCCGTAAAAAACTTACATTTGCCGCGCCGCCTCCGGGAGATATGTTATGAGTGACTTTTTGTTTTCGATGAAGGATGTCTCGCTTGCTTTCGGCGGACCGCAGATTTTGAATAATGTTTCCTTGTCGATCAATAAAGGCCTTCGCGCCGCGTTGACCGGGCGCAATGGAGAAGGGAAGTCGACGCTTTTTAAGGTTATCGAAGGTACGCTCGAGCCCGATACGGGAGATATTGTTCGCGCACCGAATCTCAAGATCGCTTATGTCTCTCAGTCGGTCGATTCGGACGCAAAGCTCTCGGGCGGTCAGATTCGAAAGAAACGCCTCGAAGACGCGCTTCTATCGAAGCCCGACATCCTCTTACTTGACGAGCCGACGAACCACCTCGATGTCGAAGCTATCGATTGGTTGGAGGGCATGATCAAGCGCCAGCGCGAAATGGCGGTCTTGATCGTGACTCACGATCGACGCTTCTTGAAACGAGTCGCGACGAAAATCTTCGATCTTGATCGCGGCGAATTGTCGGGCTGGGAGTGTGACTATCAGACTTTCGTGAAGCGCAAAGCGGAGCTCATGGCCGACGAAGCCGTCTTCTGGGAGCGGAAGTCGAAGCTCCTCGCTCAGGAAGAAGCGTGGATTCGCCGCGGAGTGAAAGCGCGTACGACGCGCAACGAAGGGCGTGTCGCCGCCCTTATGAAGCTTCGTGAGGAATTCGCTCAACGCCGCGAGACGGTCAAGACGGCTACGATGAAGCTCGATACTGCCGCGGCTGGCGGCGTTAGAGTAATCAAGATCGAAAATCTCGGCTTCGATTATAAGACCGAATCGGGTGAGCCTAAACCGATTATCAAGGACTTTACTGCCGATGTCCTCAGAGGCGAGCGAATCGGTATCTTGGGGCGAAACGGCGCCGGGAAAACGACCTTACTTAATCTCTTGACGGGGCGGCTTGAGCCTACGCGCGGAAAAGTCACTATCGGCACGAACGTCCAGATGGCGTTCTTGGATCAGCTTCGGGACGAACTCGATCTTAATGCTACAGTTGCCGAGAATATCGCTTCGGATCGTGATGAGGTCGTTGTCGGAGGCGTGAAAAAGCATGTTTATTCCTATCTCGCCGACTTCCTTTTCTCCTCGGAGCGTTGCCGCACGCCCGTTAAGGCGCTTTCGGGAGGTGAGAGGGCGCGGCTTATGCTCGCCAAGCTCTTCATGAATCCCGCGAATCTCCTTATCATGGACGAGCCGACGAACGATCTCGACATCGAGACGCTCGAACTTTTGGAAGAGCAGCTTCTCAATTACTCGGGGACATTGCTTCTCGTCTCGCATGACCGCGAATTTCTCGATAATGTCGTCACTTCCACTTTGGTGCTTGAAGGGGACGGCGAAGTCGACTCCTATCCGGGCGGCTATGAAGATTATTTGAAGCAGAGGAAGAGTAGAGGTCAAGGTCGAGGTCAAGGGGAAGGTCAAGAAAAGAGCACCTCTCAAACCTCTCAAGCCTCTCAAACGTCTCAAACCGCTAAAGCTTCGAAGAAGCTTTCTTACAAAGAGCAGCGTGAACTCGACGCGCTTCCCGGGGAAATCGAGGCCTTGGAGAAGGAGATTGCCGAAATCGAAGCGTCTCTCGTTGCAGGTAAAATCTACTCTTCCGACCGCCTTGCCCCCGCCCAGGAAGAACTCGAGCAAAAGGTCGAGCGCTGGGCTGAACTCGAAGAGCGCAAGGCCAATTAGTTTCTTAAGCTAAGTCGATAGAGGTGCTCGACCAAATTGGGGTCGAGGTTTTCTTCTAGGAAGGGGATGACGACATGGCGCACTTTGTTGCGCTCGATTGAAGTGTCGTCGTTCGATGCGTCTTCGCGCCACTCTTCCTTGTACTTGCGTAAATAGTCCTTAAGCTCACTATCGCGGCACCCTAAAAGCGGGCGCACGAACTTGATTCCCCCGACCTCGCTCTTCGGCTTGATGCCCGAAGTGGAGATGCGCTTAATCTTCATAAGCATCGTTTCGGCGACGTCGTCCATGTGGTGCCCCGTCGCAATAGCATCGAGCTTCTTTTCTCTCATGCACTTCTCGAAGAACTCGAGGCGAACTCGCCGCGCGGCCATCTCAAGAGACTCGCCGGAAGCTTTCACGACTTTCGCATGCGTTCCCTTGAACTTGACGCCGAGACGCGCGGCGAGGCCTTTCACAAAGCGATATTCTTCTTTCGACTCTTTTCTTAAACCATGATCGACATGAAGAATCACGAAGCGCTCCGCGGCATTTTTCTTCTTCCCGCCCTTAGTAAGCAAAAACGCGAGAGCGACCGAGTCACTCCCGCCTGATACCGCTATTCCGATTTTTCCTGAAGGAAGAATAGATCTATCAATCTTCACCTTAACCTTCAACCTTCACCTGAAATTTGGCGGAGGGGGGGGGATTCGAACCCCCGGTAGACTTGCCCCTACACAACCTTTCCAAGGTTGCACCATCGACCACTCGGACACCCCTCCAAATAGTTTCATTCGCTTGGCCTGCCCAGGCTAAGCTTTCGCGAAGCCTGGTGCCAGGAGCGGGACTCGAACCCGCACGTCTTTAAGGGACAACAGATTTTGAGTCTGCCGCGGCTGCCATTACGCCACCCTGGCTCGTGGAGCGGGCGAAGGGAATCGAACCCTCGTAGCCAGCTTGGAAGGCTGGAGCTCTGCCATTGAGCTACGCCCGCTCTTGAAGCGAATGGGAATATTATATCATATTTGGGGGTGAAAAATCAACCAGAATATGATATAATTTATATCCATGAGTGATACCTCATCTATTGCCAAGTTGATTTTGACCTCTTCGGGCGTTTATGCACCTGAAGCGATTCAGCATATTCTCGCCAAAAAAGCCGAGAATCCGGGCATGAAACTTCGCGACGCGTGCGTGAAGTTCGGCTCCGTGAAAGAGGGCGAGTTCCTTCGCGCGGTCGGTTCCGTTCTCTCGCTCGAGACGGTTGACCTCGCTTCGCACGAGCCTCGCCCCGAAGCTTTGACGGCGCTTCCCGCTTCGGCGGTCTATCAATATAACGTTCTTCCGTTCCGTCTCGACGAGAAGGAACTTACGATCGTCTCTTCCGATCCGTTTGATACGGTCGCCGCGGACGGACTTCGTTTGATCGTGAAGCTCCCCGTAAAGACCTTGCTCGCGCCGAAGGAAGATGTCGAGAAGGCAATCAAGAAGTTTTACGGTGTCGGCGCCGACGCGATCGAGAAGATGATCGAAGACGGGCGCTACGCGGTCGATGATGATTTGGGCGCGATGACGAAGATCGACGTGAGCGAGATGGGCGAAGAAGCGTCGATCGTCAAGTTCGTGAACCAGATCATCGCCGAAGCCGATCGTCAAGGCGCGACCGATATTCATGTCGAGCCGATGGAAACGGAGCTTCGCATCCGCTATCGTATCGATGGCATGCTCCATAAGGTCGACGTCCCCCCTCAGCTTAACCGCCTCAAAAACGCGATCATCTCACGTATCAAGGTCATGGCGAATCTAGATATCGCCGAGAAGCGCCTCCCGATGGACGGCCGCATCGGCATTCGTATCGGCGGCCAGGATATCGATATTCGTGTCTCGACGATGCCCGCGGCGTATGGCGAATCGATCTCGCTTCGTCTCTTGGCGAAGAGCGGCAACTTCGTGAAGATGCAGGATCTTGGCTTTAACGAGCGCGACTTCAAGGTCGTCGACAAGATCATTCATCGCCCGAACGGCATCTTCCTCGTCACCGGTCCTACGGGCTCGGGTAAATCGACGAGTCTCTACTCGTTCCTCAGCGAAGTCAACAAGATGGACGTTCGAATCTTGACCGCGGAAGACCCAATCGAATATCACATGGCGGGCATCAACCAGGTTCAAATGAACGCCGACATCGACATGACCTTCGCGCGTGCCTTGCGCGCCTTCTTGCGTCAGGACCCCGACATCATCATGGTCGGCGAAATCCGTGATAGAGAAACGGCGGAAATCGCGATCAACGCCTCTTTGACGGGTCACATGGTCTTCTCGACCTTGCACACGAACGACGCCGCGGGCGCGTTCCCGCGTCTTATCGACATGGGCGTCGAGCCGTTTTTGATCGCCTCCGCTGTAGCGGGCGTCATGGGTCAACGTCTTTGCCGTCGTCTTTGCCCCGAGTGCCGCGCGAAGGCGCCGCTCGACATGAAGTACTATAGTCTCGCTTATCCGCCCGCTCAAGACTTTGTCTACGAGCCTGCGGGCTGCGACAAGTGTTCGAAGACGGGTTATAAGGGCCGTCGCGCGCTTTTCGAAGTCCTCGATGTCGACGAGGATATCGAAGGGGCTATCGTTCGCCGCGAGAACGCGACCCAGATTCGTAATCTCTCGCTCTCGAAGGGCATGAAGACTCTCCGCGAAGACGGCTGGGCGAAGGTTTTCGCCGGTGTCACCAGTGTTAAAGAAATTCTCCGCGTAACCGAAGAACAGTAATGACGAAATTAGAGAACATCCGCAACTTTTGCATTATCGCCCACGTCGACCACGGGAAGACCACGCTCTCGGATCGTATCTTGGAACTTACGAACGCGATCAGTCAGCGCGAGCTTAAGGAGCAGACGCTCGACGCGATGGACTTGGAGCGTGAGCGCGGCATCACGATCAAGTCTCACCCCGTTTCGATGGAATACAAGGCGAAGGACGGTAAGACTTATCTCTTCAATCTCCTCGATACTCCCGGTCACGTCGACTTCGCTTACGAAGTTTCGCGTTCGATGGGCGCTTGCGAAGGCGCGCTTTTAGTCGTCGACGCGGCGCAGGGCGTCGAGGCTCAGACGGTCGCCAACACCTATTTCGCTCAGGACGCGAAGCTCGAAATCGTTCCCGTTCTCAATAAGGTCGATCTTCCCGGCGCGAACGTTCCTGAAGTCTCGCGTGAAATCGAAGATATTCTTACAATCCCGATGGATGAGCCGCTCCTCGTTTCGGCGAAGACGGGTGTCGGCTGCCCCGATGTCCTCGAGGCAATCGTGAATCGCATTCCTCCGCCTGAGACGAACGGCGTCGACGCGCCCTTAAGAGCGCTCGTCTTCGACTCGGTCTTCGACGAATTCCGCGGCGTTATCACCTATGTGCGCGTTATGGACGGCCAGTTGAAGGCGGGTCAGGGCATTTCGTTTATGGGTAGCCACGTGACGACTACCGTCCACGAAGTCGGCATTTTCTCGCCCAACAAAAAGCCGGTCGATCATCTCGAGGCGGGCCAAGTCGGCTACATCGTCGGCACGGTCAAAGATCCGAGCGAGATTAAAATCGGCGATACGGTGACTACGACGAAGCTCGGCGCGACCGAGCCACTCCCCGGTTTCCACGATATCCACCCGACCGTTTTCTGCGGCATTTACCCGATGTCGACCGACGAGTTCCCGAAAGTTTCGCAGGGTCTCGAAAAGCTCCACTTGAACGACAGCGCTTTCACGTTCCACCACGAATCGTCCTTGGCGCTCGGCTTCGGTTTCCGCTGCGGCTTTTTGGGGCTTCTTCATATGGAGATCGTCCAAGAGCGACTTCGCCGCGAATTCAATCTCGATATCATCTCGACTTCGCCGGGCGTCGTCTACAAGCTCAAGATGAAAGACGGCTCCGAGCGCGAACTCGACAATCCTTTGCAGATGCCCGACCCGTCGGCGTTAGAGTCGATTTCCGAGCCGATTTTGAAAGCGCGTATCATCACGCCTTCGGAAACGATCGGTGATGTGATGCGAATCGTCATGGATCGCCGCGGACTTGTCGAAGGCACTGAAACGATGGACGCGAAGCGCGTCATGCTCCACTGCGTCCTACCCTTGAACGAGATTCTTATCGACTTCCACGATACTTTGAAGTCCGTCTCTCACGGCTATGCGTCGATGGACTACGAGCCCGCGGGCTATCAAGAGTCGGATATCGTGAAGATGGATATTCTTCTTAACTCCGAAACGGTCGATGCCTTCGCGACGATGGTTCATCGCGACAAGGCGCGAGCTCGCGGCATTCAAATGTGCAAGGCTCTCGCCGATACGATCCCGCCTCACCAATTCAAGATTCCCGTTCAGGCGGCTATCGGTAAGGAAATCATCGCGCGCGAAGATATCCGTCCTTTCCGCAAGGACGTTCTCGCGAAGCTCTACGGCGGCGACGTTACGCGTAAGATGAAGGTCCTCGAGAAGCAGAAGCGCGGCAAAGCTCGCATGAAGGAGTTCGGACACGTCAATGTCCCTCAGTCCGCCTTCATCGCCGTTCTAAAGGGAACGATTAAGGAGCACTGATGGAATATCAGCCTTTGAATTATGAGCTCGATGACTTTCGCGATATCGTAGCGAAGGACGCTCGCTACAATGCTCGCGCGTATACGCTTTTGTGTGATACAATCGGCGTATTGAGCGAAAAGCACAAGGGCGGCCACTTCAACTCTTTCGATTTGATGGAAGAGTTCAAGGAAAATACGCTCGATCATTTCGGCCCGATGACTTTCACCGTCTTGCGCGAGTGGGGGGTCAACAATACGCGTGATATCGGGAATATGATGTTCAATCTCGTCGATTCGGGGCGTGTCTCAAAAGACGACGACAATACGATTGAAGATTTCGAAACCGGCTACGACTTCACCGAAGCGTTTCTCTCGCCTTACGAAACATGACTAGGCTTCAGAAGTTCGGTTATCGCGGCGAAGAAGCTGAAGGGGTAGCGAGAATCGTCTCGCATCACGGCGACTACTTCCATCTCGTGTGCAACGAAACGACCGGCGAAATCCTTGCGCGTAAGAAAAAATCGGCCTTCACTCGCATGAAGACCAAAGCCCCCGACAATATGAAGGGGAAGAAGATCTCCGAAAAAGCCGAGGAGGCGCCCTTACAACCGATTACCGGTGACTTCGTTCGCTTCCGCTACAATCAACAGGGCGACTCGATGATCACCGAAGTTTTGCCGCGCTTCTCGCACTTCGAGCGCAAAGATCCTACCGCTCGCAGAACTTCCCAGACGCTCGCCGTCAACTTCGATACGCTCTTTATCATGATGAGCCTAAATGAGGACTTCTCGACCGCGCGAATCGACCGCTACTTGACTCTCGCCGAAGACATCGGGGAAGCGGAGGCGGTCGTCGTCGTCACGAAGATGGACTTGAAAGAAGACGGCGACGAAGAGTTTATCGAAGCGCTCGAAGAAACGGTAGACGGAAGAGCTAAGATTCTCTACATTTCCTCGCTTACGGGCGAAGGTATGGATGAGGTCGAAAAATATGCCGCTCCCGGGAAGACGCTCGCTTTTATCGGCTCCTCGGGAGTCGGCAAGTCGACCTTGGTCAACACTCTCGCGGGCGAAGAGTGGATGCCCACTCAGGAGATTCAAGAGTGGAGCGGGAAGGGTCGCCATACGACGACCTCCCGCGAGCTTGTACTCCTTCCTTCCGGAGCTTTGATTCTCGATACGCCCGGTATCCGCGAAATCGGCATTTTAGGCGAAGTCGACAATCAACTCCAAAAGGGCTTCTCGAGCCACCGTTTTCGTATCTAATTAATAGGGTGCTTGAACAAGTGATATATGTGATTGTATTGTAAAATAGCCACTTGCCAGTTATGAGGGAAATATGGTATAATATTAGCTCAATTTCAGTCGAAAGGAACTAAACAATGAAGATGACATGGCAGCCCTCGAAGCTTAAGAGGAAAAGGAAGATCGGTTATCGCGCTCGCAAGGCGACGAAGGGCGGACGTAAGGTTCTCGCGTCCCGTCGTGCGAAGGGCCGTAAGCGCCTTACGCAGGTCTAAGGACTTTGGGCGAAATGTCCACGCGGCTCCCCGGCGCGAAGTACTCTCGTGTCTTCGACCGGGGGCGTTCCATTAAGGGGCGTCTCCTCGTCGCGTGGCAGTATTCGTCACTCGACGCCGACCAAATGGCCGGCGTTGTCGTTTCCAAGAAGAGCTTTCGTCATGCCGTCGATCGCAATCGGGCTAAGCGGCTTATGAGGGAAGCTTTTCGTCTTCTCGTGAAAGAAGGCGTGATGCCGGAGCATGCGGAGTGGATTTTCATCGCTCGCGCGGCAATTATCACGAAAACGACGCAAGAAGTGATGGAGGAGATGAAATGGTGCGTGCGGCGCTTATCACGTTAGTTAGGGCCTATCAAATCGTCCTCTCGCCGATGATGGGAGGGGCTTGCCGATTTGAACCGAGTTGCTCCAACTATATGATCGAAGCTTTGAAAGTCCACGGCGCACTTAAAGGAACCCTCTTAGGGGTATGGCGAATTTTAAGATGTCACCCGTTCGGGAAACACGGATACGATCCCGTTCCGACGAAAGGACGCTGGAAGGTAAATTATGAATAAGAGTGAAAAGTTGATTTGTGTCGTACTTGGTATTGTTCTTGCCTGGTACGTGTTTACATCGGCTAAGCAGCCGGCTACGACGACGACCGAAGTGCCTAGTGCCGAGGTGCAGAGTGCGGAAGTGCCGAGTACGGAGGTCGCGGCCGAGACTTTGGCCACTACGTCCACTGAGACCACTACGACGGATACTGCCGCGATAATCGAGGAAGCCCCGCTTCCCGAGGAGCAGATCGCGACTCTTGAGAACGATCTCGTCAAGCTCGAGTTCACGACTCATGGCGGCGCGCTTAAGAAGGCGACGATGAAGAAGTATGCGCTTAAGGTCGGCGAAATCTCGGAAGAGAATCCCGCGCTTGAGATGGACTTCTCGGCTTCGCCCCTCGGCAATCTCGAACTTAACGGTGCGCCGATGATGGCGTTCGAAGGCGCTACGATTGAAGGCAACACCATCACTTTCGAAAACGAGACTCTCAAGAAGACTTTTACGCTTAAGGAAGACTACAAGCTCGAACTCGTCGAAGAGGTGAAGGGCGCGGCGCTTGGAGCGAACCGTCTTTCCTTGGGCGTCGTCAATATGGGCCTCTCAAAGAACGACCTCCTTTCGGTCGATAGCTGGGCTATCGATATGAAGGGCGGGAAGGTCATTCACCACTGCGAAGGTGATAGCCCCCTTAAGGCGTACTTGGTCGGTGGCGTCGGTGGTTGCAGCGGCTCTTCGAACGCGGCGAATATGCCCAAGGAAACGGTCATCCCCGTTCCCGGCGCGCAGAAGTATCTCGCGCTAAAGAATCGTTTCTTCGTATCCTCGCTCGCTTCATCGACGGACACGATGACCGGCTTCGTCACGAAGGTGACGCGCGACATGAGCTCCTCTTCGTATCGTCCCGAATCGGTCGCGTCCGCTGCCGAATTCGCCGCGCTTGAGAAGTCGCGTATGACGCTCTTTTACGTGGGCCCGAAGAAGCAGGCGCTTCTCTGGGATCTTGGTATGCGCGACGTGATGGAGTTCGGTATGTGGCGCTGGGTCTGCTACCCGCTCGTTTGGGTCCTTAACCTCTCCCACTCGTTCATTCCCTCCTTCGGTATCGCGATTATCTTACTCACGATCATTGTCCGCCTTATCTTCTGGCCGCTCACTCACAAGTCGACGGTCGGCATGAAGAAGATGCAGGAGCTCCAGCCCAAGATGAAGGCGATTCAGGAGAAGTTCAAGGATAATCCTCAACGTCTTCAGCAGGAAACTTGGGCGCTTTATCGCGATAACAAGGTTAATCCGATGAGCTCGTGCCTCCCGATGCTCGTCCAAATCCCCGTCTTCATCGCGCTCTTTAACGTCCTTCGCTCTGCGGTCGAACTTCGCTACGCGTCGTTCCTCTGGATTGCCGACCTCTCCGAACCGGAAGGGCTTCTTTCGGCATATCTCCCGTTTGGCGGTATCAACATTCTCCCCATCTTGATGGCGGCTACGATGGCGCTTCAGACCGCGCTTACGCCTTCGACGGGAGACAAGAATCAGCAGAAGATGATGATGGTCTTCATGCCGATAATGATGCTCGTCATGTTCTACAACTTCCCGTCCGCGCTTTCGCTCTACTGGACGCTTTCGCAGGTTCTCTCGATCGTTCAGATGTGGATGATTCGTCGGAGGACCAAATAATGGAACGTTTTGAATTAGAGCCGAAGCTTAAAGAAGAGATTCGCCAGCGCGTTTTGGGCGAGGGCTTCATGAAGATCGTCCAGTCGGTTCGCCGAAACGGCAAGCAGTTCAAGATCGCGATGCGTCCCGTCGAGATCGGTGGAGAAAAGAAGTTTCAGGCCGAAATGACCGACGAAGGTCAGGTACAGGTCAAGAACTTCGACATGAACGCCGCAGCCGAAGGCCTCGAGGAAATCATCGCTCAACGCGGCGCTCGTGATATGCACATTATGACCGCGAAAGGCGACCTCCATATCCGCGTCACCAAGAAAGGTCACGTCCTCGTTTCGCGCTCCGCCGAAATGGAGCGCGTCGTTACCGTGAAACCCCACGACCGCGTCAAGAACTTGCCCTTGACGAGCTTCGACAGCGCGGCACTTTTGCGCACGATCAACCTCGCTGATGGCGAAGGCAAGATTCGCGCCTCGATGCGCGGCAAATACGATCAGGTTAACGAATTTCTCAAGGTCGTCAAGGATACTCTTGGTGAAGGGGATCGGGGAATGGGGAATGGCGAGAAGCCGTTTACCGTCGTCGACTGCGGTTGCGGGAAGGCGTAGCTGACGCTCTCCTTGTACTTCTACTTGACCCATACGCTTGGGCTAAAGAACGTTAAGGTCATCGGTATCGACCGCCGCAATGACGTCATAACTGCCGCGAAAAAGATGGCCGAGCAGCTCGATGTCGCGGGAGATGTCGAATTCATCGAATCCGATCTTGCAGCGGTCAGTTTGGAAAAGGTCGAGATGGTGATTTCGCTTCATGCTTGCGACACGGCTACCGACGAAGCTCTCGCGAAGGGCATCGAATGGAAGGCGAAGTACATCCTTTCCGCGCCTTGCTGTCAGCATGAACTTCAGAAGGATCTCGGCAAGGTCGAGAAGGCGACGAGTTCGCGCGACACGTTCGGTGGCCTCCTTCGTCAGTCGATTCTTCGCGAACGTCTCTGCGACATCTTGACCGACTCGTTTAGAGCGATGCTCCTTCGTATTCTCGGCTTCAAGACGCAGGTAATCGAGTTCGTCTCGTCCGAAGCTACGGCGCGCAATATCTTACTCAAGTGCGAATACGGCGTGAAGCCCGGGCAGCCGGGCCCGATCAACGAATATTTGAATCTCCGCGATTATTGGGGAGTGACTCCTTGGCTCGAAACGAGAATGGAAAAGCTCCTCTCGAAGTACTTTGAGCGATATCAATAAACTAAAGGAAAGAGCGCGTATCGTCAAAGCGATGCGCGACTTCTTCGATAAGCTCGGCTTCACGGAAGTCGAAACCGCCGTTCGCATCCCTGCCCCCGCTCCTGAAGAGCATATCGACTGTCCGCCTTGTAAAGACGGCGGCTTCCTGCGCGCTTCTCCCGAACTTCAGATGAAGAAGCTTTTGGCCGAAGGAATGGACAAAATCTACCAGATTGGTCCTTGCTTTCGCGAAGGAGAACTCGGCTCGCGTCACAATCCCGAGTTCACGATGATCGAGTGGTATCGGAAAGACGCGTCCTATCTCGATATCAAAGAAGACTTAAAAAGTCTTTTTGAAAGTTTGAGAGGTTCGAGAGGCGAAGATTTTCGCGAACTGACCGTACGCTCCGCATATCAGCAGTTTGCTCAATGGGATCCTTGGGAAAACTTCGATCAAGATCGCTTCGACTTCGATATGGCGACCAAGATCGAGCCCGCGTTGAAAGCAATGGGCGGCCCTGTTTTTTTGATGGATTATCCTCCCGAGTGCGCTTCGCTTGCCCGTCTTCGCGGCGAGGTAGCTGAACGTTGGGAGTTTTATTATGATGGTATGGAGCTCGCGAACTGCTTCTCGGAACTTTGCGACGAAGCGGAGCAGCGCAGCCGTTTCGCGAAGGCGAAGGAAAACCGCCGCGCTTTAGGCGAGAGCGATTATCCGCTCGATGAAGCGTTCTTCAAGTGTCTTCCTGAAATGGGAATGGCTTCGGGTGTCGCGCTAGGGGTAGATCGACTTATCATGGTCTTGACAGGCGCTAAAACGATTCAGGAAGTGAGGGCGGACGTATGAAGCATGAACCGGTAAAACTCGCGATTGTGGGCGGAGGCGCCGCAGGAATGTTCGCGGCAGCTGTTGCCGCGGAGCGTGGAGTCGGCGCCGTGTTGATCGAACGCAAGGCTCGACTCGGTTCGAAAGTCCTTATGACCGCGAACGGAAGGTGCAACTTCACGAAAGACCTCTCCTCTGAGCAATTCCTCGACGATGTCGGGCCTTGCCGTGATTTTGTCGCCGAAGCGATTCGTGAGTGCGGGCCGAGAAAGATCATCTCGGGCTTTAAGTCATTGAACGTTCCCTTGCGTCGTATGCCCGATGGGCGCATGTTCCCGGCGGACGGGAAGGCGACTACCATCGTCCACGCTTTCGGCGACCTCTTGAGAGACAGCGAAACGCCGATTCTCACCAACGCCGCGGTTACCGGGATTCAGCCGATGAAGAACGGCTTTATCGTCGGCACGAAGCATTTCACTTTGTGGGCGGAGAATGTCCTTCTTTGTACGGGCGGTGTCAGCTACCCGAAGCTCGGCTCTGTAGGCGACGGTCAGAATTTCGCGAAAGCGCTCGGACATAAACTTATTCCGTATCAGTCCGGGCTTATCGGGCTCGAGACGAGCGATCCGCGCATTACACGTCTCGCTGGACAGCGCTTCGAGGATGGCCGCGCGAAGGTGCTTACTCCCGACGGAAAGACGACGCTTTTCGATTATAAGGGCGAGGTCGATTGCGAATCGTTTGGGCTTTCGGGCGCGGCGGTTTACAATTCGCAGCGCTTCATCGCCCACAAGAATTTGAAAGACTACATTATTGAGGTTTGGTTCGGTCATGAACGCCTTCAGTTCAAAAACCTTCGTCCGCGCCCCGTAAAAGAGTCGATTGTGACGATAGGCGGCGTTGATACGGCGGAAATCGATCCTCACACCATGGAATCCAAACTAATCCCTCACCTCTACTTTGCAGGAGAAGTCATGAATATCGATGGACCTACCGGCGGCTATAACTTGACCCTCGCTTTCTCGACCGCGTGTAAAGCGGTTATGTCGATTGCGAAAACGCTTTCGATGATGCTCGTAGCGACGCTTCCTTTCGTAATGGTAGGAGGCGACCTCTTCGGCGCCCCGAATCCCGCCCCTCAAACCGTTCCGCAGGTTAGGGAGTGGGTCGGCGGAGAAGGCAGTTTCAAGTTCGATAGCGAGCGCTTCCTTAAGGTCGAGAAGGTGAAGGATTCTTCTCTCGGTACCGAAGGCTACAAGATCGACATCTCCAAGAAGGGCGTCGTCATTTCCGCGACTTCCAAGATCGGCGTCTTTTATGCGCATCAGACGTTGAAGCAGCTCCTCGCTCAAGCGCCCGATAAGCGCATTCCCTGCGGCAAGATCACGGACGTGCCGAAATATCGGGTTCGCGGTTTCGTCTTCGACGTGGGCCGGCTTCCCGTCCCGATCGAATTTCTTTACAAAGTCGTCGACGTGATGAGCTACTATAAGATGAACGATCTTCAGCTCCACTTGAACGACAACTACATCTGGCACGCCGATTTCGCCAAGCAAGGCAAGGATCCTTTCAAGGAAAGCTACGCGGCGTTTCGTCTCGAATCGAAAATCAAAGGCCTTACCGCAACTGACGTTAATTACAAGAAGGCCGATTTCGAAGATCTTATCGCTTACGCGAAAAAGCGCGGCGTCAACATAATCCCCGAAATCGACTCGCCCGGCCATGCGCTCGCGATTACTCGTGTTCGCCCCGACCTTATTTACCAGGGCCCGATGAGCGATCCTTCGAAGCGTTGCGAGATGATCGACGCGGCGAAGCCCGAGGCGCTTGAGTTCGTCTGCGGAATCTTTGACGAATACAAGAAAATCTTCTCGAATTGCGCTGCGGTTCATGTCGGCTCCGACGAGTTCTTCGGCGCGAACGAGGACTATCGCAAGTATTTGGACGGGCTCCTTCGTCATATTAAGGCCTCGGGCCATACACCGCGTTGCTGGGGCTCGCTTCGCCGTAAGCCCGGTCAGACTCCCGTTATTTCCGACGGCGTTCAGATGAATATCTGGTCGCGCGACTGGGGAAGGGCGAAGGAGTCGATTGCGCTCGGCTACGACATCATCAATACGATGGACCGCGATATGTACTTCGTTCCGACGGCGGGCTATTATCGCATGGATCGCAATCTCCCGAATCTCTGGAACAACTGGGTCCCGAACAAGGTCGGCGACGAGTGGATCGACGAAAACGATCCTCATCTCCTCGGTGCCGCGTGGGCGTGCTGGAACGATATGATCGGGCCTCGTCATAACGGCTATACCTACAAAGACCTCGAGCCCACGATTAAGGAAGTTTCCGGCGTTCTCTCCGAAAAGATGTGGAACGGCACGAAACCGCCGCGCTCTTTCGACGAGCACAAGTCCCTTTTGGGAATTCTTGCTCGCTAATTGCGAACGTCTTCGTTTTATGGTATAATACATGGTAGATGGCGGTTATCTTACAATCAGAGCGAAAAACGCTTAAAGCGAGAGTCTTTTTGACTCTTGTATATGCGGCTCTGTTGTTAGGTGCTGTCACGATGGTCTATCCATTCATGGTGATGATAGCGTCATCGTTCTCATCAGCCTATGATTATCAACGCCATAGCCCCATCGTTGTCGGACTGTACGATGAGTCCGATCGATTTATGCGCTTTTTGAGCGGCTTCTCAAAAAGCTTCCCGCGCAATCTTTATCCTGATGCATCTGAAAGTTGGACGACATGGGCGAGGGTCGCCGAAGATCGATACGGTGTTCGTATGTTCTTTGAGTATGGGGTTGCGCCGCTTGGAGATAAGGAATTCAGTTCTAAGATTAAGGCTGACAGTGTCAGGTTTCTTCGTTCATTGAAGAATAGGGATCCGAGCGAACTTAATGTCAATTACGACCCTCGCGATGTCGCGAAGTTCGTTAAGGCTAAGTACGGGACGCTCGAGAAGCTCAATGCCGCGTGGCCGGTTCCCCACAAGTCCTTCTTCGATGTTTCCTTCTCGGCTGAATCGAAAGCGCGGCAAAATAAGCTCGACGAAAACGACGAGAAGGTGAAAGCTTGGAACGCGTTCAAATATTATTATATCGACGAGGCGATAAAACGCGGAGACTATATCTCCCGCACGCTTCCGACCGATCCGACCGAAGAAGAAAAAGCAAAAATCAGAGAAGCCCTTGCAATCCAATTCCTCGAGCATGGCTGGCGCGACTTTTTCATCGGCTCGCTCTCGAACTATACGCTTGTCGGCGATTATCTTTTTTTGCGAGGGCGAGCGTTTGTAAATACGATTATCCTCGTTCTTCTCTCGGTTCTCGCGTCGCTTACCGTGAATCCCCTGGCGGCTTACGCGCTCTCGCGCTTCGAGCTTAAAGGGACGGAGTCGATTCTTCTTTTCCTCCTCGCTACGATGGCTTTCCCTGCGGCAGTTACGGCGATTCCCGGCTTTCTTCTCATTCGTGATTTGGGACTTCTCAACACTTTTGCCGCGCTCGTTCTTCCGACCGTTGCGAGCGGAATGTCGATCTTCATTTTGAAGGGTTTTTTCGATGCGCTTCCGAGAGAACTGTATGAGGCCGCATCAATAGACGGTGCGAGCGAGTGGACGGTGTTCCTTAAAATTACCTTGCCGATGACGACGCCGATTCTTGCCGTTAACGCGCTCAATTCTTTCATTCATGCATATTCTTCTTGGGAGTGGGCGTTTCTTGTTTGTCAGAAGGAGTCTCACTGGACTTTAGCCGTTTGGATGTATCAACTCTCCCAAACTTTCGCCCATCAGCCCTGGTGCGTGATGGCGGGCTTTGTGGTCGTTTCGCTTCCGACAGCCATCGTCTTTCTCGTTTGTCAAAAAGTCATTCTCCGCGGCATCGTTCTCCCCTCGATGAAATAGGGAAGTAAGCTATGATAAAGAAGTCGAAAAAAGTATTCGTATCGGGTTGTTATGATATGCTCCACTCGGGGCACGTCGCATTCTTCGAAGAGGCCTCTCGTCACGGGGACTTGTATGTGGGGTTAGGAAACGATGCCAATATTCTCGCGCTTAAAAATCGCAAGACCATGAACTCGAATGAAGAGCGTCTTTATATGGTGAAGGCGATTCGCTATGTGAAGGACGCGTGGGTCAATTCGGGAATGGGGAAGCTCGATTTCGTCAAAGAAGTCGAAGCGCTTAAGCCCGATATCTTTTTCGTGAATCACGATGGATACTCCGAAGACAAAGCCGAGTTCTGCCGCGAGCATGGAATCGAGCTTATCGTCTCCGAGCGCATTCCATCCCCGGGGCTTCCCGAGCGCTCGACTACCGCAATCCGCAACGCCTTAGGCGAAAAGAAGGGAGAAACGAAGTGATTAAAGTTCTTGTCGAAAAACCGCTTCGCATAGATCTCGCGGGCGGCTGGTCGGATACGCCTCCTATATGCAACGAAAAGGGCGGCGCGGTTCTCAATGTCGCGGTAAAGCTTAATGGAGTCGCTCCTGTTAAGGCGTTCGTCGAGCGGATCGACAAGCAGGAAGTTCGCGTCGAATCGGTCGACCTTCGCAAGAAGGGCGTTTACAAAACTCAGGCGGAAATCGCGAAGCACTCCGATCCACATGACTGGGGCTGCCTTATCAAGAGCGCTTTAACTGTCGTCGGTTACAAGCTCGAAGAGGGCGGACTTAACATCCGCATTTCCGCTGATGTTCCCAAAGGAAGCGGCATGGGGACGAGCTCGATTTTGGGCGCTACTTTGGTCGAGGCGCTCGGCCTCGCCTTGGGGCGCAAGTATGATTGGCGCGAGATCAGCTTTCTCACGCTCAAGCTCGAAAAAGAAATGCACACGGGCGGGGGCTGGCAAGATCAAGTAGGCGGACTTCTTCCCGGCGTTAAACTTATCGTTTCTCGCCCAGGCGAAGAGCAGAATCTGCGCGTCAAGACGCTTTCTGACGAAGAAACCGCCGCGCTTTCGGACTTCTTCGATGAACGCGCGCTTCTTTACTTCACGGGCCAAAAGCGCATGGCGCGAAATGTCTTACGCGGCGTACTTAATTTCTATAAGCAAAATCCCGAAGGAATCGCGGAGGCGATTGTTGATAGACTCAAGCGCGACGCGGCGAAAGCGTTCGATGCCATTAAGTCGCGCGACTGGGAAACTTTGTGCGCAACGCTCAACGGCTACTGGCTTTCGAAGAAGGCGCTGGACCCCGGCTCGACGAATCCCGAGATCGAGTCGATTATCGCGCGAATCGCTCCTTGGACGAGCGCGGTTACGCTTTGCGGCGCGGGTGGTGGCGGTTTTATGCTTATTATCGCGGACTCGAAGGCCAGCAAGACGAAGCTCAAGAAAGTTCTCGAGCATTATCCGACTTCGAAGTTCTCACGCTTCTATTCGTTTTCGCTTGCAAAATAAAAGATTTTGCGCTATAATATTAATCAACAATGACAAGTAACGACGAATATGCGATCCAACTCCTGACGGAGCGAGGATATCTTACGCCCGAGCAGGTGACTGCCGCGGCGGAATCGATGAAAGCCGCCAACGAGACGACGCTCGATGTGCTCGTCGCCGGTGGTGTCATCTCCGAAGACGAAGTTCTCGGCACGATTGCCGATCAGTTCGGTCTTAAGTATTGCCATGTCAACGCCGAGGCGATTGATGCGGAAGAAGTCAAGAAGGTAATCTCCGGCGATATCGCGAAGAAGTATGGTGTCGTGCCGGTCGTCGTCACCGACGACATGGTCACGGTCGCTCTCTCCGACCCGATGGCGTATGACGCTATTGACTCGCTTCGCTATGTTCTCGCGGGGCGCGACGTCGATGCGGTCGTAGGACCTATTGCCGAAGTCAAGGCGGCGATGGATAAGCTCTACAGCGAAGAAAACACTCTCGCCGACATTTCGACGCGCGAGGAGGACTTCGGCCTCGGGGGCGATGAAGAAGATTTGAAGGGTGATAACTCTCCCGTCGTTAAGCTTGCGACGATGATCATCACCAACGGCATCAAGATGAAGGCCTCCGATATTCATATCGAACCGATGGAGAAGGAATTTCGCGTTCGTTATCGTATCGATGGCGCGCTTCGTAAGATGGACTCGCCGCCGAAGCGCCTTCAGCAGTCGATCATTTCGCGTATCAAGATCATGTCGAAGCTGAAAATCTCCGAAAAGCGCATCCCGCAGGACGGACGTATTCAGATCAATGTCGGCGGCAAAGATCTTGACCTTCGTGTCTCGACCGTTCCGACGAATCATGGCGAATCGATCGTCATGCGTGTTCTCGATAAGTCGAACCTCTCTCTCGGTCTTCCTCAGCTCGGCTTCTTGACCGACGACCAGGCGACTTTCGAGCGTCTTATCAAGCTTCCTGACGGAGTCGTTCTCGTTACCGGTCCTACGGGCTCCGGAAAGACGACTACACTTTACGCTTGCCTCGGCCAGATCAACAAGCCCGACAAGAAGCTCATCACGGTAGAAGACCCTGTCGAATACCAGATGAGCGGTATTAATCAGGTTCAGGTCAACAAGGAAGTCGGCCTCGACTTCTCGGCGGCCTTGCGCTCCATTCTTCGTCAGGCCCCGAACGTCGTCATGATCGGCGAAATTCGTGACGCGGAAACGGCTGATATCGCGATGGAAGCGGCGCTTACGGGTCACTTCGTGTTCTCGACTTTGCACACGAACGACGCGCCTTCGGCGGTTACGCGACTCCTCGATATCGGCGTTAAGCCGTTCCTCGTCGCTTCCGCGCTTCGTGCCGCTATGGCCCAGCGTCTTTGCCGCGCGATTTGCTCGAATTGCCGCGAAGCGTACACGCCTACCGACCGCGAGCTTAAGATGCTCGGTCCCGCGATGGCTAAAAATCTCCCCGACAAGATGTTCCATGGTGCCGGGTGTGACATTTGCCACAAGTCGGGTTACAAGGGTCGTAAGGGCGTTTTCGAGATCTTCAAGGTCGACGAATCGATTGAACGACTTATTATCGACCATGCCCCCGCGACGCTTCTTCGCCAGCGCGCCCGTGAATCGGGTATGCGTACCTTGCGCGAGGACGGTATGCTTAAGGTCGCGAATGGCATGACCACGCTTTCGGAAATTTTGCGCGTCACGATGGGTGACGAAGACTAAGGAGGTATTAGACTTATGGACGAAGAACAGAATGAAGTTACCGGTCTTCAGATGAGTGACCTCCTTCAGGCCACGATTGACCTCAAGGGTTCTGACCTTCATATTCGCTCGCGCATGCCCGTGATGCTCCGTATCCACGGCGACTTGGAAGCGATTACGGAAGAAGCGATTTCCGATGCCGAAGCTCTCGCCTTGTGCAAGCAGATTGCGACCGAAGAGCATATGCATGAAGTCGAAACGCGCGGTGGCGCCGACTTCGCTATCGCTCACCCGGACGGTACGCGTTTCCGTGTCTCGATTTTGAAAGAACGTAAGCGCTACGGTATGGTTCTTCGTCAGATTCCGTCGACCTTGCTTACGATGGAACAGCTCGGCCTCCCGCCGGTCGTTCGCGACCTCCTCTATAAGCCGCGCGGGCTTATCCTCGTCACCGGTCCTACGGGCTCGGGTAAGTCGACGACGCTCGCTTCGATGATCAACATCATCAACCAAGAGCGTGGCTGCCACATCATCACGATTGAAGACCCGATCGAATTCTATCATACTTCGCAGAAGTCGCTCGTCACTCAACGCGAAGTCGGCGACGACGTACCGAGCTTCGCCGAAGCGATTCGCCGCGCTCTTCGTCAAGACCCCGACGTCATTCTCGTCGGTGAAATGCGCGACCTCGAGACTATTGGAGCCGCGATTTCCGCCGCGGAAACGGGCCACCTCGTTTTCGGTACCTTGCACACAACCGGCGCCGCGGAAACGGTCGACCGTATTGTTGATGCGTTCCCGACCAATCAGCAGGCGCAGGTTCGTACCCAGCTCGCTTCCGGTCTTCAGGCGGTCATTTCTCAGATTCTCCTCCCGAAGCTCGACGAAAACGGCGAAGTCCACGGACGTGTCGCCGCGTTCGAGATCATGACTTCGACGGATGCGATCAAGTCGCGTATTCGCGATAATAAGACGAACATGATCAAGTCGGATATGCAGACGGGCGCGAAGTTCGGCATGCAGACCTTGGACTCGCACTTGACTCGTCTTTATCAGGAAGGGCTTATCTCGTATGAGAACCTCATCAATAAGTCGCAGGATCCCGACGCCATTGTCGCAAAATTGAGAGAGGAGATGGGTCAGTAATGTTAGATCCTATTCTCCAGCTCCTCGTCCAAAACGGCTACCTTGATAACGACGGTGCCAAGGATCTCGAGGATCTCGCCAAAACCGAATCGAAGACGATTCGTCAGCTTGTTCAGGATCAGGGTATCGCCTCGGAGGAAGATCTCCTCGGGATGATGGCCGCGAGCCAGGATACCGAAGCCATCGACCTCTCCGAGCTTACGATCGAAACTGAAGTTTCGGAGGCGATTCCCGCTTCGACCGCGCGCATGTACAATGTCTTCCCGATTGCCGCGGATGAATTCTCGGTTACTCTCGCCACTTTTGAAATCGTCGACCCGCGCATCTCCGACGAAATGCTCTTCACGCTCAACAAGGAAGTGAAGTTCGTTTTCGCCAAGGAGAAGGACGTTATGGATCGCATCGCCCAGTATTATGGCGACTCGAGCGATTCCGTAGCCGACATGATCAAGAGCTTAGGCGAAGGCATGACCGACGATGAAGAGCTCAGCGCTTCCTCGAATGCGAATGATATCGCGTCGATGGAAAACGCGGCGAATTCGTCGGCTATCGTCCGCTTCGTGAACCTCGTCCTTTATCAGGGCGTCGTCGACCGTGCGGCCGATATTCATATCGAACCTTTCGAGAACGATTTCAAGATTCGCTATCGTGTCGACGGTGCTCTCTACGAAATGAAGGCGCCGGATGTGAAGATGGCTCCCGCGATCATTTCGCGTATCAAGATTCTCGCTAACCTCAACATCGCCGAACGTCGTATTCCTCAAGACGGTCGTATCGCGCTTACGGTTGCGGGTAAGCCCGTCGACCTTCGTGTCTCGTGCCTCCCGACGGCTCATGGCGAATCGGTCGTTATGCGTATTCTCGACCAGGGCGCGACCTCACTCGATCTCGAAAACGTGGGTCTTCCCGAAGACGTTTACGAGCAGGTCACGATTGACGTTGAAAAGCCGAATGGTATTTTCATTGTCACCGGTCCTACGGGCTCGGGTAAGACGACGACTCTTTACTCGGTTCTTCGTCGTATCAATCAGATCGATACGAAGCTTCTAACCGCCGAAGACCCGGTCGAATATAATGTCGACGGCATCGTCCAAGTTCCGATTGACGCGGCGGCAGGTAACACCTTCGCTAAAGTTCTTCGCGCGTTCTTGCGTCAAGACCCCGACGTCATGATGATCGGTGAAATTCGTGACCTTGAAACCGCGGAAATCGCGGTTCAGGCGGCGCTTACCGGTCACTTCGTCTTCTCGACCTTGCACACGAACGATGCTGCTGGCGCGGTTATGCGTCTAGTCGATATGAACGTCGCTCCCTACCTCCTCTCGGCTACTTTGCAAGGTGTTTTGGGTCAGCGTCTCGTTCGTACTTGTTGTAAGGAATGTAAGACTCCCTACGAGCCCGATCAGGAAACTCTCGACCGTATCGAGATGACCGCCGATCAGATCGGTGGGCGTCCGTTCTACTTCGGCAAGGGCTGCAAGACTTGTAATGGCACCGGCTACAAGGGTCGTAAGGGTGTCTTCGAATATCTTCGCATGTCCAATCCTTTGCGCGAACTCGTCAATAACAAGGCCCCGACCTTGATTATTCGCGAAAAGGCGCGTGAGCTCGGCATGCGTACGATGCGTGAAGACGGTATCCGCGCGATTCTCGACGGCTACACGACGGTTGACGAAGTCTTGCGTTATACCTAACATGCACGCGGCGTTTTTCGATGTCGACGGGACACTCTGTGATACTCGTGCCGATCTCGCTGCGACCGTAAATCATACTCGCGCCGATTTCGGCCTAAGACCGCTCTCTCAAGAGGCGGTCTTATCTTATGTCGGCTCGGGCGCGAAATATCTTCTTTCTCACGCGATTTCCGAGCTTGCCGATAAAGTCGAGGAGCTTTGGAAAGTCTTTTCTTCTCACTATGCCGAGCATGCGACGGAGCAGGTAACGCTCTATCCGGGCGTTTGCGAGACCTTGGATAGTTTGGTCGAGAAGGGGTGGAAGCTTGGCGTCGTCACCAATAAGCCGCGCTTTGCGGTCGATGCGATCTTCGAGAAGCTTGATATCGCTAAGTATTTCGGCTCTGCCATTGTTGCGGGCGGGGATATCGCGGAACTTAAGCCGAGTGCCGCGCCGCTTTTCGCTTGTGCCGAGAAGCTTGGCCATGAAGTGACGAGCGAAGATTGGATGATCGGAGATAGCTGGAACGATTTGGACTGCGCGAAGAACGCGAAAGTGAAGGCCGCTTTCTGCGCTTTCGGTTTCGGTAATCCCAAAGCTTGCAAGATGACGGCTAAGCTCTCCACCATGACGGATCTCCTGAAGGTTATTTGAATATGAAGAAGTTTCTTTGGTTAACGGCGCTTATTATTCTCGCGATTCTCTCGGTCGGGGAATATCATCATCTTTTGACGCTTCCTTATCCGGAAATCACCTTTGATAGCGCCTCTTATCTTTCTTTGAAGCGCGCGGCAAGTTCGTTTTATCGCATGAGAGCGGGGTGGAATCTCCCTAAAGACGATATGCTCTCCTCGGGTGTCATCGTGGGCATGAAAGTGAATGACGAAACGCGAATCTTCCTTTTGGCCGACAAGAAGGTGAAAGCGCTGTATCTCGACGAAACGACGAAAAAACTCGGCAAAATCGCTTTCAGTCGCGGCATGGGAAAACTCGGTGAACGCCGCATGGTGATTCCGGAGAAGTTCCGTTCGTTCGTCTATGATGACGAAGAAGCATCCTTCGCCTTAATCGATATTACGGAAGCCACGAAGGCGATTGAGAGTTTCGACGCGGAAGTGAAGTACATCGATCTTGATGCCATCGGTCGTCCGACGATAAGTTTGGATCCGCGCGTCCTCAAAGGCGTCGGTGTCGCCGGGTGGTATAACTTCACGGAACTCGGCATCGGCGAAGAGGCGGAGGTCTTCGCGATTTGCGGCGAGGCGGGCCCCGACGATGCGATTAATCCTTACCGCGGCATTTGGTGGAGTGCGCATCATCGCCGAAAAGGAAATATGATCAAGCTCTTACGTCGCTTCGAAGGCGGAGTGAGTCTCCATGAAGCGGATTTCCCGATTTCTGAGGCCAATGTCGGCTCTCCGGTCTTCGCCTACGGCAAATTCGCCGGGAAAGAATATCCTTTCCTTATCGGCATCATCGCAGAGAAGTACGAGGGGCACGCCCTCATTCTCCCGATCGAGCGCGTCAGAACGAAGATACTTCAACACCTGACGCGTGAAATCTGACCTGAACAGCGAAACGGGTTAAATTTAGAGGGGTACTTGCGCAAAGTCACCCAAATATGATATAATATCAAGCAGTTTTCGGCGATCCCTAGGGTCGGACCGGGGGCTAGGTTTTGATTTTTGACATAAAAGGAGAGAAAGAAATGGCGATGAATAATCAGTTGCTTGCCGTCGTGCAGCACATCGAGAACGAGCGTGGCGTCAGCCGCGAGATCGTCCTTACGGCTATTGAGCAGGCCATCCAGCAGGCGGCCCGCAAGAATCAGTCCGTCACTAATGACCTTCGCGTCGCCATCGACCGCAAGGATCTCTCCATTCACGTTTACGATACGCTCGTCGCTTCCGACGAAGAGACAGGCCCCGGCTTCATCTCGCTCGCTCGTGCCCAGCGCTTCAACCACGGCAACCCCGTAGCGGAAGGCGGCACCATCGAAATCGAGATGCCCGCCTCGCGCCTCGGTCGTATCGCCGCGCAGACTTCGCGTCAGATGATCATGCAGAAGATTCGCGAAGCCGAACGCACCAACACTTTCTCCGAATATAAGGATCGTATCGGCGACATCGTCTCGGGTACGGTTTCGGCCGTCTCCCACCGCGACACCTATGTCACGGTCGGCAAGGTCGAGATGATCCTCCCCGGCAAGGAACGCATTCCTTCCGAAGAATATCAGGTTGGCGATCCCATCAAGGCGATCATTCTCCGCGTCGATCCGGATGCGAAGGGCCCGTCGGTCATTCTTTCGCGTTCGAGCTCGAAGTTCCTCGAAGCGCTCTTCCGCCTCGAAGTCAGCGAAATCGCCGATGGTGTCGTTGAAATCATGGGCGTCAGCCGAGATCCCGGCTACCGCGCCAAGCTCGCCGTCCGCACCGCGAACGAAAACGTCGACCCCGTCGGCGCTTGCGTCGGTCAGCGCGGCACCCGTGTTCGTTCGATCGTGAACGAACTTAACGGCGAAAAGATCGATATTGTCCGTTGGAACGAAGATATTCGTCAGTATGTCGCTCAGGCCCTCGCTCCCGCGAAGCTCGAGTCGATCGAAGTCGATCCCGTTGCTCCCAACACGGTTCATATCGTCGCTGCGGCGGATCAGTATTCGCTTGCGATCGGTAAGCGCGGCCAGAACGTCCGCCTTACGACGAAGCTTACCGGCTGGCACGTCGAAATCAAGAAGTCGATGGCGCTCGCGAGCTTCGAAGATCAGAAGGCCGAAGCGATCAAGGAACTCGCCGAAATGTTCTCGGTCTCGACCGCCATTGCGACTCAGATGGCTGACGCGGGTTATCTCACGGTCGACGGTATCGCCGAAGAAGACGAAGCGAGCTTCATCGCCTCGACGGGTCTCGATGAAATCACGGGTAAGGGCGTCTACGCGGCGGCAAAGGCCGTCCATGCGCTTACCAATGGTCTCACGATTGACGAATAAGGGGAATTTTAGAATATGCGAGTTTACGAAATTGCGAAAACTGCCGGAGTTACGAGCGCGGATGTACTTTCCGCCGCTCAGTCGCTCGGCATCAAGGCCGCGAGTGCAATCAGCACTTTGAGCGGCGACGAAGCGGGCCGAATCCAGCTCGCCCTTAAGGGAACGAAGTCCGACTCTCTCGCCAATCGCGAAGCGAAGCTTAAGCGCGCCGCCCAAATCGCCGCGGAAAAGATCGCGTCCGAAAAGGCGGGTCTTGATAAGCATCTTGAAGTCGCTAGCGCTGCCGCGGAAGGCGCCGTTACCGGCATGCCCAAGGTTCCGAAGGCGGTCGTGAAGGCCGTCGTCGAAGAGGCGAAGGCGAAGGTTGAGGCGGAAGTCAAGTCCGAGCCGAAAGTCGAAATCAAGGTCGAGCCGAAGAAGCCGACGATTTCGGTCACTCCCGCGAAGCCCACGCTTCGCATGACTCCCCCGCTCCCGCAGAAGAAGCCGCTTCCCACCATTTCCGCCGCGAAGACCGGCCTTACCGCCGCTTCGGGCTTCAAGCCCCTCCAGAAGGCGAAGCCCCAGCTTAGCCCCGGCTCGATTTCGATTTCCGTCGCTGCCGCGCCGAAACCGCGTCCTCCGAAACCCGTTCAAACCGATTTCGAGGATGAAGGTCGTGGTTCGAAGAAGAACAAGAAGGACCGCGAGGCGATGAAGAGCTTTGAGAAGCGCGCGTTTCAGCCGTCGAATCGTGACGCCGCCGCGCCTTCGAGCCGTATTTCCATCAATGAAGAATCGAAGGAAATTTCGATTCGCGGCGCCGTTATCGTCAAGGATCTCGCCGCGAAGCTCAACATCAAGCCGAACCGCCTTATCGCGGACTTGATGGGGCTCAAAATTCTCGCTTCGATCAATCAGCGCGTCGAGCCCGATGTCGCGATCAAGGTCGCCGAAAAGTACGGCTACAAGGTCACGGTCGAACACGCTCGCGACAAGAATGCCGCGAAGCCGGTTTTGAAGGCCATCGATGCGGATGACTTGATTCCCGAAGATCCTATCGAAACCTTGAAGACTCGCGCTCCCGTCGTTACCTTCCTCGGTCATGTCGACCACGGTAAGACGACGCTTATGGACTGGATCCGTAAGGAACATGTCGCTGCGGGCGAAGCGGGCGGCATCACTCAGCAGATTTCCGCTTATCAGGTCGAAATCGCCGGTAAGAAGATCACGTTCCTCGACACCCCCGGTCACGCGGCGTTCTCCGCTATGCGTGCTCGCGGCGCACAGCTTACCGATATCGCCGTTATCATCATCGCCGCCGACGACGGCATCATGCCTCAGACCGAGGAATGTATCCGCGTCGCTCGTCAGGCCGGTGTTCAGATGATGGTCGCGATGACGAAGTGCGATAAGCCGACCTCGAATCCCGAGCGCGTCAAACAGCAGCTCCAGAAAGCCGGTCTTACTCCTGAAGAGTGGGGTGGCGACATCATCTGCTGCCCGGTTTCGGGTGTTACGGGTGAAGGCGTCGACGCGCTTCTCGAAAACATTCTCGTTCAGGCCGAAGTTCTCGAACTTCAGGCGAATCCGAACCGCCGCGCGAACGGCTATGTCATCGAATCCGAACTTCAGCAGGGCCTCGGTCCTTGCGCGACCTTGCTCGTTACGGGCGGTACCTTGAAGGTCGGTGACGCGATTTTGATTGGCGAACACTTCGGTAAAGTTCGTGCGCTTATCGACGACCATGGTCGTCGTATCAAGGAAGCGCCGCCTGCGATGCCCGTCAAGTGCACGGGTCTTTCGGGCGTTCCCGAAGCCGGCGCCGAATTCCGCGTCATGCTCGATGAAAAGCGTGCGCGTACTTTGGCCGAGCAGACCGCTCAGGAAAAGAAGGAGCAGGAACTCGCCAATTCGAAGGCGTCCTCGCTTGACGCGCTTCTCGATCGTATGGCCAAGGAAGGCCGCCGCGAACTCAACGTCATCGTCAAGTCCGATACTCAGGGCTCGCTCGAAGCCATCGTCGAAGCGCTCGGCCAGATCAAGTCCGAGAAGGTCGGCCTCAACGTTATCGGTACCGGTACGGGCAATGTCTCGATGACCGATGTCAAATCTGCCGCGGCCGGTAAGGCCATTATCGTCGGCTTCGATATCGGTAATGACTCGGGCGTCCAGAGCCAGGCGCGTCACGACGGCGTTCGTATCAACTCCTTCCGCATCATTTACGAGCTCCTCGCTCATGTCGAAAAGTGCATGCTTGACCTCCTTCCTCCCGAATACAAGGAAGTCGTCAAGGGCCACGCCGAAATCAAGGCGATTTACGACATCGGCAAGCTCGGCAAGATCGCGGGTTCGCAGATGCTCGATGGTACGCTTATCGCCAAGGAGAAGTATCGTATTCTCCGCAAGAAGGAAGTCGTTTGGGATGGAAAGGTTCAGACCCTCCGCCACTTCAAGGACGAGGTCAAGGAAGTCACCGGTCAGCAGGAATGCGGCGTGTGCTTCCAGGATTTCGAAGGCTTCCAGGTCGGCGATATCATCGAATGCTACTTGATGGAAGAGCTTCCTCGCTCGCTCTGATATGGCAGTAGATCGTTTAGAACGCATCAATTCGCTTCTTAAGCGCGTTATCGCCGAGTCGATGTTCTCGGTGATGCAGGGGGACTCGATTCCGGCCCACCTCATCACCGTGACCGACGTCAAATGCGGCAAAGACCTTCGCGATGCGACGGTCAAAGTAAGCGTTTTCGGCGAAGACGATGTTAAGGAAACCGCGATTCAGCACTTAAAGCACAACGCCAAGCGTTTTCAGCAAATCATCAACAAGGAAGTCAAGATGAAGTTCACGCCTCGTCTTGTCTTCCAGCTCGATCTCTCGCTTGAAAAGGGCGATGAAGTGCTCAAGATTTTGAACTCTCTCGATGGCTAATTTAACTCAATTAAAGGCGCTTGAAAATCTTGACGGATTCCTGCTCGTTGATAAACCTGCAGGAATCGCTTTTTCCAGCGTGGTAAAGACGATCAAACGCCGCTTCGGACTTATCAAGGTAGGTCACGGCGGCTCCCTCGATACGATGGCCTCCGGCCTTTTCATTCTCCTAATCGGCGACGCGAACAAATTCGTCGATAGGGTGATGAACGAAACGAAGGAATTTGAGGGAACAATCGACTTTACCAAAATCACCAACACGGGCGATATCTACGGCGAAACGATTCCCCGTTCCCCCAACCCCAACCCCGATTTATCCCAGTTCCGCGGCGACGTTTTTCTTACCGAGCCTAAGTTCTGCTCGGTGAAGAAGGAAGGGGAAGCTCTCTATTCCGTCGTCGACACGGGCGAGCACAAGCAGTTTATGGCCCATGTGTATCGCTTGGAGTGCGAAGTGCCCGGTGCTCAGTGCCAAGCGAATTTTTCTTTGAAGTGCGACAAGAACGTGATCGTGAGAGCGCTTGTTCAAGATATGGGCGGCACGCTCGCGTCGCTTCGTCGCACGCAAATCGGCAAGTTCTCGGTCGAAGAGGCGATTCGTTTCGATAAGCTCCTTGAGACCGAGATGAAGGATTTCGCTTCATGTGTGATGCCGCTTTCAAAAGCGTTGCTGTAGGCTTCTTCGACGGCGTCCACTTAGGCCATCAGGCGATTCTGTCCAAAGCCGAGTCGGCGCTTACTTTCTCGTCGCATCCGCTCGAAGTCTTAAGACCTGAAAAAGCGCCGCGCCTTATCATGTCGAAAGACGAGCGCCTCGCCTCTATCGGGAAGCCCACGACTGTCCTCGAGTTCACTCGAGAACTCGCTTCGATGACTGCCGAGGAATTTGCGGAAAAGTATTTTAGGGGCAAGAAAGTTTATTCGGGCGCTAACTGGACTTTCGGTAAGGGCGGCGTCGGCAATATCGACTGGCTTAAAGCGCATGGTTATGAGGCCGAAATCGTCCCATACGCGACTTATCTTGATGAGCCCATTTCCTCGACTCGTGTTCGCGCGGCACTTCTTAAGGGTGATGTCAAAGGCGCGGCGGAAATGATGGGGCGACCCTATCAGGTCAAAGGTAAAGTATTTAAGGGCAAAGGGAAGGGGAAGGAAATCGGCTTCCCGACCATTAATCTTAAGCCCGAAAAACCCATGGCGCTTAAGACCGGTGTCTACAAAGTCGAAGTTTGTTACTCGGCACTCGGCACTAAGCACTCTAAGCTCGGCCTCGCCAATTTCGGCTACGCTCCGACCTTTGCCGCGGATCAGTGGCCTGAACCTACCCTCGAAGTCCACCTCCTTTCGACGTTCCCTCAACCCGTTCCCCCAACCTATGAAATCAAGTTCATTGATTTCATCCGCGAAGAAAAGAAGTTCGCTTCCGTTGAAGCGCTGGTCGCGCAAATAAAAGATGATATCGCCCGAGTCCATAGCTAAAATCGAAGCGCTGATGGTCGAAGCGTCGCTTTTCGAGGAAGATCTCGAAGAGTCGTTCATCTTGGGCGGAGGTCCCGGCGGGCAGAAGACGAACAAGACTTCGAATGTCGTACGGCTTTTCCATGCGCCGAGCGGTCTTCAAGTCCGCTGTGGAGAAAACCGCAGCCGCGAAATCAACCGCTGGCTCGCTCGTCGTCAGCTCGCCGAGCTTATTCTCGAAAAGGAGCAGAATCGCAAAACCGCCGCGCAGCAAAAGCGCGAGAAGATTCGCCGTCAGAAGCGTCGCCGCTCTCGCAGGCAACGGGAGAAGATGCTCGATGATAAGCACGCTCACTCCGAAAAGAAACAGCTTCGTCAAAAAGTCACTTTGGAGGCATAAGAAAATCATGAAAAAGATCGTATTTTTAAGTCTTACAATGCTCGGCCTTTCGCTTTGCGCCGTAGAACCCGATTTGGCGGAAATCTTGCGCGCCGTCCCGCCTCCGGGCGTTGACGTTAGCGCCGATGGAGTCTATGGCTATTCGGGCCACAAGGAGGTCGATGCGCTTAGAGCGAGGATGCGCGAGCACCGCTACGCGATGCGTCGGAAGATGATGCCCCCGAAGCCCTATCGTTCGACCTTGAACGGCGCGACCTGGGAATATCGCGTTACGGAGACGGGCTCGACGATTGAAGGGGCGACCAATCCCTCGCGCACGGAGCTCGTTATTCCTGCCGCGTTCGAAGGGAAGGATGTGATTACCCTTAACTCTTATCTCTTCGTCCCGATTGACCCGCCGATCACGAAGATCGTTCTTCCCGCGACTTTGACGGAAATCGGCGAGAAAAAGGCGAATCCTTTCCGCAACATGGTTCACTTGGAAGTAATCGAATTTGCCGCAGAGAATGAACATTACGCGATTAAGGACGGAGCCGTCTACACGAAGGACTTTTCGGAGCTTATCGCCGTTCCCGCCGGGAAGAAGTCGGTAACGCTTTCCGAGGGTCTTAAGATTATTCGCAATGGAGCTTTAGCTAATTCCGCTTTGGAAGGGGAGATTGTTCTTCCGAAGAGCGTCGAGAAAATCGG
>JAZLMG010000061.1:0-12653 GCA_045598585.1 Kiritimatiellia bacterium
GTTCTTAAGTTCCAACGTGCCCTTACCTGAAATTCGCGTAAAGTCCGCAGCGGTATTCTGGAAGTAACTCTGATGCGCAAAGCGAAGTGTCGAACCTTCCTTGATTTCGACCGCCGTCTCGCCGATCGGCATTGCGCTACCAGGGATAATGATCTCGGTTACGTCGCCCGTATCGAGAATGAGCTTACCCGAGCCCTGAACATAATCAAGCGCGGGCAAAATCGCTCCCTTGATTGTCACCTCGGCGCCCTCTTCCAAAACGAGTTCGCGCGGCAAAACGAGGGATGCACCCTCGGCCTTCTTCAAAACGAGCTTTCCGCTGCGTACCGTCAGCTTCTCGCGCGGCACGGCATCGAGGATAAGTTCCGCTTCGCCTTGGGCGATGAGCGTCGCGGCATAGACGCTTTCCCAAGAGCTGATTTGGGTGAAAACTCCCGAATCGGTCTTCCATTCAAGCGCCGTCCACGTCTGAGAACCCGCGATGGTAGCCGAAGGTCCCGGAGGAACGAGATAAACCGAAGTCCCTTCGCGGCGAAGCTCGTAGTCTCCACATTTCTCGCCCGTCGTCGGATCGTACGGAAAAGTTTCCAAACCACCGATCGGCCAATCAGCCGAAGGCGAGATCGTGAAAACCTTGCGCCTTTCGGCTCCGATATCTGCAGTTACGCCGACGTAAATATGCCCCTGCACGCCCTCAGCGAGGGTCCATGTGTCATTCGGACGATGGAAATAGACGGTATCATTTCCCGTCATCGAAAGAACGCCCGACGACGCGCCATCGATATGAGTCTCTTCCGCCGCGTAGAGCTTACCCGTACCGAGCGTCACGTTCGTCAAATTGACCTTAAGGAAGCCCTCGAAGTGGAGTTCGTCGGTCATAAGCGAGCCGCTACCCGTAACCTTGAGATTCAAGACGGCATCTTCAAGCGTCGTCTTAAAGGTCAAAGTCGCCGCGCGCCAAGCGGAGTCGATCTCAATCGTCTTCGGCGACTCGGTAATCTCAATCACCTCGTCACGGAGCCAATTCTCCTCGGCGGGACAAGCATAAACGCAGACGTCGCCTTCATCATTAAGTGCGAGCGAGACGTTCGTATCGGCAACTTCGAAATGGCGGAGAAACGCCATATCGGCCTTAACTCCCGTGATAATCGGCGTCAGTGCATCCGTCAACTGAAGATCAGAGACGTCGATCAAGACCTTACCGCTTTCCGGCCAGACGAAGGAGGTCTCGCCATTCCACGAAAGTGCCGCGCCGTCCTTCGCCTTAAGAATGGAGCCATCCTCGAGTTTGAGCGACATCGCATGAGATCCTGTCAGAACAAACGCGCCGCCCTTTTCAATCGAAACGGTCGTAAGCTCCTCGTTCTTCGCCGAGATATTCTCGACCTCGAGCGTTCCGCCCACAGCAACTTCGATAAGCGGAGACGAAACCTCCGTGCCCTTAAACGAGCCACCTGAAAGATACAGGCGCGAGGTGTAAATCGTCGGAAGAGAGAAAATCGTCGGTCCGCCGATCGAAAGCGCGCCAAAGGTCAGCGACGCCGCCTCAGCCGTCGTCAGATTAGCGCGGCGGAAATGATACGTCGTTTCGCTGTTGCCGAAGCAGGTAATCGGGCTTTCAAGGGCCATTGCGACTTCAACCGTCGCTTCAGCGAGCGGCGCGCCGTTCTCCTTCATGTCGGGGAAGTAGACGAGCTCCTCGGGATTGAACGCGAGACGCTTATTGTTCTTCGTCCACGGCATGTAGTTCGAATCGTTCGACCAGACGCCGGTCTTGTCGGCCCAAGAAAGAATCGAACCCGCTTCGAAGATCGCGCCGGTCTGCGAGAATTCGACAGAAATCTTCGTTTCGAATCCGGCGTAGTTCTTCTTGTAAACGTCAACCGCCTCGCCATCCGTAACGAAAAGCGCACTTCCGATCGGAATTATCTGATTGAAGTTGTTTCCTTCGGGAAGGACGACCTTCACGCCGTTCTCAAGCGTGAGCGCATTGACATTGACGAGCGGGAAGCGCTGAATTTCGAGCGTAATCCCGGGTTCGACATGAACACTTCCCGCGAGGCCCTTCGCGTTCTTGACAATGACGCGTCCCGAGCCGGAAATGACGATTTCTCCGCCTTTAAGCGCTCTGAGTTCCGCGTCAATGGTCAGCGTCGCATTGTTTTCGAGGACGATCTTCGTCGTGCCGTCCAAATACGCGAAGCCGCCATTCGTCGTTTCGATCGACGACTCGCCCGAAACCGTGATCGTCGGCGAGAGAAAATAGATGCTCGCCGGATAATCGACGGCAAGAATCGAGTTCTCGAGCGAAATTCCGCCCCAAAGGACTTCCGAATAGTCGGCGTCTTCGAGTCCGCGCCAACGGTTATTGCGGAAGGTCAGTTTCGAATCCTTAAGATGCGCGAACTCTTCGCCCGTTCTCTCGATAAACGCGTTGTACGTTTCGAACATGAGCGAGGTATTGTCAAGTTCGAGCGGCAGGAAGCGTGAGAGAAGTCCCATCTTCTTTTCGCCGTTCGCACGAATGACATTCGCCGGTGCCGTTTTGCCGACAAAGCCCTCCTGCCCACGGAAGGTCAGCTTTTCGAGCGTTTCGTCGAAGTCGTCCGTATCGATTACCGCGCCACCACCCGCGAAAGTAATATCCTTCACATTATTAAGTTTCGGGGCATAGAAATGGGCATTATCAGCAGTGTTCTCGAAAACGAGCGAACCGGGAGCGGTAAAGGAAAGCGCGTTCGGACGCTGTGCGGAGAGCTTTTCGTTCGAAGCGTTATACTCGCCGAGACCACCGACACCGCCCGAGATACCGACCTTAAGCGTTCCGCCCGAAAGCGTAAGGCCGCGCATGATCTTGAGCTTGCCCGAGCCCTCAAGCGCGAAAGTCGCGTCCTCGGGTTGATTGACCGTCATTTCCATCGCGCCGACGAGCTTCGGAACGGTAATCGTCGTCGAATTTGCCGCGTTGAAAGTCGCCTTGTTGACCGTACCCCAATTCCAAGTCGTCGTCGCCTGATCCCACGTATAATCCGCAATCGGCTTCAAAGTGATAAGCGGATCGCCGAAGAACATTTCCTGAGTATAGCATTGGCCTCCCGTGCTGGTGGGGCTCGCGTTACCGCAGTCACGATAATACGACTGAGCCATGTAGAGCCAAGCATCACCCGTATTCATCCCCTTCGTGACGCCGTAATACATGTAGTAGTGGAGGCTCGCCGAAAGTCCGGACGTACGATACGTCGAGCAGTTGAGCGTACTCCAGCCGAGGCGCGTATTGTTGACCGAGGCGAGAACGCCGCCCGTAGCCGTCGGGTTAGCCGAGCCCGATTCGCCCAAACAGATATTCGCGACCGACTTGCCGTTCTGGTTGCCGTAATGATCGGGGAAGCCCGTTTCGCACGAAATACCGACGACATTGACTTTCGTAAGACCCGTACAAGTAGAGAAATTCTTCGCCGTAAACCAGCCGGTGCCGCCCGCCCAACCGTGGCCATTCACCGCGCCCATTTCGCGATCGTAACTGTTGAACACGGTAGCGAACGTTTCCTTCGTCGTATTCTCGGAATAAGTCGCGGGCTCGTGATGAGAAACGGTTTCGAGGACGGGGCGATGCGGCGCCGTCAATTCGCTCGCATGACGACGCAAGGTCGGTCCGCAATCACGGAAAGTCTCCGCGTGTTCCGGCGCATACATGTTGGGCGCACCGTCGAAGAAATGGTTTTCCGTCCGCTGCATGAGCGAATCGTTGAGATAAAGCGTGCGGTAATTGAGCGAAGTCGCCGCGAGCGCAAGCTTGAAGTCGCCCGCAAAGGCCGGTGCACCGCCCGTATCACCCTTTCCTTCGGCGCGGTTAATCTTATAAAGGTAATTCTCGATAAGTTGCGCTTGGGTAAGCATGCGGCTACCCTCGGGACGCTCGAACTTCGGGTTGATGACAACGGACTCATCCATCGGCATCGGCTTCGCGGTAATGCGCGAGACGGAAATCGAAGGACGCATGTTGAAGTCCTTATGCTCATTCGCCGCGTGGCCTTCTTCGTCGACCCAGTTGCCTTCGAGATAATCGCCATTATCGTTAGAGTCCCAATGGTGATATGCTTCCGCGTCAGAACCTTCTTCGTCGAAGCAGGCGAAATACATATCGGTCGGATTGCGCGTATCTTGGCGAAGATGGACGCGCACCGACGGAATCGCGTTTTTGAGGGAGATTTCCGTACCGTCCTGCAGGTAGTGAATGACGGGATCCGTGACATCATACCACGCGCCGCCCAGGAGGAGGTACTTGAGCGACGGATTGGACTTTCGATAATCCTTGAGCCAACGGTAAAGCGCTTCGCAGGGATAACGGCTCTCGGAGACGTCCAAGGGGGTAATCACGCCGTCAGCAGGTGCGCGCACGAATTTGTACGGATATTCAGCATAAATCGTCGCCGTGTTGACGACTTCAACCTTCACTTCAGGATGATTCGACTGACGCGCCGCGCCGTATTTGACCCAAGCATCGTAAAGATCTTCAGGAGCGAGAATGAGAAAGATCGGCTTTTCGTTTTCCCCGGCAAGCGCAAGCTTCATCTTAGGCGCTTGAGTTACCGGCGCCTCGTATGTGACGTGAATCTTGACGTTCTTCGCTTGCTCGAAGACGCTCCCTTGCGGCGTCCAACGGAAAGGCGTTAATCTCACGGTGAGGATGCGGCGCCCTTCTTGGAGCGTCACACCCGTCACTTCATCAGGCGCCGTCGGGTAAGTTCCTCCCGCAGCAATTTCGGGATTTAAGGGAATAAAGCCCTCAGGGACGGGATTTTGGGTCATCGGCACAGCCGGCTGAATCGGAGTTACCGACCCGCCCTCGAACATAACCTCCCACGCGCCGACTTCGGTCTTCACGTCCGTCACTTTAGCATTTTTGGGGATTTCAATTTCGACGATCGTAAACGGGAGAAGCGGATTACCTTCGGGCTCAGTGGGGAAAAGATACGATTCGTCATCGACGGTCACGAAATAATTGCCGCGCCATTCGACCGATTCCGCCATTTCGGCTGGCGCATCGGGAATCGTGTGGGTTATCGTCTGGGTCGCGGCGCTAACCGCTCCCACCATCAACGCGGTAAATAGTGTAAGGATACGTTTCATTTCTGTTCCTCCAAAGCTTTAAGTCCCGGGCAATAGGTTAGAGAGTTGTCGTTGACCCAATCGTAAGGAAAAGTGCGACACTTTTCGGGACGGACGGGATAGATTTTGCAACGATTATGCTCGTCGAGCATCGCGCACGCGCCGTCCGCGCGATCTTTGAGAACGAGTCCCTTCCGGTCGGGTGCGATCTCGGTTTCGTTGGCGATAAAATCCGCTTCGCTCATCCCGAGATGCGCGGCGATTGTGGCGGGGTCATCGTCTTTTAGGCGCACGATCCCCTCGATCTTGCAACACGCCCCACAGCGATGACACTGAAATCCCTCGTTCACTTTACTACGCCGCCTTTCGCTGATTCTTGAGCAGCTTTTGAACTTGAACACGAATCCGTAACTCCATCGCATGCAGACGATCCTCCGACAGGTTATGGCGGGGATGCTTCTTAAAGCGGAAATTCAGTAGTTTCTCTAAATTCTGTTGTTGCGCATGTGTTATTTTCAACGGATATCTCACAAGTTTAGGAAAGACTTTTTCTGTAACAAACAAACTCTCGCCATTGTCAAAAACCGGTGCTATATCAACGATGTCATTCGTGTCATTGTCGACAATAAACCCAAAATTTCCTAAATGTCGGTCGACATTCCCAATAATCCAATCAAAAAGGAACATGTCACTAAATCGGCCATCCTTAAGAGCATCATTGAAATCATATAAACGCCCAACGGGGATAAAGCTAAACTTATCGCTCGTAAACAGCTCGCAAGTCGAACAAATTATGCCTTTATATTTGGACAGGCCGTACTTAACACAATGCAGTCCCAATATATTAGCAACTTGTGACGCATAAAATTCAGAGTATGGTTGTAATTCTTTATAACAATGGCCAGCCTTATAAAGTAAGACTTTATCACGTGTTCGGCGCCAACATTTAGGCAGTCGCCCAGCAGTTGTCAATTCCGGTGTTGATAAGTTTTGCCTAGTGATTCTTCCCTTGCATTTTTCAGTAAGCGTCCAACTTGCCACATTGACGTCGAGCCGGTTTTGATACAAGCTGAATTGAGACCACTGACCATTAAAATCATCCTCAACAACCCAGAACACATCATTGAGAGAAAGAGCTTTACAACAGACTATGACATCTCGAACACTTCGAAAGCGCAATCTCAACACCGAATGCAGAGTTAGTATATTCCAACGATTATAAGAAGCAATTCTATGCTTGAGCCAACTCCAAAGCGCGTCGTCGGTTGCCGCGCCCTTCATCTCGAGAGGCAAAAACTTGAGGTTCTCCTCGAAGACTTCGAGAACGTGAACACCAAACGGTTCAAGCCACTCGAACCGTAAGATGTTCTTGTCTCGATGTTTAAGGATCATACCTTACTTCGCTTCCGCCGGAGTCGGGGAGACGATGATGCGGTAGAAGTGAGCCGAGGCGCCTTCGGGCTTGGTGATCGTAATCGTCACCTTGCCGTCCGCTCCGGCCATCTGAAGATCTTCCTTTACCTCCATCGACTCAAGCGTTTCACCACGTTTCACGCCGTAGTAGAGACCCGGCTTCGCTTTAATTTCAACATCCGCACCAGTAGTAAACGATTCGACGACATCGTCAATCGCATCCGCGATATCCTTTTCAATATCGTCCTCGACACCATCGGCAAAGACGACCTGCGCCGTGTAAGTTCCGTCTTTAGTCTTGACGGCAACGACTTTGAAGTAAGCACGATAATCGTCTTGCGCTTTCTCAGAGGTCAAAACCGCCGCGACAGCTTCGCTGATGCCGACTTTAAGATTGGAGGCGATTTTCTGAGCTTCCTCATCGCTCTCGGCCTCAATGCCGACCTTCTCGTCACCGGGCTTAAGCTCGATATCGACGACAACGGCCGAGTCGAACTGGAAAAGCCCCGTCAAATCGGCGGGAAGCACCGTTCCATCGGCGATGAAAACTTCGGTCACTTTGAGCTTAGAGGTATTATTATCGCCGGTCACCGTCGCCTTGTCGAGCACATACGAGACGGCGGGCTCGGTGTCGTTTTCGTCCTTCGCGTAGTGGAAAGTGACGGTCAGAGTATAAGTCTTGTTGATTTCGGCGGCGGAGAAATCAGTCCAAATGCCGTTCTTCACGACCTGAAGCTTGAGGCTGCCGTCGACTTCGGCAATACGAACGCCGCCCTGAACGCCCTCAAGCGATTCAGTATCATTCTCCGCATCCACGGCTTCGGAAGCGGAAATCGACACCGCGAAGACACTATCGCAATTTTCGACATAGTCAGGCATATCCGTCGGCACCAAAACCGTTGAGCCCTGAGAATCATTGATCGTCGTCGCTTCCTTAAGAACAATCGGCGAGGCCATCCAGGTATACTGACGTTCGCCCTGATAAAGCGCAATAGACTTCGTTGCAATCGCCTTAAAGGTTTCGCCGTCCGTATAACCAATCTCGAGAATCGTGCGATAAACGGTTTCCCGCTCAAGACCGGAAACTTCGATCATGAACGCACCCTTCTCATCGATTTCCGCGGAATAGACGGTCGAATTGACGACCACGCGCGCGGAAATCGTGCCTTCCCAGCTGTTGGCAGCATAGTCGGAGATCGTACCCGTAATCATATTCGAGGCATAATCCTCCGAGCACTGCGTAGCGACCGAGGAGATCTTTACCATCGGCTCGACAAAGGTCGAATACGGCACGATCTGAATCGCGGAGATGCAGCCACGCGCACCGCTGCGATTGGCGGAGTGAATCACAAGATATCCCTTTGTCTGAGCGACGACACGAATCGCGTTCGTGCCATACGCCGCCGAAGCCGAGCTGCGCGATTGACCCCATGCGTCGGTGCCCTCCTTAGCGACATCGGAAACGCCGTCGGCCGTATAGTTCTTGCCGTTAATCGTCTTATACGAAAGCTTGGCATTTTCGGTATCGGTCGTCGCATAGATGATGACGGCATATTCCGCAAACGGAACATTGGAAACCGTAATATTCACACCGGCGCTGTCGTCAAGATATCCATGAAGAATTGTTCCCGAAGACTGGAGATCGGTATAAACGTTATTTGAAGTCCAGGTAACCGTCGTCAAGCCGTCATCGGTCATCGCGACATTGGAACCGTTGTTGCCGTTCGCATCGGACTTCCATGCGGTCTTCGCCAAAGCGATGGTCGTATTGCCGCCCTGGTTGTTGTAGAAATTAAAACCGATACCGGACTTCTCCGCTTCCGTCATCCAGGTGCGAATGACGCCGCCCGTCACGCCGGAAAGGTCGAGTTTCGAGAGCTCCGGTTTCTCAGCTGCCGAAAGCGTAATCGAGCCCTCGCAAATCAACTTCGTGGGGACGGCAAGCGTTTCGTCGAAATAAACCGTCGCGCCATCCGCTAGCGTCACTTCAGCCTTCGTATCGGTGTCGATGAGATCGGAATTGACGTTGCTGACGGTCACGTCACCCTCATACGAGAGCGTCGCAGTTGTCCCGGTATCAGCCGCCGCGAGATACGTGACCGTTACACTCGCAACACCATAACCGTCAGCCGTCGCATTCTGAGCGAGCGTACCGTTCCAGTTCGTAATCTCGGTACCGAGCGTACCGTATTGGATATTTCCGGACGCGACTGCTCGAAGCCAGATTGTGCCATCCTGCTCCTTGGCATAAACACGCGTCGCCTTAAGGTATTTATCCGTAGCGCTCGTACCTTCCTGATAAATCTGCATCTGGAATTCGAGTATCGTCTCCGAGCCGTCAGTTCCATCCTTAATATGGTAACCCGTTGCCGCGACATTATTACCGGAAACATAAGAGCCATCCATCGTACCAGTAATCTTGGTCGTCGACGCCTTGAGGTCCGCAAGCGTCATCTTCCAGCCCGTATCCTGATAGGTCGTCGTCAGGAAGTTCTCAAACTGAACCGTTTTCTCAACAAGCATCGCCGGGAATTCATACGCGGCGATCTGATCCTTGGTCAGCGCCTGATCGAAGAGCGCGACGGCCTTAATAACCATACCCGTTGCCGCGGGGAATGTTCCGCCGTTATTGCGCGTACCGCCTACCGTCATTGCCTGAACAGTATCGGCTTCACTCTTTAGACCTCCGCAAGAGTAGACAAGGGTATAGTCAGAGCTACCGTTCTTAAGATAAAGATAAGTGCCGGAATTATTGGTGACTTTCGGCCCGTACACTAGCGCAAACTGACCATCGCTTGCAATCGACGAAATTGTCGTCTGCGTTGCTCTCGTGTCGTAGGTGTTCGTGTTCGCCCAAATGCCGCTGGTTTGTCCCGAAGTCTGGACATTGACACCAACACGATCGGCATTGCCACCGCCCGCAGAAGCGGTCGCAATCGTCTTAACCGTCGAACCGACGACAAGATTATCGAACTTATAAATAACCGTCATACCGACGGTATTCCCCAAGGCCGACGAGCGCGCGAAGGTCACACCCTTCGCCGTCGAGATCGTAATTGTCGAGCCGTCCGTGGCGACCGTATTACCATTCGCGGAGAGAGTGTAAGCACCTTTTGTCGAAGTTTTAAAGTCCCCGTTCCAAACGGCGACGGGGTCAACGCCAAACGAACTGAGGCCGCAGAGGACAGCGGCAAAAAGCAAAGTCTTTTTCATAAGTATACTTCCCTTCAAGGTACTAATATTATACCAAATTCGCCTCGTTTTGAGAAGGAGAATCTACGGTAGATTGAGTCTTCCGCTTAAGCTCTCGGACTTCTTCAAGGAGGACTTTTAGGACTTCATCCTGCGAAGCGTCTTTTTCGGCTTGTTTGGAGCGGTCGATGCGCTCGGTCAGCCCCGCTGTGATGATGCCCGTCGGGATAGCTACTGCGGCAATTCCGGAAAACGCGATGAACGCACCTAAAAGACGCCCTAAATTCGTTACCGGATAAATATCGCCATATCCAACCGTAGTCAAAGTCGCGACTGCCCACCAAAGTCCTGACGCGGCATTTTTAAAGACTTCGGGCTGGGTGTCGTGCTCAGCCGAGTACATAAGTAAGGACGAGATCAGCATCATCAAGAAGACGAAGAATAAGGATCCTAAGAGTTCGCGGCGCTTTGAAGCGATGACCGAGCCGAGCACTCCCAGCGCGTCGAAATAGCGGTTGAGTTTCAAGATTCGAAGAAGCCGAACAAGGCGAAGCGCTCTGATGCCAAGGAGCGAGCCGGGGAGGAACATCGGGAGATAAAACGGGAGAATCGCGACAAGATCGATAATCGCCATCGGGGAGAAGACATATCTAAGCTTCTTTTCCGCCTTCCAAAAGCGAACGATATACTCGATAGTGAAAACGAGCGAGGCGAAGACTTCGCCGACCACGCACACCCTTCTTAAGTATGGCGGCAAATCGAACGTCACCGCAAAAACAATGATGACGCTTAATAAAATCAGCGTTGTTATAAACCAATCACAAAACTTTTGCATATTTCTCCCTAGGGCGATCATCAAATCGACCAGCCACCGAAGCCGAAAGTGCGGCAAAGCTCGGAGACTAGAATTGCCGCGATCAAGACGGGGACGATGTAGCGCATCGCAAAGGCGTAAATGCGCGTAAAGCCCGCCTTCCCATGCCCATTCTTGATTTCGAACATGATCTTCGCGGGACCGATTTTGTAGCCCACAAAAACGCAAATCCCAATAGCCGTAATCGGCATAATCGCGGAATTGACGATAGAATCGATAAAATCGAGAATCGGGAGCTTTAAGAATTGGACGGAAGCGAGGCGGCCATAAGAAAACGCCGAGGCAGCGCCGCAAACGACACAAAAGAGACCGAAAGACAAAGCGGAGGTAGAACGCTTAACTTTCGCATAGTCGCAAATCGCCGCGACGCAGGCCTCGGTCATCGAAATCGCGCTTGTAAGCGCGGCAAAAAGAGCAAGCGTAAAGAAGACGAAACCGACTAAAGAGCCGATCTTGCCGAAGGAAAGGAAAATCTGAGGAAGCGAGATGAACATCATCCCGGGCCCCGCCTTCATCGCGGCATTCACATCTAGCCCGTTACTCACGGCGAACATGTAGACGACAGGGATGACCATAAAGCCCGCGAGAATCGCGATTCCCGTATCGGCAAAAGCGATGCGGACGGCACTTTTGGGAATCGAGCCGTCCTTTCTCATGTAGCTACCGTAAGTAACCATAATTCCCATCGCAATCGAGAGGGAGAAGAACATCTGGCCCATAGCGCCCAGGATCACTTTCCCGAAATTGTCGACCTGAGAAAAGTCGGGAACAAGATAATACTTGATACCCTCAAGAGCACCGGGCTGGCAGGCGACCCAAACGGCGATTCCGACCGCCATCAAGAATAAAGCGGGCATTAAGACCATATTCGCCTTCTCGATACCGTGCTTGACGCCGATCAATATGACCGCAATCGTAAGGACGATAAAGATCAGCATATAAACGAACGGCTCATTCGGCGCGGCAACGAAAGAAGAGAAAGTCGCCGCGGGATCGGAAATCGGGGCTTCCACCCCAAAGAGCACGTCGAAATAAAGCGTAAAGTATTTGACGACCCAACCGCCGACGACCGCATAATAGGGAGCGATCAAAAACGGAACGAGCGTCGATAAAAAGCCGACCCATCCCCACTTCCGTCCGCCCAAAAGCGAAAAGGCGGTAATCTGACTTTGGCGAGTTTTACGGCCGATCGCGATCTCGGTAATGAGCATCACGAAGCCGAGGGTCAAGGAAAGCGCCAAATAAGTAACGATAAAAGCGCCGCCACCATACTTCGCGGCAAGATAAGGGAAGCGCCAGAGATTGCCGAGCCCGATCGCCGACGCTGCCGCAGCAAGCACAAACGCGAGCGAACCTGACCAGGAGGCTCGACTCGCGTTCGTCATTTAAGTAAACTCCGAAGAATTACTTCTTGAAGCTTTCTTCAACCGCAACGGCGACGGCGACAGTCGCGCCGACCATCGGGTTGTTGCCCATGCCGATGAGGCCCATCATTTCGACGTGCGCAGGAACGGACGAGGAGCCCGCGAACTGAGCGTCGGAGTGCATGCGGCCCATGGTGTCGGTCATACCGTAGGAGGAAGGACCGGCGGCCATGTTATCGGGGTGAAGCGTACGACCCGTACCACCGCCCGAAGCGACGGAGAAGTACTTCTTGCCGTTCTCGATGCACCACTTCTTGTAGGTGCCGGCGACGGGATGCTGGAAGCGGGTCGGGTTCGTGGAGTTACCGGTGATGGAAACGCCGACGTTCTCAAGCTTCATGATCTCAACGCCTTCGGGGACATTGTCGGCGCCGTAGCAGTTGACGGCAGCGCGAGGACCCTTCGAGAAGGCCTTCTTCTCAACAACCTTGACCTTTTCGGTCTTGTTGTTGAATTGGGTCTTGACGTAGGTGAAGCCGTTGATACGCGAAATGATGTAAGCGGCATCCTTGCCGAGACCGTTAAGGATAACGCGGAGGTTCGTCTTGCGGACCTTGTTCGCGTTAAGAGCGATCTTGATCGCGCCTTCAGCCGCGGCGAACGACTCGTGACCGGCGAGGAACGCGAAGCATTCGGTCGCA
>JAZLMG010000062.1:0-21622 GCA_045598585.1 Kiritimatiellia bacterium
GACCGACTTGCCGTTCGATTCCATATCCATCTGCTGGAGATAGGCGGGGAAGCGCGAGAGATACTGGTCATAAGGAAGGACGCAGTAGCTTTCGGCGCCGTAGCGGTGCGAGTAGAGAATGCCGAGCAAAGCGAGAATGACGGGCATATTCTTTTCGAAGGGAGCCGTGCGGAAGTGGCGGTCCATCTTGTAATAGCCCTTGAGCAGCTTCTTGTAGTTGACGCGGCCGATGGCGATCATGAGCGAAAGGCCGATCGCGGAAGGAAGCGAATAGCGACCACCGACCCAATCCCAGAAACCGAACATGTTGTTCGTATCAATACCGAACGCCGCGACTTCCTTTTCGGCGGTCGAAACGGCGACGAAGTGCTTAGCGACGGCATCGGCGGAGCCAAGCTCCTTCACGAGCCAATCACGCGCGGCTTCGGCGTTCGACATCGTTTCCTGAGTCGTGAACGTCTTCGAAGCGACGATAAAGAGCGTTTCGGCGGCCTTGACCTGGCGAAGAGTTTCGGCGAGGTGGGTCGAGTCGACATTCGAGACGAAGTGGAACTTCAAGTTGCGCTTCGTGTAGGGCGTAAGGGCGATATTGGCCATTACGGGGCCAAGGTCGGAGCCGCCGATACCGATGTTGACGATGTACTTGATCTTCTTACCCGTATAGCCCTTCCACGTACCCTTGCGGACGCAGTCGGAGAAGTCACCCATCTTCGCGAGAACGGCGCGCACGCCAGGCATCACGTCCTTACCTTCGACCATGACTTTCGCCTTCGGGTCGACGTTGCGAAGCGCGGTATGAAGAACGGCGCGGCTTTCGGTAACGTTGATCTTCGAGCCGGTGAACATGCGCTCGATTTCGGGCTTGAGGTAAGCGTCTTCGGCGAGCTTGATCAAGTTACGCATCACGGCGCGGGAAACGCGGTTCTTCGAATAGTCGAGCATCCAACCCGCCGCTTCAACCGTGAATTTGCCGGCGCGCTCGGGATCGCGAGCGAAAAGCTCCTTAATCGTGTACTTCGTCGATTCAACCATCGCCTCATCGAGAGGCGCCCACTTGATATTGCTAGGGGTGCTCATTTCGTTAATCCCAATCTTTCATAGGCGAGCGGCGTCGCCACTCGACCTTTAGGTGTACGTTCAATGTAGCCTTCCATGATAAGGAAGGGTTCGTAAGCTTCTTCAATCGTATCGGGCTCTTCGCCGACCGATACGGCTATCGTCGAAAGGCCGACGGGACCACCGCCGAACTTGACGCAGATCGTCTCGAGAATTTTTATATCCATCTCATCGAGCCCATGCGGATCGATTTCGAGGAGCGCGAGCGACTCCTTCGCGACCTCGCCCGTGATGAAGTTCCCGGCCTTGACCTGGGCATAATCACGGACGCGGCGAAGGAGGTTATTGGCGATACGAGGAGTGCCGCGGCTACGACGCGCGATTTCCAAGGCGCCCTCTTCGTCGATGTCGACGCCGAGTTTCGCCGCGGAGCGAATCACGATTTCGGCAAGATCCTTCGGCTCATAGTAAGAAAGCCGATTGACGAGGCCGAAACGAGCGCGCAAGGGCGCCGCGATAAGGCCGATTCGCGTAGTCGCGCCGACCAAAGTAAAGCGCGGAAGCTCGAGACGAACGCTTCGCGCATTCGGACCTTGGTCGATCATGATATCGATCGCATAGTCTTCCATCGCGGAATAAAGATATTCTTCGACGGTTTTGGCCATGCGGTGAATTTCGTCGATGAAGACGATGTCGCCGGGATCGAGCGAAGTGAGTAGCCCCGCGAGATCCCCGGGCTTCGTTATGACCGGGCCCGAGGTCGTCTTCACGCTCACGCCCATCGCTTCGCCGAGGATATAAGAAAGCGTCGTCTTACCGAGACCGGGCGGCCCCGAGAAGAGGACATGGTCGAGAGATTCGCCGCGCTCTTTAGCCGCTTTGACGGCGAGAAGGAGGCGATCTCTGACCTTCGACTGGCCTACGAAACCGTCAAAGTCCGACGGTCTCAGCTTGTTGTCGAAGGCCGAGTTGCGATTGTTAAGTTCGTCTGACTTTCTTTCGCGCATTATTCCCACTCGATAGTCGCCGGCGGCTTCGAGGAAATATCGTAGACGACGCGGTTGATGCCGCGAACTTCGTTGATGATGCGGTTCGACATCGTAGCGAGCGTCTCGTAAGGAATGTGCGTCCAGTCCGCAGTCATCGCATCAATCGAGTTAACGGAGCGAATCGCGCAGGTATATTCGTACGTACGCTGGTCGCCCATAACGCCGACCGACTTGACGGGAAGAAGGACCGCGAAAGTCTGCCAAATCGTCTTGTACTCAGGGAGCTTCTTGATTTCTTCCTGAACGCGAAGATCCGCCTGCTGAAGGAGTTTCACCTTCTCTTCGGTGATCTCGCCGAGGATACGGACGCCGAGGCCGGGGCCCGGGAACGGCTGACGATCGAGAAGCTCGGAGTCCATGCCCATAACGCGGCCGACCGCGCGAACTTCGTCCTTGAAGAGGTCGCGGAGAGGTTCGACGAGTTCGAACTTAAGATCCGGAGGAAGACCACCGACATTGTGGTGGCTCTTGATCGTATGCGAAGGCCCCTTCAACGCATGAGACGATTCGATAACGTCGGGATAGATCGTGCCCTGACCCAAGTACTTGCAATCCTTGAACTTGCGCGCTTCTTCGGCGAAGACGTTGATAAACTCGCGGCCGATGATCTTGCGCTTCTGCTCGGGATCGGATACGCCCGCAAGCGCGGTGTAGAAACGCTGCGCCGCGTGAGCGACATGGAGATCGAGGCCGAGCTTCGCATGGAACATTTCTTCGACCTGCTTGTCTTCGTTGTAGCGAAGAAGACCGTTGTCGACGAAGATGCAGTGAAGACGCGTGCCGATAGCCTTATGAAGAAGGACCGCGACAACCGAGGAGTCGACGCCGCCCGAAAGGCCGAGGACGACTTCTTCATCGCCGATCTGCTTTTTGAGCTTTTCGACCGTCGAGTCGATCCAGCTCGAGAGCTGCCAGTCACCCTTCGAACCGCAAATATGGAAGACGAAGTTCGAGAGAATCTGGTTGCCGAACTGAGTGTGAACGACTTCGGGGTGGAACTGGATGCCATAGAAATGCTTTTCTTCGTGACGAATCGCGGCGTAGGGGCAATTGTCGGAAGTCGCCGAGGTCTTGAAGCCCTCGGGGATCGCCGAGACGCGGTCACCATGGCTCATCCAAACGATGAACTTGTCGGGAAGACCCTTGAAGAGGTCGTTACCGGGGAGAACGGTCATCTCGGTCTTGCCGTATTCGCGCGCTTCACCGGGCTGAACCTTGCCGCCCAATTCCTGGCTCATGAGCTGCATGCCGTAGCAAACACCGAGGACGGGGATGCCGAGGTTGAAGATTTCGTGGTCGATTCCGGGCGCACCTTCTTCAAAGACGCTGTTGGGGCCGCCCGAGAGAATGATGCCCTTCGGTTGACGTTCCTTGATCACCGAAGCGGGAGTATCAAAGCGGATGATTTCCGAATAAACGTGCTGCTCACGAATACGACGCGCGATAAGCTGCGTGTACTGAGAACCGTAATCCAAGATGAGAATCGTATCCATGGTGAATAGTGCTTAGTGGTTAGTGATTAGTTTAGAAGAAGAGTTTGGCAACTTTGAGCATGCCCTGCTTCCAAGGGACGCGGTGAGAGACGCCGGACTTACCCGCAAACTCCGAGAGGTGAGTAACGTACCAGTCGTAATTGCGAACGAGCGCCGCCTTGTTCGAATATTTGGGTTTGTAGCCGAGGATATTCTCCGCCTTCTCGATCGAAACGAAGCTGTCAGTCGAAGCGGTTTCGTAGACCCAAGGATAAAGGGGCGAGAGGTGAAGCTTCTCGAGAATACGTAGGATGAAGATAAGGGGCTTAATCGGCATCCCGACGATTTTCTTTCCATGTCCCGCACGATCGAGAACGGCCTGATAATCTTCCTTCATCGTCGTGAACTCTTTCGCGCCGATATTGAACTCGGTCGCGACCTTGTCTTTAGGAAGCGTCATCGCCGACCAAATCGCCTCGTCGAGATCGTCGACATCCATAAGCTGATAGCGGTTATTCCCCGAGCCGATCATCGGGAAGCCGTGACCCGTGTACGCCCAATCGTAAAACAAAGCGAAAACGCCGAGACGCTCGGGACCGACGAAAGACTTCGGACGGATGATCGAAACGCAGTACCCTTCTTTAATCGCTTCGCGGCAATAGTTCTCCGCGTCGATTTTCGCCTGACCATAAGGACCAACGCCGACGAGCGGATCGGTCTCGACGATCGGATGCTTTATCGGGACTCCATAGACGGCCGTCGACGAAATCTGAATCATGCGATCGAGATGGAACTTGCGCGCCGCGTTAAGGACGTTCTTGCAGCCGTCGACTTCGGTCGTGATGATATCTTCTTCCGAATACAAAGGAAGCGCCGCGGCGCAGTGGACGACGACGTCGCACCCTTCCGTAACCTTCTCGACCGCGGCGACATCGCGCACATCGCCCAAGGTGAACTTAAGCCAGCTCTCGTTCTTTTCGGGGTAGTCGAAGTCGGCGATATCAAGGACTCGAATCTCTTCGACGCCTTTCGCGCGGAGAGCACGAATAAGGTTGATCCCTAAAAAGCCGCTGCCACCGGTAACGAGAACTTTCATCTTACTTCTCCATTACATACCAGAGGATCGAGAAGAACTGGCAGATCGTACCCGCCAAGACGAAGAGGTGCCAAATCATGTGGTGATAAGGTAAGCCCTTCCAAAGATAGAAGACCGTTCCCGCCGTGTACGAGACGCCGCCGATAGCGAGCCACATCGTGCCAAGGCCGCCCAAGCCCTTCACAATCGGCACAATCGCAAATACGACGACCCAACCCATGATGATATAAGCGATGGTGGAAAGAACGTGATACTTACCCGTCGTGCGAATCTTGAAGAGAATCCCGACTAACATCGCGAGCCACTCGATGCCGAAGATCGTCCAGCCAAGCGCGGCATGATCGGTCGAACGAAGTGTCTGGAGGCAGAAAGGCGTGTAGGAGCCGGCGATTAGGACGTAGATCGCCATGTGGTCCATGACATTAAGAACGTCTTTCGCGGGCTTGTAAGTTACCGCGTGATAAGCTCCCGAAATCGCGTAAAGAAAGACGATCGAAAAACCGTAGACGCAACCGGAAACCACTTTCCATGCAATGTCCGTGCCGCTAAGGACTGCGGCATAGCAAAGGATAGGAATCATAGCGGCTCCCAAATGGGAGCCGACTATGTGTGTAACTGCGTTAGCAGTCTCTTCCCCAGCCGTGCTGGGCTTCTCCCACTCAGTTACCACTGGTAGGAGCCTCAGGCATCGCAGGCGCGGTTTCAGCCGCGACCGGCGTCGCCGTTTCGTTCGCCATCAAAGAGTGCGAGTGCACCGTCGAAGTGAGGCGCGCGAGGACGAGCGTGTTGAGAAGGAAGACGGCGCCCAAGATCGCGGTCGTCTTGATAAGGACGTTACCCGCGTCGGCACCGAGCGCGGACTCGAGAGCGCCGCCACCAAGCGCGCCACCGAGGCCACCTTCTTTCGGCTTCTGAAGCATGACGACAAGTGCGAGCATGATGCAGACCGCAACTTCAACTACGTACAAAAGACCAATGAGAATCGACATCTTTTTCTTACCTTTCTTATATCCGTATATTATACCAAAATGCCGCGCGAAAATCAAATGTGACGCGGCGTTTCGATACCGAGAATATTCAGTCCCTTCGCGAGAATTTCGCCGAAAAGCTTGCAAAGACGAAGGCGAGCGTTCTTCACGTTCTCTTCGCTCTTAAGGATCGGCGAGTTCTGGTAGAAGCTCGAGTAGAGCTGGGCCGTCTGGAAAAGATAGTCCGCGAGCACCGAGGGCTTGTAAGCTTCGGCCGCGCGAACGACCGCGCCCGGAAACTCGAGAAGCTGCAAAGCGAGGCGCTTTTCCGAAGGAGTCGTGACCGCGAAGTCGCCTTCTTTTATCTCTCCCGCCTTCTCGAGAAGCGAGCAAACGCGGGCGTAAGCGTACTGGAGGTACGGACCCGAGTTGCCTTCGAGCGCGAGCGCCTTGTCCCAGCTGAAATCGATATCGGTGATCGGATCGTGGGAGAGGTCGGTGTACTTGACCGCGCCATAGCCGATCTGGGCCGCGAGCTTTTCATCGCCGCCGCGATCTTTCACGATCTCGAACGAACGACGTTGCGCTTCCGAAAGAAGCTCATCGAGCTTGATGAGATTACCCTCGCGAGTCGAAATCGCCTTACCCTGGAAGCTCATAAGACCGAACGGAACATGAACGAGCTTCGCGTTGATGCCCATCTTCGCGGCAATGTTGAACCACTGCTTGAAGTGAAGCTGCTGACGCGCATCGGTCACGTAGATAATGCGCTCGGGGTTATACTCTTCGACGCGCATCTTCACACAAGCAAGATCGCTCGTCGTATAGTTGTAGCCGCCGTCGGACTTGCGGACAATCGCGACGCCAAGCTTTTCTTCCTCGAGATTGACGATCATCGCGCCATCGGACTCGACCGCGAGGCCCATCTCGATAAGCTTTTCGACAACGCCGGGCATCGTGTCATTGTAGTACGATTCGCCGCGATAAGTATCGAACTTTACTCCGAGCTTATCGTACATACGGTTAAACTCGTTAATCGAAATCTCGATGAACTTCTTCCACAAAGCGAGGTTCGCTTCGTCGCCCTGCTGAAGCTTCACGAGCTCCTTGCGGCAGTCATCCTTCCAAGCTTCGTCTTCCTTCGCTTTCGCCGCGGAAAGGACATAGCACTTTTCGAGATTGGGAACGGATAAGTTATCGCGCTCTTCCTGAGAAAGGCATTCACGATAACCCTTAATCAAAATACCGAACTGAGTACCCCAATCGCCAAGGTGATTGTCGGCGATAACATCGTAGCCGAGCGCACGGAAAATGCGATCGATGGCATTACCGATAACCGTCGAGCGAATATGACCGATGTGCATCTGCTTCGCGGCATTCGGCGAGGAGTAGTCGATAACGATCTTTTTGTCCTTACCCGTCTGAGGAATACCGAGAGTTTCGTTCGACGCGATTTTAGCGAGTTCCGCATCGAGCCATTCGGGGGAAACGGTAAGGTTCAAGAAACCGGGACCCGCGATTTCGACCTTTAGGGAAGAATCGATATTCGCGGCAACCATCGCGGCGATTTCGCGAGGGTTCTTACCGAAGCGCTTGGCGAGCTTAAGAGCATCATTGCACTGATAATCGCCGAACTTCGGATCGGTCGCAGGGACGACCTTTACGAAAGAGAAATCCGCCTCGGGAAAAGTTTTCCCAAAGGCGGACTTGATAGTGTCCGTGAGGTTCACTTAAGGGGTATCCCTTTAGTTGAGCTCCATGCGGCCACGACGGGAACGCATACGGATACGAGCGCGCGCGGATTTCTTGCGCGCCTTGACACAAGGCTTTTCGAAGTAGCGCTGATCACGGAGCGTCTTGAGAAGGCCCTCGCGATCGAGGATCTTCTTCATGCGCTTGAGACCACGCTCAACGCTTTCGCCCTTCTTGAGCTTAAGCTGAATAGCCATTATTTCACCTCCTCACTCTTCGTCTCAGCGGCAGGAGCGGCCTCACCGGCCGTGACCCACTGGAGAACGCACATCTCAGCCGCGTCGCCCTTGCGGGTTCCGAGCTTGACGATGCGAGTGTAACCGCCCTTGCGGTCCGCCATAGCGGGGGCGATCTTATCGAAGAGCTTCTGGACGGCCTTCGGATCAAGGGTACGGGAGGCGGCGAGACGACGAGCGGCGAGATCACCCTTCTTGGCGATCGTCACGATCTTGTCGGCGTCCTTGCGCGCTTCCTTCGCCGTGGGAAGAGTCGTCTTGATCGACTCGGCGAGGATGAGGTTCGTGACGAGGCTCTTCATGAGCATCGTACGGTGGGCGGTCGAGCGCCCGAACTTCTTCATTACTCTCTGGTGACGCATTGTTGTAAACTCCTAAAATTATTTCTTCTCGAGAAGGTCGGCATCGAACTTATAACCGAGGCTGAGACCGAGCGAGATGAGCTTCTCCTTGATTTCCGTGAGCGACTTCTTGCCGAAGTTGCGATACTTGAGCATATCGGCTTCGGTCTTCGAAGCGAGCTCGCCGACAGTCGCGATGTTAGCCGTGTTGAGGCAGTTCGCAGCGCGGACGGAGAGTTCGATTTCGTTAACGGACATGTTAAGGAGCTTTTTGAGCTTCTCGCGATCATTTTCGGCCTTCGAGTCGTTATCTTCGAACTCGAGGGTCTCTTCACCGGCATAATCGACGAAGACGTCGAGGTGACGGCGAAGAACAGCACCGGCGGTCTTAAGCGCTTCTTCAGGATCGATGCGACCATCGGTCCAGATGTCGAGGACAAGCTTTTCGTAGTCGGTCTTCTGGCCGACACGAGTGTTCTCAACGAGGAAGTTGACGCGGGTCACAGGCGAGAAGATCGAGTCAATCGCGATCTTGCCGATTTCCTGGTCGGGCTTCTTGTTACCTTCAGCGAGGCAGAAACCGCGGCCCGTCTTGACTTCGCATTCCATTTCGAGAACGCCGTCGATGTCGAGCGTGCAGATTTCCTGCTTCGGGTTGAGAACCTGAACGTTGTTGTCCTTCGCGAAATCCTCGGCGGTAACGACGCACGGACCCTTGGCCTTGAGCGTGATGGTTTGAGCATCACGCGTATAGGTCTTAAGGAGAACGCGCTTGAGGTTAAGGATGATGTCGGTGACATCTTCCGCGCAACCCTTGATGGTCGAGAACTCGTGGTTCACCCCTTTGATCTTGACGGACGAAATCGCCGCGCCTTCAATCGAGGAGAGGAGAACTCGACGAAGCGAGTTGCCGATCGTCCTGGCGTAGCCGATTTCGAAAGGTTCCGCGGTGAAACGCATGTACGTGGCGGTAGCCGTGGACTCGTCCTTCTGGACGGTCTTGGGCATTTCGAAACGGCTCAAACGGATAGGCATTATTGACCTCCCTTGTGGGTGAAAGTTTTAAATTAACGAGAGAAGAATTCGACGATGAGCTGCATCTCGACGTTTTCGGGAATTTCCGAGCGTTCGGGAACTGCGAGCATCGTGCCCTGCATCGTCGCATCGTCCCAAGCGAGCCAATTCATCATCGGGGACTTGTGGCTCTTGAGCGAATCGACGACCGCGATCATGTTGCGATCCTTCTCGCGAATCGAGACGACATCGTTCGGCTTCAAAATCGCGCTCGGAACGTTGCACATCTTACCGTTAACGGTGACGTGGCGGTGCGTGACGAGCTGACGAGCGCCGGCGCGAGTCGGGGAGAGACCGAGGCGGTAGACGATATTGTCGAGACGGCTTTCGCACATCGCGAGCATGACGTCACCGGTGATGCCCTGCTTGGCCTTCGCGCGCTCGAAGAAGAGGCGGAACTGACCTTCGCGCATACCGTAGATGGCCTTGGCCTTCTGCTTTTCGCGGAGCTGGATGCCGTATTCGGACATTTTTTTGCGACGCTTACCGGCACCATGCTGGCCCGGAGGATTGGGGCGACGCTCGAGAACCTTATCGGGGCCGAAAATCGGCTCACCGAAACGGCGGGAAATTTTGCTTCTAGGACCTGTGAAGTGACCCATGATTAGACCCTCCTGCGCTTACGAGCACGGCAACCATTGTGAGGAACGGGAGTCGTGTCAGTGATCTGAGTAACGCGAATACCGGCGGCCTGGATGGCACGAACCGCGCTCTCGCGGCCGGCACCGGCGCCCTGCATACGAACTTCGCACTCGTGCATGCCCTTGGCGACAGCGACGCGAGCGGCGTCCTGAGCGACCATGGTAGCGGCGAAAGCGGTCGACTTACGCGAACCCTTGAAACCGGCCTTACCGGCAGAGCTCCAGGAGATCACGCCGCCACGAGCGTCAGCGATCGAAACCTGGGTGTTGTTGAAGGTCGAGCGGATGAAGGCGATACCGGCAGGAATCGACTTACCGGGACGCTTCTTGGACTCGGTACCCTCGGCAGGAACTTCCGCCGCGGGAGTCTCATTCTTGATTTCTTCGGACATTGTCTAAACTCCTTTAGCGACCGGCCTGCTTGGGCATCGCGATCGAGACGCGCTTGCCACCCTTACGGGTACGGGCATTGGTCTTCGTACGCTGACCGCGAACAGGGAGACCCTTCTTATGACGGAGACCGCGGTAAGAACCGATCTGGATCAAACGGCGGATGTTTTGCGAAACTTCACGACGAAGGTCACCTTCGACACGGAAATGATCCTGGATGTACGTGGTGAGCGCGTGAATTTCATCCTGAGTGACATCGTCCGCCTTCCCCATCGGATCGACGTTGCAAGCCGCCAAAACGTCACCGGCGCGTTTCGGCCCAATACCATGGATATAGCGAAGAGCATAGCGAATATGCTTCTTGCCGGGAATATCCACACCCATCATTCTAGGCATATTATGTATTACCTTTCTTAGCCCTGACGCTGCTTATGGCGCGGGTTGGTGCAGATCACGCGCACCACGCCATTACGACGGATGATGCGGCAGTTCTCGCAAATGCGACGAACGGAACTACGTACTTTCATGTTTATTTTACTCTTTTGAGTGGTCGAATTTTCTATATATTATATCATTTTTGCCCCATATCGCGCAAGGGGGTAAATTTAACTATTTTTAGTAGTCGCACAGGGGAAAAGAAACAAGGAGGGCTATAACCCTCCTTGTCGCTTATTATCGTAAGATACGAGTCTTACTTAGCGGTGAGCGCCGCAACGCCGGGGAGAACCTTGCCTTCGAGGAATTCGAGGGAAGCGCCGCCGCCCGTCGAAACGTGGCTCATTTCAGGAGCCTTGCCCGACTTCTTGACGGCCGAAACCGAGTCACCACCACCGATGATCGAGGTGCCGCCGTTCGCCTTGACGGTCGCAACCGCTTCGCAAACGCCGTAGGTGCCCTTCGAGAGCGGCGCGAATCCGAAGCAGCCCATAGGACCGTTCCAAACGACCGTCTTCGCGGTCTTGACCGCGTTGGAGAAGAGCTCGACCGACTTAGGACCGATATCGAGGCCCATCCAACCTTCGGGGATGTCACCTTCGAGGGTCTTCATCTGGATGTCGCTCGCGTCCTTCTCAGCCGGGAACTTGTCGGCAATGACGTTGTCGATCGGGAGAAGAATCTTGATGCCCTTGTTGGCAGCCGTCTCGAGCATTTCCTTGCAGTAAGCGACCTGCTCGTCTTCGCAGAGCGAGGAGCCGATCTGCATGCCCTGGGCCTTCTTGAAGGTGTAAGCCATGCCGCCGCCGATGATGAGCGTGTCGACCTTGTTGAGGAGCGCCTTAACGACCGCGAGCTTGTCGGAGACCTTGGCACCGCCGAGAATGGCGACGAAAGGACGGACAGGATTTTCGACGGCGTCGCCGAGGAACTGAATTTCCTTCTCAAGAAGGAAGCCGGAAACCGCGGGCTGGATGTAGTCGGCAATGACGGCGGTCGAAGCGTGGGCGCGGTGAGCCGTACCGAACGCGTCGTTGCAGTAGATATCGCCGTAGGAAGCGAGCTTCTTGGCCATCGTGGCGCGCTCTTCCTTGAGCTCGGCCTTCTTGGCCTTGAACTCTTCGTCCGTCAAGTGGATGCCCTTCTTCTCGTCGTGCTGCTTGACCTTGCCGTCTTCAGCCTTGTAGAAGCGGGTGTTTTCGAGGAGGGCGACTTCGCCGGGCTTGAGCGCGGAAACGACTTCGTCGGCAGCCATGCAGTCAGGAACGAACTTGACGGCGAGACCGAGCTTCTCGGAGAGCGCTTCAGCGACGGGCTTCAAAGTGAACGCGGCGTTATCGGGATTCATTTCCTTGCCGAGCTTGACACCCTTCGGACGACCGAGGTGGGACATGAGAACGAGCGAGCCACCCTGTTCGAGAACGTACTTGATCGAAGGAAGCGCGGCAACGATACGGGTATCGTCCGTGATCTTACCGGAGCCATCCTTAGCCATAGGAACGTTGAAGTCAACGCGCATAACGACGCGCTTGCCGGCGAGTTCAACATCCTTGAGAGTCTTCTTATCCATGATTTTACTCCTTTTAAACTATAAGGACATCGGGATAATCTCCTGATGTCCTCATACGTTACATTACTTAAGCCCTGAGAGCGTTACTTGGCCTCGGTAGCGGCCATCTTGTTCATCTTGAGCTGAGCGCGGCTCTTCTTGCGATCGGCCGTGTTCTTCTTGATGATGCCCTTCTTGACAGCCTTGTCGAGACCGGAAACGAATTCCTTGAACTTCTTCTCGGCGGTTTCGGTATCAGCGGCGTCAGCGGCCTTGAAAAGCTTCTTGTGCGAGTCGTGAAGCTTCGCCTTGACAGTCGAATTGCGCTTATTCGCCTTCTCGTTCTGACGATCGCGCTTACGTGCCGCGCGGCCACCCTTGATATTTGCCATGTCTACTTTTCTCCTGATTTGGAAATGTTTATTGTATATTGTACTCTTTTTTCTCCCGTTTTGCAAGGGGGAAAGTTAAAATATTTTACTTTGCGTCGTTGTACCAATCCGTGAGGAGCTTGTTAAATTCGACTCTCGTGAGAGTAGAAGCGAGCGTTTTCAGCTCTTCCGTGCGGTTTACGGCCTCCATTTTAAGCGTGCGGCGCTTCTTAAAGGGCGAGACGAAAAGCCAAAGCGCTATCGACTTAAGCAAGGTAAGCATGAAGTCCGGCGAGCTCTTGCGGCCCTTTCGGCTCCAAATCGACCCCCAAAGCCCGGTCGTCCTCACGGTAATCACTTCGGCGCCTTCGGGCAAGTCGCGGCAAAGATTGTAGGCGAGCTGGCGCGTTCCAACGTCTTCCTTCCCGTCGACATAGATATGCCCCGAGGGATAGAGTTGGACATTCTTACCCGCTTTCAATGCTTCGATGACGTTACCTTCGAGCCCGCGAGCTTCCATCGCTCCTTCGCGGTTACGACGAGCACGAAGATCGGGAACGGGAACCGCTTCCAAGGTCTTCAGCGCCGTCGAACAAATCGGGACCGAGAAGAACGCCTCGTCACAGAGCGGACAAAGCCGATACTTATGGAAGACGAACGAGACGAGCATCGGGTCGACCAAGGCCGGATGGTTGGGGAGAATAAGCAAGCTCTTACCCTTCTTCGCCGCCTCGTCGATGCCGACTTCTTCGATCTTGTAGCGACGGAAGAGAATCCACCGCATCGTCTCGATCCCGACCGACTTGTAGTGGAAAATGAAGTAGACGGGCGCGAGAAGCATAATCACGAAGAGCGCGAGGAAGAACGCGCGCGGCGAGAACACGAAGCCGAGGAGCGCGTAGACGACCGAGGCGAAAAGCATGAAGGTGAACGAGACCTGATTGAAGTAGGCGAGCATCGTATTGAGTTTCGGCCCCTTGACGACTTTTTGAATCTCGGTATCGAACGGAAGCTTGAAAAAGCCGAGGTCGAACGCAAGAACGCCGAGGATAAGCGCGAAAGCGACGGGGCAAGTCGGAGGAACGAAGTAGAGAACGAGGAGAAGTGCCGCGCCGAGCCAGCCGGTCAAGATGCTCGCGCCCAAAAGGAAGTGCTTCTTGTCGACGAAGCCCGCGATGACCTGACCCGCGACAATACCGATAGCTGCCGCGCAAAGAAGCATTCCCGTATGGGTCGAGTCGAGGCCCATAACCTCCTTTCCATAGGTAAGGATACCCATTTGGAGCATCGCCCCGCAGAACCAGAAGACGGAGAGTGTGATGATGACCGCGTTCATGCCGGGATAGCGCGCGGCGATTCGTTTCGCGCGGTTGAAATAGCGAATCGGGCTTACCGCATGCAGTTCCTTATTGGGCTCTTCCTCTGCCGTCGTAATGTAGCTCATAACAAGCCCTAAAACGGCGAACACCGCGAGAAGCGTGTACTTTACTCCATCTCCCGGGATGTCGCTTACGAAAGAGCCGATGATCGTACCGAGAAGAACGCCCAAGAACGCCATCCCTTCCATGCCGCCCATGCCGGTCGAAATGCGCTCCACTCCGCCGACATCACGAACAAGCGCATATTTGGAGGGCGAATAGAGCGCACTTTGAAGGCCCATTAAAAGAACCGCGCCGACGACGAGCCACGGAGAATGAAGAAGGAAGCCGACAATCGCGACCACCATAATCGGAAGTTCCGCCCACTTGGCGAGGCGCACGACTTTCAGCTTCGAAAAGACGGCCGTGAGGCGATCTGCCAAGGGGGAGAGGAAGATATACGGGAGAACGAGCGCTCCGGCGGTAATCCCCATAAAAACGGGCTTCATCGCGGGATCTTCGATCCAACCCATAACCGTGAAGCTCGCAAGGGTTTTCAGGAAGTTATCGTTGATAACACCGAAGAGGTTCGTTATGAATAATGGTGCAAAAGATTTCGTTTTCATAAAGTTAACCTTTTGTTATCCTTGAATAGAGCGAAGAACAAGCCCTGTGAGGGCGAAGCCGAAGGCGCCGGTAACGTGAGCGAGAGAGCCTTTAACTCCCGTCTTGTCCCCTACCGGAGGCTCGTCGGAATAGACGCAAAGGAACTTCCGCGTGGGGACTAAACCCATCTTCTTGAATCTGCCGCGCAAAGCCCGCGCGAGACCATCCCCCTCTATTCTTTTGAACTCGGCGACCTTAACGCGCAAAGAGTCGAGTTTTAAGGCAGCGCCCATCGACGAAAAGAGCGTGACACTCGGAACTTTCAAGGCCTCGGTGATTAAAAGCGCCTTAGAATCGACGGAATCAATCGCATCAATCACGAAATCATACTTTGATAAATCGAATTCCGCGGCGGTTTCGGCATTGTAGCGCTTTTCGATAGCTTCGATTACCGCCTCGGGATTGATATCAACGAGTCGCGCTTTCAACGCGACGACTTTGGGGAGACCGACGGTCGAACTCGTCGCCATCAGCTGACGATTCAAGTTCGATTCTTCGACCGCGTCGGAATCGACGATGGTTAGGTGTTTTAAGCCCGTACGAACGAGCGACTCGGCGCACCAACTCCCGACGCCGCCAATGCCGAAGATAATGACCTTGGCCTCAGCGAGTTTCGCCAAGGCCAAAGATCCTAACAATTTTTCCGAGCGGGATAAATCCATATCCCGTATTTTATCATATTTTCCATCCGCTCGCAATGGCACGGACGACGAGCGATGGGCCCGAGGCCGTATCGCCGACGATGATCGCGTCCTCACCAAGTTCGGCAAGAATCGGGTTTTCTTTGGGAACGCGCAAGAAGCCCATCGCGAGAAGAACGAGATCCGCCTCGATGACTTCCTTCGAGTTCTCCTTCCCGACCGTCTCGACTTCAACGCCCGTAACCTTGCCATCCGTTCCTAAGAACCTGACGGAACTTAAGCTCCAACGACGCTTGCAGCCGATTTCGTGCTCGGATAAGGGGCGAACCATCTTCGGCCACAAAGGCCAAGGCGTAGAGGGATCGCGCGTATCCGGCGGCTTCGGCATAAGTTCGATTTGAGTAACCGACTTGGCTCCATGGAGGAAGCTCGTCGCGACACAGTCCGCGCCCGTATTGCCACCACCGATAACGAGGACTTTCTTGTCCTTCGCTGAAATCGGAAGCGCGGCGATTTCGCCCGTAACGAAGCGATTCTGACCGCCCAAGAATTCAAGTGCCAAATGAATGCCCTTAAGCTCGCGCCCCGGGATCGAAAGATCGCGAGCGACGGGAGTGCCGATAGCGACGACGACAAGATCGTTCGACTTCTTAAGATACGCGGCAGAAATATCCTTCCCGACTTCGATGCCGGTAATGAATTTGATTCCCGATGCTTCCAAGACTTTCTGACGACGATCGATAATCGTCTTTTCGAGCTTGAATTCAGGGATGCCGTAACGGAGGAGGCCGCCGATTTTCTTTTCTTTCTCGTAGACGGTTACCGCATAGCCCTTCCGACGCAACGTAACCGCCGCAGAAAGTCCCGCAGGACCTGCGCCGATGACAGCGGCAGTTTTACCGTTCTCCTCCTTCGGAGCAAACGGAACGACCCACCCCTTCTCGAAAGCGGTTTCGATAATATGCTTTTCCGAATTGCGAATCGTGACGGAGCGCTCGTCGAGCTGATGAACACAGCTCGCTTCGCACAAGGCGGGACATACTCGCGAAGTGAATTCCGGGAAATCGGAATTCTGCGATAAAAGCTCGTACGCGAGTTTATCGTTACCCTCAGCTACCGCGCGGTTCTGATCGGGGACGAGATTCCCCAAGGGGCAACCGTAGGAGTGGCAAAAACTCAGGCCGCAATTCATGCAGCGAGCGACTTCAAGACGAATTTCCTTTTCCATTTTACCTTACTCCTTAACGGGAACGACCTTGACGAAGCTCGGGCGCGCTGTCGTCCAGTTTTCGATAATGCGCTTCGCCTTCGGGGACGAGGTGCGCTCGATATGCTCGGCAAGAATACCGAGAAGTTCCGCTTCGGCCTCCGAGCCCTCTTCTACGGGCGAGAGATCGATGGAACTCAAGTTCGAATAAAGATCGAGAACGCCGCGCTCATCATAAACATAAGCTACGCCGCCCGTCATACCAGCAGCGAAGTTTACGCCGACCGAGCCGAGCACAACGACCTTACCGCCCGTCATATATTCGCAGCCGTGGTCGCCGATTCCCTCGGCAACGAGCGTCACGCCCGAGTTGCGAATCGCGAAACGTTCGCCCGCCTGACCGTTGATGAAGATCTTGCCGCTCGTAGCACCATAGGCAATCACGTTACCGGCGATGACGCTATCTTCCGGCGCAGAGGTAAAGGTCTTTTCGGGCTTGATGACGATCACGCCGCCCGAAAGGCCCTTGCCGACATAGTCGTTCGCGGCACCTTCAAGCGTAAAGGTAACGCCGTGCGCGAGGAACGCGCCGAAAGACTGACCGCCCGTACCGTGGAAATTGACCTTGATCGACTCGTCAGGAAGACCGGCCGCGCCGTATTTCTCGGCAATAGCTCCCGAAAGTTCGGTACCGACCGTGCGATTGACATTGGAGACCTCAAGCTCGAGCTCCGCCGGTTCAGGTTTCGCGAGAAGCGCAGCAAAATGCTTGCGGTCGTAGTTTTCGAGCTCTTCCTTCACGCGGTAGGGATTAAAGGAAACTTCCGTTCCGTTTTCACGATAGAAGATCGCCGAGAAGTCGTCCTTCTCATCACCCGTCAAAAGATCCGCGCGACCGATGGCTTCTTCAATCGAACGAAGACCCAAAGACGCGAGCACTTCACGCGTCTCTTCGGCGAGGAAGCGGAAGTAATTCTGAAGATGCTCTTTCTTGCCTTCGAAGCAAGCGCGAAGCTCTTTCCTCTGAGTCGCAATGCCGACGGGGCAGGTATTGAGGTTACAGTTACGACACTGGACACAGCCGAGCGCAACGAGCATCGTAGTACCGAAGCCGAACTCGTCCGCGCCAAGCATCGCGCCGATCACGATATCACGACCCGTACGAAGCTGACCGTCGACCTGAAGCTTGACACGCCCGCGAAGACCGTTCTTGATCAACGTCTGCTGAGCTTCGGCTAGTCCCAGTTCCCAAGGAAGACCCGCATGCTTCATCGAAGTTAAAGGCGCCGCGCCCGTTCCTCCATCAAAGCCGGAGATAAGGACGACATCCGCATGGGCCTTCGCGACACCCGCGGCAATAGTGCCGACGCCCGCTTCGGAAACGAGTTTTACGGATACGCGCGCTTTCGGGTTCGCACACTGGAGATCGTAGATAAGCTGCGCCAAATCCTCGATCGAGTAAATGTCGTGATGAGGAGGAGGCGAAATCAAAGTCGTACCCGGCTTCGCGTGGCGAAGCTTCGCGACGAACTCGTTGACCTTATGCGCAGGGAGCTGACCGCCTTCGCCCGGCTTCGCGCCTTGAGCGAGCTTGATCTGAAGATCCTTCGCGTTGCGGATGTATTCGATCGTAACGCCGAAACGACCCGAGGCGACCTGCTTGATGCCACAGTTCTTGTTCGTCCCGAAACGCTCGGAGTTTTCACCGCCCTCGCCGGAGTTCGACATCGTCCCGAGTTCATTGAGCGCTATGGCTATAGTCTCGTGCGCTTCGGGCGAGAGAGACCCTAAACTCATCGCACCGCCCATAAAGCGCTTCACGATCGATTCGACCGGCTCGACTTCGGATAACGGAATCGGGAAAGTCGGCTTGAAGCGGAAACGCGAACGAAGCGTCACTTGATGGCGCGAAGGATCGTTGATTTCGGCCGTGTACTTCTTGAAGAGGTCATAGTCCCCGGAGCGAACCGCTAGACGGAAATTCGTAAGCGCCTCCGAAGTCCAGAGGTGATCTTCACCGTTCTTACGAAGACGATATTCGCCGCCGACAGGCAGCGCAGCTGACTGTCGCCACGGCGTAGCGCCCTCGGCACGAAGCCGGGCCGCCTCGGCAATCTCGTCGAGTCCGATTCCACCGACAGGAGAAGTGACTCCGCCGAAGAATTCACGCGCGACATCTTTCGAAAGCCCGACCGCTTCGAAAATCTGGGCGCTACGATAAGATCTCAAAGTCGAAATACCCATCTTCGACATGATTTTAAGGAGGCCCTTATCGATGGCGGTAACGTAGTTCGAGGCGGCCTTCACCATATCTTCAGGGAAGAGCGAGGAGACGGTCTCCAAGGCGAGATACGGATTTATCGCCGTCGCGCCGAAGCCGAGGAGAAGCGCATAGTGCATCACTTCACGAACTTCGCCCGATTCGACGATAACGCCTACCGATGGACGAAGACCCGACTTGACGAGCGCACGGTTGACCGCGGCAGTCGCGAGCAGCGAGGGAATCGGAAGCTCCCCTTCCTTTCGAACCGAAGGATGGTCGGAGAGGATGATGATCTTCTTCCCTTCTCGCGCGGCAGTTTCGGCAGTTTCGGCGATGCGGCGCAAAGCGGCGCGAAGATCCGCTCCCGAATGGCTGCCCGAGAACATGATCGGAATCTTGATCGACTCGAAGCCGTGAACCCCCGCATTGACAAGGCGACGAAGCTCATCATCGGTCACGACCGGGCGACGGAGCTTGATAAGCCGCGCATGTTCCTGAGTTTCTTCGAGAATATTGCCGAGGTTTCCGATGTAGGTCATGAGCGACATGACGAGCTCTTCACGAATCGGATCGATCGGGGGGTTGGTGACCTGGGCGAAAAGCTGCTTGAAATAGTCGAAAAGAAGACGCGGCTTTTTCGAGAGCATCGCCAAGGCCGCGTCGTTGCCCATCGCGCCGACGGCTTCGTGACCCGTCTCGGCCATGGGCTTCATGATGAGGTTCAAGTCTTCGAGCGTATAGCCGAAGAACTTCTGCTCCGCTTCGAGATTCGTCCCGACCTTCGAAGGCGTGATCTCGGTGAAGAGGCCCTGAATCGAAATGCGGTTTTCTTCGACCCAACGACGATAGGGACTTTTGCGCGCGTAGAAAGTCTTAAGCTCGTTATCTTCCAAGAGACGATGCTTTTCGAGATCAAGCCAAAGAATCGACCCGGGTTTAAGACGACCGCGTCTCTCCACTTCCTCGGCGGGAATATCGAGAACGCCCGCTTCGGAAGCGAGGACGAAGCGACCCGACTTCGAAAGCGTCCAACGCGCGGGGCGAAGGCCGTTGCGGTCCAAAGTCGCGCCGAGCGAGGTGCCGTCGGTGAACGCGACTGCTGCGGGGCCGTCCCAAGGTTCCATCAAAGCGGAGTGATATTCGTAGAAACCACGAACATCGTGTCCCATGTGATACTTCTGTCCCCAGGCCTGAGGAAGAAGCATGAGCATCGCGTGAGGCGCGTCGCGCCCCGCAGCGACGAGTAGCTCGAACATGTTGTCCAAGGAGGCCGAGTCGGACTGTCCGGGTCTTACGAGCGGGAAGAGCTTTTTAAGATCTTCACCGAAAGCCGCGGACTTGAGCGTCGACTCGCGAGCGGAGAGCGCATTGAGATTACCCTTAAGCGCGTTGATTTCGCCGTTGTGAGCGAGGGCGCGGAAAGGATGGGCGAGCGGCCAGCTCGGGAATGTGTTCGTCGAATAACGTTGGTGGACGATCGCGAAGGAGGAAATGAAATCCGCGTCGCCCAAATCGGGATAAAAGGCCTCCATCTGAGTCGCGAGGAGAAGCCCTTTGTAAACTATGGTCTTCGTCGAGAAGGAGCAAAGATACGCGCCTTCGACTTCCTTTTCGATAAGGCGACGAACAACCATGAGCTTACGCTCTAATGAGGAAATAGATGTTTTAATGGTGCACTTGACGAAAAGCTGACGAATGATCGGCATCACGCTACGCGCATCATGACCGATTTTCGTCGGATCGACCGGGACTTCGCGCCAAGCGATAACCTCAAGCCCTTCGGCTTTCACGATATTCTCGATTTTCTCTTCGGCATCCTTGCCGCCGAAAATCATCGCGACACCATATTCGCCGGAAGGCGGCAGATTCGCAATATGCTTACGGAAAAACGCATCGGGAATTCGAACGAGAATACCGGCACCATCACCCGTTTCGCTGTCATTACCGGTCGCGCCGCGGTGCATAAGGCGCTTTAAAATCGTAAGACCGTCGGTAACGATCGAATGGTCCGGCTTTCCGCCAATATCCGCCACAAAGCCGACGCCGCACGCGTCATGCTCGAATTCGCTTCTATAGAGCCCTTGTTGTTCGCAAGATTCTTCTTTCATCTACATAATCCTCCAAGGGAAGATTATGCAAAAAGCGTGCCAAGGGTATAAGGGATAAAAAACGAGCGGCCTTTACAACTAGTGTAAAGACCGCATATTTCGTATTACGGTTTACGAAACTTAGGCAACCGTAATGACCGAGTTGAACGTACCCTGGTCGTTAGCGACCGCGTTGACGTTTTCGGGGTCGGCGCACCAGGTACCGTCGATGACGAACTTGTACTGGTAGGTGCCCTCGACGAGCTTGACCGTCGCGGTGTAGATGCCCTGGCGAGCCTTGTAAGCCATCTTCTTCGCGGTAGGATCCCAGTTGTTGAATTCACCGGCGAGGTAGACAGTCTTGCCCTTCTCGGCGTGAATCGTGAACGTGACATCCTTGCCGGGCGCGGGCTTACGGCCACGGGTGGACTTAACGGCAACAGGCTCCGCCGCAGTGACGACAGTCTTCTTGGCGCAGCAGCACTTCTTAGTCGACTTAACCTTCATTTTTGCTTCCTTTTCTTGCAAATTTTCTTGTTCGGGCACTTCTAGCCCATTTTTCGCCTGTATATTATCTCATATTTTTAGAAAAAGTCAACTTATTTTTTTGGCTTTTTGCGGTAATCGGTTTGCCGCGGGTGCCGTAGGGCGAGATGGGAGTCACGGTAAAGAGGAGATTACCGACAGGAAGCGAGCCCTTCTTAAGCTGAACTTCCATCGGCTTCATATCGCGAGCTTCCGCGGCAAAAAAGTTCGGCGAGAGATAAGTCTTCCTGAAGAACGGACGATTCGGTTTTTCTTCGAAAGCGATGGAAAGCTCGTAAGAATAAGCGCGGATCGGCGAAAAAGCCGAGGTGAGCGTCGGGAAACGAAGCGTGAAGACTTCGTCCAGACCTTGATAGCCCGAAAAGATCGCGAGATCCGTTCCTTCGGGGAAGGCGGGCTCGAGATCGGAATCGGGGGACTGGGG
>JAZLMG010000063.1:0-81285 GCA_045598585.1 Kiritimatiellia bacterium
CGACATTGCGAAGTATGCGGATTCCGATAGCGTCGAATACAAGGGCATGGTCGAGTTTATCCGCGCGACGCTCGGCCTGACTTCGCTCGCGTTTCAGCGGCTGGACGACCTGGTGGCGGCCATCGGTCTGCCGAAGAATCGGCTCTGCACCTATTGCTTTGACGGCAAGGACGTTTCCTTCGGGGATCGTCCGTGCGCGCATGGCTGCGCCAACTGCCCGCACAAGTGCGCGAGCGAGCGTGCGGCGACAAAACTTCAGTAAACGCGACTACTTGCGGTTTGTCGCGCATTATGCTATAATGTTCGCTTTGAACTAAGGAGAGACAGGAATTATGGCAATCGTACTCGGCCTGCCGAAGGGCAGTCTTCAGGAATCGACTTTCGCGCTTTTCAAGCGCGCGGGCTTCAATGTTTCTTGCTCGTCGCGTAGCTATATTCCCTCGATTGATGACGAGGAAATCAAGTGCCGTCTCTTGCGTCCGCAGGAAATGAGCCGCTACGTTGAACTTGGTCTCTTGGACGCGGGTATCTGCGGCTATGACTGGGTTTACGAGAACGGTAGCGATGTCCATGAAATCTGCGAACTTAGCTATTCGAAGGCGACGAGTAATCCCGTTCGCTGGGTGCTCGCGGTGCCGAACGACTCGAAGATTAAGACGGTCAAGGATTTGCAGGGTAAGCGCATCGCGACCGAAGCGGTCGGCCTCGTTAAGCGCTACCTCAAGAAGAACGGCGTCAAGGCCGATGTGGAGTTCAGCTGGGGCGCGACGGAAGTGAAGGCCCCCGAGCTCGTCGACGCGATTGTCGATTTGACCGAAACCGGAAGCTCGCTTCGCGCCAACAACCTCCGCATCGTCGATACGATTCTTACCTCGACTACGCGCTTCATCGCCAACAAGGCGTCGATGAAGGATGCGAAGAAGAAGGCGAAGCTCGAGCAGCTCAAGATGCTCTTAACGGGTGCTCTCGAAGCGCAGCGCCGCGTTCTCATCAAGATGAACGCGCCTACAAAGAACCTCGAGAAGGTCGCGAAGGTGCTTCCCTCGCTCCACGCTCCGACCGTCAACAAGCTTAACGATGAGTCGTGGTGCGCGGTCGAATCGGTCGTCGAAGAGCGCGAAGTCCGTAATCTCATTCCTCAGCTTATCAAAGCGGGAGCGACGGGCATTATCGAGCTTCCTTTAAACAAGATCATTTTCTAAGTTAGCTAGCTAGAAAAAAGAAACAACAATCAAGGAGAATACCATGGGTTCCATCAAGAAGAAACGCCGCAAAAAAATGTCGAAGCATAAATACGACAAGCGTATGAAGGCGCAGCGTCATAAAAACAAGTAATCTCGCTTTCGGGATATTTGTATCCATAGTTCTGCACACGAGTGTCATTGCGGCGCTCGTGTGTGGACTTTTTATATACTTAAGGGACAAAGAAAAGGAAATCCATATCGACGTTAGCTTAGTCGAAATGAGCGAGTCGGATTTTCCGAAGCCCGACCTGCCGCCGCTCGTTTCGCTACCCGCGGCATCTCGCGCGGCACTACCTACGCCAAAGGGGCTAGACTTACCCGAAGCGCCTGCGTTGGAAGAAGTAGAGGAGCCGAAGACGCGAAATGAAGACGTAGAGGAGCCTGCCGAGTTCGAACTTCCGGAAATGGATATACCTGTTCTCGAAACTCCTGAGATCCTTGAATCTCCCTCGCCAGCTCCTGAGCAGGCTGCCGTCGAAGCTCCCAAAGCGGAACTTATTTCTCCCATAAAACCGAAGTATCCTCGCGCTTCTCGTAAGCGCGGAGAAGAAGGGGTCGTGCAAGTTGAAGTCGAGGTAAACGAGGAAGGTCAGGTTGAAAATGCTTTGGTATCTTCCTCCAGCGGCTTCAGCTCGCTTGATGAAGCGGCTCTTGAGGCCGTAAAGTTCGCTCGTTTCACAAAGGTGAAGGCAAAAATTTTCCTCTCCATAGACTTTCGTTTACGCTAGAAATATGATATAATACACACATTATGAATATTGTAATTTTGCTTGGTGCGCCCGGTTCGGGCAAGGGTACCATCGCGAGCCGACTCGCGGCGGAAGATACTAACTTGAAGCACGTCTCGTCGGGCGATCTTCTTCGTGGCGCTGTCGCGAAGGGCACTCCCGCCGGTCTCGAGGCGAAGGGCTATATGGAAAAGGGTGCGCTCGTTCCCGACGCGCTCATCGCTCAGATGATCAAGGACGTCATCGCCGAAACCGAAGGCGACGTCACGATGCTCCTCGATGGCTTCCCGCGCAATGTCGCGCAGGCGAAGATCCTCGAAGAGACCGGCGCTCCGATTCGCTCCGCCGTCCTCGTCGACGTTCCCGACTCGATCATCGCTGGCCGTATCGCCGGCCGTCGTACTTGCCCGAAGTGCAAGGCGGGTTACCACGTCGTTTCGCTTCCTCCGAAGGTGGAAGGCATCTGCGACAAGTGCGGCGCTGAGCTCACGATTCGCAAGGACGATAATCCCGATACGGTCAATGATCGTCTCGTCGTTTATCATCGCGAGACCGAGCCCCTCATCGCTTTCTACAAGGAGAAGGGTCTTCTCAAGTCGATCGACGGCGACCAGGGTCCCGAAAAGAACGCGGCGGCTTTCAAGGCGGCGATGTAATTATAGGTGTAGGTCGTAGGTGTAGGTGTAGATGAAAGTAGACATCAAAACTAAAGCTGAAATCGACCGCATGCGCGAGGCGTGCCGGATGTCGGCGGAAATTCGCGACATCTGCGCCGCCCACGTTGCTCCCGGGGTGACTACGGGCGAGATTGACGATCTCGTCGTCGACTACTGCAACAAGCATAAAGTCAAGGCGAGCTTCTATCAGTACTCCGGCTTCCCGGGACATCTTTGCGTCTCCATCAACGACGAGGTAATTCACGGTATCCCCTCCAGAAATCGCGTTATCATGCCCGGGGATTTAGTTAAGACCGACGTCGGCATTTTCAAAAACGGTTTCCACGGCGATACTTCCCGCACCGTTATGGTCGGCGTTACCGACCCCGATGTCATTCGCCTCGTCGAAACCACGAAACTTTGTCTTAAAGCGGGCATTGCCGCGTGTGGCCCTGGAGTGCATTTGGGCGACGTCGGCTACGCGATTCAAAAAGTCGCCGAGGACGCAGGTTTCGGCGTCGTTCGCGATTGGATCGGACATGGAGTAGGTCGCACCGTCCATGAAGATCCGGAAGTTCCGAACTATGGAAAGCCCGGCACGAAGCTCGTCTTAAAGCCCGGCATGACGCTCGCCATCGAGCCGATGATCACGCTCACCAAGGCGGGCGAAAAGACGATAGTTCTTAATGATGACTGGACGGTCGTGACGCGCGACAATTCCTTAAGCGCTCACTTCGAACACACGGTCGTCATTACCGATCATGGTGCGGAAGTCTTGACTTTGCCGGCGGATTATCCCTGAAACCATTAAGCCCGAAGGCGCCCCGGTCGAATGGCGGCTGATTGCTTGGTGGTGGATTTTCCGTCGGTGTTATTTAGTAGAGAAAAGAGTAAGCGAAAATGGTTCAAATCAATAAAGAGTGCTGCAAGGGCTGCGGACGTTGCGTTACCGCCTGCCCGAAGAAGTGCCTCGAGCTCGGCGGCGAGATGAACGCCATGGGCATCAAGGCCGTATCTTACAAGGGCGAAGGTTGTATCAGCTGTGGAATTTGCTTCTACAATTGCCCGGAGCCGTATGCTTTGAGGGTAGAGAAATGACGAAATTCGTTAAGTCCAATGAAGCCGTCGTAATGGGCGCGTTGTACGCCGGTTGCGAAATCTATTTCGGCTATCCGATCACTCCCGCTTCCGAAATCGCCCATGGCGCGGCGAAATGGTTTCCGATGTTAGGGCGCAAGTTCGTTCAGGCCGAATGCGAAACCGCTTCGATCAATATGATGTTCGGCGCGGCAGGTGCGGGCAAGCTCTCGATGACGGCGACTTCCGGTCCCGGCTTTTCGCTTATGCAGGAGGGCTTGAGCTACCTCGCGGGTGCGGAACTTCCCGCCGTCGTTATCGACGTTAACCGCGCGGGCCCTGGTCTCGGCAACGTCTACCCCGAACAGTCCGACTACACTTCGGCGGTTAAGGGTGGTGGACACGGCAGCTACTCGACTTTCACGCTCGCTCCCGCTTCGGCGCAGGAAATGTTCGATTTGACCGTTAAGGCCTTCGAAATGGCCGCCAAGTGGCGCACTCCCGCGGTCGTCTTCGCCGATGGCCTCCAGGGCCAGATGATGGAAACGGTCGAGCTTCCCGATACCGAAATGAAGGCGCCCGATTTCAGCGCTTGGGCGGCCGAAGGAACTCCGGCGACTCGCAACAATTTGGTAAAGTCCATTTATCTCGACGCGAAGCAGCAGGAAGAATTCAATCGTCATCTTCAAGCGAAGTACGCGAAGATGCAGGCGGACGCGATGAGCGAGAGCTACTTGGTCGAGGATGCCGAGATCCTTCTCGTCGGCTTCGGCATTTCGAGCCGCATTGCGCGCACGACCGCCGAAACGCTTCGAAAGGAAGGTATCAAGGCGGGCTGCTTCAGGCCGATTACTTTAAATCCTTTCCCGCGCGAAGATCTTGCCAAAGTTGCCGCGGGCAAAAAGATTCTTACAATCGAACTCGACGCCGGTCAGTTTGCCGATGATGTCCGCCTCAATCTCGCGAAGATGGGCCTCGGAGCGGAAGCGGCAACCTTAAAGATGATCAATCGCATGGGCGGCGAAGTCGTTTCGGTCGATGATGCGGTAAAGGCCGCAAAGGAGATGATTTAATGGCTACGATCGAACAGAAGGGTATGTACAAGGTCTTTCCCCGCTCGGGAAAGAACGTTTCCTATACTCACTATTGCCCCGGCTGCGGGCATGGCATCATCAATAAGCTTATCGCCGAAGCGTGTGCCGAAATGGGGCTTCAGGATGAAACGATTTTCGTTGACCCCGTCGGCTGCGGCGTCTTTACCTACTATTATTGGGACGCGGCGCACATTTCCGCCGCGCATGGCCGAGCTTCGGCGTGTGCGACGGGCGTTTCGCGCGCTCGTCCCGACGCGGTCACTATCGCTTATCAGGGCGATGGAGATCTCGGCGCCATCGGTTTCAACAACGCTTTCCAGGCGGCGAGCCGTGGTGAAAAGTTCGGCTGTATCTTCGTTAACAATTCGCTTTACGGCATGACCGGCGGTCAGATGGCTCCGACCACGCTCGAAGGCGAAAAGACGACGACGACGCCCTTTGGACGCGACAGCTCGCTTACGGGTTATCCCTTGCATGTCTGCGAAGTTTTCAATCAGCTTAAAGCGCCCGTCTATATCGCTCGCGTTTCGGTTGCCGATACGCGCCGCATCATGCAGGCGAAGCAGGCGATTCGCAAGGTTTTCCAGATTCAGAAGGAAAAGAAGGGCTATGCGATTCTCGAAATCCTCGCTCCTTGCCCCACGAACTTCAAGATGACGCCCGACAAGGCCGCTCAATTCGTCATCGACGAAATGGAGAAGGAATTTCCCTTGGGCGTTTTCCGCGATGAAACGGCCGACCATGTAAACCCAAAGTCGGTCGAAGTCCCGTTAGTTAAGAGCTGCATGGAACTCTTCCAAGAAAAGGATTCGATTCCTGCCGCGATAAATGACGCCGGCTTCGCCGAAAAGCGCTTCAAATTCGCGGGTTACGGCGGGCAGGGCATCCTTTCTTTGGGGCTTACGGTAGCTGAAGCGGCGCGTCTCGAGCGTCGTCATACCTTGTGGTTCCCGAGCTATGGTCCCGAACAGCGTGGTGGCAGCGCGAATTGCTCCGTCGTCGTTTCGGGAACTCCCATCGGCTCGCCTACCGTCGAACATCCCGATGTTCTCGTTGCGATGAATCAGCCTGCTTACGAGCGTTTTGCCGCGGATGTGAAGCCGGGCGGAACGATTATCGTCGATTCGACCGTGCCCGTTCTTGTCGAGCCCCCGGAGGGCGTGAAGCTTATCAAGTGGCCCGCGATCAAGATGGCCGAAGAGTTCGGCGTCCCGAAGGCGGCGAATACGATGATGCTCGCGGCGCTTAAGAAGTTCGCGCTTACGGGACTATCGGCGGAAAATCTCGAGACCGCGCTTATCGCGAGCTTCAAGAAGAAACCTGAACTCGGCGAAAAGAATCGCGAGTTGCTCCGTAAAGCGGAGCAACAAGGTTGAAGGTAGAAGGTAAAAGGAAGGGGAGGCGAAATGAAGATATATTTTTATGTCAATACCGACAAGCCGGAAGCCGCGCTTGCTCGCGTTTCGCTCTCCTCGCTCGCTAGCGTCCATAGCCACAAGGTCGTTGATTCGGGCTATGATGCCGATGTCGTGATATCGCTCGGAGGTGACGGGACGATTCTTCGCGCCGTTCACGAGTTTCCCGGCGTTCCTGTTCTCGGCTTCAACTTAGGCGGGCTCGGGTATCTCTCGAGCGTTGAGAAGAAAGACTTCGAAAAGGCATTTTCGATGCTTTCGAAGGGCGAGTTCGCTGTCGTTCCGCGCATGACCTTAGCCGCTTCGAAAAACGGCAGCCCTCGTCGCCTCGCCTTGAACGACATCGTTCTTAATCGTGAGATGTCTGGTCACGCGGCGATTCTCGATCTCGAAGTCGATGGGCGTGGAGTAACGCGTTATCTCTCCGATGGTCTTATCGTTGCGACTCCCACGGGATCGACCGCTTATTCGCTTGCAGCGGGTGGGCCGATTCTCACCGCCGACTCGAAGAGCTTCGTGGTGACGCCGATGAATCCCCACGCCTTGTCGATTCGCCCAATCGTCTTCGGTGATAATTCGCGCTTTAAGATCACCTCCCACTCTCGCGAGAATGGGGAAGGCGGCAAAATCGGAGTTTATGCCGATGGCGTCAGAGTTTTCGAGCTCGAAGCGGGCGAATCGCTTGACATCGAGAAATGCAATGAGGGGGCTCTCATGGTCGACCTCTCCGGCTACGACCCCTACGACGTGATGGCCAAGAAACTCGGCTTCGGCGGCACCGCGATAAAGTAAGATGATCGAGTTTTCCGGAGATGCGATTTTAGTCGAGGAAGCGCGGCAGATCAAGGCGCTTTCGAAAATCGCCGACATGATTTCCTCTCGCAAGGGCGTTAAGCTCGTACTTCTTTGCGGGCCGAGCTCGGCGGGAAAGACGACGACGGCGAAGCGCCTCGCGATTCAGCTCCAGGTCGATGGTTACTCGGCTTTATCGATGTCGACCGACGATTATTTTGTCGGGGATGAGCGTAACCCGCGCGATGAAAACGGCGAGCTAGACTATGAGCATGTCGACTGCGTGGACGCGGCGGAGCTTGAAGAAGATTTGTCGAAGCTTATTCGCGGCGAAACGATAACTCCGCGCAGATTCGATTTCCAGAAGCATGTCGGCTTTCGTGATACTTCGAAGAGCTTGACCTTGCCCGAAAACGGAATCATTATCTTGGAGGGAATTCACGCCCTCAATCCGAAACTTACCGGGCATATCGCGAGCGAGAAGAAGTTCAAAATCTTTATCCACTGCTCGAAAACGCGGCGCTTTTATCGTCGGCTAGTTCGTGATAGCCATTATCGTAATATGAACGCCGCTTCGACGATATCGATTTGGCCGAAGGTCTTGAAAGGCGAAGAAACTTGGATCAATCCTCATCGCTCGGAAGCCGATGTCGAGTTCGAGTCTTCGCTTCCTTACGAGTTCGGCGTTCTTCGTCCTTTCGTCGAGAAGATGCTCGCCTCCGAAACGCCCGAGCTCCTCGCGCCCTTAATCGAATATGCTCCGATTCCGGCGAAGAAAGTGCCCGGTGACTCGATTCTTCGCGAGACTATCGGCGAGAGCCTTTTGGAGTATTGATTTCCCGCAAGATATTGCCGCGAAGCGGCAAATATGATATAATATACAATATGAGAATTTTGACCGGTATTCAGCCTTCGGGCAAGCTCCATTGGGGCAATTATTTCGGTGCGATGAAGTCGATGTTCGACCTTCAGGAGAAGGGCGAGAATTTCATGTTCATCGCGAACTATCACGCCATGACCACCGTCCGCGACGGCAAGGCGCTCCGTGATTCGACTAAGGAAGTCGCGCTCGACTATCTCGCTTGCGGTCTCGACCCGAATAAGACGATCATGTATCGTCAGAGCGATGTTCCCGCCGTTCAGGAACTCGCGTGGTATCTTTCGTGCTTGACCCCGATGGGGCTTCTCGAGCGTTGCCACAGCTACAAGGACAAAATGGCGCACGGCTTCGACGCGACGCACGGTCTTTTCGCGTATCCGGTTTTGATGGCTGCCGATATTCTTATCATGAACGCGGACTTGGTTCCGGTCGGTAAGGATCAGAAGCAGCATCTCGAAGTGACGCGTGACCTCGCCCAAAAGTTCAACAATGCCTATGGCGAAGTCTTCAAGCTCCCCGATGCCTACATTCCCGAGACCGTTGCGACGATTCCCGGAACTGACGGCCAGAAGATGTCGAAGAGCTATCATAATACGATCGAGCTTTTTGATGTTTCCGCGAAGAAGAAGGTCATGGGAATTCAGACCGATTCGACGCCGATGGAAGAGCCGAAAGAGCCGAATGGTAACGCTGTCTACGAGCTTTACAAGCTTTTCGCGACTCCCGAAGAAGTCGAGACGATGGCGAATAACTTCCGCGCTGGTGGGTACGGCTACGGCACGGCGAAGAAGGAACTCCTTAACGCGTATCACCGCCTCTTCGATCCCTTTAAGGCGAAGCGCGATGAACTCGTCAAAGACCCCGATACGCTCGAAGATATCCTCCGCGAAGGCGCCAAGAAAGCGAATCAGTGCGCCGCGGTTACGATGGAAAAGGTTCGCAGGAAAGTTGGCTTATAATGGCAGAAGAAGTGACCGAAACGCCTGAGACCGGTAATTACAGCGCCTCGAATATTCAGGTTCTCGAGGGCATGGAGGCCGTTCGTAAGCGCCCTGCGATGTACATCGGTGACACGGGTGAGCGCGGCTACCACCATCTCGTTTACGAAGTAGTCGATAACTCGATCGACGAAGCTCTCGCCGGTTACTGCTCGATGATCGACGTTATCATCAACAAGGACGGCTCGTTAACCGTAAACGATAACGGGCGCGGCATTCCTGTCGATATGCACCCGACCCAGAAGAAGCCGGCTGTCGAAGTCGTGCTTACGATTCTCCATGCGGGCGGCAAGTTTGACGGTTCGAACTACAAGGTTTCGGGCGGTCTTCACGGCGTCGGCGTATCTTGCGTTAACGCGCTTTCCGACTGGATGAAGGTCGAAGTCAAGCGCGGCGGTAAGCTCCATCATATCGAGTTTTCGCGCGGCCATGTGACGAAGCCCCTCGAAGTCGTCGGTGAATGCGGCGAAGAGACGGGCACGAAGGTTACGTTCTTCCCCGATCACACGATTTTCTCTTGCCATGCGTTCAAGTGGGAGATTCTTTGCGCGCGTCTTCGCGAACTTGCGTTTCTCAATAAGGGCGTGACGATTCATTTCCGCGATGACGAAGGCGAAGCTCATCACGAAGAGACTTTCCACTACGAAGGCGGTATCGACGAATTCGTCGAGTATTTGAATACAAATAAGAAGCCGCTCTCTCCCGTCATTCACTTCGAAGGCCAGAAGGAGTCGGAACGTCTCGACGGTAAGTATCTTATTCAGGCCGAAGTTTCGATGCAGTATAACGACAGCTACTCGACGCTCGAGCAGACGTACTGCAACAACATCCACACGATCGAAGGCGGCACGCACCTCTCCGGTTTCCGCCGCGCGCTTACTTCGACCATTAAGAGCTATGGTGAGCGCAACAAGATCATCAAGGAAAAGGAACTTGCGTCTCTTTCCGGTGATGATATGCGTGAAGGTCTTACGGTAATCGTTTCCGTTAAAGTCCCTCAGCCTCAGTTCGAAGGTCAAACGAAGACGAAGCTCGGTAATGGCGAAGTCGACGGCATCGTTGCCGCTATCGTTTCCGATAAGCTCAATACTTTCTTTGAAGAGAATCCTGCGGTAGCGAAGACAATCATCGAAAAGACGCTTCTTGCCGCGCGTGCTCGTGAAGCTGCTCGCGCCGCTCGTGAATCGACGCGTCGTAAAGGCGTGATGGACGGGCTCTCGCTCCCCGGCAAGCTCCGCGACTGCTCCGAGCGTGATCCTGCGAAGACCGAACTCTTCCTCGTAGAAGGTGACTCCGCCGGCGGCTCCGCTCAGACGGGACGTGACCGCGCGACTCAGGCGATTTTGCCTTTGCGCGGTAAGGTCCTTAACGTCGAAAAGGCGCGCATCGACCGTATGCTCGCGAATGCCGAAATTCGTACGCTCATTACGGCTATCGGGTGCGGCTTTGGCGAAGAGTGGGATGTCTCGAAGGCGCGTTACCATAAGATCGTCATCATGACCGATGCCGATGTCGACGGTGCGCATATTCGTACGCTTCTACTTACTTTCTTCTATCGCAAGATGCCCGAACTTATCGAGAAGGGCTATGTCTATCTCGCTCAGCCGCCGCTCTACAAGGTTGAGCGTAAGAAGAAGTCGGAATACGTCTTAACTGACGCGGAACTTACCGAAAAGCTATTGACGCTCGGGCTCGATGATTTCGAGGTCAAGGCGAAGGATGGCCGCGTTCTCGAGAAAGAAGAGGCGAAGAGCTTGATGACGCTTCTCGCCGAAATCGAAGAGACATCGAAGGCGCTTGAAGCTCGTGGTTACAAGTCCGAAGAACTCCTTAAGGATGAGACTCAGCAGGGTGGAGGCGCGAGCATTCTTCGTAAGCTCTTCTCGTCGCTTTCCGCATTCGGCTACGAGCCGCAGGATTATTTCGGTGGCGAGCTCAAAAAGCTTCTTGACGATGTCCGTGCTCACGGCAAGCAGGGCCTTAGCGTATATCGCTTCAAAGGTCTTGGCGAAATGGATGCCGAAGAACTTTATTCGACGACGATGGATCCGACGAAGCGTCGTATGCTCCGCGTGAAGCTCAATGACGCGGTTGCAGCGGATCAGATGTTCTCGCTCTTGATGGGCGATGAAGTCGAACCGCGCCGCAAGTTCATCGAAGATAACGCCCTTAATGTCCGTAACCTCGACTTCTAATCGTGCGCTTGTCTTAGGCCGCGGCAAAAGCGGCGAGGCGGCGGCGAAAGTCCTTCGAGAGAAGGGCCTTGAGGTTGATTTTGCCGAGGGCTACGATTTAGTCATCGCGAGCCCCGGTCTGCAAGTTAAGAGCGAACTCGAGCTCGGCTGTCTGGAACTCAAAAAGCGCGGCTGGAAGCTCCTTGCCATTACCGGTTCGAAGGGCAAGTCGAGCGTCGTGAAGCTTGTTGCCGAAGCTCTCGGTGGAATTCCTTGCGGTAACTACGGAACACCCGTTGCCGAACTTGTCGGTCTTCCTCCCGGTTGGGCGGTCGTCGAAGTTTCCAGTTTTCAGCTTGAGACGACGACGCTTCCTCCCGACACTTTCGAGGCCGCGGCGATTTTGAATCTTCAGGAAGATCATCTCGATAGACACGGTTCGAAAGAGGTTTACCATAATCTCAAAAGGAAGCTCCTTTCGTTCGCGAAGATAGGGATTACGACTGCCGACGAGGCCGATAAGGCGCTTTTAGCTGGTTCTTATTTCGATAACGAGATCCTTTGGACGAACGGCGCGATGGGGGTTAAACTTATGCGCGCGGCAGGTCTCGATGACGCTGCTATCCGCGGCACTTTCGAGAATTTCGTACCTTTGAAGCATCGCATGAACCTTGTTGCGGAGATTGATGGAGTCAAGTACATCGACGATTCCAAGGCCACATCATTGGCTGCGCTTGAAGCGGGGGTCATGATGGCGGGTGAAAAGGTTCGTTTGATTGCGGGTGGCCTCCCGAAGGGTGATGACCCGAAAAGTGTTCTTTCCACCTTGACAAAACGGGTGGAAAAAGTGTATCTTATAGGGGTAGCGGCTAATAGTTTCTTTGACGCTTGGTCCAACTCGGTCTCGTGCGAGATTGTAGAAACGATGGACAAAGCGGTCGAAAAAGCCAAAGCCGAAGCGGTGAAAGGCGAGAGTGTGCTCTTGTCGCCCGGAACCGCCAGTTTCGATCAATTTAAGAGCTATGGGGAGCGCGGAGATGTCTTCGCAGCCCTCGTGAAAAAAGAAGGAAAAGACAAATGAAGAAGATTGGTATCATTCTTGGTGCTGCCGCTGTTGCGACTCTCGCGGGTTGTAAGGATCCCGGCTATAACTATCAGCGCTCGACCGACGTTAAGGTCGTCGAAGAGACTCCCGTCGTTGAAGAGACTCCCGTTGTCGAGGAAACTCCCGCTCCTATCGTTGTCGAAGAAGTGAAGTGCTCTTGCCCCGCCGGTACGACCCATGAAACCGCGTGCAAGTGCGGCGCGAATGATTGCAAGTGCAAGATCACTCCTCCGAAGCCGGCCGAACCCGAATACACGACCTACATCGTTCAGCGTGGCGATTATCTCGCCAAGATCTCCAAGAAGTACAACATCACCGTCAAGGCGATCAAGGACTTGAACCCTCAGATCAAGGAAGATAACGTCGTCAAGCTCGGTCAGAAGATCAAGCTCCCCGGCAAGGTTGATGTCGGTGCTCAGACCGTCCCCGCCGGTGCTAAGGCCGAAACCAAGACCACGAAGGAATATAAGGCCTACACGGGCGCTACCAAGGAATACACGATTCAGGCCGGCGATACGCTCGGTAAGATCGCCTATGGTAACGGCATCAACATTCGTCAGCTCAAGGAGATGAACGGCATGAAGTCCGACGTCATCCACGCCGGTCAGAAGATCAAGATTCCTGCCGATGGCAAGGCCGCTCCTGCTGCTCCTAAGGCCGAGCCCACTTCGAAGGTCGCTCCTGCCGGCAATGCCGACCCCGCGATTGTCGAGGAAGCTCCGGCTCCCGAGGCGCCTGCTGAACCCATTGTCGAGGAAGCCCCCGCTCCGCAAGTCGAAGAAGTTTCCGGATTCGATTACACCGTTCTCGAAGGTGAAGATCTCACCGCCGTTTCGATCAAGTGGGGCGTTTCGCCCGCTCAGATTCGTGAGCTCAACAACCTCGGTGATGGCAACGATCTTACCGCCGGCCAGGTCATCAAGCTTCCCGCTGACGCTCAGCAGTAAAAAATAAAGTGCGGAAGTCCGTACTATTCGCGCTAGGCCTGGTTGTCGCGTTAATCGTGGCGCTGGGCCTAGTCGTTTTGTCGAGCGCCGGTCAAGCGAACGGAACTCGACTTTATCATGACGCGTTCTTTTTCTTCAAGCGTCAGATTCTTTTCGTTTGCATTGGCGCTCCTTGGGCGTGGATGCTTTCCAAATTCGATTATCACCATCTGCGTGATAACACCTCTCTTACATATTTCGGTTTTGCGGTTTTGGTGCTGCTGTTGGTGCTCACGCTGTTCTTCCCGCCGATCAATGGTTCAAGACGCTGGATTCCGTTAAAAGTATTCAATCTTCAGCCGAGCGAAATTGCGAAATTGATGTCGGTAATCATTGTCGCGATGTGGACCGATCGTTTAAGATGGCAAATCGGCGAATTCAAGCGCGGCGCTTTTATTCCCGTTATGTTTATCGGGCTACTGGCGGGGCTTGTGATTTGTGAGCCGGATTTCGGGTCGACCATGGTTATCATTCTCGCGGGCGGCGTTACGATGTTTCTAGCGGGTACGAAAATCGCGCATATTGCCATTTTCGGTAGTGCCGCTATGCCGATGTTCGGCTATCTCGTATACAAAAACGCAAACCGCATGGCGCGAATTGCCGCGTACATGAAAGAGCATTACGACATGACTATAAATGTCGCTGCGGAAGTTTCTTCCAAGGCCGTTGATAATGCCGCTTATCAAGGTCACCACGCGCTTGTCGCGCTTCAAAATGGCGGTATTTGGGGCGTAGGGCTTAACGAGTCGATGCAGAAGCATATGTTCCTCCCCGAAGCTCATACCGACATGATTTTCGCTATCGGCGCGGAAGAGCTGGGGCTTATCTTCTCTGTCGGCTTGGTGCTTCTGTGGGTCATCTTTTTCGCGCTTTCTTTCAATATAGCGAAGCATTCCGTCGATCGATTCGGTAAACTCATCGTCTTCGGCATGGCGTTCATCCTTTGTTTTCAGACGTTTTTCAATATCGGAGTCGTATGCGGTGCTTTGCCGATGAAGGGCATGGCGCTCCCGTTCTTCACTTACGGAGGAACAAATATTCTTTGCGCTTTTACAGCCGTAGGGCTAATTCTCTCCGTAGGCCGACATGCTTACAACTCCGGGAAGCGGATTTATCGTCGTGGCTAACGCAGAAGAGATTAAGCCCTACTCGGTTACGTCGCTTACGACGGCGATGAAAGGGCTTTTGGAAAAGAACTTTTTCCGCATCTACGTCGAAGGCGAAATCAGCGGCTTTAAGCGTTATCCCTCGGGGCATGTATACTTTACCTTGAAAGACGAAGGAGCGCAGCTCTCTGCCGTCATGTTCTCGAGCTATTTCGAGAGGTGTAAGGTAAAATCGGCATTGAAGGATGGCGCGAAAGTGCTTCTTTATGCTACCGCTTCGATGTATCCTCAGCGCGGCAGTTGCCAGCTTAACGTGCTTGCGGCGAAACTCGTCGGGATTGGGGATTTGATGCAGAAGTACCTTGAGCTTAAAGCGAAGCTCGAAGCGGAGGGTCTCTTCGACTCTAGACGCAAGAAGCCGCTCCCGAGATTGCCGCGCAAGATCGGTATCGTCACGAGCGAAGCGGGTGCGGTTATTCACGACATGTGTAATGTCCTTACGCGCCGTTTCCCGGCGTTGGAGATTCGTCTTTTCCCGGCTCTTGTTCAAGGTGCGGGCGCGGCAGAGTCGATTTTACGCGGTGTAGAGTACTTTAATACCGAATATATTCCCGATCTTCTTATCGTCGCACGTGGTGGCGGGAGCTTCGAAGACCTCTTTTGCTTTAATGACGAGGCGCTGGTGCGGGCTGTCGCCGCTTCGCGCGTTCCGACGATTTCGGCGGTCGGTCATGAAACCGATTTTACCTTGTGTGATTTTGCCGCGGATAAGCGTGCCGGAACGCCCTCAATCGCGGCGGAAATGGCGGTCCCTGTGCTGACGGAGCTTGAGGAGCGTCTTTCCAACGCTCGTCTTCGCATGATTGCCGCGCTTAGAGCGAAAGGGGATAGTTTCGCTCAGTATATCGATCAGCTTTCCTCGGAGCTTGTGCGAGCACTTAAATATTCGCTTTCGCTTGTGGAAGCTCGGCTTAATACGGCAACTCGCTCATTGCTTCTCTTGTCTCCTTATTCGGTTTTGGAACGCGGCTATTCGCTTACTACAAAAGCGGATGGTTCGGTCGTTAAGGATGCCGAGTCGTTAGTGAAGGGGGATAGAATCTTTTCTCGTTTCGCCTCCGGTTCGGCGACTTCGATAGTCGAGTAAAATTTTTTGTCGATTCCCAAGGTAAATGCGCATTATCCCCTAGGGGATAAGAGTGTGAGACCTGATCAAAGAACTCCTATACCGGTAAATGTGCCTGCCAATAAAATTGCAATGCGCATTAACAATGAGAATCTACATTCTTCTGAGATTACTACATTTCCGCTTGCAAAAAGGCAAGGAAAAATGATATAATATAGAAGTTTATTTCACTAAAGAAGGTTGCATAAATGGCGAAAGAAGAAGATCAGGCGATTGAAGTGACGGGCGTCGTCACTAAAGTCTTGCCGGCTACTATGTACAAGGTTCAGCTCGAAAACGGGCATGAAATCCTCGCGCACATCTCCGGAAAGATGCGCAAGTTCTTCATCAAGATCGCTATCGGCGACAAGGTCACGGTCGAAATCTCGCCCTATGATCTTGGCAAGGGCCGTATCACCTATCGTCACAAAGTTTAATCATATAAGGAGAACATAACATGTCAGGTCACAGCCACTGGGCGACTATTAAGCGCGCGAAAGGCGCTGCGGATGCTAAGAAGGGTAAAATCTTCTCGAAGCTTGGTAAGGAAATCACGATCGTCGTTAAGGCGAAGGGCGGTAACCCCGATAACAACCCGACCCTCCGTACGCTCATCGCGAAGGCCAAGGCCGCGCAGATGCCGAACGACAACATCGAACGCGCCATCAAGAAGGGCACGGGCGAACTCGAATCCGCCGCGCTCGTCGACGCTCAGTACGAAGGCATCAAGGGCGGTACCGCCGTTGTCGTCAACGTTCTTACCGATAACAAGAACCGCGCTGCCGCGGAAGTCGGTAACGTCTTCAAGAAGAACGGCCTCGAATTCGCGAAGCAGGGCTCCGCTACCCGTCTCTTCGATCGCATGGGTCAGATCATGATCCCCGCCGCTGACGGTATCGATGAAGACAAGGTCACCGAAGTCGCTCTCGACGTCGGCGCCGAGGACGTCGTCACGGAAGATGGCGGCTTCACCGTCAAGTGCCAGCCCAACGATTTCACGACCGTTCTCGAAGCCATCAAGGCCGCCGGCATCAATGTCGACGAAGAGAACAGCTCGGTCGGTCTCGTTCCGAACATGATGAACCCTGTGAGCGACGTCGCTGCTGCGAAGGCCATCAACAAGTTCGTCGAAATGCTCGAAGACCTCGAAGACGTTCAGGACGTTTACACCAACATGGAAACGACCGATGAAGTCGACGCGGCTCTCGAAGCCGAGGGCTAAGTAAAAAATCTTGCGCTAAAGCAAGATTCCCTATTGACAAGTGGCGGGTAGTTATGATATACTATTCGCCACTTACGTTTACTGGTGAGATACTCAAGCGGTCAACGAGGGCAGACTGTAAATCTGCTGGCTTACGCCTTCCAAGGTTCGAATCCTTGCCTCACCACCACCTTCAGGCTTCGCGGCACTTCGCCCTGACAAGCTATTTTAGATAAAAGAGGGTTTCCTTAAAATGCTCAACTGGATGGATAGTCTTTACGGACGTAGCTTGATGCGTCTTACTTCGTTCACCGATGAAGAAATGCTGAACCTCATCGATCTCGCAGGTCAGCTCAAGGCGCGTCGTCACGCGGGAGTGCGCGGCGATCTCTTGAAGCGTAAGAACATCGCGCTCATTTTCGAAAAGTCTTCGACTCGTACGCGTAACTCCTCGATCATCGCGGCGCGTGATGAAGGCGGCGGCGCGGAATATCTGACGCGTCCCGACATCCATTTCGGCAAGAAGGAATCCGTGAAGGACACCGCGCGTGTCTTGGGCCGTATCTACGACGGCATCCTCTTCCGTGGCTTCGAGCAGAAGACCTGCGAAGATCTTGCGAAGTATTCGGGCGTCCCGGTGTGGAACGGCCTTACCGACGACTATCACCCGACTCAGGTCTTCGCCGATTTCCTCACGATCAAGGAAACGTTCGGCTCGCTCGAAGATGTCACGCTCGCTTACGTTGGCGACGGGCGCAACAATGTCGCGAACTCCGTCATGATGGGCTGCGCCAAGTGCAAGATCAACTACATCTGCTGCTGCCCGAAGGAACTTGAACCCGACGCGAAAGTTCTCGCGGAAGCTCGCGAAGTCGCCGAGCGCAACGGCGTCACGATCAAGGTTTTCAACGATCCGATCGAAGGCGTGAAGGGCGCGAATGTTCTTTATACCGACGTCTGGGTTTCGATGGGCGAAGAAGCGAAGACCGCCGAGCGTATCAAGATGCTCCGTCCGTATCAGATCAATATGGAGCTTATGCGCGCGACCGGCAACATCGATGGGAAACTCATGTTCCTTCATTGCCTCCCCGCGTTCCATGACTACAATACCGAAGTCACCAAGGAATCCGGCGCTCTCGAGGTCACCGACGAAGTCTTCGAATCGAAGTACTCGAAGGTCTTCGACGAATCCGAGAATCGCATGCACACGATCAAGGCGCTCTTCGTCTCGGCGCTCTGCAAGCGTGAATCGGTTTAAGTAAAGTGGAAAACTTTCTTCTCGTATTCGAGCGCGTCCTGATCCTCTTCTTGATGATGGGGGTCGGGTTCGTCTCGAGAAAGACGAAGTTCCTCTCGGACCATGCCATCAAAGGCATGGTCGACCTTTTATTGATCGTCGTCACGCCTGCGGTCATTATCGACGTCTTCTCACGAGACTTTGATCCGATGATGCTGAAAGGGCTCGGGATCGCGGCGCTGCTGACTGCCGCGCTCCACTTGGCGCTGATTGCGATTTCGCTTCTCGTCATTCGCCGCGCTCATCCCGAGACCGATCCTGTCTTGAAGCTCGCCATCGTTTTCTCGAATTCGGGCTTTATGGGGATTCCGATGCAGCGGGCGATTCTCGGCGACGAAGGCGTCTTCTATGGCGCCGTCTATATCGCGATCTTCAATCTTTTTATCTGGACTTGGGGCTTCAGGCGGATGCAGCGCAAGCGCTTTCAGGCGTGGCAGCGTACGGCGCGGCAGATTGCGCTCAATCCCGGCATGATCGGCCTTACACTCGGGCTTATCGTCTTCATGATGCCTTGGAAGCTCCCTGAAGTCATCAAGAGCCCCGTCCACTCGCTTTCCGACCTCAATACGCCGCTCGCGATGATCGTGATCGGCTACTATCTCGCGGGCGCTAACCTCCGTTTCGCGTTATCCCGCTTTAGGACGAATCTCGCGATGGCGATGCGCCTCGTAGTCACTCCGCTTTTGTTCATTGCCGCGATATACCCCCTCAAGGGCTCGGTAGACTACAATATGTTGATGGCGCTCGTTATCGCCGCTTCTGCGCCGACTGCCGCGACAGTTTCGATGTTTGCCGCGAAATTCAAGCGAGATGTCGATACTTCCGTCGCTTTGGTGAGCGCATCGACTGCGATTTCGATTCTGACGATGCCCATTATTATTGCTTTTGCGCTTAACATTTTGGCGAAATTATGATATAATTCTCAGTATGAGAAATACACTAATTGTAGTTTGCGTAATTTTCGCGGTGGGCTTCGCTTTTGCTGCGGATCTCTTCGGCGATAAAATAAGCGTCAAGTCGTCGCGTCCTGCGAAGATCACTTCGGATTCGACCTTCTATGATCGCAAGGAGGGAATCGTTCAATTTACGGGTAACGTTCACGTCGATGACGAGAACTATCAGATGCACTCCGATAAGGCCTACGTCTTCTTGCAGGGGACGAATGATTTAAGCCGTATCGTCGCGATCGGCAACGTCGCTTTAACGAACGACACGCGCCGTGCTTATGGTGCGAAAGTTTCGTACTACAAGGATAACGGCCTCGTCGTCCTTTATTCGAACGACGAGATCAAGGCTGAAGTTCGCGATGAAAAGCCCGAGGGCAATCAGATGGTTCGCGGCGAAAAGATCAAGTTCTGGATCAACTCCGAACAGATTGAAGTCGTGAAGGCCGAGATCGAAGCTCCCGCTCAGGGCGGTATGGGCGACGTCATCAAGGGGCTTAAGTAATGCGCGGCAAAGGACCGAGAGAACTCGTCACCGGCGGCGAGTGGATTTACGGGCGTAATCCCGTCGAAGAGGCTCTCGCGGCAGGTCGTCGCACGGCGAGTGAAATCGTCCTTCCCGCGTATATGCCCGAGGAAGACGATCAGATTCAGCGTATCCGCGACGAAGCGCGCGCTCGTCGCCTCGTCATTCGCACGATGGAGCGTGACCAGCTCGATAAGCTCACTCGCTTCGGACATCATCAGGGTGTCGCCTTGAAGACGACCGGCTATCCTTACGTCGGAATCGAAGATATCATTGCCGATGTTGAGGAAGATGAAAACGCCATCGTCGTCATTCTCGATCACCTCGAAGATCCGCAAAATGTCGGCTCGATTCTTCGTACGGCTTGCGCTATCGGCGCGAAGGGCGTCATCATCCCCGAAGATCGCGCTTGTGGAATAACTCCCGCGGCAGTTCGCGCTTCGGCGGGCGGCGCGGAGCATATCAAGGTAGCTCATGTCGTCAACCTCGTTCGCGCCATCGAAGAACTCAAGGAAGCGGGACTTTGGATGACCGGCCTCGATTGGGGCAAGGACGCGAAGAAGTATACCGAAATCGATTTCAAAGGTCGCGTCGGCCTCGTCGTCGGCGCCGAAGGAAGCGGTATCTCGCGTTTGGTGCGCGAGAACTGCGATTTTATTGCGGAACTCCCGATGCCGGGCGGCTTTGAGTCGCTCAATGCCGGCGTCGCAGCCGCAGTCACGATGTATGAAATCCTCCGTCAACATGATTAGCTCTGATTTAACCTCGTACGGCGAAGACGTCTTTTCCGAAAAGGCGATTAAGGAATATCTTCCGAAGACGGTAGCGACGAAGCTTCTCGCGACGATGCGCGAGGGTAAGCCGCTCGATCCCTCGATTGCCGGCAAAGTCGCCGAAGGTCTTAAAAATTGGGCGCTTAATAAGGGCGCGACCCACTTTACTCACTGGTTCCAGCCGCTTACGGGCGGAACGGCCGAAAAGCACGATGCTTTCCTCGAGCCCGCCGGTATCGCCGAGGCGATTTACAAGTTCTCAGGCAAGAATCTTATCGGTGGCGAAGCGGATGCTTCGAGCTTCCCCTCTGGCGGTCTTCGCTCGACTTTCGAAGCGCGTGGATATACCGCTTGGGATCCGACCTCTCCCGCTTTCATCAAGCGTCACGAAAACGGCGCGACTCTTTGCATTCCGACGGCATTCTGCTCGTACCTCGGCGACGCTCTCGATATGAAGACTCCGCTTCTTCGTTCGATTCAGGTCGTCACCAAAGCGACTGAGCGTCTCATGAAGAAGTTCGGCGTTCCGCCCGCTCATGTCTCGATCACGCTCGGCGCGGAGCAGGAATATTTCCTTATCGACAAGTCGTTCTATTTGAAGCGTCCCGATCTTCTTCAGACCGGTCGCACGGTCTTCGGTGCAGCGCCTGCGAAGCATCAGCAGCTCGATGACCACTACTACGGCTCGATTCGTCCGCGCATTTTGAAGTTCATGACCGAGGTCGAGGATAATCTCTGGCGTCTCGGCATCCCCGCGAAGACGCGTCACAACGAAGTCGCGCCCGCCCAGTTCGAGCTTGCGCCGATGTTCGAGGATCTTAACCTCGCCGTCGACCACAATATGCTCATCATGGAAGTTCTTCGTCAGACGGCGGAGAAGAACGGCCTCGTTTGCCTTCTCCATGAAAAGCCGTTTGCGGGCGTCAACGGCTCCGGAAAGCATTGCAACTGGTCGATCGCGTATGGAGACAAGAATCTTTTCTCGCCCGGTAACAATCCTCGCGAGAACGCGCTCTTTTTGACCTTCCTCTCGGCGATTATTCGCGCCGTCGATCTCCACGCGGATCTTCTTCGCATGACGACTGCAGGGGCCGGTAACGATCATCGTCTCGGCGCGAACGAGGCTCCCCCCGCAATTATCTCGATCTTCCTCGGTGATGAGCTTAATTCGGTCATGAAGGAAATCGAAACCGGCAAGGCGGAAAAGCGCGAAGGTGGGAAGGGTATGCAAATCGGCGTCGATACGCTTCCAGTTTTGCCGCGCGATACGACCGATCGTAACCGCACTTCGCCTTTCGCTTTCACGGGCAACAAGTTCGAATTCCGTGCGCCCGGCTCTTCGCAGAACTGCGCCCAGTCGCAGATGGTCTTAAACACCATCGTCGCCGAATCGATCGACGCGATTTGCGATAAGCTTGAGGCGATGGAAGGTGACTTCAATACGAATCTCCAGGCGCTTCTCCAGCGTCTTATCAAGGCCCACAAGCGCGTCATCTTCTCGGGTGACGGATATTCCGCCGACTGGCCGAAAGAAGCGAAGAAGCGTAAACTCCCGAATCTTACGAACACCATCGAAGCCCTTAAGCCGCTTAAGAACGCGGCGAATAAGGCGCTCTTCGTCAAGTACGGCGTTCTTTCCGAAACCGAAATGGACGCGAGGTTCGAGATCGGCATGGAGGATTACGAGCGCCGCATTCGTATTGAGGGCTCGATCACGCTCGAAATCGCGCGTTCGATGATTTGCCCCGTGGTTGCCGACGAATTCTCGCGTCTTGCGACCGCTATCGGTCAGGCGAAGAAGGATGGACTTAAGGTTGGTATTCGTGGTCTTACCGCGCTTTCCTTGAAGCTCGGCGCGGGACTTGATGATTTGCACGTGAAGTGCGAAAAGATGGAAAAAGCTCTCGATAAGGGCAGCTACGCCGAGCAGATCGAAGCGATGCGCGATTTGCGCAAGACGGTCGACAAGCTCGAATACTTGGTCGATGATGCTCGTTGGCCGCTCCCGAAATATCGCGAGATGCTGTTCATTTATTAAGGGTAGAAAGATTCAAAAATGAAAAGGCAGATGAGAAAGGGCGCGAAAGCCCTGGTGGAAAGTTTGGAAAAGGCCGGCGTCGAGGTGCTCTTCGGGTACCCGGGTGGTACGGTTATCGATATTTTCAATGAGCTTGATACGGCGAAGTTCCAGTTCGTTTTAGGTCGTCATGAGCAGGGTTCGGCGCACATGGCCGACGGTTATGCTCGCGCGACCGGTAAGCCCGGCGTGTGCCTCGTTACCTCGGGTCCCGGCGCGACGAACACGATTACGGGTCTCGCTACCGCGAACATGGACGGCGTCCCGATGGTTCTTATCTCGGGTCAGGTTTCCCTCTCCGCGATCGGTACCGACGCTTTCCAGGAAGCTGACATGAGCGGAATCTGCCGCGCGGTCACGAAACATAGCTTCCTCGTCAAATCCGCCGCGGAAATCCCCGAAACCGTCGCGCAGGCGTTTTACATCGCGACTCACGGCAAGCCCGGTCCTGTCGTCATCGACATCCCGAAGAACGTTCAGCAGGAGCTTACCGACGCTCAATATCCCGAGCGCGTTTCCCTCCGCGCCTATCACCCCGAACAGGCCGCGAGAACGAGCGAGCTCAATAAGATGGCGAAGCTCATCAACGAGGCGAAGAAGCCCGTTATCTACGCGGGTGGCGGCGTTATAGCTGCGGGCGCTGCGAAGGATGTCGCGTCTCTAGCCGCGAAGGCCGAGATTCCCGTTGCGACGACGCTTATGGGCTTAGGCAGCTTCGACGAAAAGTCGCCGCTCTCGCTCGGTATGGCCGGTATGCACGGCTCTGCTGCCGCGAATTGGGCGGTCAACGAGTGTGATGTCTTAGTCGCTCTTGGTGTTCGCTTCTCCGACCGCGTTATCGGCGAAGTCGCGAAATATGCGCCGAACGCGAAGATCATCCATGTCGATCTCGATCCCGCGTCAATTGATAAGAACGTCGTCGCGCACCTCGGTATTTGTGCCGATGTGAAGGATGTCCTTACGACCGTCAATTCGCGCATCAAGCGCGCGGAGCATAAGGAGTGGGTTGAGAAGATCGCGACTTGGAAGAAAGATAAGCCGATGACATTCCCGATCATGCACAAGGGCGTCATCATGCCTCAGCAGGTCATCGAAGCTATCGACAAGGCCTCGAATGGTGACGCGGTAATCGTAACCGACGTCGGTCAGAATCAGATGTGGGCCGCTCAGTATTTCCGTCATAATCACGCGCGTCGTTTCCTCTCTTCGGGCGGTATGGGCACGATGGGCTTCGGTATCCCCGCTGCTATCGGCGCACAATTCGGTCGTCCCGACCTCGATGTTGTCGCGGTTTGTGGAGACGGAGGCGCTCAGATGACGTTCGAAGAAGTGATCGTTGCGGTTGAGCATAAGCTCCCCGTAACTTTCGTCGTCATCAACAACAACTGCCTCGGCATGGTTCGTCAGTGGCAGGAACTCTTCTACAACGCGAAGTACTCGGGTTCGATTCTCTCCCCGAAGGGTCGCGGCAAAAACGAGAAGATTCCCGAAGACCTCGAATATGACTATCTTCCCGATATCTGCAAGCTCGCCGAAGCGCATGGTGCCAAGGCGTATCGCGTCATTGACCCGAAGAAGCTCGACTCCGTGATGAAGGAGGCTATCGATTCCGAGAAGACTTGCGTCGTCGAAGTTATCGTCGAGCCGCGCGCGAACGTCTATCCGATGATTCCCGCCGGTAAGAGCGTTTCCGACATGGTCTTCGGCTAAAGGATTTAACGACTATGAACGAAGAAATCTATCGTCTTAATTGTTACGTCGAAAACAAGCCGGGCGTCTTGGCGCGTATGGTCGGGCTTATCTCCGGTCGTGGCTACAATATTCAGGCACTTCATGTAGGACCTACCGAAGACGGCACTGTCTCGCACATGAAGATCGACGTTCTCGCGACGCAGAAAGTCGTCAATCAAATCATTCTTCAACTTAGAAATCAGGTCAACGTCATTGAAGTGACGAGCCGTAAAATGTAAGGACAAGTAAAAATGAATACGGTACTTATCGGTGCGCAGTGGGGTGATGAAGGCAAGGGCAAGGTCATTGACTTTTTGACCGAAGAGGCGGATGTCGTCGTCCGTTTCCAGGGCGGCTCGAACGCCGGTCACACGGTCGTCGTCGGAGATAAGAAGTACGTTCTCCACCTCGTTCCTTCGGGCGTTCTTCATGGCGGCAAGCACTGCGTTATCGGCAACGGCGTCGTTATGGATCCGTTCGACCTTATGCGCGAACTCGATGAAGTAAAGAGCTGGGGCTTCGACATCATGGGTCGCTTCCACATCTCCGAGCGCGCTCAGATGGTCATGCAGTGGCACCGCGCGATCGATAAGGCCGAAGAGGCCGCTCGTCCCGAGGGCAAGAAGATCGGTACGACTGGTCGCGGCATCGGTCCTGCTTACGCGGCGAAAGTCGGACGCTACGGTATGCGCGTCGGCGATATCTTGAAGCCCAACTTCCTCGATCTTATTCGCGATCAGGTCGCCGAAGCTAACCGCACTTTGAAGGCCCTTGGCGCTCAGGAACTCGACGCGGAAGAGATGGTCAAGCTCTATACGCCGATGGTTCCCGCGCTCATGCCTTATGTTACCGACACGATCCAGTTCCTCCACGAGAATCTCGATCAGAAGAAGTCGGTTCTCTTCGAGGGCGCTCAGGCGACGATGCTCGATATCGACTTCGGAACTTATCCTTACGTGACGAGCTCGAATCCTACTGCCGGTGGCGCTTGCACGGGCTCCGGCGTTTCGCCGCGCTCGATCGATCGCGTCATCGGCGTCCTTAAGCTTTACACGACTCGCGTTGGCGAAGGCCCGTTCCCCACGGAACTCTTCCCCGACGACCGCGAGACCTTACGTTCGCGCGGTGGTGAATTCGGCGCTACTACCGGTCGTCCGCGTCGTTGCGGTTGGTTTGATGCCGTCGTTGCCCGCTATGCTCAGCGCGTCAACGGTATCGACTTCTGGGCGATGACGAAGCTCGACGTTCTCGATACGTTCAAGATCGTCAAGATTTGCACGGGCTATAAGCGCTCCGATGGGTTTGTCTATCAGACCTTCCCCGCCGATCTCGATGTTCTTAAGGATTGCACGCCCGTTTACGAAGAGATGCCCGGTTGGGAATGCGAAACCTCGCACATCACCGATTACGCGGCCTTGCCCGAGAACGCGAAGAAGTACATTAACCGCATTCTCGACCTCGTCGGCGGCAAGCTCGGCGTCCTTTCGGTCGGTCCTGCGCGTGAAACGACGCTTCGCATCAATATCTGATAAGATATGAACCTCTACGTAGCGACTCATAACGCACACAAAATTCGGGAGATCTCTGAGATTCTCCCGAATTTCACTATTATTCCCGATGATCCCGAAGGAGTTGAGGAAAACGCTCCCGATTTCGCAGGTAACGCGCTTATTAAGGTTCGCGCCATTGCCGCGAAGCATAAGGGAGCGTGGGCTATGGCCGATGATTCGGGCCTCGAGGTCGAAGCCCTCGGGGGCGCGCCCGGTGTTCATTCCGCACGTTATGCGGGTGAGCCCTCGTCGACGCCCGCCAATAATGCGCTCTTACTTAAGAACATGACGGGGGTTACGAACCGCCGAGCTCAGTTTACTTGCGTCTGCGCGTTTGTCGATCCCGAAGGTAAAGAGCATATCGTCGAAGGACATTGCCCGGGGAAGATTGCCGAGACGCCCTCGGGCGCTTCCGGCTTCGGCTATGATCCTTTGTTCATTCCCGATGGCTACGATGTTAGCTTCGCCGATTTGACGGCCGAACAAAAAAACGCGATCTCTCATCGAGGTCGCGCTTTGGAAGAAGCTCGTAAGCTCTTCGATTAACGCTTAGAGGTCATCGCGTAATAGGGAAGGGCGAGGAAGCAGACGGCGCCCAAGATATTACCTATCGTGACGAAAAAGAGATCGTAGAAGTAATTTCCGATCGTCAGCACTTCTTTCCCGCAAGGATGAATGAGCGAAATGCCGACGATCGACATGTTCGCGATCGAGTGCTCGAAGCCGGCGACCATGAAGATCAAGATGCACCAAATGGTCATGATAAGTCGCGAGGTTTCTTCCTTAAGTTTGAACGTGCACCAAACGGCGAGGCAGACGAGAACATTACAAAGAATGCCGCGAAGAATCATCTGAAGGGGCGTGAAGGAGAGTTTCGCCGCGGAAACGGAGGCGAAGTACTCGGAAACGACCGGAACCGAATCGGCGCCCGCGTAGTGGTAGACGGCTATCGTGATCCAGCTACCGACCAAGTTGCCGAACCAACAAAACGCCCAAAGCGCGGCAACCTTGCCCCAGAGTTTCGGCTTATCAAGTCCAATCATGCCAACCGTGAAGTTGTTTCCCGTAAAAAGTTCGCACCCGGCGGTGATGACGAGCGAGAGCGCGGAAGCGAAGGCTATGGCCGCGCTGATTTTCGCGATACCGAACGCATTAGGGCCGAGCGCGAGGACATAGCCGCCTATCGACATCGAGATAATCGCGCCGAAAGTGATGAACATACCGGCGATCATCGAGGCGATGAAGAAGCCGCGAGGGTTGTTTTCAAGGGCGGAAAGCTTGTTTCCCGCCACGGTGAGGACATTGTCAATAGCTGGTTTATGCATAACAATGTGAATTATACCATTTACTTTCACCCTCGTCTAGTGGTATAATATTATATCTGAAAATAAATGGATAATCATGTACGCTGATATTTCGCTTGCTCTGTCGCTCATTTTCATCCTCGGGGGCTTCTTCGCGCTCACGTGGTCGAGTGATTATTTTGTCGACGCTTCGGCCTTGATTGCGAAGCGCCTCGGTGTTTCTCCGCTCATAATCGGTATGGTCATCATCGGCTTCGGTACTTCCGCGCCCGAGCTTTGCGTTTCGACGATGACGGGTATTTCGGGCCACTCGAATATGTCGCTCGGTAACGCCTACGGCTCTTGCATCTTCAACATTCTCGCGATTCTCGGAGTTGCCGCGCTCATTCGGCCGCTCAAAGTCAAGTCGAGCGTCGTCAAATACTCCGTTCCTTCGCTCCTTGCAATTACGGGTATTTCCTTCTCCTATCTTAAAGATGGCATGATGTCGCGCGTCGAGTCGCTCATTCTTCTCGCGATCTTTTTAGGCCTTATGGGCTATAACTGCTATTCGGAGAGAAAAGGTGAAGGGGAAGGTGAAGATGATGTTCCTCTTGGCAATAATCAATCCTCGCTTTTTACTCTAAGTCTGAAACTTCTTATTGGCTTAACGGTCCTGATTCTTTCTTCTCATGTCCTCGTTTGGGGTGCGGTCGACTTTGCGCGTATGCTCGGCGTATCGGAACTTTTGATTGGGCTTACCATCATCGCCATCGGGACGTCGCTCCCGGAGCTCGCCTCCGCGATAGCTTCCGCGCGGCGCGGCGAACATGAATTCGTCATCGGCAATATCGTCGGCTCCAACCTCTTCAATACGCTCGCCGTTGTCGGTATCGCGGGCTCGCTTACGCCGATCAAGGATTTCTCGCCGTATATTCTATATCGCGATCTCCCGATTATGCTCCTCGGGACTTCGATGATTGCGCTTTTCGGTTTCAATTGGAAAAATCCGAAAAGTGAAGGCCATATCAACCGCATCGAGGGAGCTTTTTGGGTCTTATCCATTATCGCCTATTTCGTTTTAACCATTTATCAGGAGATACATAATGTCTAAAGTTATCGCCATCGACGGCCCCAGCGGCGCCGGTAAGTCCTCGGTTTCGCGTATTGTCGGAGAAAAGCTCGGTTTCCTCCATGTCGATTCGGGTGCACTCTATCGCATCATGACCTGGCAGGCCTTGGAAAAGAAGATCAATACCGACGATCCCGAAGAAGTCGCCAAGCTCGCGGAGAAAGTCGTGATCGAATGTCGTCCTGAAGAAGGTCACATCGCCTATTATGTCGAAGGCGTCGCTCCGGGCAACAAGATCCGCACTCCCGAAATCAATGCTCACGCTTCGAAAGTCGCGACCGTCAAAGCGATTCGCGATTATGTGACGAATCTTCTTCGCGGCATGACGCAGTATGGCGATATCGTCGTCGAAGGCCGCGACATCACAACCGCCGTCTTCCCCGACTCGCCTGCTCGCTTCTATCTTACCGCGTCTGCCGAAGCTCGTGCGCGTCGTCGCCAGAAGGAAGAAGTCGAGAAGGGTATAGCAAACCAAACCGCCGAAGCCGTTAAGGCCTCGCTCCTCGCGCGTGACCAAATCGACTCGACGCGTAAGTATGCTCCCCTCAAAAAGGCCGACGGCGCCATCGAGATCGACTCGAGCGATTTGACGCTCGATGAGGTCGTTCAGCTCGTTATGGACAAGGTTAATGAAGCTTTCGGTTAAGCTTTGTCTCGCTATCCTCGCCGTTTACCTCGGCGCGGCACTTTACGGCGAATATGAGTATCGGGTCGCGAAGTATCGGGATGTGACGCCGATATATAACCGCGTCGATACGTCCTGCCGTTATCTTCCGCCTTCTCCTCAGCATATTTTAGGTACCGACAACCTCGGCCGCTCGGTCGCGCGTCGCCTCGTACAAGGTACGCGCATCGCGTTCCATGTCGGTATCATGACCTCTTTAATCGCGATCCCCTTGGGGGTGCTCTTGGGGCTACTCGGCGGATATTTCGGCGGCAAGGTCGATTCTCTCGTCGTTTGGCTTTCCGCAACTGTCGCGAGTATGCCGGGACTTCTCTTTATTTTGGCAATTTCGCTCATAGTCGGGCAAGGGCTCCTTGGTATCTATCTCGGTATCGGCTTTACGACCTGGGTAGGCGTCTGTCGTACGATTCGCGCGGAGGTGATGAAACATCGCGAAAGAGCGTATGTTCAGGCCGCGAAGACGCTCGGCTACTCTCACGCTCGCATCATGTTCCGCCACATTCTCCCGAATGTGATGCATATTGTCCTTATTCAGTTCTCAATTCGTTTCCCTTCGGCGGTTTCGACGGAAGTCTTCATTTCCTTCCTCGGTATCGGCGTTCAGGGAGAGCCGAGCTGGGGCATTATGATCAACAACGCGCGTCTTCGCCTTTGGCAGGGCGTTTGGTGGGAAATGGCGTTTACGACCGCGGCGATTTTCGTTCTCGTTTTGGTGTTCAATCATTTGGCGGACTATTTGCGCGATCGTTTGGACCCCGCATTAAGAAGTGAAAGGTAATATGTTTCCGATAACTCTCAAAAATCCGCTTATCGTCTTCGATATCGAATCGACCGGCACCAGCCCTCGCAAAGACCGCATCATTGAACTCGCTGCGATCAAGGTAAATGTGGACGGCTCCGAAGAAGAGCGCTGTTGGCTCCTTAACCCGACTTGTCACATCCCTGAGGAAACTACCGCGATTCACGGTATCGCCGACGAAGACGTTAAGGACTGCCCGACTTTCGCCGAGAAAGCCCTCGAGATTTTCGAGTTCTTTAAGGAGGCGGATCTCTCCGGCTACAACTCCGACCGCTTCGACGTGCTTATGCTCGAAGAAGAATTCGCGCGCGTAAGTCTTAATTTTGCCGCGTCTTCCCGCAAGCACGTCGATGTCCAGCGTATTTACCATAAGAAAGAACCTCGCGATTTGACCGCGGCAGTTCGCTACTATCTCGGCCGCTCCCACGATGGCGCGCATGGCGCCGAAGCGGATACTCGCGCGACGCTTGAAGTCTTGAAGGCGCAGCTCGTCAAGTACGCTGACGTCCCTCGCACAGTCGAGGAAATCGACGAATATCTCGCGCCCCATGACCCGAATAATGCGGATCGCGGCGGACTTATCCGCTGGAAGAACGGCGCGTGGGTCCTCAACTTCGGCAAGAAGAAGGGCGAGCGTCTCGACAAGCTCCTGATCAATGAACCGAACTTCCTTCGTTGGATGCTTAAAGGCGACTTCGATACGGAAGTCAGAATGATCGTCAAAGATCTCCTTGATAACGGCAAGCTCCCTCCCGCCCCGAAACAGAATGTAATTACGAAAGAACTCTAAACAATGGCAGGCGAATATCAGTTTTCTTTAATCGACGTCACGAAGCAGCAGGGCACGAAGACGATCCTGAAAGACGTCAATCTCTCGTTTTTCTATGGCGCTCATATCGGTGTTATCGGCGGAAACGGCGCGGGTAAGTCCTCGCTTCTTAAGATTCTTGCCGGGCTCGACACCGATCTTATGGGCACGGTGCAAGTCGCGAAGGGCACCAAGGTCGGCTATCTCCCGCAGGAACCTGTCCTCGACGACTCGAAGACCGTTCTCGAGACGGTTATGGAAGGCGTCAAGGAAGCTCAGGATATGGTGACGCGCTACGAAGATCTTTGCTGCGAGCTTGACGATCCGAAGGCTGCGGAGGAGATGGAGCGTCTTCAGGCGATCATCGACGCGAACGACTACTGGAATCTCGAGAACCTCGTCGAGCGTCGCATGGCCGACCTCGGTTGCCCCGATGGCTCGAAATCGGTTGCCGTTCTCTCGGGCGGTGAACGTCGCCGCGTCGCCATCGCTCGACTCCTTCTTTCGAATCCCGACGTCCTTCTCCTCGACGAACCGACGAACCACCTCGACGCCGAAACGACGTTCCGCCTCGAGGCGTATTTGAAGGAGTTCAAGGGTACCTTGATTGTCGTCACGCACGACCGCTACTTCCTCTCGGACGTTACCGACTGGATTCTCGAACTCGACCACGGCATCTGCTATCCTTATAAGGGGAATTACGAAGGGTGGCTCAAGCAGAAGGAAGCGCTGCTTCAGCGCGAGGCGAACGTCGAAAAGTCGCGTCAGAAGATGCTCGAAAACGAACTCAAGTGGATTCAGACGAATCCCTCGGGACGCCATGCGAAGGCGAAGGCGCGTGTCGAGCGTTACGAAGAACTCCAGAAACAGACCGTCAATACTCGCGAAGACGATCTCGTCATCCGCATTCCGCCGGGCCCGCGCCTCGGCAACCTCGTCGTCAAGGCCGAACACGTCAAGATGGCTTTCGGCGATCAGGTTCTCTATACCGATCTCAACTTCGATTTGCCGCGCGGCGGTATTGTCGGCGTTATCGGCGCGAATGGTGCGGGCAAGACGACACTCTTTAAACTCATTACCGGACAGCTTCAGCCCGTCGAAGGCAAGTTCACGGTCGGCGAAACGGTCAAGCTCTCTTACGTCGATCAGACGCGCAGCGAACTTAAGCCTGAAGAAACTGTCTATGAGGCGATTACGGGTGGTGGCGAATTCGTCAATCTCGCGGGTACGACGATGATGAACGGCCGTGCTTATTGCTCGCGCTTCAACTTCCGTGGTCCCGAACAGCAGAAGAAAGTCGGCGTTCTCTCGGGCGGTGAAAGAAACCGCGTCCACCTCGCGAAGCTTCTTACTTCGGGCGGCAATCTCCTCCTTCTTGACGAACCGACGAACGACCTCGACGTCGCGACCTTGCGTTCCTTGGAAGAAGGTCTCCAGGAATTCGGTGGTTGCGTGATGGTTGTCTCGCACGACCGCTGGTTCCTCGACCGAATCGCGACCCATATTCTCGCTTTCGAAGGTAAAGGCAAGACCACCTGGTTCGAGGGCTCATACTCCGAATATCACGAAATGCTCTCGAAAAGAAAATAATTTTCGAACGAGCTGTGCGCCAGACTAGATTTTGAAAGAGTTATTCGGTGCATTTGACGTTTCTATGTGTCATCTGAGATTGCTTGTCACACCCGAGTTTAAGGGTTGAGGTATGAAAGGGAAATATGATATAATTTGCAATATGATTAAAGAGATAGAAGAACTGAAAAAGGCGAGGAACGCGGTTATCCTCGCCCATAACTATACGCGCGGAGAAGTTCAGGATGTAGCCGACTATACGGGCGACTCGCTTGAGCTTGCCCGCAAAGCGACCCAGGTCGAGGCGGACGTGATCGTTTTTTGCGGCGTCTACTTCATGGCCGAAACCGCGAAGATTTTAAACCCCACGAAGACGGTCCTCATTCCCGATCCTTCCGCCGGGTGTCCGATGGCCGACATGATTACCGGCGAACAGCTTCGCGCGCTTAAGGCGAAGCATCCGGGCGCCAAGGCCGTCTGCTACGTCAACTCGACCGCTGAAGTGAAGGCCGAATGCGATATGTGCGTCACGAGCGGGAACGCCGAGAAGGTCATGAAGACTTTCGGTGAAGACGAAGAAATCCTTTTCGTTCCCGATCAGCATTTGGGTGGTCATATCGCCGGACTCTTGGGGCGCAAATATCAGCTTTGGCCCGGCTTTTGTCCGACGCATGCGATGCTTACCGCCAAGTCGATCGAAGAAGCGCGAAAAGCTCATCCCGGCGTTAAGGTCATGGTTCACCCCGAATGCGCGAAAGATGTGCGCGACGCGGCGGACTACAACCTCTCGACGGGCGGAATGTGCAAGCTCGCACGCGAGTCGGAGGAAAAGGAGTTTATCGTCGGCACCGAACTCGGCATTCTTCATCGTCTCCAAAAGGAGAATCCCGAAAAGAAGTTTTATCCTGTCACCGAACGTCTCGTTTGCCCGAATATGAAGAAGACGACGCTCGAAAACCTGCGTGACGCTCTCAAACACAACCAACACGAAGTCATCGTTCCCGCCGAAACTGCCGCGAAAGCCAAGAAGGCGATTGAAGCGATGCTTAAAATCAGCTGATGTTACCTTTACTTCTTGCTCTAACGATCGCCTTCCCGAAGGCGAATCAGTCGCTCGCATACTATGACGAGTGTTATCTGATCGGAGCCGTCGACCCCGGCGCCACCAATATCGTGATTCAAGGTAAGGATGTTCCCGTTCATGCCTCGGGAGCTTTCGCAACGATGATCAGCCTCGTCGAAGGGACGAATACGGTAAATGTTGCTGGGAGTAATCACGTCTTCCGCGTCGCCAAAAAGCCCGCGCCCCCGAAGCCGCTTCCTCCCGGAGCTGAGCCGCCGAAGCCGAAACCTTACGAAAAGCTCGGTTATGCCGCAGATGAAGCGCGGCCCCATCCGGTCGGTCTTGAGCCCGAAGAGATTACGGTTATTCTCGACCCCGGACATGGCGGCAAAGATCCCGGCAGCTTCTCGCCCCACAATCTCCCCGAAAAGGACGCGAATCTCCGTATGGCCAAGGCGGTCAAGAAGGAGATGGAAGCGATCGGCTACAAGGTCTTTTTGACGCGTGAAGACGATTCCTTCGTCGAGCTCTTCGAGCGTCCGCGCCTTGCTCACGAAAAGAACGCTGAAGCGTTTATCTCGATTCATCATAATGCGCCGCCTCCCAATAAGAATCCGCTCGAGTTCCGTTATACGGCCGTTTATGCGTGGAACGACATAGGTATGGAGCTCGGTACGGCGATCAACAAGGCGATGGCTGAGGTCTTGGAAGGCGAGGTCAAAAATAACGGCGTTCCTCACGCGAACTATGCGGTAACGCGAAATCCCGAGATCCCGAGTTGCCTTATCGAAGTCGATTTTCTTACCTCCCCCGAAAGCGAACTTTCGTGCTGGGACAAGAATCGTCGCGTGATGTTAGCTAAGGCCATTGCCGAGGGCTTTCGCGCTTGGACGATGAAAAGATAAACTCCCCCTTGACGAAGGGTAGGGAAAAGTGGTAAAATATTAGGGTTAATTTAACACAAAGAAGGAAAAATCAACAATGAAGAAAATGATGAAGTTCGCTCTCGTTGCGCTCGCGCTCAGCTTGGTCGCGCCGGTTATGGCCGATGAAGACGAAGGTGCTGTCGGTTACACCCCCGTTGCTGTCGCTCTTTGGTCGCCCGTTCAGCTCCCTTGGGGACAGGGTAACTGGGATGTCTTCGGCCTCGATCTCGGTATCTTCTACACCGATGTCGCCAAGATGTACGGTTACAACTTCGCTGCTGCCGGTACTTGCCGCGACGACGTTATCGGTCTTACGACTACCGCGATTTTCAACTACGCCAACTCCGATGTTTATGGTTTGCGCGCGGGTCTCGGCGTCAATATGTGCAACGGCACGGTCTATGGTCTTGAGGCGGGCGGCTTCGGCTACCACCGCAAGATTTACGGTATGGACGTCGAGTTCCTCGGCACGATGCAGGAAGAAGCTTGCGGCGTTTTGATCGGCGGTATTCTTAACCTTACCGAAAAGGAAACGACCGGCGCCACCATCGCTATCGGCGTCAACCTCGCTCCCAAGGCCTATGGCGCGCAGATTGCCGGTGTCTTCAACCAGACTGAAGAACTCCACGGTTGTCAGATCGGCCTCGTCAACTTCGCACGCGAGTGCCCCTGGGGCTTCCAGGTCGGTGTTGTCAATATCATCATGGACAACCAGGTCAAGGTCCTTCCGCTCGTAAATGGCTACTTCTAATAACCCATTCTTGAAGAAGGCAACGGGAGCTAATTCTAAAGCTCCCGTTTCTTCTGTCGATAAGAAGAAGCATGGCCTCGGAAGGGGCTTGAGCTCGCTTATCCCTCAGACGCCCGTAAAACCGGCGTCTTTGCCTGCTATTAAGCCCGTCGCCCCTCAGGCGGCTGCTGCGGAACCCGGCAAGCCCTTGGAACTTCCGATTCTCGACATCGAACGCTCGCCTTATCAGCCGCGTCGTGAGTTCAAGGAAGAGGAGCTTAAGGAGCTCGCCGAATCGCTTAAGAACAACGGTCTTGTTCAGCCCCCGACTGTTCGTAAGAACTCGAAGGGCAAGTATGAACTTATCGCCGGTGAACGCCGTCTTCGTGCCGCGCAAATTGCCGGTTGGACGAAGATTCGCGTGACGCTCGTCGAAGCTGACGATCTTACGGCAGCTGCGATGACGACAACCGAAAACATCAATCGTGAGGACTTGAATCCGATTGAAGAGGCGATGGCCTACAAGACTTTGCAGGATACTTTCGGGCTTATCCAAGCACAAGTCGCCGAACGTGTGGGCAAGGGTCGCGCCACTGTTGCCAACTCGGTTCGCCTTTTGGAACTCCCCGAAGAAGTTCGTGAACTTATCTCGAATCGTCTTATCTCCGTTGGACATGCGAAAGTTCTTCTTTCGATCGAAGGCGAAAAGAATCGCACGATTCTCGCGCGTGAGGTCGTTAACGAGCAGTTAACCGTCAGAGCGCTTGAGAAAAAGATCGAACGACTCAAAAACCCTGTGGTCGAGTCGAAGAAGGGCGTGCCGGATCTTCCCGAAGGCTACGTCAAAAATCTCTCTGATCGTCTTAAAAAGTTCTTCGGTTGCGCAGTTCGCGTCACTTCCGGTGTTACTCACGAAAGCGGCAAACATACGAAGGGTGTCGTCGAAATCGACTTCTTCGATAATGACGAGCTCGATCGTATCATTCGCATGATCGGAGTTACTGTCGAGTAAAAGGGAATGCTTTCGCTTCTGCTAGCGGCGGCATTAACTTTCACTCAGTCGGACGCTGAGCTTAGCTACAATACGGCTTCGAATTTGGTTGTGAAGCACACCCCGCGCGATGCGGGGACGATTCGCGGTAGAATTGCCGCGAATTATTTATTAGATGAAGCGAGCCGTATGGGCGTGAATGTTCGCCGAGATCAGTTTGAGGCGAAGACGCGCAAGGGAATGCGAGATTTTGTAAATCTATACTGCGAGTTCAAATTTCATCCGGAAGGTGAGTGGATCGTCCTCCTTTCGCACTACGATACCAAGCCCGGAATCGACTGTCCCGGTGCCAATGACGGCGCTTCCACTTCGGGACTTATGGTCGGGCTCGCCAATATGCTTACGAGAGCGAGCGGCTTCAAACATAATGTCCTTCTCGTTTGGACCGATGGTGAAGAAGCTCAACTCGCCTACGGCGTAAACGACGGGCTCTTCGGCTCGAAGCGCACGGTAGAGTGGATTAAAAAGAAAGACTACAAGGTTCGCGCGGTCATTTGTCTCGATATGCTCGGCGATAAGAATCTTGAGCTCTCGGTACCGAAAAACGGTCATCCTGCCTTGACCAAACTCGCCGTGGTTGCCGGGAAACGCGCGAAAGTGCCGGTGAAGCCGATTGAAGAGTTCGTGCGCGATGACCATGTGCCGTTTCTCGAGGCGGATTACAAGGCCATTGATTTGATTGATTTTCATTATGGCTCGCAGCCGGGACTTAACGATTACTGGCACACGAGCGAAGATACGATCGACAAGATTTCCGTTGAGTCGCTTAAAAAAAGCGGGTCGGTAGTTGCGCAACTTATCAATATTTTGCTATAATATCAGCGATATGTTTTCCTCTTTAAAAGAACAATGGCTTTTTTATCTGACGATCCTTTTCATCGCCGGAATTTTCGTCTTTTTAGGGCTCGTCACATTCCCGAAATATCAGCGAGGAACGGAGCTTAAGAAGCGTGCGGCGGAACTCGACGAAGTCATCGAGAAGAAGAAACGCGAAATTGCCGAACTTAAGGATTTCCAGCAGCGTTTTCGCTCGGATCCCGATTTCGTCGAAAAGATCGCGCGGCAGAATCACCGCGTTTACCCCGGCGAGCTCGTCTTCGTTTTCGTCGATGAATAAGCGATGGGCAATTTCTTTCGCTTGATTCTCGGAATCCTTCTTATCCCTGCGTGTTGGGGGATGGCGCTCGTATTATGTCGAGCGATAGTCATCGGCGTATCCGCGAAGACCGCTTCTTCGGTCGAGACGTTTTCGCTTTTGGGCGGCATGGTCGCCTTCGCGTTTTTTTGGATGGCGATCTCGAAGCCGATGAAAACCTATGTCCTCGGCCATGAGCTCACTCACGCTTTGTGGGGACTCGTTTTCGGGGCTCATCCTCATGATATAAAAGTGGGTCTCTCCGGCGGGAGCGTGAAGCTTACAAAGACCAATTTCCTGATCACGCTTGCGCCGTACTTTTTCCCGTTTTACACTTTCGTCGTCATAATTGCCGCGCTTATCACCTATGCGTTCGTAAAACCCTTGCCGTTTATGCCGCTCTGGATGTTCTTGGTCGGATTTACCTGGGCTTTTCATGCGCTATTTACGCTTCAGACATTAACCGAACGTCAGCCCGATATCAAGCTTTACGGGCGCGTCTTCTCTTGGGTCTTCATTTTCCTCGCTAACGTAGTTTTGATCCTTGTTTTCATTGCTTCGACGAGCGAACTTACTTTTCTTCAGCTTTGGACGTTAATTCTTGACCGCGTGGCGGGAATCTATTTGGAGATAATTCATGGAGCGCTATCTCTCTTTAATTGAATCGACACTTAAGGACATTTTCGATTCCCTCGGGCCTCGCCCTTATCCCTTGAACGAAGCTATGGCTTACGCGGTAAATGTCGGCGGAAAGCGAATTCGTCCGATTATCGCGCTCGCCTCCGCTGAAGCTGTCGGCGGGAAGAAGGAAGACGCGATTTATCCTGCCTGTGCGATCGAAATCCTTCACAATTATACGCTTGTCCACGATGATCTCCCGTCGATGGATAACGATACCTTGCGCCGCGGGCAGCCGACCGTATGGTCGAAGTACGGGGAGCCGGACGCGCTCCTAGTGGGTGACGCCTTGCAAGCGCTCGCTTTCTTGACTGCGGCAAAAGCGCCGCGTAATGTGGGTGCGATCATCTCGATCTTGGGTGAGAAGGCGGTCGGTGTCGTCCAAGGCCAAGTCGAAGATATCGCCCAAACAGGAGACGCCGATTATATCTATACTCACAAGACGGCCGATCTCTTTATCGCCGCGGCAGTTATGGGCGGCCTCGCGGGTGGCGCTACTGAATCCCAGGTCGAAGCGCTCAAGACCTTCGCGCTCAATCTCGGTCTCGCCTTTCAGTACGAAGACGACATCCTCGATAATGACGGCGTCTGCGATCGTGAAGAGACGTTGCGCCGTATTGAATCGACGACTTCCGCGGCGCTTGCTACGCTCGAGACCTTGCCCGGAGACACTTCGTTCTTGAAGTCGCTCGCCAACAAACTCAAAACCCGCCTCGTCTAACGAATGGAAAAGTGTCGCGTTAATATCGAAGGCGATTTGCCGCGCTCAATTTTGATCACGAAAACCGAGCTTAAAAACGCCGCGGTTTCCTTTGCCGAAGCGTCGGGCAAGCGCATCAAGACGCCTTTCAAGGAAGTTACGATCATTCTTCAAGACGATGACTTTTCCGCTGAAGTTCACAGGGCGATCAATGGTGTGGAAGGGCCGACCGATGTCATCACTCAGCGCTATGATGCAATGCCGGGGGAAGAAGAAGGGGTGTACGGCGAACTTTATGTGAACGTCGATCAAGCTCTTCGAGTCGCCCCGAAGCGCGAAGGGTGGAGCGTGAAAAAGGAACTTTTACTTTATGTAGCTCACGGGATGGATCATCTCTCCGGAGCCGACGATTTGGAAGAAAAGGATTATAATACCATGCGCAAGCGCGAACTCAATTGGCTGAAAAAGCTCACACTCCTTAGCTTATCACTTATCACTTATACTTTATCGCTTTCATCGCTCTTCGCGGCAAGCGAAGACGAAGAGATCATCGAGCTCGAGCGTTATTTCGTTACTCCTCAGGCGCGAATCATGCTTCCTGAAGCGGGAAGCTCGTATTCGGGCGGAGGCGCGACCTTCGGCTATTATCTTAACGAGTTTTGGGCATTAGAGGGAACTGCCGCGCTTTTGGAAAATAAAGGCTATTTTGGCGCGGATATTCTTTGGCATTGGTACGGCTACGAGCGGCTTGATCCGTTCTTCACTTTCGGCGTTTCGACGCTTACTTCCAAGGCGGTCGGTCCGAAGATTGGGGCGGGTACCTATTACCACCTCGACGACAATTGGTCGCTCCGTGCAGATGGCGACGCGATGATGAATGTCGATGGAGAGACGGAAATGAATTATTCCTTGGCTCTTGGCATTCAGTACGCTTTTTGATATAATATACCTTAACGAAAGGATAACGAAAATGCTTAAAGGTATATCGCCCGTTATTTCGCCTGATTTATTGAAGGTCATGTCCGAGATGGGACATGGCGACGAAATCGTCATTTCCGACGCTCACTTCCCGGCTCACTATTTCGGCAAGGATTGCAACTATGTCCTTCGCGCGGATGGAGTCGGCGCCGACAAGCTTTTGTCCGGCATGATCCCGCTTTTCGAACTCGACAGCTACTCTCCGCCCGTCATCATGATGGAAGCGGTTCCCGGGGACACGCTAGACCCCGAAGTCGAGAAGAAGTATCGCGCCGCGCTTAAGTTCGATGGCGAAATCGTTCGCATGGAGCGCTATGCGTTTTATGAACGCGCGAAGAAGGCCTATGCGGTTGTTCTTACGGGAGAGACCGCGAAATACGGCAACATCATCCTCAAGAAGGGCGTCACGCCCGTTGCGTAATTATAAGGAGAAACTATCATGAGACCCGGACTTTGGCAGATTGTAATCGTTGTTCTCGTCGTCGCCGTTCTTTTCGGCGCGAAGAAGATTCCCGAACTCGCTCGCTCCCTCGGTAAGGCGAAGGGCGAATTCATGAAGGGGCTTAAGGAAGGCGAGAAGGAAGAGCCGTCTACGTCTGAAGACTCCGCCGTGCCAGGTGCCAAGGCAGAGTGATCAGCGAGCTTATCCGAGAGCGGCTTAAGGCCGTCCCCACGAACCCCGGCTGTTACCTGATGCGTGACAGGCGGGGTCAAATCATTTATGTCGGGAAAGCGAAGAATTTAAAGCGCCGCGTCTCGAGTTATTTCCGCTCCGGCGCGAAGCATACGCCGAAAGTCCGTTCGATGGTCGAGACGATTTACGACTTCGAGTGGATGACGGTCAAGAACGAAGCTGAATCGCTTCTAACCGAAGCGTCGCTTATCAAGAAATATAAGCCACACTTCAATATTTTGATGCGCGATGATAAGCGCTATCTCGCTTTGCGAGCCGATCCGAACGTCGATTTCCCGCGCTTTACCTGTGTTCGCATCGTGCGTGAGGATGGGGCGATTTACTTCGGGCCTTTTCCTTCGAGCCCGATTGTCAGAACCGCCAAAGACTTCGTCGAAAAGCGCTATGGAATCAGGGAGTGTGACTCGCTCTCACCTTGCGAAGAGGATCATAAGCATTGCCTCGCCGACATTATTCGCACTTGTTCCGCGCCATGCCTTAAGAAAATCTCCAAAGACGAATACCGCGCACGTTTCGACGAGGCTTGCGCGTTTCTCAGGGGCGAGAGGCCGGGCGTTTTCGAAGAACTGAAAGCGAAGATGCTCGAGGCGGTCGAAAAAGAAAAGTTCGAGCGCGCGGCGGAATTTCGTGATTTGATTGCGGCCTTGAAAGAAATGACGAAAGCTCACTTCGTCCGCAAGTCTCCGCACATGAAGGAAGAAGATGCGAAGAAGGGTATCGAGGAGCTTGCCGAAGCGATAGGACTCGAAAAACTGCCGCGCATAATCGAATGTGTTGATATTTCCAATTTGTTCGGAACTCACAACGTCGCTTCGCTTGTCGTCGCGCGAGATGGGCTTCCCGACGGGAGATATTATCGTCACTTCAAGATCAAGAGTTTTGAAGGTGCGGACGATCCCCGAGCTATGGCCGAAGTCGTGCGCCGCAGATATGGACCCGATTCGACTTTACTTAAAACTAGCCCGAGAGCCGATCTCTATATTTGCGATGGTGGCATAACTCAGCTTCGTGCGGCTCGCGCGGTTTTCAAGGAACTCGGTATTGATGATATTCCGACCGTGGGCCTCGCGAAGCGCCTCGAGGAGATCGTCCTCGATGATGGGCGCGAGTCCATCTTGCTTCCACGTGACTCGGAAGCGCTCTTCGTCATTACCCGCCTTCGTGACGAAGCCCACCGCTTCGCTATCACATTCCACCGCTCCTTGCGCGAAAAGACGATTCGTGAATCGGTCTTGGACGAGGTTCCCGGCATCGGAGAGGCGAAGAAGGTGAAGCTCCTTAAGACTTTCAAGTCCATTTACGGCATCGCCAAAGCCAGTGTCGAAGACATTTCCAAAGTAGCCGGCGTTTCTCTCGAAATTGCATCCGCCGTCCTCCGCGCGGCTAAATCTTGAAATTTCATTCTCTCTATAACGAAAATACCATATGCGCATCCTACAAGTAGCGACCGGATTACAGAAGGCGAGTGGAGTGACGACTTTCGTCGAGAATGTCGTATCCGAACTTCGTGCCCTTGGACATGAAGTCGAGGTGCTTACGAAGAAGGACGATCCCTCTCTCACTTTAACTTCTACACTCTCACTTTTACACTCTTACGACATCGTCCATCTTCACGGGCTCTGGGATCCTTGGCTCCTTAAAATCGCTCTAAAAGTGCCGCGTGGACGCCTCGTTTGGTCGACACACGGCATGACCGCCCCCTGGTCGCTCCGCCACAAATGGTGGAAGAAGCTCCTCGTCTGGCATCTCGCCCAAAAGCCGCTTTTAAAGCGCGCGGCGCTTATCCACTCGACCGTCGAGAAAGAGCGCGAATGGAACGTGAATTTAGGTTTAGGTGTAGGGTCTAGGTGCAGAAGTCTTGTTGCACCTTTGGGAACTCATTTGCCGAAAGAAAAAACCGAATCTTCCGCTGTACACCTACACCTTGAACCTACGCCTAAAACTCTCCTCTTTGTAGGTCGTGTATATCCTGTTAAGGCGCTGGATCGTCTCATTGAGGCGTTCGTAAAAGCGAAGCCCGAAGGATGGTGCCTTCGCATTGTCGGGCCTGATCAAGCGGGCCACCAAGCTGAGTTGGAAGCTCTCTGCAAGCATCTTGGACTCAGCTCGGACGATTCGAAAATCGTTTTCGCCGGTCCTAAATTCGATTCTGAGCTCGATGCCGAGTACACTCGCTGCTCCGCCCTTGCACTCGTCTCCCATACCGAGAACTTCGGCGCAACTGTGGTCGACGCTATGGAGCACGGCAAGCCGGTTATCACCTCGACAAATACCCCATGGAAGGAAGTTGCCGATTTTGGCTGCGGCTGGTGGGTTGACAACGATGTCGAAACTCTCGCCTCGACCCTCAACTCAATATTCAACACTCCTACTTCAACACTGGAATCGATGGGCAAGCGCGGGAGAATGCTTGTCGAAGCGAAGTACACTTGGTCCGCTGTCGCCAAAACCCTTGTCTCCGCCTACTCCGCCTTATAAGCTCATTCCCACCGATATACCTGCCATTCGCTTCGAACACCGACGAAAGAGTCGTATCTAAAGTTTTCGCAAACGTTAGAATTGACTTTGGTGGATGGGGTTGAATGTTGATTCAAACTTCGCTATGGTCAAAGTGACCGAAATTTGGTATAATATTACATACTAATACTCTCATGACCGACATAACCGTTATAATCCTAACCGGGAAGGAAGAGCTGCATATCGGGCGGTGGGGATATGGCAAAGTTGGGTGTGTTTGCCGCGCGGGCGCCTAAGCTGCCGCGCTAGGCGTGACTGAGCTGCGCGGGGACGACGAACTTTGCGCGGGCGCTAACAGGATCATGCTAGGCGAAACGTAGATATGCCGTCGGCGGTATTCCGCGGGGCGTAGGAATTCTAGTTTCGTCTAATTCTGCGTGTCGGCATAGCCGACCTGCGGTTAATTAGTTCGTTCCTAACTCGTCCCTAATCCCCAGCCCCTAACCCCTAAATCCGATTTTCTTCCTTTCCATTCTTGCCGCGGAAGCGGGGAATATGGTATAATATCTCATAGAAAATGAGAACGCCGATATACGCTTATTATCGCCTATGGACGCGGTGTAGGTTTGTACACCACGTAGCGATAGCTTTAGTGTACTGATATGACCGCCAACCGCCGCATAGCCCTGGACATCGTTGCCACATACATGCGCCGGAGAAGCTTAGCTTCGAAGGGTAGGTGCTGCATGCACGACGAAGTCGCCCACAAGGGCCTGCGCAGATCGCGGCCTTCGGCTATTTCCGCATTGCTCCAATCCGGGTATGCGTTGGTGTTGGGGTTGTTGGTTGCGCGGTGGGGTTTGCAGGTGCTTGGACATGTTGGTTATGGATTGTATGGCGTCGTCGGTGGGCTGACTGTTTTGATTCCATTCCTCCTTCTTCATCCTATCTCCCCCATCCCCAACACCGCGCCATCGGGTTTCGTGATTGGTGGTATATCACCGCGAAATTTGGTATAATAGTGGTCGTAAAATGAGAAGGACGATATACGATTATCACCAATTGACGCGGCGTGGATACACTTGCCGTGGAGCGGGATATTGCCTACATTTTTCTTGCTACGGGGTCAGACTCCATAGAGCCCATAATGGAATTTTGAAAGATGAAGAATTATTGTTTTATGAAATCGTATAATCCAAGCCATATCAATTATGCATTAGTTGAAGGTTCTAGACCGCCAATGTATAGTGCGATGAAATATTGGGGGCGAAAGCCTCATAATATTTGGAATGATTATATTGCACATTATTGTCCTCCAGATGGGGTTGTACTTGATCCTTTTGTTGGTAGTGGAATTACGGCGTTTGAAGCAATTAAGCTTGGTCGCAAAGTTATAGCTACGGATTTGAATCCTTTATCAACATTCGTCATTGAAGTGATGACCGCTCCATTCGACAAGGAGGTGTTTTGTACGGCGGCAGAGTCAATTATTAAAGCTATTGAAGTTGATAAGATTTATCGAGAGAATTATGTTAGAAAGATATTAGATAAAGAATATGTAGTTTACAATTATATTTGGAAGAAAGGGCGCGTTGATTTTATCCATGCCAAGGACCAAGATGGAGAAGTGCTTGGCGTTTCAAGCGAAGCGTCCGATATTCAACGAGCTGAAAAGATGACGAGTCTAGACATCCCGTTCTGGTATCCTATCGATGACTTCCCGCGGAATCCATCCATAAACCACAATTTTATTACGAAGATTGGCGGATGTACGATTGATAAATTGTGGACAAAGCGCAACTTGTATTTATTAGCGAAGATGTTCCACTTGATTCAGCAAGTCGAGGATGAGGTTGTTGCTAATCAGTTAATGTATGCGTTTATTCACACTCTCCATCTTGTTTCTAAAATGGTTGTGCCTCGGTCAGAGAAGGGTAATCGGGATTTCTCCGGTAGCTGGGGACGCGCGGACTATATGATTCGCAACCGTTCTATGGAGCAGAATCCTTTGATTGTGTTCAAGCGTTCTTGCTTTGATCGGCAAGGTATAGTGAATGCTTTATTAGATGCTAAGAACCAAATGAAGAAGGTGAAGTTAAATTGTCTTACACCTTCGAATCGGATGAAGAGCTCGGCGGATGTAAACTACGGGACAATTGATGTTGCTGATTTGCGGGATTATATTAAAGATGATTCAATTGATTTCATATTGACAGATCCGCCTTATGGTGGGTTGGTTCAGTATATGGATTTGAGTATGGTTTGGCTAGTCTGGCTTCAACAGTTTAATGCACGATTTCGTCCCGATGTTACGGGTGAAATTACGTTCAAGCGAGGTGTTGTTGATCGCGATACATATAAGAAACGATTGACAAATGCCTTTAAAAATGCCTATAGGGTCTTGAAGCCAGAACATTATCTCGTCGCGACTTTTCATAATCAACATATTGGAGAGTGGAATGACTTCGTTTGTGCTATTCGAGATGCGGGTTTTGTTTTTGAGAAGATGACTCATCAATACAATCGGCGTTCAGGAGAGTCGAATGTTGCGAATCCGTATGGGACAACTAGCTCGGATTATTATATTAGATGTAAAAAAACTTCCGCCAAGAGTGTCACGAGTGATAGGGATGAGTTGGCGGTGTATGTTGTGAATAGAACTAGGGCAATTCTCACAGAGCGTGGAGAGCCAACTCCCTTTGAATTTTTACTTAACGGATTATTGCCTGATATGTTGCAAGCTGGATATTTGCGGCCTGAAGAACCTGAAGTTGAATTGCGAAATATCCTAAACATCGAGGTAGGTTTGAATAAGATGTTTGTCGTTAATGCAAATCCTAAAAATCAAGGGGGAGATATCTTTTGGTTTAATCATCCAGAAAAGTATATAAATCATGCGAGTATGAGTCTTGCGGATCGTGTGGATACAACAGTAAGAGCATTGTTGCGCCGCAAGATAGCAGTAAAGTACGATGATATAGTTGCGGAGATTTTTAAGGAGTTTCCTAATGGGCAGACCCCTGACCCGAGAGGGCTCGTTAAAGTCGTTTCTCGATATGCGTCAAAGTCTAGTGGGAAATGGAAGTTGAATCCGGATGTTGAACGTGACTGCTCTGAGCATACGCATATTATCGAGCTGTTGTGCAAGTTGTCAAAAAGAGCTGGCGTGGCTTCGCATGTTGGGAATCGCGAGAAAGGAGAATATGTTCGCGAGAATGTTAATCTTTGCGATTTGTCCACATTGAAGAATCTTGATAGTCTGACGGAATATGGTCGAGGGCAATTGTCGCGTATCGGAATGATTGATATGATATGGGTGGAGAAAGCGGCAAGTAGAATTGTCGCAGCATTCGAGGTGGAGAATTCAACGGATTTTATAGGCGCAATTGGTCGGGCGTCAAACATATCCGATTCTGTTCCAAAGTTTATGATTATTCCGAAAAGGCGCGAGGTAGAGTTCTTGCGTTTTCGAGATCCGTTATTTGTTGAAAGCTTTAGGACACAATCATGGAAATATCTGTTATATGAAGACATTGAGCGACTTGCCACGGCAAAAGTCGTTTCAATTTCAGATATTGGTAAATCGGCCAAGGATGTTGAGTTATGAAGAAGACTAAAGTCGAAAAGAGGCCTCGCAAACCAAAGGAGCTTGAAAATAAACCCGGGAAGTACGATCAACGTAATTCTCTAAACGATCTTGACGGAAGGAGTTGGTTGCTTGCGACGCGGAGTTTCTGGATGTCGGAAACATCTAAAGAGGATAAAGCGGCTTATGCGCATCCAGCACCTTTTATGGTGAAAGACATAGAACGACTTATCAGTATGTTTACAAAAAGGGGTATGACGGTCCTTGATCCGTTTGTGGGGAGCGGTACCACAATGCTTGCCGCAACCAACTTGGGCAGGCGCAGCATTGGAATTGATCTGAATCCTGAATACAAGGAAATTTTCCTTCGTCGAGTGGAAGGATTGAATTTAGTGTCTGGAACGGAATATAAGGTAGGGGATTCTCTGTCTGAGCTTGACCACGTAGGAGAGGTTGACTATGTTGTCACATCGCCACCTTATCATAACATTCTAAGGAACGATTCGAAGGGTACGAGGAATAAAAATGGTAAAGCGTACAGAATGTCGGCGCGTGATGGTGTTGAGTTCTATAGTGAGAGTATTAACGACTTGGGGAACTTTGATAAATACACAGATTTTTTGTGCGCGTTGAAAGCCATAATGATGAAGGTATATCGGTGTTTGAAATGCAAGCGGTATGCAACAATTGTCATCAGCGATTTCACAATTAACAAGAAGGAAGTATGTGTGCAGGCTGATATTGTTAGAATGATGCAAGAAATCGGGTTTGAATTTAGTGGAACGACGGTTTTGCTCCAAAATGTCAAGCCGTTGTATCCGTTTGGATATCCATACGCGTATAAGATCAATCATCATCACCAAAACATAATTACTTTCAGAAAAGTGATAGATGGAAATAAGATTGTATAAAAAGGTCTGAACATGCGATGTAAGGCTATAGATCAGTTTGTATCCGAAGTGATAGGCGTCATTGAGGCAGAACAAAAGAATCATCCGGAGGATGGCGCGGAGTTCTTTTTCCGTGGTGAGAGTTGTAATTATAGGCACCGTGGGGATCCTATGGCAGAGCTGGATGCTCAAATCCCCTGCTATGTAGATCGCGAAGAGGTATGGCGTAAAAACGAACGCGAACTCTATCATGAGGCGCTGCGGCTGAATGTTGCATCGTTTCATGAGGATCGAACGATGGTAGAACGTATCTCGCGGATGCAGCACTATGGTCTTCCGACGCGTTTTGCGGACGCATCAACGAGCGCATTTGTAGCATTGCACTTTGCGCTTGGTGGAGGCAATCTTGATGTCGCAGGACGCATGAAAGATTCTGAGGATGGCTTTGTGCGTGTGATGAAAGTCGCCAAGCGTAAGATGAAGACTTTTACCAGCGACATTATAACAGCGATTGCGCACTTGCCGCTTGTGAAGCAGGGAGATGTCAATCCGAGTGTCGTCAATGGATTGGAAGTCTTGCGTTATGAAGTTACAAACGAGCGCCCCGGTTTTTCGATGAATATTCGGCAGGATGATTCGGCTAAGTTGAAGGAGCTAGAAACGCAACTTCGCAAAGAGATTCAGCAAGTATGGGCCTTTAAGCCTATTTGGAATACGCCGCGAATTCGCAATCAGAGCGGACTTGCTGGATGCCGGCTTTATCAGCGCTATACACTCTTCGTATTCCTTGATAATACGCGGCAATTCCGCAACGAAATAGGTTGAACAAGGGCATCCTACCGATACCCATAGCTTACGCGCGTTCTCGAGATCTTCGTCCGAGTAAGTCTTTCCTCTGCCTTTTCTTTCTCGATAACGGATATTCCCGGTCATAAGTTTGATGACATACTTCCTGGTGAAGTCCAAAGTCTCGCAAACTTCATTGAGAATGCGAGTTCGTTTTGCTGTAGACGATACGGCGTAAGCACGACGTTTTTCGGCTACATATTCGGCGATTGATTTTCTTGACATTGTGCACATGCTCCTATTTTACCACGGTGCACAGTATTTGACGAATGGGTATCATCAAAAAAGTGCATCTTGCAATTTCGGGTGCACACTATTATAACGAATCGCGACATTAACCTTTTACGAGCGACTATCTTCTCAATCTGCCGAAAATATGATACAATGATATTGGAGGTGTTTTTTAAGTATGAATGGAAGAACAGAGAATCTCAGATTGAGTAATCTGAAGCGTTCGAGTTCCGAATTCGACGAACGCTACGCCGAAGTCAGCAAACACAAAAAACATTTGCACTAAGTTAATTAGGTGCGTATTAAAAGGAGAACGTAAATGATACAAATTGATTTTGATTCCCATACGTATATTTGTCCATTTTGTGGACATGCTCAGGCATTTGGAGGAAATTTTGGGGAAAGAAACATTGGGTTGTTCTATGATGCATATTCGATGAATCTTACAGCGGAGAACGGACGCTCATGTTTGACAGTTCGCTGGTTTACTTGCTCGAATCGCAACTGCGGGAGGACTTGCCTGTCGACGTTTAACCGACTAACTGGCGCGCAACAAGACATATATCCAACGGCAACATATAAGCATTATCCTAAATACATTCCATCGCAGATCAGATCCGACTATGAGGAGGCGTGTCAGATTATTAGTATGAGCCCAAAGGCTGCAGCTACGCTTTTCCGCCGGTGTTTACAAGGAATGATTCGCGATTTTTGGGGCATTAAAAAATCGCGTCTTATTGATGAAATTGAAGCTCTTAAAGACAATATTCCGACTACACAATGGAAGGCTATTGATGCGTTGCGAAAGCTTGGTAATATTGGTGCTCATATGGAGAAGGACGTCGATGTGATTATAGATATTGATAAGGGAGAGGCAGAACGTTTGCTACAGTTAATAGAAATTCTAATTGAGAAATGGTATATTGCTCGACATGATGAGGAATCGCTTTATCAAGCAATAACCGGTGTTGCAGAAGACAAAGTAAAAGTTCGTAAGAAAGATTGATTAAGGCTCAACACTAAGCATGCTCTAAATGCTTGATTCATGATTAGCTATGCGGTATGTGTTGCATCATAAATGCGCGCAAAAGGGTATAAATGGGCGCAAGCATTACGATAGCTTAGATACCTGAATGTGTTGCGACCTGAAGATGACGCCTGTTTATTGGCAAAGGCCGAAAGTGTCTCTATCCAATGATATTAGGAGTGTTTATATTTCAAAGCGAATATGGTATAATATAAGTCAGTGAAGGTTGTTATGGCTAATAAAATTTCGCGAAGAGAATTTGTTTCTTCTATTGTTGCACTCGGCATTATGCCGAATGTGTTGGCGTGTGTAGACGGAGACGGTCGTGCTGTCCTTAATGGTGTTGCGCGTAAGAAACGCTCATTGGGACAGTATTTTACTGAAGGTTCTTGCTGGCTTCAGCCTCAAGTAGCGGACTTTATTCGTAATTCGAAATGTCATATAGCCTATGATCCATTTGCTGGTAGTGGAAGTCTTTTTAGTCCTGTCACAAATTCCATTGCGAGCGTAACCGAAGTTGAGGGATTGGATATTGATCCAACTTTGGGATGGCCTGTTAACGATTCTCTTATTGGCATACCGCATAAAGAAGGGTCGATAATTATAACCAATCCACCTTATATTTCTAACTTTTCAGCCTCAAGAAAACGGATAGGAGATGATTTAAAGAAATATTTTGATTTAACTTGCTACGATGATGTCTATCTGCTCGCACTTCAACGAATGTTAGAGGCGCAATCTTATGTCGTTGCCATTATTCCTGAAACATTTATTAATTCACCGTTCAGGGATAAGCAACTCCTGCGCTCGATTACAATATTGGAAGAGAATCCTTTCTTGGATACTGATACTCCTGTTGTGGTTGTTTGTTTTGATTCCATCCCCAAGTCGTATAAAGACATAAGCATTTACAAAGGATATGAATACGCATGCTCTTTGCAAGATGTCGAGGATTGTCGACTGGTGCCTGAAAATATAGTGCGTATGAAATTTAATGAGCCTACAGGTTGGCTTGGCGTGAGATGTGTAGACTCGACTAATCCAAATAATAAGTTGCATTTTGATTTTAAAGAAAATATCGATTATGATTGGGATAAGGGTATAAAGGCGTCGTCCCGTTTGATGACGCTCGTTTCTATAGATATCCCTTGTGATAAAAGGCAAGTTTTTATCGACGAGTGCAATCAAGAGCTAGAGCAAATTAGAGAAAAATCTCACGATATAATGTTGAGTCCGTTTAAAGGCAATATGAAAAACGGGGTGCGTCGTCGCAGATTAGATTTTCAAACTTGTCGAGCAATTATTGAACGAGCATACAAGGTGACAGTCTCTACATATTAATTATGAGGAAATGATTAATTAGTTTTGGATCTTCGGAGGGAAGGCCATGACAAATCTAGAGCTTTTTAAATATTCTGGTAAAAATCCTGAACCGTTGATAGATAAAGCTTATGTTCGTGATGAAGAATGCATTATTCCTATATCGCTATCAATAAAAGACTCTTCAGCAAAATCTTTGTTAGTTGAGAAGAATACTCGTCTTATACAGTTGATATCAACCTTTTGTTATTTAAGGGAGAAAGGTCGAGAGGATGATTGTATTGAAGTTCACGATTTGATTAGCGAGGTTATTGAAATTCTTACTAAAATAGAAAATATTAATCTTTCGCCATTTTCTCAGTTTTTCTTAGTGTATGATACGACTTATGATTCGTTTCTTGAGTATAGTCTTGAGGAGCAGAAGAATTTCATTCGTAAAATACTTTGCGCCTATTGTGATAAAAGGCATTCAATATATTTATCGCATGGATATACTAATACGATTCTTCAGGTTGTTAAAGATAGCTATTCTCATAAAGGTAATTCAACGGCGGGTATTGATAAAGTAAAAAAGATATTAAATAATAATGGATTTCGCTATAAGGAAAAGGTTGACGATATAGGCGATAAATATTATTTCTTTCCGGATAAAGGCGGTTCGAATTTGTTTTCTAAATTTGTTAAAGAGCATAAACTCAAAGCCAAGTTTGTTAGTAGCAGGCAGGGGAAGCTTCCTGATATAGTATTGCGATATAAAGACGAATATTACATTATTGAGTTGAAGCATATTAAATCTTCGGGAGGAGGACAAGATAAACAATTGAGCGAAATAATTGATTTTGTTGGTTCTTTTGAGGATGATAATTCCAAAGTGCATTTCGTCTCGTATCTAGATGGCCTATATTCAAATAAATTACACAATAATGATTTATGGTACAAAAAGAAGGCGCCTGACAAGTTGAGCAAAATTGGGAAGCAGTACGATTCAATAAAGAAGAACCTTGAAAAGAACAAAGGCAATTATTTCCTTAATACTAAAGGTCTTGAAAAATTCATGAGATTGCTAGTCGAAGGAAAGTTGGAGGAAAGTGCCAGTGAATAATATAGATTTGTTTTTGTATTCCGGAGAACACCCCGAGCCGATTATCGATCCATACTATAATCGTGAGAAGGTTGTTATTCCTCTTTCTGCATTCCAAACAAATGAGTTAGTTGAGAAAAATGCTAGATTGATTCAGTTAATTACTGTTTTCTCTTACTTTATTGGAGAAGGCAAGACACTGTCCAATCCTGATATGCACGGTTTAATCGATGAGGTAATAAAAATCTTAAAGGAGACGGAAGGCATAAACTTATCTCCTTTTTCTCAATTCTTTATGGTCTATAACTCCACCTATGGTTCGTTTCTGACATATGGATATAAGGAGCAGCGCCAGTTTATTTACGAGATGCTTCATCTTTATGTAAAAGAACGGCACAGTATGTATCTAAGTCATGGATATTCTAACAGCACACTTCAAGTTGTTTGTGACAATTATTCGCATAAGAGAAATTCTAAGACTACTATTATAAAAATCTGTGATCTTCTTAATGGTGTTGGGTTTATCCATGATAGTGATGGAGTAGGACTCTTATCTAAAAATTATTATTTTTTACCCGACAAAGGTGATAAGAAAGCATTTGATTTATTTAAGCAACAGCATGGTGTTGTTATGGAGTCCGCTAAGCATGAGCAGAACAAATTGCCTGATATGGTTCTAGTTGATAATGATGAGTGCTATGTTATAGAAATGAAGAGTATGAAAGGCGTTGGTGGTGGACAAGACAAACAGCTGACAGAGGTTATTAACTTCATTCGATATTCTGAAGCTGATCAACATGTGCATTATGTAGTTTTTCTTGACGGAGAGTATTCAAATATTCTACATGCTGCTATCAAGCAACCTAAAGTTGAGTGCCAATATAAAGATATAATTTCTTGTCTTCAAATGAATCCTGGAAATTACTTTCTTAACTCCTCTGGATTTAGTAAGTTTATACACGAGCGATTAAATGTATAAAGATTTTTCTCCTTTTTTTACGTTTTGCTATGGTCTAATAGTCCGAAATTTGGTATAATATAAGCATAAGATGAGGAAGACGATAGAGATTTATCGCCAATTGACACGGTGCAGATTTGCACTCCGTGGAGCGGGAGCTTTGAAGTGCCGTGGGGATTTGCTACAGGGCTCTAGTATGATGACGCATATTTATTACTTATTCTGAAGATAAGGATTTTAAATATAACACGGGGGTGCTTGTGAATCAAAATGTTATAAAACGAATTTTGTCACGTATGACAAAAGAGGAATTCGAATCTCTTGTGCCAATCGTGCTAAAGGCGGCGAGTGGAATGGTTCCAGTGTGTGTGGACGGATCGAACGATGGTTCCGTTGATTATCATTTGTATAATGGCTTGAACAAGTCACGAATAGTGGTGCAAACTACGGATAACTGGCAGAACCTTGAGCGCAAGATTAAGGGTAATATGTCGGATGTTGCTGGGCGGGCAGATATAGACATATATTATATGATGGTAAAAGAGGTTGTGTCGAATGATGTAAAAGAAAGATTAGAACAGCAGGCTCTTGATAAACATCACTTGATGATGAAGATTCTGGGGGCTAACGAGGTTTCAAGTTTTATCCTCAGATATGATTTGATCGATGATTTGTTTAGGTTATCGCACACCGTATCCGACGAGCCAAGTGGTAAGCGAATTCAGCAACCTGAAGTGATGCTACACATGTACTTGTCAATGAGTAGTGATAGTAGGGATCTCAATCAAGAGATGATTGACTCAACATTGCGATTCATTCTTTTCAATAAACCACAACAGGGGCGGCAAGAGCTGGCGAATGAAGTATTGCAATACTTGCGCCTCCCAGAGCTCAGGCAGTTAGATGTAGTTGGACGTATCGAATCCTTGAGATCTAAAGGTGTATTTGATGAATGTGAAGGACAGCTAGATTTGTCCTCCGCTGCGAGAAAAGAAATTGATCAATTGGTAGGTGATTATGATGCGGAGTTATCCCTATTTTCCGACATTTGCGTTTCAACGATAAAGGAAATTGCAGGTAGAGATTTTGCAATTTCGAATCAAAAAGAGTTTGCGACGTTATTAGCGCGATGCTATGTCTCTTGTTATCTTGATGTAGTAAAAAGGTCTGATTATGAATTGGATAGCGAGATATTTGCGTCTCCGGTGCTTAATTCGCCATTGACACAAATCAAGTCAATGCTGTTGAAAGATGGTATCGCGCAACATAAGTTAGATGAATGCGTGAACACACTTGTTCTTCGTGCGTCAGGTAATTCGTTGGTGAAACGTTTAGCACAATCTGTGGTTTATGTTGCGATTCGGGATTATTCAAGCCGCAATTCGCCAGCCGTGTTTAACACTGATAATTGGGGCTCGGTATCAGTTTACGTTGATGCGGCTGCTCTAATGCCATTTCTCGTATCCTCGCTTTTTGAGCAAGGTAGATTTGCTCGAAATGAGACATGTTTGGCAATTTCTACGATTCAGAAGACTCGATGCAAGTTGTTAGTGCCATTCGATTATGTTGATGAGGCATCGTCTCATCTGATTGCTGCGAGATGGTATTGTGAAAATGAGGAAGGCTTTGAGGCGGACTTTGAATTTGTTCCGAACGCATATGTCTCCTCGTACTACAAGATGAAAAAGTGTGGTATCGAAGTTCCTGATACCCTGAGAGAATATCTTAGCTTGTTTTGCGAGGATCTATTCAAGTTTGATAGCAGTCAGTATTCCTACAAATCAGTTGTCAGAGCATCGATTTCGACGTTAGCGCGATATTATGGCGTTGAGATGACGGAATTTAAGGACGCTTTAGACGAGCAAGATATTGCTTATTGTGACGAGTGGAAAGAATTCCTGAAAAAGAAGAAAACTGACTGGCGACTTATAAGGCATGACGCATCAGTTTTGTCACATATATATCACAAAGGGAGAACGCAATTGGGTAGAAACGTTCTCGTTACTTGGGATAATTCGCTTCTTAGGGCTGACCGGACACTTCGTAGGGATATCTGGATAGTGACCCCTGTTGATATGGCGGACTTGGTAAGTGTGTCGTTTAATGATGAAAATTATGACTTGATGGCATTGTCGCATGCTGTTGCGTCGGTTACGACGTCGAGCAAGGAAATGGCTTATGGGCACATCCTTGAGAAAATAATGCTTATGTGCAAAGATAAAAAGATGGATTGGAAATGTAGGTTGGAGATACAGAGAATAAGGGACGAGTTCTTTAGTTATTGTGATTCGAATGATAGTAAAGATTGTAGCATCGAATCTGAGGAATGCGAAAAGCGTACCATGGAGATACTTGATAAATCTGGCTTCTCCGAAGAAGAGTCAGGAGTGGAGTTGACAGGCGGAGAGTCTCAAGATATCAACGAGTGATTGTTGTTCGGGCTATTATAATGACCGCAAATCGTCGCATATTCCTGAATATCATTGCCACATACGGGCGCTCCCTGTATGCGTTGGTGATTGGGGTTGTTGCCGGGCGGAGGACTTTTATGTCGAGATGAAGGGGGAGGGGCTCTATGAGTGAATATACATGCTTTATTGATGAGAGCGGGTGTAAGCAACGTGCGCGGACCCCGATTGCCGACCCTTTTGACATTGGGGTTGCGGTGGGAGTTGTCGTTCCTTCTGAAAAGGAAAAGAGTTTTAGTCAAGAAATTGCATCAGCTATTCTTTCCTTGGATGTTGAACTTAAGGATGATACGCATGTTACAGATGTTTCTTCTGTTTTGCAAGAGCCTGTTCGGAAGGGAGTATATGATGTAGTTCGCCGTTACGAAGCTGAATTGTATTGGCAAGCAATATCCGCTTCCGGATTTCAGCGGTGGGAAGTTGGCATAACTGATGCCGCAGTCAATTCTGCGAAGAATGACTCCAATCCTAATATTGCAATAGTCGGCAATCCTGAAAATCCGAGTGCTCATGCAACATTGATCGCAGGAGTGATGGAGAAAGCACTTGCATGTTATGATCAGGTAATGTTTATGACGGATGAGGTTGATGCGAAGATATTGAATGAGGCTCAGAATGAAGTTGATGAAGTATTTCGATCCGGCCCTACTACTTATACCGTTAACGCTTATGATAAATGTGCAAGAACAAGGTTGACGGGGAAAATTGTCAGTACTTGCATAGGGCTTGAGCCTGTTGCTGAAAAAAAATGGGATTTGAAGATTCTTCCCAAGAACAATGGAGGTATTCTCGCAGCCGATGTTATAGCTAATGCGCTATTATATCATTTGAATGCGCATGTTAAATCGGGAGGGGAGACGTTGAATGATAAGGCCGCAATCAGAGGCTTTGATCTGGCTGAGTTATGTCGTTGCGCAGAGGGTGGTTGTCCTGATATTGGAGATACTCTTTATGCATTGCGGAAGTGCACGGGAGGTGTTGATGCATGAAAGCATTTTGTTCGATTCTAGCAGGTGGCGTTGGAAAGCGTATGGGCGGAGAGCTGCCGAAGCAGTTCATTCCGCTTAAGGGTGTGCCGATCATCATTCGCACGATTCGCCGCGTTTTGGCGTGTGAAGAGTTTACTGCAGTTGTTGTTGCTATTCATCCCGAGTGGGAGACGTACTTCTTTGAGATGCTCTCCAAGTATGCGATTGATCTTTCGCGTGTCGTCATTTGCTACGGTGGCGCGGAGCGGCACGACTCGATTCTCAATACTCTCGCTGCGGCAAAAGCGAAGTTCGACGTCGGCGAAGAAGATATCGTTGTCGTTCATGATGCGGTGCGACCGTTTGTGAGCGCGGCGGTCTTGAAGGAGAGTACCTCTGCTGCATCGCTGTACGGTGCGTGTGTGGCAACGCTTCCTGCCGTTGACACCATGTTGGTTGTCAAAGACGGCATTGTGGTTGATGTCCCCGATCGTTCGAAGCTTTACAACGGGCAAGCGCCGGATAGTGCACGTCTTTTGTTGCTCGAGCGAGCGATCCTCTCTCTCACGGCGGAGGAGCGGAAGGTGATTACGGGAACTGCGCAGATTTGTGTCGTGAAGGGGATTCCGGTGAAAGCGATTCCCGGCAACCCGAACAATATCAAAATCACAACACCTCACGATCTTGAGGTTGGGGAACGAATTTTGGCAGCACTGGGGGAGGACTGAGCGATGAAAGCTTTGGTACTAGATGCTATTGAACAATTAAACTACAAGGATGTTCCGACGCCAACGCCGAAGGCGGGCGAGGTTTTGCTTAAAGTCAAAGCCTGCGGAATTTGTTCGAGCGACTTTGATCGTTGTCTGAAAACGGGGACTTATCACTTCCCGACAATCCCGGGACATGAATTTTCCGGGCAAATTGCCGCGGTAGGTGATGGCGTTGATGCGTCGCTTGTCGGCAAGCGCGCGGTCGTGTTGCCGCTTCTCCCCGACCATGCTTGCGATCAGTGTCAGATTGAAGCCTATGCGCGATGCAAGAATTATAACTATCATGGTTCGCGGTGCGACGGGGCTTTCGCGGAGTATTTGGCAACGCCGGTCTGGAATGTTCAGACCTTTGACGATTCGCTTGACTACAAAGTCGCGGCGCTTTGTGAACCCGCGGCAGTTGCGTACCATGGCGTTAGCGCGGCAAATCTCAAGTCAGGAATGAAGACGCTTGTCGTCGGCACGGGCGCAATCGGTATTATGGTCGGGCTCTGGGCGCGCGAGCAGGGTGCGAATGTCGTTTTCTCTTGTCGCAAAGAGCGTAAGCGTGCGTTCATTGAATCATTCGGATTTACCGCGTTCTATGATGGTAAGGCTAATGATTTTGATGTCGCGCTTGAGTGCGTCGGGTCAGACGAGTCGCTTGAGATGGTGATTAATGCCGTCAAGCCCGCAGCGACTATCGTACTCGTCGGCAATCCCGATGGAGATAAGCAGATAGCCCGTAAGGTTTATTGGAAGATTCTTCGTTCAGAGTTGACCTTGAAAGGTGTTTGGAATTCGAGCTATACGTCGTCCAATAACGAGTGGCAGAAGGTTCTTCGCGCCTTCGAAAAGAACTCGGACGTCTTCGCTAAACTCATTACGCATACTTTCCCGCTCTCTGACGGGCTCGACGCATTTGCCGCGCTTAAGAATCCTCAGACATTCGCAGTGAAAGGAATGTTCGTCAATGACTAACCGTCCTTCAAAGATCAGCGCATCGATGATGTGTGCGCATCCGTTCCATATAGCGGAGAGTGTTCGTGCGCTTGAAGCGGCCGGTGTCGAGTATCTACATCAGGATGTGATGGATGGTAAGTTCGTGCCGAATCTCGGCATGTCACTCGACCATATGAAGTTTCTTCGTAAGTCGACGAAGATCCCGTTTGACTTCCATCTGATGACGCTCGATCCTGATAGCATCATTCCGATTCTTGAGCCGCGCGAAGGGGATATTCTGACGGTTCATTACGAAAGCACGTTCCAAGTTCAGCGCACGCTTGAGAATGCTCGTAAGTACGGCAGTAAAGTCTTTATTGCGATTAATCCGGCGACTTCGCTCTCCGCTCTCGATGAGGTTGTTCATTATGTTGACGGGGTTAATCTTTTGATGGTTAATCCGGGCTTTGCAGGGCAAAAGGCCGTTGCATCGTGTTTCAAGAAAGCGGAACGCCTCGCCGAGTTTCTGAAGAACTGCGACCGCGAATCGATTGACTGGGAGGTTGATGGTAATATTACATTCGAGAATGCACGAAAGTTGAAGGCTCTTGGCTCGAATATCTTTGTCGCTGGCACATCGAGCATCTTTAAGAATAATGTTGTTGATAATGATTTGTTGTCAAATCTGCGGAATTGTATTCAATGAGTGTTTACAAAAAACTTCAATCGGTTAAATTTCTTCGTCGTGTCCATCAGTGGTATTGGACATTTATTCGACTCTTTTTGTTTGAGCGCTTTTTGCCATCGATGTTTTTGCGGATTAGATATGTCTTTATGCTAAAGAAAATTAGGAAATGCTATAAGAAACGCAAGCTTCGCGTAGTTTTCCTTTTAAGTAATCCATCGAAGTGGAAAGTTCAATCGCTATATGACTTGATGAAGCAGTCGGATTTTTTCGATCCTCTAGTTGTTGCCACGCCTATGGATATCGAATGTCAGCAACCTATCGAAAATCAGCGTCTAGCAATGCAAAAAGTCGGAGAATTTTTGCAAGGACGAGGGATCGTATACGATTACGGGATTGATATGCAGTCAGGAAGATTAAAATCTCTACGAAAATTTAATCCTGATATTATTTGGTATACTCAACCTTGGCATATTGACGCGACACAAGCTCCGATGACTACATCGGCCTTTGCGCTATCATGTTATACGCCATATTTCGTGCAGAATTATGGCGGATTGGATATGGATTGCCTTTTGCTGCTTCATAGGGAATTATGGCGTCATTTTACATTAAGTGAGAGATGGGCTGGGGAGTTTATGAATGCACAAGGGGTCGCTCGCGCAGGTTCTGTTGTCGGATCCGGTCATCCGATGCTCGATGAATTCTATTTGCGTCGCGACGAGCATCTGAAGAGTGAATGTGTGATATATGCGCCTCATTTCTCGTGCAATATCGTTGAATGCTTCTCAACATTCTTGAAGAACGGCCGAGAGATTCTCGAATTGGCAAAATCGCATCCCGAAATCAACTGGGTGTTTAAACCTCACCCGACATTGCGTTTCACGCTTGAGAATCATTGCGGCTGGACCAAGTCGGAAATCGATGCGTATTATAGCGAATGGGAAAAAATAGCGACTCCTTGTTACGATGGTAATTATGTTTCTCTATTTAAGCAATCTTGTGCGATGATAACAGATTGTGCATCGTTCTTGGTAGAATATGCTTGTACAGGCAATCCTATTATCCATCTTATATCTTCGAATGCCAAATATCAACCTCATCCAATAGCCGCCAAGCTGTTCGGATCTTATTATCAAGCGCGCAATTGGGACGAGTTCACGAATCATTTTGAAGAAGTTGTTCTAAAGAAGAACGATTATAAGAAAGACGAGCGACTTTCGGCGGTAAGAGATATGCGGCTTCTTGATAATTATGCCGCGAAGAATATAATTGAGTATCTTGATAAGGAATTTTCGAAGTAATGACAAAGTCTCAGCGTATTGTTTTAAACACAATTGTCTCTTATGGACGTACTGTTCTTTCTATGGCACTGGGGCTTTTCAGCTCGCGATGGATTCTAAAAGGACTTGGAGTTGATGACTTCGGCGTATTTGGTGTCGTAGGCGGAATTATGACATTTGTTACGATATTAAACAGCTTGCTTTCATCTTCAGTTTCACGCTATTATGCGCATGCAATTGGTGAGGCTGCAGCTGAAAATGTCGAATCGAATGAAAACCTTGAGAGATGGTTTAATTCGGCTCTAACGATTCACTGGATATTGCCTATTATACTCGTTCTGATTGGATACCCGGTAGGTGTATATGCCTTAGGACATTGGTTACAGATTCCCGTTGGTAGAGAGAATGCTTGCATATGGATATTACGATTGTCAATGTTGACATCTTTTTTTCATATGGTGAGTGTTCCGTATATTTCAATGTATATGGCGAAACAGTTGATCGCGGAGTTGTCTATTTGGAGTGTTGCAACAACTTTTACGAACTTCGGCATTGCTTATTGGATGCTCTCGTTTAATGGAGATCGATTGATTATGTTTGCTGCATTGACAGCAATCATGCCTTCAATAATTCTTCTTATCCAGGTTTGGAGGGCTCGCTCGCAATTTGCGATGTGTAGAGTTCGATTCAGATATATGTTTGATTTTAGCCGCTTGTCTAAAATATTCAGCTTTGCATTCTGGGATGCGTTCGGTTGGCTTGGTATGACAGTACGAGATAATGGTTCGGTTCTCGTTTTAAATCACTATTACGGCACGAGTTTAAACGCTGCATATAGTTTGGCACATCGAGTGATTTCGTATACGACTTCGTTATCCGCGTCTATAAACGGAGCGCTACAGCCGGCAATAACGACTTCCGTTGGTGAAGGTAAACTGGACGAGGCGAAAAGTTTGGCGTTTAAGAGTTGTAAATTCGCGACACTGATGATTCTTTTCTTTGCAGTTCCGGTTATTGTGGAAATTGACGAGTTGCTATATCTGTGGCTTCAAGAGCCGCCGGCATACACAGCAACATTTTGCCGCTTGGTTTTAATTTCGTTAGTATTGCAGCATTTGGGTTGGGGGCATCAGATAATTATGGTAGCCATCGGGAAAATCGGCATGTTGCAATTTATATTGGCTTCTATTTGTTGTTCGGGACTATTGTTTATGATTGGGCTCATTTGGTTAGGATGTGGACCGGAAAGTATCGGCTATATGCTTATAATAGTGTTTGGTTTAATGATGATAACACGTGTTATATTTGCACGTAAGTACTTCGGGATGTCGTTACGATACTGGCTATGTAGAGTTTGTGTTCCGATATTGATAGTCGGATTCGTGTCATATTTAAGTTCCGCGATGTTTGCATTACAATTCAAGCAGTCCTTTCTTCGATTAATTGGTTCCGGGATTGTTTCTTCTTGTGTGATGATAGCATTATCTTTTACTTGGGTGTTGGATAAAGATGAGAAACGCATGATTTTATCTAAACTCAAAGCTCGCTTCTTTAAGAAGTAAAAAAGAAAGGGGAGGGCGGTTAAGCCCTCCCCAATTCTCATGCTTGCAGTCCTTAGTGTACGTCGTAAGGAATGTCGAGGGAGATGATCGTGCCGTCCGGGAGCAAGAGTTCGAACTTGACCGGATTGCCGACCTCGTACCACGCGCCATCGGGCTCGACCGTCGAGTTGCGCTTGAACTCCGCGCGGACAAGAGAGTCAGAGACGCGTTCGAAGGTGGTGTCGAGAGGATTCGGGTCCCACTTCGTATCGGCGAGGAGCTCGCCCGTCGACTTGCTGTAGACCGCGTAACGACCCTTCACGCCTTCAGGAATGTGCTTCGCCTTGATCTCGATATTCGAGTAGAGGTTCGTGAGAAGGCCCTCGCTCTCGACGTTGCCCGCGGCGTTGAGCTGCGTGAACGAAACGAGCTTCGGAATCGCAAGACCCGCGAGAAGCGTGACCGCCTTCTTCGAGGTGTAGACCTGACCATCCTCGACGCCGCCGCGCGACTTCATGACGAACTGCATCACGGAGCCGGGCTCGATGTCTTCGAGCGCTTCGGGCGCATTGAAGCGAGCGTGCGAAACGTCGCTTTCGACACACTCGAGCTGAATCTCGGTTTCGCCGAGCGAGAGCGTCGCGGAATCGCCTTCAAGGAACTCCATATGCGAGCCGTTCGCGGAGAACGTGCCCTGGGGCTTGATGACGTTCTGGACGGTCTTCGCACCATCGTACGTCACGTCGTTGATGCGAACGCCGATGCCTTCGGTCGTGTTCTGGAACGTCGCGTCAAGACGCTTCGCCGATTCGCCCAAGAGGACGGGGCGAATGATCGCCTTGCAAGTTTCGTTCCAGGGGCTCGAGGGAGACTCGAGATTGCCGCTGCCATACGGCGCCCACTTGATGAGCTTCGTGATGCCGCGCGGGCGACCATCTTCGTTGATCTTCTTGCCGGCGACTTCCGCTAGCATCTTAGAGCCGTGGAGGAGCTCATCGGCGCTCATGGAGAGACGCTTTTCGGTCACGACTTCCTGACAGAAGTCACGATCGAAGACACCGTCCTTCGGCTCGAGCTGAGGACGAAACCCCTTGTAGCCGTTGACCTCGTAAGGTGCGGCAGTGAACTTAATTACGGGCTTGGCCATAATTATTTTCCTTTCTTGTTTTTGGTTTTTTGAGGGGGTATAGTGTTTTAATTAAAAGGGTTAAGTATTTACCCCCAAAATACTTAACCTTTTTGATGAAAGTACTTAGGTACTTTACCGGCAGCAACCGCCCATCAAAACGCCGGTGACAGCGCCGATCAAGGCCGCGAGTGCAGGCTTGATCTGCGGCTTGATCACTTCCCAAATTGCTTCTAAGATTTCACTCCAGTTCATATCGCACCTCACACACGAATTGCGGTCAATTCTTCGCGGACGACGAGGGTGAACTTATAGTCCCCGATCGTGACGCCTTCCATGAAAGCCTCGCGGTTCTCGGCGATTGCGGCCTTGACGAGAGGGAGCGTATCCTTCTTGTCCTTAGCGGATTCCTTAGCGCTGCAGATCGCTTCTCCGAGTGTCGCGAACGCGTTCTTTTCGGTCTTGGTGAATGTAGGCATGTTAGTTTTCCTTTCTTTTTATCGGTTAAATGCAGAACGGACAGATCGAGGAGAAGAGACAAGTCTTCACCTTCGGCTTGCGGAAGCGAACGGCATAGTCGCTCGTGTACTGGCCATGCTTGTCGCGCTTCGTTGCGCGGCGCTCGGTCATCTTCCAAGTCCCATCGGGATAAACCGTGAGAATAAAGTGACGCGGCACTTCCGTCGGAATGCATTCGTTTATGTTAATCGTCATTTGGTTTTTCCTTTCTGTTAAGTTTACGAGGGACGGCCCATGCTCGCCCCTCCATATCAGTTAGTGCCCTGAGAGGCTCGAAAATTCCCAACTTTTTTCAAGTTTTTTAAAAAGAGCACTTTCAAAATATTTGACCCCTCTGTGTGTGTGGAGGGGAAAAAGACTAACCGCATGAATATACATAGAAATATTGAAAGAAGAGAGATAATTATTGTTATTTATATATATAAAGGTATTTCTCTCTATTTATAGCGCGAGGATTTTCAAAATAAACGCATTGAAGGTCCTTGAAGGTTTGAAAGTCGAGACAAAAAAAGACCTCCAAAGCTTCAAAGCCTTGAAGGTCCGTGATTGAAGGTTTGAAAGTTCTTTTAGACTATCTCAGCTAAGAAATAGCGATCCTTTCCGGTCTTCGAATCCTTGCGAGCGACGATTTCGCCCGATTCGATCAAGTCCTCCAGGAACTCGTCTCGAAGCGCGCGGCGCAAGTACTGCGTGCGGCGAGTGACATCGCTCTTCAAAGCGCCCTTGACACCTGCCGCGGCAATTTCGAGTACGATGCGCTTCTTGGCCTTTTCGGTGGTCGATTCACTGATATTCGAGTTGACTACGCGAATAAGCTCCTCGATCAAGTAACGAATAAGCCGAGTCGCATATTCCGCATCTCGCTTTTCGATCTGCGCGCGCTCCCCGAGTCGCGACACCGCCAAAATCAAGGCGACGCGGCGCGAGTTTTCGAGGGCCTTGCCGTAGAGATAATTCGATTCCTCGCCGGACTTGTCGGCGATGATCATCTTCGAATAGATCTCGTTGTTGAACGCGGCGAAAATCGTCTTCGCTTCGTCGGTCGTCGGCACGGTCTGAATCTGAGGCTTAAGTCCCGTCGTATCGACATCGCCGCTTTCTCCCTTCCAAGCGAGTACCGGTCCACGAATCGAATTCGGAATCGGCACTATCGTCTTCGCCTGAGGCTTCGGGCGCGCCTTCGAGATGAAGAAGATGTTACGCGCGAGCCAGCCATCCCTGAGATCATTGCGAGACATCGACTCGAAGAGAATCTGGGGCTGGGTGGTAGCGTAAAGGCAGAGGTGCGGATTGTCGACAGTAAGAGGCGGAACTTCCTTCCCATCGCGCGGCACCCGCTGCTTTCCCTTCCACCGACCGTTAGCCGAACTCCAAAGCTCGAGAAGAGCAGGCTTGATGGCGTGCTGAGGCGAACCCTTCGCAGCGGGGTCGGACGCGTTCCCGAAGAAGTACCCGGCTTCATCGATCGTGAAGCAAGTTCGAGGCTCGCGCTTAAGCGCCCACTCGATCGCCGAGTCGCTCGTCACCTGGCCTAAGCGCAAGTGAGTCGCGTTACATTCGTCGAGAATGCGCTGAATCGACTTTAGCGGATGATCCTTTCCCGAGCTCGTGTAACCTACCGACATCACGAAGATGTTGGTTCGCTGCCCGTCATCTCCCTGTACGCGGCGCCCATAGAGGGTGCCTGCGAGAGTCAGTGCCGCGCCGAGCGCGAAGCCGGGCTGAGTGCAAACGGCGGTTTCGTTGATGTAGTTCATTACCTCCTCGACAAAGCCCCCGGGGTGCTTGAGGTCGGCAGGAAGTTCTCCATTAGCATTCTTCATTTTCGTTCTCCTTGTAGTTTTCGTATTCCTCTGAAGTGATCAGGTCCATCTCCAAACGCCAGAGGTAGTAGTTCGTGATGGGATGGGGGATATCGAGAATGGCTTCGCCGAAGACGAACGTCATCCCTGCGAGATATGAGGGGTCGACATTCGAGGCGACCATTCCCGCATGATACGCGGCAAAACGCTTACCCTTGGGGTCTTCTTCGATCGAGCGGAAGTACTCGATCTCGAGCGTGGTGAGCGAGCCGACTTCTCCGTTCAGATACGCCTCAATCGCCGCGCGCTGCTCCGCGGCATTTTCGTACTGCGGAACGTCTTCATTGTATAGGTTCTTTACTATCTTCATAGTTATTTCCTTTCTTCTTTCTTCAACTCACTACCTTACGCGCCATCGCGAGGTACCCCGGCCACTTGCGATAGAAGTCGCTCTTCGACATCTTCGCGCCGCGCGCCGCTACGAGCATGTTTCCTTCCGCGGCAATATAAGCGCGAAAAGCGATGACTGCATCGTTCTGCAACTTGGCGAAAATCTCCTCGAGCATAAAGGCCGCTTCGCGTCGACGCGTCTCGGCGTTCGGTTCGCCGGGGAGCGCTTCCGCGAGCTGCTGGGCGGTCATCGGCTGAGGCGGCTCGGCGTTTTCGCCGGTCTCGCAAGCCGCGGCAAATGTTGCCGCGCCTACATCCGCTCCTTCCGCGGCGTTCTTCGCTTCCTTGATCGAATCGCGCTCTTCTTTCTCTAAGACCTTCTTCTCAACGCGGCGATATTCGTCGCGCATCGGGGAGACGACTCGCAAGTGGAAGTGATGGAAAGCGATCTTCGCAGTAGAGGCGAGATACGTTTCCGCGCTCGAAGTCTCGAGCACGATCTCGCGCTTCGCGATTCGTTCTGCAGTGCGCTCGACTTCGCGAATCGCCTCGCTGTAGGCGTCGAGGCTCTCCATCGGGAAGAAGTAGCCTGCCGCGTCAAGCTTCAGGAATTCGCGATTGATTCGCTTCCAAACCTTGGGGCTCAAGGGGCCCTCATAGCGCGACTCGATCGGCTCCAAGAGCCCGGTCGACGGATGGCGATAGAGTACGGGTACCGACATACTTAGTCCTCCCCATAGCGCTTCGCGTCTTCGCGCTCGATTTCCTCATACATTTCCTCGTAAATCGCCCGCATCATCGGCGAGAGATCCTCGAGGTCGTAGTCATTACTTACTTCATTATCGTAGTATTCGTGCATCGTTTTTTACCTTTTTAGAGATCGGAACACCGTGTCCCGAAGATGCGCATATTATCGCAAGGTAAAAAACAAAATATGGAGGAATTGCATTATTCCTCCGCGAGTATAAAAGGCAAAAAGAAAAGCCCCGCCTTTACAGGCAGGGCTTCAGCGAGTTATATAAAAATCTTAAATTCTATGAATATTACACTTGACGCATTATTGCATTATTCGTTATGTCTTATTCTCTCGATTTCTGGCGTTACGAATCGCATCAGCGATCTGCTTCTTTGTCGTGATGTGATACTTGGCGAGTTCAGTCTTAACTTGAGGAATATGAAGAAGATCCTCGTGAGAACGCTTCTTTCCGCATTGCACGGGGTCTCCTAGCTTACCATCTAGGTACTTCTTCCAAAGCGCCGCGCATTTGTCTTCACCCACGCGCCGTGCCTCTTTCTTCTTCTCCTGTTCGGCGCGATTCTTATTTTGCTCTTCAATGCGATGAACGGTCTTTTGGATGTCGTGAAGCACCTCTCCTGTATGCTTCTTTCCTCCCACTCGTTCCTCCAACTGAAGACCATAGGTCTTCATCAGCTGCTTCACAATCTGCGGCGCTTTTAGTTCGACGGGCACATCTTCGGGAATCGTGCCGTCGATATGAATTTCCGCCGCGCTCTTCACTTGCTTTTTTAGGCGAGTGAACTTAAGAATCGTCTTCCACTTTAGTCCGCGGCGAATTCGCTCGGAAGCGATCGCCATTCCCTCGCCCGCGCGACTTAAAGTCACCTTGTCACCATCCGCTTCCCACGCGAACTCTCCCTCGCTGATTTTGGTCGGGAGCTTCCGCGGTACTTTCTTGAACTTCGAATAGGGGCTATTCAAAATCCACTGCCGGACCGTCTCCCAAATCTGCCCGAGCGTCGTCTCAGGGCGAAGATTAAAATCGAATTGACTCAGCTTCATTCGTCACTAACTCCTGTTGTAGGTGTGGTGGCGCGAATTCTCGTAAGCCATTTCTCAATCGTCTTTTTGATATTATCTCTATCGCCAGGCTTGCATAGTGACAAGACATGACTTGGCATTATCAAGTATAGAAGGCAAATGGAGTCTTGTACGGCAAGTTGTCGAGTGCTGTTGTCGATAAAGGGGAGTAGCCCGTTATGATTGGTCAAACTGCGTATTCTTCCCTGTAGATGACTCTCGTCGTGAACAACAAATCGAGAAAAGATTGTTCTGTAATACTGATTGTACTGAACTGCGTTTTCTCCGGATATCAAATCGTTCAAGAAAAGGAATTCAATGCCTTTTCTGAAGACAAAAGTCGAAAACGCTTCCAGCATGCGCCGAGCTTGGTTGCCTACGTGGATGTTTTCTTTAAGTTGACTCGGATCAGTTGCGGCAAATTCGAATATCTCTTCGAAGTTCCTGCAGTATTCGTTTATCCGTTCTACGCCCTCGTCGGAAGCCTTCATTTCCGGCCATTTGAAGTCGAGCGTTAAAAGCATTTGTCCGATCTTATATAAAGGATCATTTCTATTGTCGTCGTGTGATTTGATACATTGCGCCAAAGCGATATAAGAATATAGCTCGTGCATAAGACATATCAGGCGTGTTTCGGGCCGGAGCTTGTTACCGTCCTTATCCGTTATTGTGCAAGTGAGATTCTCAATCTCAAACATGATATAGGAAAGAACGCCCATCTTGTTTTCGTGGTCAAAGCTCGATACGGGGTCATCAAGGATAATAAGGCGCTCATTCTCATAAGCTTTCTTTACTTCGCTCCCATCCATTATTTCAGAGAAGAAGTATGCCAAGGCCAAAGCATTTCGTTCGCCAATTGAAATATCTTGAGGCTTTACATCATGACCATTGGAAATAATCTTATAAACACCATTATCAGGGGCTAATTGGAGTCGCTCCTTAGAAAAGAAAATATACGCTAGAGCCGAGTTGATTCGATCGGCGGCGATTTCGATACTTGCTTTTTGCGCTTCTAATTCCTGTATATTCTTCCGCTCGAAAGAAATGCGCTCGGATAACCTTTTGATTGTCCCTTGAATTTCTTCGCGTTGCGATATGGCCAAGTGATAATAAGTATTATCTTTTTCAATCTCTTTCTTGGCAATGCGGCGATTGAGTGCTTCCAATTCGTCTCGGTACGCGTTGAGACCTTTCTTCTGTAATTCAAACTTAATACGGCGATTTTCGAGATCGTCAATGTGTCTCTTGAGTATACGTTTGCTAATCGCGAATCTGTTTTTAACGAACTTTGGTTCTGAGTAAATACTGTCAAGCCGCTCTTTGACCGCGGCTCGATAGCGATCTAGCTCCTTGCTAAGCCTGCGGAGACACCACTTGACTCTTCTAGATTCTTCTGGCGCGATTCGGTCGTACGCTGAAAGGTCGAATGACGGTATTGATGGAATAATGAAGGAAGATAAAGCGTGACGATATTTATTTACGTCTTCGGAGAGGGCTGCGCTAACGCTTTTGCAGACGAGTTCCTTGTCATCGATATCCAAATCGCGTAAGCAGCATGGGCAATAAGAGACGTTGTCGCGTTTCAGATGTGTAGTAACTTCGTTTACCCAGTTGACGCCGAATGTTTTTAGTACTTCAATGATTCTTTGATCGCGAAGGGTTAGCTCCGGTTTTTCAACACGATGATTCAATAGAGAAATCAAACCTTCTTCGTCGAAGTCCAGAGAAGAGTCGAGCTCAACCTTTGGGACTATAAAGTCCGGTGCATATGAATCCAGTTCCTTAAGATGATTAAGTTGTTTCGAGTAGTTGTCGAGTGTGTCACTATCAGAATCTTTGACGCGAAGCGCGATAATTTCTTTGATGAGAGTCTCGTCAGGCGTAGGAGCTTTCTTCTTATTGTAGATCTCGAGATTTCGGTAAGCCCATCCGGAACGAGTCTTCTGATTTTGAAGCGTGGTCAGTATTCTTTGCAGGATATTCTCAGGGCAGATAGTATCGTTTGGGTCGTTAAGGCGCTTCTGCTCTGTAAGCAATGCAGTATGCTCGTCTTGCAGAATCTCTACGGAGGCTTCTATTTTACGGATTTCTTCGTCGATTTCCTTTTGCTTGCCGAAAAGGACAATTGCCCCTAATCCCGTCCGGTCTCCATCTATAAATATCTTTGATCTGATATAATCTTCATTAAATATAGCAACCCTTGATGATAGGTCGGATAAATTAACTTCTTTCCCGGGCGGTGTGTTGTCGTAACTCTTAGCTTCTATAAACGACATGCCTTCGAGCGGCGTTTTAGATTTTATCGCGGAGAAGATCTTCGAAACAGTTGACTTCCCGGATCCGTTACGCCCGAAGACTAAGGATACTCGGTTGTTTTTAAATTTGCCGCTGTTAGAGAAGAAGTTGAGCGTTGTCTCGTTCTCGAAACAACGCCCCTTGATTCTAAGCCCGCGAAAGTTTTCCAGCATTATCCTGCACCTCCTCAAAAGTAGAGGTACACCATCTCGCCAGAGCAAGGTGCCACCTCCAAGCGGAACCTAGCGAGCACGAGATGGGTACCGAAATTCCGGTATCCATACTCGCTGCTCTTATTATTCCGCTTACTAGTTTGGAGGTGGCTTTAGCGTCTGAGCTGCGTACGAATCTATGTCTTGACGCGGAGCGGGCGAATATGGTATAATACAGGTATGAAAACTACCTGTACCCCCCCCCCATTGCGAGTTAAAAGAACGTAATGTTGGCGTAGACATCGCGAAGATCGTTGCCATATTCTTTGTTGTCACGATTCATTCGTGTAATCAATTTACATTCGACCATTCGAATTTGCCGCTTGCCTGGGTCGTCAGCTACTTTGTTAGCATAACAATGTCATGTATCGACTTGTTCGCAATTGCCACAGGTTATCTTTGTTTGACATCTTCATGTAAATATTCACGCTTACTAAGTCTTTGGGTTTCGGCAGTGTTTTGGGGCATGGCAATGCTGGTTCTGTGTGATACGATCTTGGGTTTCGACGTACCATGGAAATACTACGTTAATGCTGCATTTCCAATTTTGAGAGGGCAATATTGGTTCTTTACTGCCTATTTCATGTTGTTCTTCTTTATGCCGCTCATAAATAAAGCAATGTTGAATATAAGCCGGAAAGAGTTTGATCGATTGCTAGTTGCCATGTTGCTTTTTATGGGGATATACTCTTGGTCAGGGAAAGACCTTTTTTACTTGAAGCATGGATTTTCATTTGTGTGGCTATTTTCAATGTATCTCGTTGGCGGGTACATCAGACTCTATGATCCCATAAGAATGAAACCGGCAAAGTGTTTTCTTATAGCATCGGGGTTAGCTTTTTTGCCTAGCGTTCGACAATTGCTGTCGATTTTTGTTGGCTTTAGGATACCAGGGGACAGTTTTGGGCTAGCGTCATATGTGTCGCCATTTACCATCGGGGTTGCTGTGTTCATTTTTGTCGGGTGCTTGCATCTAAGAATCGAGAATCAAAGGTTTGTTAAGCTAATAACAGCAGTTTCATCGACGACGTTCGGCATTTATCTGATGCATGCCCAACCGTTTGTTTGGGCGAAGCTATGGCTCCCAAGTATGCACAAAATCGTTACTTATGATATAGCAATGTATATGCTTTACGCCCTCTTAATACCAGTGATTGCGTTTGTAGTTATGTCATGTGTGGAGTATTTAAGAATTATGTTATTCGAGAAAGCAGGAGTACATAGAATATTGTCTCGGGCAGATGATGTCTTGTCACGATAGCACGATAGTTAGTCGAGCAGTCTTAAAATAGATACATCTTTGCTCTATATCTTGAAACACCCGCGCAAGCCCCTCAAACGCCGCGCTAGCGTGGGAAAAGGGATTGGCGACTGGATGGCAAGAAGTTGGAAAATGGGGCGTTGATCATTATCCCATCACTTTTACAAAACGACGGGGATTTCGAGGGTTGCGATATTACGCCGTTTTTCATGATTGAAGAAACGCGTTATAGTAGTCACAGTAAGGCTTTCCCTGTTGATGTCGGCTAGAGGGTGAGCTAATGTATCAAATACAATAGTTCACTTTTTTCCCTCATCACTTGGGTCAAATGACGGGGCTTTGCTCGACTATAATGCATACCCGCGGCAAATATGGTATAATATTGTTACATAATGGATAAGACGATACAGCGCAATCGACTAGGTGAGTGTATACACAAAGTGTATGCATTGGTGGGAGCTTTGACGTAATAAATGACTCGAGATACGATGCTATTGGCACTCGTTGCCATAATGATGCTAGCTTCGGCAATAAAGCTTTCGACGAAAGTCGAACCTCGTGTAATTGGCAAAACTGAAACACTTCCCTTGCGTGGCATTCTTATATTGCTTGTCCTTGTAACTCACATACCGTTTTGGCGGCCGTTGCAACTCGGGACTCCTGCTGTTGCGGTCTTTCTGTTTTTGTCTGGGTATGGTATGGTTAAGTCATATGAGTCTCGCGGAGAATCTTATATAAAAGGACATTTTGCGAGGACTTGCAAAAAACTTTTGAAGCCATATGTTTTTTGCGCAATAGTAGGCACTTTATTTAGTGTTGCATCTGGTATATATAAAGGAGATATCGCTTCTCGATTTATCGAGGGTGTCGCGCTTATGCGACACGGGTATCTTAATTTCGTCTTGCCATATTCATGGTTTGCATGGGAACTCGTGCTTTTAGCAGCTCTCTTTGGTTGCGCATACAGATTCAAGCAGAGAGTGTGTCAGAGGGTTGTGATATGGGTTGGATTGGTTTCTTATTATGTTTTGTTTAGATATGTGCTTCATTTTGCAGATAGTTGGTATATTTCTCTGTGGGCTTTCGGTCTTGGTTGTATCTATTGTGAATTTGAAGATCGGATGCTTTCTTTGATTTTGCGTTGGAAGTGGAGGGTTCCAATCTCGATGCTAATCTGTTATGCTGTTTGTTTCATTGCGGTACGTAATGGGGGGGGGGGGGATGTATCGATGTTTATTAGGATTGTTTGTAATGGTTTTCTTGTATTGCACGTCTTTGCCATCATTTATCGGAATAATCGGCTCGATTTCATACGAGTTATATCTTGTGCATGGCGTCGTCCAAAAGGTTGTAGACTTATCCGTACGTCAGATTTGGCTGTCAAATCTCGCCATAATATTGGTAAGTTTAGCTGCGGCGTTTGTTATGCATAAAGTTATTCAAAGGCTTGATAGAAGGATGGCTTAAGCATGAAGAAGATTGCGGTGATATTTGGTACGCGGCCGGAGGCGATTAAGCTTTGTCCGGTGGTGCTAGATTTAAAGGAAAGACTCAAGGCGTAAGATAAAACATGCAGAAGAATTATTCGTTATCCTTAATCCGATGTGTTGCTATGATTATGATTGTAGCATGTCATTGGTTACAGGCGCGGAATAATTGGTTGGCGTGGCATCTTAATGTTGGCGTTGATATTTTCTTCGCGCTTTCCGGATATTGCTTCGGAGGTCGGGATATCAAAGATATTGGTTCTTTTTTCAAGCGCCGGTTCACACGTATTCTTATACCCTACTTTGTTTTCCTCTTATTTGCTCTTGGCTTGTTCGTAGCTTTTGCTTGTGACTTTACCATTAAAGATTCGTTAAAGTTATTTAGTATACAAACCGGTCCGCAGGGCTTTGGGCATGTTTGGTTTGTCCCGTGTATATTGGTTCTTTATTTGTTTACGCCATACCTGCAGAGGTTGATGCCTTTGATAATTTCCGACAGGGGGGTGTTGGATTGCATTCGATGCGGGTGCATTATTGTGGCTTTTGCTCTATGGTCGATGACGCACAAAACGGCATTGCCGTTTCAAGCCTTTGCTGGATATTTTTTCGGATATTCTCTGGCTTACTCGCAGAAAATGTTAGGCGAGTATCGAACTCGTAATTTTCTGCGGTTGATTGCAATTTTAGGTGTAATGTGCTTTGTGGGAAGAGTCGCCTTTGAATGTAGTGGTGTTTCGTTTGGAGTTATAACTCAATATCTAAAATTTGTTAGCGGATGTGGTTTGTTATGCGCTGGAATGCTATTTTTTAGAGGAGTTAATGTACCAGCTCTCGATTGGACAGATCGTTACTCCTACGAGGTATATTTGTGTCATCATATTTTTCTTTTAGGTCCTTTATCCTGCAAAATTTCGTCGGGGTGGGGGGGGGGGGTAATAAGTGCAATTATAATGATTGTTCTTGTTAATGCAATAAGCGGTTTCATCATTAAGAGAGTAGCATGAGAAAGATTGCAGTTATTTTTGGTACGCGGCCGGAGGCGATTAAGCTTTGTCCGGTGGTCTTGGCTTTGCAGAAAGATCCTGCGTTCGAGTGCAAGGTTTGCGTAACCGGGCAGCACAAGGAGATGCTCTATCAGGTCTTAGATGTCTTCGGCGTGAAGCCGGATGTCGATCTTCAGCTAATGCGCCCGAATCAGACGCTTGGAGGGCTCACCTCGCGCGCGATTGCTGCGATTGACGAGTATCTTGCCGCGGAGAACCCCGATATTGTTATGGTGCAGGGCGATACGACGACGGTTCTCGCGGGCGCACTCGCCGCGTTCTATCACCACATTCCCGTTGCGCATGTTGAGGCGGGACTTCGCACGGGCAATATGCTTTCGCCTTGGCCAGAAGAGGCGAACCGTGTGCTCACGACGCGCCTTGCGAAGTGGCACTTCTGCCCGACCGAGAACAACAAGGCGAACCTTCTTAAGGAAGGCGTCAACCCTGATGACCTTTATGTGACCGGCAATACGGTTATCGACGCTTTGATGATTGCGCGCGAGAAGGTCGAGAAGTCGAACGATGGGAAGCGCCGCGTTCTTATTACCGGACATCGCCGCGAAAACTTTGGAGAAGGGTTCGAGCATATGTGCACGGCGATCAAGAAGCTCGCCGAGGAGTTCGCCGATGTCGAGTTCGTCTATCCCGTGCATCTCAACCCGAATGTGCAGGAACCGGTCAAGCGTATCTTGAATGGGCTTGATAATGTCAAGCTCATCGAGCCGCAGAGCTACTTGCCTTTCGTTGGACTTATGAATGACGCGTATCTTGTCCTTACGGATTCAGGCGGCGTGCAGGAAGAAGCGCCGAGCTTGGGTAAGCCGGTCCTCGTTATGCGCGATACAACCGAACGCCCTGAGGCAGTTACAGCAGGTACTGTCAAGCTCGTTGGCACGAAGGCGGAAGATATCTACCGCGAAGCGAAGAAGCTACTCTCGGATGAAGCCGCGTATAAGCAAATGGCGGCAGCGACCAATCCGTATGGCGATGGTCACGCGGTTGAGAGAATATTGGAGATTCTAAAGGGGTAATTATGTCGCGTAAATCTATACTTTTCTTTGATGGTGAGATTCGATTCATACCGCCAATCGCAACTCTGGTGAGGGTTCTGCGCGATATTGGAGAAAACCCTACCATCGTGTTGTTTGATTATGGAAAAAACAGAGAAGATATTTCTGCTTTGAGTCTCGATGCCATTTTCCTTGATATTGAAGATCGGTTCGTTTCGTGGTTTAGAAATCCTATTAGGCGACTCTATAAGGTTCTTTTAAAAAAGAGATGGTTTCGCGGGTGGCAAGATAAGATATGGTCTAGAATTGAGAGCGCCGCGAATGGTGAAGAATTTCTTCTTTGGACACTAAATACGCCCGCAATGGACTTTATTGGCGATAATGCGCTAGCGTTAGGAAAGAGGCATATTCATGTATGTTACGAACTTGAAGACGCTGTCGATTCAATGCATCGCACATACGATGCTAGGGCATATCTGGATTCGGCGACGTTTGTCCATTGCGAACCCAATAGAGCAGATATCTTTGCGGCATTATACAATGTTAAATCAAGACAGTTTGTTTTGCCTAACAAGCCTTATGGTGATCCTTCAAAATTTGACAATAACGACGTTCCAGTTGATGTGAAGCATGTTTTAGAAAGTTTTGGGAAAAGATTTGTCTTCTTGTATCAAGGAATACTAGCGGATGATAGACAGGGCATTGTCGATGTGCTCAAATGGATATGTGAAGAATTCCCCGAGGATATAGTTGCTGTTCAGACGCATATTAGTGGCTTGAATATAGAATCTCTAAAATGCTACAGGAATTTCTACTTAATACCTCCATTGCCCGCTCCTTTGCATTTGCAAGTGACACGATACGCATCGGTAGGGCTTGCTTTTTATACAAGTAATAGAACAAATTGTTCGCCACTAAACGCACTCTTTTGTGCACCCAACAAAATTTACGAATATGCGGCTTTTGGCAAGCCTACATTAGGAAATAATGTTCCCGGCTTGCGATATACGATAGGAGCCAATCGGGCTGGTGTTTGTTTTGAGTTTTGTGATCGTGAGCACGTCGTGTCAGCCGTATATGCGCTGAAAGAGTGTTATGGAGAGTTTGCGAAGAATGCAAAAAAACTGTATTATTCGATAGATTTAAGAACCATAACGCAAGAAATTGTTGATTTTGTAAGAAATTAATAATAAGTATGGTAGGCGAAATAACATACTCATACACACCGGAAGATTGGTGCCAAGAAAGGTTTCTTGAGCTCGGCGGTTTTACCGTCGTCTTTCTCAACTACAACAAGGCGAGATGGATTCATGAAAGTGTTGCGAGTGCGCTCAATCAGGATTTCGAGCGGCTTGAGATGTTCTTTATGGACGATGCATCTACCGATGGCAGTGGCGATACGATGGAGCAACTCGTTCGCCAATATCGCGGTAGACACAAAGTGACGGTTGTTCGTAATACCGAGAATCAGCATATCTGCGGTCAGTGGAATATTGTTTCGAAACTTGCGACCGGCAATTGGTACGGCATGTTTTGTGGCGATGACATGTCCTATCCAAATCGTGCTTCATCTGTAGCAGATATTGTAAAAGATCACCCGACGATTAAGGGATTGATGACGCGATCGGATTCTTATGATTTAATGCCTGATGGAACGCTAAAACAACTGCCAAGAGTGCCGAATACTCCACCTCGTCTTATCGAAAAGGGGGATATGGATTTGGATTTGTTGGCATATCAAAGACATCCAATTTTCGGTGCGGGTGCGTGGTGGCATAAGTCGCTTTTTGATAAACCTCTAACGAAAGCACCTATGGATGATTTGTTGCTTCGTTGGGTTCTTCAAATGCATGAATTCGGTAATGCCAATGAAGTGTGGTTATCTTACAAGGACCTTTATCTTTTGAAGTATATCAGGGGGGAAGGTATTACAAGCGAGATGCTTGTCTCAATGCCTCAAAAAAATGGCATAAATCGTTGGATGGCTGACAATCAAGCCGGCAAGAAGTTGTCTAAAGTTTTTGTCAGATCATATATAGGCGTTCGTGAGTATGCGACTCAATATGGATATTACGATAAGTTTGGTCCTCACATCGAATCTGCTTTGCTACCGCATATGATTACAACTTCTAATACATTCGGCAAAATTATGTTGTTGGCGCGAATGTTCAAACTGATGTTTACAAAGTCAGTCCCCAGTGTTCGTAAACTAAAGTTGATTGAAACGTGGTTCAAATACTTCGTTCAAGAATTCTTCGGGCAACATTTCGCTGCTTTTGTCTCGGTAAAGTTATTAGGCAAGTGATCGCTAATTTTGCAACATTGTAAGGATATACGAAGACCGAAAAGCAAATAAGTATTCCAAATCAATCGCATAAATGATATAATATTAAGAGATAATGCTTATTAGACCTTTTATTGCGTTGAGGCCAAAACAGGAGGACGCGGCAGAAGTTGCCGCGGTCCCGTATGACGTTTGCTCGGCGGACGAGGCGCGGGAGCTGGCAAAAGGAAAGTCGAAGTCGTTCCTTCACGTCTCGCGCCCTGAGATCGATTTGGAGGATGGAGCAAGTTATAGCTCCGAAGAAGCGTATAGCCAAGCACGTATTGCTCTCGATAAGCTTATTTCCGATGGCGTACTTGCTCGCGATGATGCGTCGAAGTTCTATATCTATCGCCAAAAGATGGGTGAGCATACACAGACCGGAGTAGTGGCAACATTCGATACAAAGGATTATCTTGCCGGTAAGATAGTGCGCCACGAGTTCACTCGTCCCGACAAAGAAGAGGATCGAAAGCGCCATATTGAAGTTTTGGGAGCGCATACAGGCCCAGGATTCCTCACATATTCGGATGTCCCGGAAATAGACGCGCTCGTCGATGAAATATGCCGCACGGCGCCGCTTTACGATTTCGTTGCCGAGGATGGAATATGTCATACCGTTTGGGAAGTGGCAGACACGAATTCACTCAAAAGAGCGTTTGAGTCGGTTCCTAAGATGTACATCGCTGATGGGCATCATCGCACGGCTGCAGCTGCGCGTTATGCCGAAGACCATAATTTCGAAGGCGAGTCGCGCTATTATATGGCGGTTGCTTTTCCGGCGAATCAGCTGAAGATTCTTCCGTACAATCGCCTCGTTCACGACTTGAACGGACTATCGGACGAGGAGTTTTTGGCAGCGGTCAAGCGCGTCTTTACAGGTGGACCTCGTACGGCACGTATGTATTTTAAGGGCGAATGGTACGCGCTAAAGTGGACACCTCGCGTGGAGGCGTCCGTTGTCGATAAGCTCGATTGCTCCTTCTTGCAGAATGAGTTTCTGCGTCCAGAGCTCGGAATAGACAATCCGCGCACATCCGAGCGTATTTCTTTTGTAGGCGGCATCCGCGGCGAAGCTGAACTGCAGCATTGCGTCGATGCCGGACAAGCGGCAGTTGCATTCTCGATGAAGCCCGTAACCATTCATGAAGTGATGGCGATTGCGGATGCAGGAGAGGTAATGCCGCCCAAATCAACATGGTTCGAGCCGAAGCTTCGCTCCGGTCTCTTTATTCACAAGGTCTCTTCATGAAAACTGTTGTAACATTTGGTGTTTACGATCTCCTTCATTGGGGACACTTTGAACTCTTTCGCCGTTGCAAGGAATACGCTGGAGAAGGCGGCAAACTAATCGTTGCAGTTCAGTCCGATGAGTGGGTGACGAAGTTCAAGGATGTTAAGCTTACTTACAAGTGGGAGCAGCGCGCTAAGATGATTGCCGCGCTTCGCTATGTCGACGAGGTAGTTTCTTATACGGCCGTAGATGAAACAATCAAGACGCTTGATTTCGACACTTTCATCGCCGGTCCCGACCAGTGTCATGCCGGATTCCAACGCGCGAAAGAATGGTGTGCCTCGCAAAATAGAGAAGTTTATGTTATGCCGCGCACCGAGGGGATATCCTCTTCTCAAATCAGAAGTGGCTCCGGTAAATGATATTATTTGACCTCATCCGCCTGTTAAAAGCTCGTACGATCGATCGCGCGCGCTTCTATACAAAATGCCATGCGATTATTCGTCGCGCTACGCGGCAGCCAAACGTACGAAGTCGCTTTAAGTCGGATCTTACCTTATGGGCGCATGCCGGTCTAGGGGGGGGGGTATAAATATATGAACTCACTAGAGGCCATCAATCGCGCAATAGACTCAGAATTTGATGTCATAGAAATCGATATTGGGCTTACGTCAGATGGAGTCCCTGTCTTGACTCACGATTTTCGCCAGAATAACGAGGTGATGTTTGATAAGGCGCCGACTTGTGATGAGTTTCTTGCGGCGAAACTTTTGAATAACGAGACGCCCATCACACTCGATCGTTTACTATCCGAATATGAAGTAAGCGAAGTTCGATTTTCAATAGATCCGTGCCATTGTGCCGGAGGTTTCGATCTTCCGACATATTTGAAGAATCATGCGTCCGCGAGTTTTCTAAAACGCGTAATTTACCAATGTTATTCGCTTAGGGATCTTTATCGTTTTGCGAACGGCCATTGTTTCGGGGCGCTTCACTATACATTGCAGTATGATATTTTTCGTGAGAACCAATGGTGCGTGCCGCAGCTTATCAGGACATTGATAGCGACAGGTGTTCGCTCTGTATCGCTCGAAGATCAACCTATTACATCGTCGGTTCGTGAGATTGTAGGGCGGTTCGCTCAAGAAGGTTTTATTGTTTCCGTTTCCGGAGTTAATGATCTTGGACGCTGCAGAAAGTGGCGAGAGATAGGCGCTTCGTGTTTTAATACGGATCGTATCCTTCCGTGTGAAGTGAAGGGATGTGTTTAATGAAATCGTTTGATTATATCTTCGACAAAACGATTATCCTCGCGATTAAACAACTTGTGCGCGTCATCGCATACCTTTGGCCTCGTGATAAAAAACTCGTTGCCTTTGGAGCTTGGTATGGCAAGATGTACAACGATAATCCAAAATACTTTCTTGAGCACCTCCTTGCTAATACCGATTTTAAGGCTGTTTGGATTGGTGATGAGGTGATTCGAGAAAAACTTCCCAAATCTAATCGGGTAAGATTCGTGCGTAAGGATTCGCTCGCTGCGGCATTTGCCTTGCTTCGCGCGAAGACATGGATTTTCTGTATTTCCATAGAATGGGATTTAACAACATGGCCATTGGAGGGATTCGCGACACTAGTCAATACATGGCATGGATATAGCTTTAAGCGAAACGGTGCGATGACAGCATCTGAGCGGGGTGCACCTCGTGCAACTCTCTCAGGACGCATCGTGCGTCGACTGGGTCTTCATACGCGTCCTTGGCTGATGATAGGAGGAGAGCGTGATGCGGAGAAACTCCTAGCGGGCGACCCTCTTTATTTCCGCAAGGATCGTATCTTGCGCATTGGAACGCCTACGAACGATTATCTCATTAAAGGCGACCAGGACGAATCGCTAAAGCGCTCGCTTCGCGAGAAATATGCGAAAATTATTGGATTTGATCCGGCGCAAGAAATCATTACTTATCTCCCTACGTGGCGTACGGATCCGGCGCAACTTTTTTCGTTCTATAGTCTTCCGGAAGGCGAGCAGAAAAAGTTTGCGTCTATTTTGCACGCACACAACGCAGTTCTGATTGAAAAGCATCATTACCGCACTCTAGAAGCGATGCCGATTGTCGGTGAATCAACTTGTTCGATTCCAATCTCTGCTGAGAAACAGAAGCTTATTGATACGAATGAGCTTCTTCTTATCTCGGATATCTTAATCAGCGACTATTCCGGTACGTATCAGGATTTCGGTGTTTTGAAGCGACCGTGCATTCACTTTGTTTACGATCTTGAGAACTATTGCGCAATGTCATCAGGCCTGGTTGATGGGTTCGAGAATATGTATGCCGGGCCTGCAGTGAATGATATCGACACATTAACCAATGAGTTGGAAAAGACTTTGCAACAACCTAGATTTATTCCCGCTTCCGGCTTTGCCGATACATGTAAATATCAGACCGGTCATGCGTGCGAGCAACTTTTGGAGTTCATTCGTAAATGAAAATAATCGAAATAGGGCTTGCGGCGAATGGGCCGTACTTTTGTGGGCTCCTTGAAACGGCCTGCAGTATGGCGATGCACGCGAACAAGGAGTATGTGCTTCGCTTTCACGTGCTCGATGCCGGAATTGCCGAGGAAGATAAAGCGTATGTGACGAAGAAGATTGCCGAGTTTCATCCGCATTGTATCTTCGAGTGGATCCCCGTCGAAGAGAAGATGTTCGAAGGGTTGCCGAAGTGGAACGGCGGCTATATGGTCTACACGAGACTTCTCTTGCCGCAGCTTCTTAAGGACATCGACTGGTGTATCTACTGTGACTGCGATTTTACATGGATGCGCGATGTTGCCGAGCTGTGGGAAATGCGAGATGATCAATATGCACTCGTCGGAACGAAGGATGGCGCAACATGGACGCTTGATATTGAGGAGAAGTGGTTTAAGGAGCATGGCTATCCGATTGATCGGGAAAGGTATTTTTGCGCTGGGCTTACGTTCTTCAACTTGAAGAAGTTCAGAGATGAAGGCATCGACAAGAAGTGCTTCGAGATCCTTCAGAAGCATCCGCCGTTCAATGATCAGTCGGTTCTCAATATCACTTGCTTCGGCCGCACCAAGCTCGTGCCGCAGGTTTGGCAGCGGTTTACGGAAGTTGTGACGCAAGAAGAGATTGATAAGGGTGTCGTCATTCATCATGCGGGCGAAGTCCCGTGGAAGAAGATGCGCGGGGCACTCTCGATGCTCTCAGATACGATTCTTATCTGGCACAAGATGAACGCGAAGATTCGCGGCATTTCGACATGGGCGAGTTTACGCACCTACTTCTCGCTTGGCGAAATTGTCTATCACCGTGCCCTTGTCTACATTTGCCGTTGCCCGGGCACTAGAGACGTTCTTAAGTTTGGGCTTCACGCAATCAAGCATCCCGGCGTGTGGAAGCTCTTGGAGATTAGGAGTAGGAGATTAGTGGTTAGTGGGTGAGAGAGAAGACAGGATTAACAAGATTGACAGGATTAAATCCAATCAGAAATTCTGATTGCATTACGACGGCGGATATGATATAATATGGTTAGAAAATGAGGGATAGAGAATGATCGAGCAATTTAAAATTCGCAATTTCAGGTCGATTCTCGATCTATGTATCGACTTTCGATACGGCGAAAAGGCGGCTCCGCGTCACTTCGAGACGAGCGATGCGTGGGCGTTCTTGCCGACACGAAGAGGCAAAAACGGCCGGTTCGTTCCGGTGATGGCTATTTACGGTGCAAACGCTTCGGGTAAGTCAAATGTCATCAATGCATTCTTGACCTTCTCTCGTATTCTGGCGCATGGAATCGCGGGGTGCTTCGCGCCGAATAAGTTGAACGACAAATATGCGTCGGCTTCTTTCGTTGCGGATGTGGCGCTCGAAGGCGGACGATATCGGTACGAAATCGAATACGACGGCAAGCATATTCTCAATGAGGTGCTTTGTCGTTTGACGGAATCTTCC
>JAZLMG010000064.1:0-9106 GCA_045598585.1 Kiritimatiellia bacterium
CCCCCCACGGCTTCCCCCCTACCCCACCTCGGGGGATACCCCCCACCCCACCTCGCGAGGTACCCCTACCCCCACCTCGCGGGGTGGTCACCTACCACCTAATGGGGGTTTAAAAACAAACAAAAAAAGAAAGGAGAGTCAAATATGGCTCGAATTAAAAAGTACAAAATGAACCCCATCGACAAGAAGTTCTCGGAGAAAGGCGGCTTCACCGCTCAGTTCGTCTCCGATGGCAATTCGGTTGATGGCGAAACCGAAATCCTCCCCGGCGTAATTACCGACGGCGGCTTCAAGATCGCACCTGAAATCGCTCAGCGTTTGATTGACAAGTATTTTGCCGCGTGTCTCAATTACGGCGCACGTACCGGCGAAAACGTCAAAGTCGGAGCTTCCGGCTTCGTTCTCATGTCGATCAAGGGTTGGTATGCGAATAAGGATTCGAAGGCGAAGAAGGACAATGTCCGCATTCATTTCCGCCTCGCCAACGAAATTCGTCCGACCGCAGCGTTCACGCTCTCGAACGTCAATGAAGGCGCGACCTTGATGCTCGTCTCCGTCACGACCGAGGGCTGCTCGCTCGACCACGTCAAGGCCGGTGAAAAGGCCACGATCAACGGCAAGTACACCAAGATGCTTGAGGGCGACAAGGTCACCGCTCGCGTCGGCGAAGGCGAAGCGAGGATCGAGGCCGAATGCGAGGTAGTCGATTCCGGCGATCAGTTCATCGACATCATCGTGCCCGAAGTCTTCTGTGACAAAGCTCTCGACGGCAAGGAAATCATCTTCACGGTCGAAGGCCGTTGCGGTGATCCCGACGCAGGAACGCAGACGAAAGATGTGAGCGCGACGCTTATCGTCGATGCGCCGAGCGAACCGCAGCTTACGTCGTTCGTGCAGTTCAATCAGGCTGGGGTTGTTGAGGCCGTTGGGAAGATGATCACGATCTATGACATGATCGAGGTTAAGGGCAAGAACCTTCCCGAAGGTATCAAGGGTCGCTACGCTCTCTATGACAAGGACTCGGGCGAACTCAAGACCGCGACCGAGTGGGATCCCGATCCCTCGATCACGATGTTCGAACGCGTTTCGAGCACGGCCGTTCGCGCTCAGTTCAAGGTCAACGCGACGCCCTACCCTGACGGCATGTGGCTCGATGAGGGTCATCCGATCAAGTTCGAGGTCAAGCTTCCGGACGAATCGATCATCTCGATCGATCTTCCGTTAGTTTGATAAAATTTGGGGAGGCCGCAAGGCCTCCCCTTTCTTCATTTTCCTACCTAGATAGCTCGGCTTGACATGTGGCGACAAAAAATGTAAAATATACATATTATGAAAAATGAATTGTCGACCGAGATTCAGGTTTTGGAGGAGATCAGCTCCACCATCGTCCTGGAGCGCGATGTCCGTAAGCTGTTAAACAAAGTCCTCGACATTCTCGAAAAGTCGATGGGGATGCTCCGCGGCACTTTTACCCTACTGCAAGGCGATGAACTTTCGATTGAGGCCTCTCGTGGGCTCGGCTCCGATGAAATCGCCCGCGGCCACTACAAGCTCGGCGAAGGCATTACCGGCATGGTCGCGAATCTCGCGAAGGCCGAAATCGTCCCGAATATCCATAAGGACAAGCGCTTTCTTAATCGTACGCACGCGCGTAAAGACTCCGACCCCGTCGCCTTCATCTGCGTACCTTTGATTCACCAAGGCCAAGTTATCGGCACTCTCTCGATCGACCGCGCCAATCCCTCGGAAGGCGCCGACCTCTTCAAGCGCGACGTCGCCCTTTTACGCGTCATCGCGAACTTGACCGCCGATGCGGCGGGCGTCTGCCTTAAAGAGCGCGAGGAGCGCGAGCGTCTCGAGAACGAGAACCGCCGCTTGAGAACGATGCTCACGACCGACGAGCATTCGGGACTGATCGGAAACTGTCGCCAGATGCGCGCGGTGTACGAACAAATTCGCCTCGTCGCGCCCTCCGACGCGACCGTGATGATTCGCGGCTCGAGCGGCACGGGCAAGGAACTCGTCGCCCGCGCGATCCAAAAGCGCTCGAATCGCGCAAAAAAGCCCTTCATTATCCTCAATTGCGCGGCGCTACCGGAAGCGCTTCTCGAGTCCGAACTCTTCGGGCATGAGCGCGGCGCTTTTACCGATGCACGCGAAAAGCGCATCGGCCGCGCCGAAGCAGCGGACGGCGGCACCTTGTTCCTCGACGAAATCGGCGACCTCTCGCTTCCTTTGCAGGTAAAACTCCTTCGCTTCCTCCAAGACCGCACCTTCTCGCGCGTCGGTTCGAACGAGGAGCTTAAGTCGAATGTCCGCTTTATTGCCGCCACGAGCCGCAATCTCGAAGAAATGATGAGAGAAGGCAAATTCCGCGAAGATTTGTACTATCGTCTCTCGGTCTTCCCGATTCAAGTCCCCGATCTCGAAAAGCGCGGCGGTGATATTCTCATGATCGCCGAGCATTTCCTTTCGCGGATGTCGCTTAAGTACGGCAAATCGGTCACGAAGATTTCGCCGCCTGCGGTCAATATGCTTCTAAGCTGGAAGTGGCCGGGGAATGTGCGTGAGCTCGAAAACTGCATCGAACGCGCGGTTCTAACCGCAACCGACGATACGATCCACGGCTACAATCTCCCGCCGCAACTCCAGGAAAACTCCGGTCTTACCGATACCGGCTTCAAAACCGAAGAATCCACGCCGAAAAAGCTAGCCGAGCTTTTGGAAGAATACGAGAAGAAGGTTCTCGAGGACGCGCTAAAGCGCCACAACGGCAATCAATCCGCCGCAGGCCGCGAACTCGGCGTCTCCCCGCGCATGATGACCTACCGCCTCAAAAAGCTCTCCTCCTTAGACGAATGATCTCCGTAGCCAATTGTCAATTAGCGCGCGGGCGATTGAGCCGGGGAGCGGGATTTCGGGGAGTTCCTCTTTCGAGAACCAACCGGATTCGATGACTTCTTCCCCATCGGGGGTAAGTTCGCCGCTTTCGTATTCAGCCATAAAGCCGACCATAATCGTCGAGGGGAAAGGCCAACTTTGGGAACCGAAATAGCGAATGTTCTTGACCTTGATCGACGCTTCTTCTAAAGTTTCGCGCTTAACCGCATCCTCGAAAGTCTCCCCGGGATCGACGAAGCCCGCAACTAACGTCCAATTCTTTAGCCCATAGTGCGAATTGCACTGGAGAAGAATCTTGTCACCCTTCTTGACGAGCACGATAACTGCGGGGCAAATCTTCGGATAGGCGAGATAACCGCACTTCTCGCAGACATACGCGTTTTCGTTTGGGTCGGCATGATGGCGCATCGCCCCGCCGCACTTCCCGCAGAAGCGATTCGTCGCCTCGTGATGCTCCTTCATCCGCTCCGCGGCAATCTTGCGATATTCTTCCGCACTTAGCGTCGACAATATCGCTCGCAATTCTTTATCGTTCAACATTTTTTCTGAATGAAAGTTTCAATTTTTCGACCGATCCCCATGCGCGGCGGATTTTGTTAGGGTCAAGTATGCGGGCGTGTCCGGTAATGATATTGCGCTCGAGCTTCCAGCCTTCGCGCTCTTCAATTACCTCCCACCAAATTCCCTTATCCATAACCGGCCACTCGATGGTTATGAAATCTTGAGGAATCATGACCTCTTCTTCAAGCTCTTCACCTTCGATAATCTTCCTAAGCGCCGCGACATAAAAGAGCGCGTGGTGATTGGCGACTTCGCGAAACGCTTCGACATCCGCCCAAAATCGGTCGACCGGGACTTCCTTAACCAGCGAAGCGGGTACGACATATTCGCGGCAGTTCTCGAGCTTGCCGATGCCGCCATTCGCCCCAAAGGCAGCCGACCACTCGCCTCCAAAAGCCGCGTAGATATATTTGAGCGTTACGTCCTTCGGGTTGCAAATCGCGAGAATCGGAAGTTCGCTACCCTTCCCCATCCTAATGATATCCTTATCTTCATACGGAAGTGCTGCGCCCATAAGAATCGTCTCTTTTACTTTGAGGCCTTTGGCGCCGAGTTTGCTTGTGACTCGCGCGGCGATTCTTCCGCCTAGCGAGTGACCGACCAAGACGAGATTTTGCCGTTCTTCTTCGCTCATCGCGGCGATTTCCGCGGCAAATTTCTCGGCGACTTCATCGGCATTCTTGGTCGCGAGTGGCCAAATCACATCGCCTTTCCATGGTTTAAAAACGACTTCCGCTTCAGGAAACGCTTGCTTCAGCGCAGGCATTATCCCATCCTGCGGCTTCTCTGTCCGCATCCACCCGGGAAAATACCAAACAATCATAGCGAGAAGAAGACTCATTTTGCGCGAAGAATCGGCAAGAAGAAGAAATCGAGGTTCGCTCCGCCTTCTCTCGTTCTCTCGTAGTTATAGAAGCGCCAGAGGAAAGAGGTCTTCGACGCGCCATCCTTGTCTTTATCGTAGGTGAACCCGGGGAAGATGTCGAGCGACACCTTGCCGTTCACTTCCATATAATCCCAGAGCTTCCAAAGAACGCGATGCCGCGCAAAGGTCTCTCCCTTCATCCTATCCTTGGACGACTCGGACTGATAAAGGAAGCAAAGGAAACTCGCCTCATCCTCTTCTTTATCCAATAGTTTCTCGCGCGTTTCAAGATTGAACTCAATCCGGCGCTCACCCTCGCGATTCAGCAAAAGACGATTGCCGAACTTATGGAAAGACCGCATATTGCATGTAAAATTCTCATCCCGGTAAAAGTTCATATCACTGATGATGAAACTACGATTGTGATCAGACAACAAGAACCACGTCGTTTTATCTCTTGCGTATGTGTCATGAACATGGAGCCTCGTTTTGACCACACCGACATCATTCGTATGCGGCGACTCATAGACCTCGATCGAATCGGGAAGTTTCTCGGACTCCATCAGCGCGATCTTCTCCTCAAAATCGCGATCCTTAGAGTGATGCCAAATAGGGAAGACATAACCGCCCTCTTCCTCGTTGTCGGCACGATTGATGCCGACAAGAGGTGTAATATAGTAGGCAGTGCAATCCCATCCACCTAGCGGAGTCATTATCCCGTTGCCCCTCTCCCACCAATATAACGGAATGAAATACGACTCAGCCACTTCACCGGTTTTCGTCGAAAACTCGGCGAGATGAAGAAGAATCCATGTCTTCGAACTATCCGACCTTCCCTCATAACCCGCAAGCGGGCCTAACCACCATTCATAACGGTTATATCCGCTTTCTCTCTTGCACCAATCCCATCCACAGAACCCGAGGAGAAGGAAGCCATCTCCCGTATTCCTATCTTTCCAATGATGATTAGAGCCCCACGAAAGCGCCAGAGGAACCGACCACCAAGTATCCTCAGATCCTCCGAAACGTCCCCGCGAATAAGGAATCGAGATAAAGGAGTCTTTATCCCAATAGCCGATCGGAAAGACCCACTTGGAATCCTTGTCATAGCCGAAGAATGTCGTCGCGAGAACACCCTCGGAGTTCTCATACCAAAGCGGAAAGCACCAACTAGCGCGATAATTCTTACTTTCATCTTTTTTCGCGCCCGCTAGTCCCGCAAAAGTCGCAAAGCTCCATTTCTCGTCATTCGCATGATAAAGCCAAAGCGGGAAGAGCGTGTTGTAGTCTGGTCCATTGAAGTAGACGGGGAAAATCGCCTGATAGTATTCGCCACGCTTATGGCTCTCACCCCAGAAGACGGGGAAAATACGGTAGTCTTTGTATTTTGTATCCGCCTGCGCGATTGGCCAAAGAAAGTTGAACTCGTCATATTCACCCCCCGCGCTGCTTAGCTTGTACTGCGAGTAGATGGGCCTAAGCGCGAATAGATCGTTCGAAAACGACACGAAGGGCCATGCTATCGAACCTGCAGGATTGTGCCAATACGCAACCGGCCAAAGGTTGACACGCTCACGCGCATCCCCGACATATTTGACATCCATCCCCTCGTAGAACGGCGTGGATTTGAATTCCTTCGACCTACACCCGGCCACGATTGCCAGGAGCGACATTAAAAAAAGCGTTTTCTTCATAATCGCCTTATTTCCCGATATGACTAAAAGCTCCGTTTTTTGCCGGAGCGCCGCACCATAGGCAAGTTACCGAGCCCTTTTCCTGTGCGCGCCCACATGCAGGGCAAATATTAATTCCTGTCTGAGTAGCGTCCTTGCCATCTTCACGACCATCTCTTAAGTCAATTTCTCGCATCTTCGCAGCCAGATCTTCGTCCTTCAAATCAGTTCTTGCCTTGAGTAGCTCCCACATTGCCTGAACCGACAAATATAGCCGCTCCACATCTCGACGAAGATTCATAGCCTCTCGCGCACTCTCATGCGCAATCTCTGATGCGCTTTGAGACAAATAGTTCGAGGCGTGAATCTGCGCAAACTCAATATGCTGACCTAATCCTGCCATGTTAACCTCTTACTTCCCGAGAATCGGGGTAGAGTCGGAGCCGATAACAAGAGTTTGGGGAGCTTTGCCATCCCACTTCGCTACCGCTTCTAGTTGAACGAGGCCGGGATTCGCTTTGAGTGCATCGCCGCGAATCTGCATCGACTTCGCTTCCGCTTCGGCGGTAATGAGCTTCTGCCGCGCTTCTTCCTCGATTTCCTGCGTACGATTCTTCGCACGAATCGCGTTCTGCATAGCGACCTGCTTATCTTCAATCGCCTTCTCGAAGACGTCCGAGTAGTCGATGTTGGCAATAACGACATTGCTGACCATTATCGGGCGCCCATTCATCGCCTTGCGAACGAGGTCGACGATTTCTCTCGTCGCCTTTTCGCGCCCATTGATGAGCTTGTCGGCTTCCCACTGACCGACAACATCTTTGGTAACGCCGATCACGACAGGATTCAAAATCTTTTCGACATAACGCGTTCCGATTTCGTTATGAAGGCCGACGAGCTTCGTTCTATCGATAGCATAAGTGACGACGATATTGAAGTCGGCGCTTTGCACGTCTTTCGTATAAGCCGTCATCTTGAAATCGGTGCGCTGTTCGCGGCAATCATAGACGACGAGAGAACCACCGATAGGATTATAAAACCAAAGGCCCGGTCCGAGCGGCGCGGATACGACCTTACCCCACGAAAGCTTGAGCCCCGCGTGTCCCGAATCGACCTGTCCACAGCCCGCAACGAGCGCGAGCGAACCTAGCGCCAAAATCTTAGTAAGCTTCGTCATAATCGATATCTCCTTTTCTTCTCATATTATACCATATTTGCCCCGATATTCGTCAAGATAACTTCGGCGAATTCGGCGAGGTCGGTGTAGCGCATGGTCGCGCGAGAATCTAGCGAAGTCGCCGAGCCATTGACGATAAAGACCTTGCCGCCCGCGCGGAGCGTAAGCGAGGGGATACTTGCCGCGGGATAGACGGTAAGAGATGTCCCGAGCACAAGGAAGACATCGGACGAAAGCGCGAGTTCCTGCGACTTCACGAACGCCTCTTCGGGGAGCATCTCACCGAAGAAAGTGATGTCGGGCTTGTATGCGCCGCCGCAGGAGCAGCGCGGCACTTCGATGCCCTTCTTCAGCTCCGCGCAGACTTCCTCGAAACCGATTGAACGTCCGCACCATCTGCAATGATGGATGAGCGGATAGCCGTGCACTTCCCAAACATTCGACGAGCCGGCCTTTTGATGGAGCATATCGATATTTTGCGTCGCGATGCCTTTGAGAATGCCGACGTCTTCAAGTCGCTTGAGCGCGTGATGGACCTTATTCGGCTCGTACTTTTCGAGGCCATACACGAGCTCACGGCAACCCTTGTAGTAAACTGACGGATCGCGGTCAAACCAGTCGATGTCGAAGATGCGCTCGGCATCGGGATTCTTGTAAAGGCCTTGCGGACCGCGAAAGTCGGGAATCCCCGAAAGCGTGCTCACGCCCGCACCCGTCAAAACGCCGACCTTCTTCGCTTTTTTCAACGCCTCAATCAAAATCGAATAATCTTCGCTCATCACTTTAAATTCATTATCAAACTATTATATCAATGAGTCTTGACCCTTACAGTCCCCTCAAGTAGCACCGAAATCCTCGCATTAATCGACTCAAGAAGCGAGGTCTTGAATGCGTCCGAAAGGAACGAGCGCGCGAGCGCTACAGGAAGACGCTTTTCGAATACGCCGAGAAAGCGATCGAGTGTGCGATCGAATCGCGCGGACGGGATCGCACAGGCCTCGGCAAACGCAGCGAAATCCTTTCGCGCGAGATGCCTTTTTTTGCCGTTCAAATTAAGCGCCAACTCATCGAGATCCTGCGGCATCAGCATCTTGACCGGCAAGAGATCATATCCTGCCGCAAGCCGCCAATCTCCGTTATGCTCACGTAACATCGAAAAGTTCTTCAGATGCATATCCGAGTTCCCGATCAGATACGCGAAGACGACTTCATTGAAAAACTCGCCCAAATCCAAGCCGCTTGTCGCCGACATCGCCTTGATCGCTTTGGCGATTTGCTCGTACGAGCCCGTGTACTTGCGCTCCGTATCCCTTAACGTCAACTGGCACATATCGAGCATGTGCTTGACGCCGTCCACTCGATCAAGGCGCTTCGTCAGGTAGCCGAAATCTCCGGACTCCAACCGAACGAGCGCGTATTCCGCCGTCTTGAGTCCGCAGAGCGACGAAAGCATCATTCCGAAATGCTCGGCTTCGATAATTTCCGGATAGGTTGCCGTCGGAAGTTTAAGAATGTAATCGCCCTCAAAGCCGACAATCGTAAAGCGATCAACCTCATCCGTATGCTCAAGATGAACGGACAACTTCGCCTGCACACCCGGCACACTCACACGCGACAGGACAAGACTCTTCGCGAGTTCATTGATTTCACTCGTTCGATAAGGAAAAACGGGAATCCGCTTTGAGCCGAAGAATGTCTTGGCGCATTTCGTATGATACTCGAGCGCGCCTTCGTCTTCAATCGGACATCCGCAAATCAAACAACGGCGCAGGCTCATTCCATCACCTCCCGAATACTTGCCGCGCCGATGCAATCCTTGCAACATGCCAGCAGACACGAAAACCGATCGCGCGGATTGAGCTTCCAAGATTTCTCGGCAATATCGAGAAGCCATCCCTCCGGAATCAATCCGTCAAAGAACGCAAAGAG
>JAZLMG010000065.1:0-11460 GCA_045598585.1 Kiritimatiellia bacterium
TGGAGAAGCTAGGTAGATGGTTGCGTAAAGTGTATTCGGGCACATGCTATGCCCCCACTTTACGCGCCTCTTCCTGATTTCTCCAAGGCGCTTGGTCGTGCCTCGTTCGAGATCTGCGAAGAGGTGCGTTCTTTTATGCCACACGCGGCGTTTGGCCGTGCCCCCAACAGATTCATGAATGAAAATGTCACGCTACATTTCTCGTCCTCGCGTAATGTGGTTGTGCAAAAGGTGCGAGGAAAATAGGATAATGAAGATGGCAAATATAGGTAAAAGTATAATGGCAGTAGGATTGGTTGCATCTCTTACGGGATGCTTCAGTAACCAGGTTGCATGGCTGGAATCCGGGTCCATCGATGGTAAAGCGCAAGGTGTGTATGCGGTTTCCGGATCTATCGTAGAACGGATGGAGCGGGAGAACGGCTTGGAAGTAAAGCCGGTTGATGGGAGTAAGGTGCCTGCAAAAGGAAGTGCGCTCCCGATAACTGTGAGAACATCCGGAGGGTCTTCGCGCGACACGACCGGTAGTGTTGCGATGGTAAATAATGTTTTTTCGGTGTGCACACTCGGTATTTGGCCTTTCGTGAAGTCAGAAGAGATATCGCAAGAGGCGCAGATACAGACGCCTAACGGAGTCAAAAAAGTGACTTGTGTTGTTGGTAGTAGGAAATGGTCGTCGTTCCTGCTTCCGATTTCGGTTCTCCCGTGTCCCGGTTTGGGCGATTGGCGCAGTGGAGCATATATGGACGTGGTGGCGGGAGATTCCCCGGAGTTCGCTACGTTTAAGGACGGGATTCTCGCATCGACCATTGCGTCAAAACTTGATACAAACTTCTATACGAGTGAGATGGATCAGTGGATTGAAAAGAAAGCCGAAAGGCAGCGTCGAATTAATCTCGCTGTGGAGAAAATTCAGGAAGTGTTGAGCGAATGATGCTCGAAAGGAGTATATGATGAAAAAGATGTTTTGCTGTTGCATGATATTGTGCGCATTGACCGGCAGTGCGGCATTGCCGAGCAAGCTTAATATTTTGCTTGTTGATGTTGGTACGATTGATACAGTCGCCAAGACCGAGAAGTTCATGGCGGCTGTTGACAAGGCGTGTCTGGAGGCTCCTCCTGTGCCTAAGGCGGCGGATGCGGCCTTGGATCCTGATTTGCAGAAGGAGGCCGTTCGCATTAATTGGCTTACCGGAGTTGCGGAATATGTCAGGCAACGAGATGAAGTTCATGCCGAGAACGCCAGGCGTCGCAAGATGTTGGAAGGTTTGCGAAATAGCATTGTCGCCAACAAAGATAATCGCATGATCGTTATTGCAAAAGACTATTTGGCATCGGGTTTGGAAGAGTATTCGGACTTCATTGCCATTGTAGATAGATCAGACGCGTCTCTGTCGGAGGTTGAGAAGGCTATTGCAGACAAAGATCAGGAAGAGGTAGCTCCGGCGACGTTGTTTCTTTCAGTGACAATGGGTGATCTTCAGCGCGTTTCTAAAGTCATTCCTTTAGGCGGCGCGACAGTCAAGAAAGACAGTTACACTAGAAAGGCCACTGCAAAGGTAAGTGACTTTAATAACGTTCGCGTATTCTCGTGTGATGTTACCGCCAAATACGACACGCGCAAGACCGATGCAGTTGCCACATCCGGGGACGAATCTGTAATTGCTGATGCGTTGATAGAGGATGCCATGAAGCAAATAGCCAAGCGCGTCGGTGAGAAATTCGTAAAAGAGTACGTTGTTAATGTAACGATCCCGAAAGCCTTGTCTGAAGAGGTTACGCCCGAGGAGATCGAGCTTTACCTTGATCGCGACGTTAAGGTCGTTGATGGGGAAGAGTCTGTGATTTATGAAGGAGTGCCGATTCAAGTCGGTGAACCGTTTAAGGCGCTCTCACTAAATCATACAGTAAGCGCAATATCGTCGAATGAAGATATAACGCTTTCTCCTGCTAAGACGATCTTGAGTTCGTCAAAGTTGAAAGCGGTGATTCGTGTTAAAGCCAAGAAATAAGATATTAAAGGAGAGTTTATGAATAAGTTGACTGTTGTTGTCGGATTTTTGATTGCAGCAAGCGCATTGACGGCGAATTCAGTACGTGCTGAAACATTAGAGGATAAGCGTCCGATGTTGCTACTTGATGCAAAGGATGTCGTTGATGGGCGCAGCGAGAAGTCTGATAATGTCAATCTCGAATCTCTCGCGGAACAGATTGAGGGCGTGATAGCACAAGTCGGTTATTATCGAATCGTGTCGAAGAAGTCCATCGGGCGCAGTGCGCAGGAGCAGGAGATTTTTGCCGCCCTGAATGATGAGGTAGCCGGCCTTGACAACTTCAAGACGCCTGCCTATCGCCTCAGTATGGTTGTTAAGCAATACAAGAGCACTGTAAATAGGGCGGCAGCTGACGCGAGGCATGCTGTTGTTCAATCGTCAGAAGTCGTGGATTTTGCGATCAAGGTTACGGATATGAAGACCGGCGAATTGTTGATCTCAAAAGATTTTTGCGAAAAAGCGGATCGGGCGGAGCCGTGTACGTTGCTTTTAATGGATCAAGTTGCATCCGCGCGCGAAAAAGGGCGAGCGTCGCGACTTCAAGCCGTCGTTACTAAGGCGTTTGCCGAGTTTTCAAGGGAGTTAAAGGCCAGTATTGCTTTTCGGATTGTCGATTGCTCCGATGATGGAATTCTGACGATTGACGCTTCTAAAGAGTTGGTGACGGCGGGCGAGATTCTCGATGTCTATAGTCTTGGTAAAACAGTAGTTAATGCTCGTACCGGTAAGAAGTCCCGTAGTGAAACGAAAGTGGCGACAGTGCGTATTGTTGACGCAAAAGAGGATCTGGCGACAGCGGAATTTGACGAGATTGAAAATGCTGAATGCGATTGGCATGTTGTTCTTCGTAAAAGAAAATAACATATTGTAGTGGCTGTGTAAAATAGACGCGAGGTTTAGGCGGCTTCGCGTCTTTCTAATCTCCTGTTTCTTGTCAGGAATGTACGCGTTTTTGAAGGGAGTGCTAGAGCAATGTGTTTGATGTCGCTTGGTGATTTCTTGATGCTCATCGTGCAGATCATCTCTTGTTGTTTATAAGGCGTCGGCCTTTGCGATAGCCGCGGTCCCCATGGGATCCAAGCGCGTAAAGTAGTAGTATAAACAGTGTATTGGCGCGGCGTGGGCGCCGGAAATCAAAGTGAAAAGTATTGTCGCCGGTACGTTTGCTCGTCCCGACGACTAAAGTCGGCTAGTCGCCTCCTATCGTCTTGGGACGAGATAAAACTGCCGCGGAAGATTCGGTTGGGGCGAAGCATGGGTCCCATGCGGACGATGTAAAATTTTTGTCTTCCCTCTTGCAAAGGCGGCGCGAATTATGATATAATACAAGCAAATGAAGAAAATCAATGTTTTTGGTTGGTGGCGCTGGTACTTCGATAAACAGTCGGAGCGCTAAGTCACGCCTATATCAAAATCATAGTAATTGACGGCCCGCTCCAAAAGAGCGAGCCGTTTCTGATTTTAAGGAGAAGAAAGAAGATGTTGAAAGAATTGAGCGAAGAAGCTTACAGAGCTAAAGCTGCCGCGGGCGGAGTGATACCCGTTTACCGCGAATATTTGGCCGATATGGAAACGCCCGTTTCCGTCCTTTCCCGCGTCGGTGAAGAGGATTCGTTCCTCCTCGAGTCGGTTGCGGGCGGCGCCGGTGCGCGCTACAGCTTCTTAGGCGTGGACCCGACGGCGACCGTTTTCTCGAAAGACGGCGCCGTTTTCATTAAGCGCCCCGCGGGAATCGAGTTTACTCCCTATCTCGACATCCTTGATGCGCTTCGCGCCGAGCTTAAGAATAAGAACTTCAAGCCCGATCCGACGCTCCCGCCGCTCCAAGGCGGCGCGATCGGCTACCTCGCCTACGATTCGATTTCGACCTTCGAGCCGCGCGTTAAGCTTACGCCCGAAGAAGGTAGCCCGATTGCCGCGTTCATGCTCACCGATACGATCCTCGTTTTCGATAATCTTCGTCGTACGGTTATGATCATCGTTGCGGCAGATACTTCCGATCCTTATGCCTACGGCAAGGCGAGAAGCAAAATCGATGAGCTTTACGCTAGATTCTTCCTTCGCGAGCGTCCTCGCCGTTATGCGACCGGATGCCTTAACTGCTCGAGCCCAGAGCCGTTCAAGCCCGAAATGACGCCCGAAGAATTCGCCGACATCGTCGCCAAGTGCAAGAACGACATTCTTAACGGCGAATGCATCCAGATCGTTCCTTCGCAGAAGTTCGTCAAGTACTCCTCGGCCGATTCGGTATCCCTCTACCGCGCGCTTCGCATGGTCAATCCTTCGCCCTACAATCTCTATATGAAGCTCGGCGAAAAGACTTTGATCGGTAGCTCCCCCGAAGAGCTCGTCAAGCTCACGGGGAGAAAGTGCACGACTTGCCCCATTGCGGGTACGCGTCCTCGCGGCAAAACGAGCGAAGAAGATATCGCGAATGAAGCGGAGCTTAAGGCCGATATCAAGGAAAACGCCGAGCACGTCATGCTCGTCGACTTGGGCCGCAACGACCTCGGGCGCGTTTCCGAAACGGGCTCCGTCAAAGTCTCCTCTTTCGCCCACGTAGAGCGCTATTCTCACGTCATGCACCTCGTCTCCGATGTCGAAGGTACGCTCGCCGAAGATAAGGATGGCTTCGATCTTCTTCGCGCGGCGTTTCCGGCGGGCACCCTTACGGGAGCCCCGAAGATTCGTGCGATGGAACTTATCGCTCAGTACGAAAAGTCGCCCCGCGGCATTTATGGCGGCGCGGCCGGCTATTTCAGCTACACGGGCGACATGGACTTCGCCATTGTCATTCGTACGCTCATCAAGGAAGGCGACAAGATCACGATGCGCGCCGGCGCGGGTATCGTTGCCGATTCCGACCCGATGAAGGAATATCAGGAAACCGTCAACAAATCGAAGGCCGTTTTCGAGGCCGTCAAATTCGCGGAGGCGTTATGATTTTGATGATTGATAACTACGATTCCTTTACTTGGAATCTCGTTCAGGCGTTTCGTGCGCTCGGCGCGGATATGCAGGTAGTTCGTAATGACGCGATTGACTTGGAAGGTATCAAGGCGCTTAACCCCGAGGCGATAGTCCTCTCGCCCGGTCCGAGCTGCCCCGACAACGCGGGTATTACACTCGCCGCGATCAAAGAATTCGCCGGCAAGCTCCCGATGCTCGGCGTTTGCCTCGGTCACCAGTCGATTGCCCAGGCCTTCGGCGGCAAAATCATCCACGCGAAGAAGCTTATGCATGGCAAGGTCTCGCATTTGAAGCATGATGGGAAGGGTATTTTTGAAGGCATTTCTCAGGGCTTTGAGGCGATGCGCTATCATTCGCTCGCGGTTGAGCGCGAGACGCTGCCCGAGTGCTTCGAAATCTCCGCCGAAGCGGAAGACGGCGAAATCATGGGCCTTCGCCATAAGACGCTTCCGATCGAGTCGATGCAGTATCACCCCGAGTCGATCGGCACGCCCGAAGGTGTGAAACAGCTCGAAAACTTTCTTAAGATGGTGGGCTAATCATGAACACTAAAGAGACTTTTGATCTGATAATGAGCGGCAAGATGGCCCCGGAGGAAATCAAGGCCGTTTTGACCGCGTTCCATGAAAAGGGGATTACTCCCGACGACCTCATGGCTGCCGCTTCGGCGATGCGCGAGGCGGGCATTCATGTCGCTTGTCCTCACGAAGACGCCATCGATATCGTTGGTACGGGCGGCGACCTCGCGGGAACTTTCAACGTCTCGACGACCGCAGCGTTTATCGCGGCCGGTGCGGGCGTTACGATCGCGAAGCACGGAAACCGCGCGGCGACTTCGAAGTGCGGCACGGCCGACGTCCTCGAAGCGCTCGGGTATGACCTCGAGATGAGTGCCGAAGACATCTCGAAGGGCATCGACAAGAACGGCATCGGCTTCCTCTTCGCGAAGAATCTCCATCCCGCGATGCGCTTTGCAGCTCCCGTTCGTCGCGAGCTTAAGTTCAAGACGATCTTCAACTATTTAGGCCCGCTTACCAACCCCGCCCAGGTCAAGCAGCACGTAATCGGCGTCGCCGACGCTTCGATGCTCAAGACTTTCGCGATTACGCTCAAAAAGCTCGGTTCGCGCGGCGCTTTGATCGTTTGCGGCAACAATGGACTCGACGAAATCTCGACCGACGGGCTTACGCGTTTCGCGATGCTTCGTAACGGCGTTGTTTCCGAAGGCGAGATCGATATCGGCGAAATCTATGGCGAGACTTATCCCGTCGATGCGATTGCGGGAGGCGAGCCGAATGAGAACGCGATGATCTTGAAGGGTGTTCTTATGGGAACGCTAAAGGGCGCGTATCGTATGGCGGCCGTCATCAATGCGGCTGCGGCGATTTGGGTCGCCGACATCGCCCACAGTCTTCAGGAAGGTATCGCGCTCGCTCAAAAGTCGATTGACTCGGGCGCGGCGTACGCGAAGTTGGAGGCCTTCCTCGCTTCTTCGAAGGGCGAAGAGGCCGCCAAGCCGAATATTTTGAAGGAGCTTACCGAAGCGAGAGCGAAGGACGTCGAACATGCGGCCTCTGTTCGCGATTTTGCAGCTAGCTTCAAGGGCGAAGGAATTCACATCATTTCCGAGCTCAAGAAGGCGAGCCCCTCGAAAGGACTTATTCGCCCCTACTTCAATCCTGCCGCGCTTGCGAAGGAACTTACCGAAGCGGGAGCTGCCGCGCTCTCGGTTCTCGCCGAACCCCACAAGTTCCTCGGGAGCGAGGAGAATGTTCGCATCGCGAGAGCCAATTCGACTCTCCCGATTCTCTTCAAGGACTTCGTCTCAAGCGAGTATCAGATTCTTCGTGCTCGCGCCTGCGGAGCTGATGCGATACTTCTTATTGCGGCGGTCTTGGACGACGAGAAGCTCGCAAAGCTCCTTAGCTATGCTAGGAGTCTCGGTATGGAAGCGCTCGTTGAAACGCACACTTCCGAGGAAATCGCCCGCGCGGTCAAAGTCGGCGCGAAGGTTATCGGAGTCAATTGCCGCGATTTGAAGACTTTCAAGACCGATCCCTCGATAACCGCCGCGCTCATCAAGGAAATCCCGGAAGGCATCGTCAAGATCGCCGAAAGCGGAATTCGCGGCAAAGCCGACATTCTCGCCCTACGCGAAGCGGGCGCGGACGGCTTCTTGATCGGCGAAACGCTGATGAAAGAACCCTCGCCCGGCGCTAAGTTAAAAGAACTTATTTAACCCATTCCCTTAACCCCAACCCCATACCCATTATGAAAAAAGGTCACTACGGAATCTATGGCGGTCAGTATGTCGCCGAAACGTTAATGAAGCCCTTGAATGAGCTCGCTGAAGCTTACGAAGAGGCGATCAAGGATCCCGCATTCTTGGCGGAATTCCATCAGATTTTGAAGGACTATGTCGGCCGTGAATCGCCGATCACTTACGCGAAGCGTCTTTCCGAGCATTTGGGCGGCGCGAAGATTCTTCTTAAGCGCGAAGATCTCAACCATACGGGCGCTCATAAGGTCAACAACACAATCGGCCAGGCGCTTTTAGCCAAGCGCATGGGCAAGAAGCGTCTTATCGCCGAAACGGGTGCGGGCATGCACGGCGTTGCGACGGCTACGGTTGCCGCGCTCTTGGGGCTCCCCTGCACCGTCTATATGGGCGCCATCGACGTCGCTCGTCAGGCGCCGAACGTTCAGCGCATGAAGATGCTCGGCGCGACGGTCGTTGCGGTCGAAGAAGGTAGCGCGACTTTGAAGGACGCGATGAACGAGGCCCTGCGCGACTGGGTCACGAATGTCGACGAAACTTTTTACGTGATCGGTACGGTTGCGGGCCCCTATCCTTATCCCGCGATGGTTCGCGAGTTCCAGAGTGTTATCGGCAAGGAAGCGCGCGCTCAGGTTCTCGAAAAGTACGGTAAACTCCCCGATCAGGCCATTGCTTGCATTGGCGGCGGCTCGAACGCGATGGGTCTTTTCGCGGGCTTCATCGATGATAATGAAGTTAAGCTCGTCGGCGTCGAAGCGGGTGGTCAGGGCATCGCCACGGGCCAGCACGCCGCCTCGATCAACGGCGGACGCGTCGGAGTTCTCCACGGCTCGAAGACTTACCTTATTCAGACGGACGAAGGCAACATCATCGACACCTATTCCGTTTCCGCCGGTCTCGACTATCCGGGCGTCGGCCCCGAGCACGCGTATCTTGCCGATACCGGTCGCGCCGAATATCCCGTCATCAACGATGACGAGGCGATCAACGCTTTCGATATGCTCTGCCGCTTCGAAGGCATTATTCCCGCGCTCGAATCGTCCCATGCGATTGCCGAGGCGATCAAGCGCGCTCCGACGCTCCCGAAGGACGCGATTATTCTCGTCAACCTCTCGGGTCGCGGCGATAAGGATATGGATAATATCATGCGCTATAAATCAAGCCATGGGATGGCTTGATTTGAGTGATAAAGTATAAGTGATAAACGATAAGTGATGGAGATTAAACTTATGCAAAGAATTACCGACAGCTTCAAGAAGGCGAAGAGCGAAGGGCGCGGCGCTTTCGTCGCATATCTTACGATGGGTTACCCGACGCTCGAAGCGAGCGTTCAGGCCGCTGACGATCTTATCGCTGGGGGCGCGGACGTCCTCGAACTCGGCGTCCCGTTCTCCGATCCTTTTGCCGACGGCGCGGTTATCCGCTCTGCCGCGTATAAGGCGCTCGAAAACGGCGTCAATCTCGACAAGGTCCTTGAGGCCGCCGCGCAAATTCGCGCGAAGCACCCGACTACGGGTCTCGTCCTCTTCACCTATTATAACGTGATCTTCTCGAAGGGTCTCGAGACTTTTGCCGCCGAAGCGGAAAAGGCGGGCATCGACGCGGTCCTCTCGGTCGATCTTCCCTTGGAAGAGCGCGACGAGCTTATCGACGTCCTTAAGCCCCATGGAATTTCGTATATTCCGTTAATCGCTCCGAATACGCCTTTGGAGCGCGTCATCAAGTCCGCCGAAGGCCTCGATAACTCGTTCCTTTACATCATTACGGTTAAGGGCATTACGGGCGAGCGCAAGGAGCTTCCTGCCGATCTCGCGGGTCACCTCGACGAGATTCGCGCCGCCGTCAAGCTCCCGATTGCCGCAGGCTTCGGCATATCGACGAAGGCTCAGGCCGAAATCGTCTCGCAGCATGCGGACGGCTTCGTCGTCGGCACGGCGCTCGTTCGTCGCCTCGGCGAAAAGGGTAAGCTCGAGGGCGACATTCTCCCTTAAATGACGCCGAAGCTTAAAATTTGCGGCGTCAATGATCTCCGCTTCGCCGTCGAGGCGGAGAAGAAAGCCGACTATCTCGGGTTTATCTTCGCGAAGAAGAGTCCGAGATATGTTACTCCCGAATATGCCGCGGAAATGATCGCGGCACTTTCGGGGAAGGCGAAGAAGGTCGGCGTTTTCGTATCCTCGATCGGCGCCGAGGAAATCGCGGCGGCTTTGCAACTCGATGTCGTTCAGCTCCACTTTAAGGCGACGGCGATGGAAGTCGAGTTTTTCCGCTCTCGTGGGTATGAGGTTTGGACGCTTGCGGGTGGAGCGGAAGGGGACGGAGTTCTGTTTGACTCGTCCCATGGTGACGGCGATACCGATTTGAAGTTCGGCAATTTCAAGGCGATTTTAGCGGGCGGAATCAGTCCCGAGAACTTGGAAGAAGCGAAGAAGACGAAAGCGGACATTATCGACATGAGCTCCTCGCTCGAAGACCGCGTCGGCCACAAGGACATTAATCGCCTCGCCGCTATTGCATAATTCCCCCCGATATGGTATAATGGGGGGAAGTAAGAAAGGAACCAAAAGATGAATATGCTTGGATTGATGCTTGCCGCGCTTCTCCCGGTCATTCCCCAGCCGACCGAGTGGGCCCCTACCGATGGTTTTTGTGATTTGAGATTCGCCAGCGTCAAGTCGACGATTATTGACGATGCCACTCTCGGCGAAGAGGGCTATCGTATGACGATTACCCGCGATGCGGTCGAAATTACCGCCGCGAGCGAAATCGGCATTATTTGGGGTCAGCAGACCCTCGCCCAGCTCCGTGAAAACGGCGAAAAGGTCGAATGTGGTAAAATTTACGACCAGCCCCAGTATCGTGTTCGTGGTTTCATGCTTGATGTCGGCCGCATGTATGCTCCGATGAGCTACCTTTATCGTGTTGCCAAGTACATGGCGCGCTATAAAATGAATACGCTCCATATTCACCTCAATGATAACGAAATCATCAAGGACCCGAAGACCGACTGGTCGAAGGTTCCTGCCGCGTTTCGTCTCGAGTGCGAAACCTACCCGGGACTCACGGCTACCGATGGCTATTATACGAAGAAGGAATTCCGTCAGTTCATGCTCGACTGCCGCGATATGGGTATTACCGTCATCCCTGAAATCGACGTCCCTGCCCACGCCCTCGCGATTACCCGCTATCGCCCCGACTTCGGTTCGAAGGAATACGGCATGGATCACCTCGACCTCAACAAGATGGACGAAATCCTCCCGTTCCTCGATAAGCTCTTCGCCGAATACTTGACCGGCCATGAGCCGACCTTCATCGGCCCCTACTGCCACGTCGGTACCGACGAATATAATAAGAAAGAAGCCGAGAAATTTCGCTATTTCACCGATAAAATGCTCGAAATGGTCGAAAGTTACGGTTATAAGGCCTGTGCTTGGGGTGCGCTTACCCACGCGAAGGGCGAAACCCCCGTCCGAGCTTCCTCCGATATCACGATGGATATCTGGCACAATCCCTACTATCAGCCCGCCGAAGCGCTCGAGGCCGGTTATTCGATCGTTTCGATTCCCGACGGCTTCGTCTATCTCGTCCCGTTTGCAGGTTACTACTACGATTTCTTGAATGAACAGTGGCTCTACGAGTGCTGGGAGCCCCGCTGGGTCGGCAATTACTATGTCCCGGATGAAAAGCTCCACCTCCTCGCGGGCGGTAAGTTCGCGCTTTGGAATGATATGATGGGCCGCGGCTACTCGGTCGAAGATAACTGGGCGCGCATCACTCCGGCCGTGAAGATCCTTTCCCAGAAGTTCTGGTCGGGGACTCGCCCCGACCAGCCTTGGGCCGACTTCAAGCCCCTCTTCCTCTCCCATCCGTGAGTTAGGAAAATGAAGAAAGGGGAGGGCCGAAGGCCTCCCCAAATTTATCAAACTAACGGAAGATCGATCGAGATGATCGATTCGTCCGGGAGCTTGACCTCGAACTTGATCGGATGACCCTCGTCGAGCCACATGCCGTCAGGGAAGGGCGTCGCGTTGACCTTGAACTGAGCGCGAACGGTCGTGCCCGAAACGCGTTCGAACATCGTGATCGAGGGATCGGGATCCCACTCAGTCGCGGTCTTGAGTTCGCCCGAGTCCTTGTCATAGAGCGCGTAGCGACCCT
>JAZLMG010000066.1:0-57642 GCA_045598585.1 Kiritimatiellia bacterium
CACGGCGAACTCACCGGCACGGTTGATCCCGAGAATCCCGTTCTTACCGAAAAGAACGTGTTCCACGTCAACATCACCGCGCTCAAGGAATTGAAGCGCAAGGCGAGTGACTTCAGCTGGACCAAGGTCGAAAGCGCCGCAGGAGATCCCACGATCGATACGACGCCGAGTCTTACGTCGTTCGTGCAGATCAATCAGGCTGGGGTTGTTGAGGCCGTTGGGGAGATGGTCGCGATCTATGATATGATCGAGGATAAGGGCAAGAACCTTCCCGAAGGTATCAAGGGTCGCTACGCGCTCTATGACAAGGACTCCGGCGAACTCAAGACCGCGACCGAGTGGGAGGCAAATCCCTCGATCACGATGTTCGAACGCGTTTCGAGCACGACCGTTCGCGCTCAGTTCAAGGTCAACGCGACGCCCTACCCTGACGGCATGTGGCTCGATGAGGGTCATCCCATCAAGTTCGAGGTCAAGCTTCCGGACGAATCGATCATCTCGATCGACCTTCCGCTCACCTGAGAGGCGTAGTGCGAAGTACAAAAGAATTGGGGAGGCCTTCGGGCCTCCCCTTTCTTTTTTCAGTACGCGGGGGATTCGATGTTGTTTGAATAAGTAATATCGTCCGTCGAAAGGAAGTAGTAGAGCGGCTTTTGGGGGCAAAGGAAGATATTGTCCTCGATTTTGATATGCTTATGATAAGGTACGCTCTGATTTGCAAGATCGGCGACCATCGGATAGGCGGTAATGACCGCCTCACAGAATTGATAGCGGCTGGTTAAGCAATTTATAAAAGTATTGCCGCGAATCGTCACATCTTCGCATGCGCCCGACTCATACCACCCGCCCGCGTCGCCCGCGAGCAAAATCGCCGTACCCGAGACGTTTTCGAAGAGATTGCCTTCAACGAGCACCGGTTTCGGCGTCGTGAACAAAGCGCCGCGAGCTCGATTATTCTTGACCGTATTGCCGATAAAGGTAACGGCGGGCTGATAAGTCGCGTTTTCAACCGCGTCACCGATATCAAAAGCGGGATCTTCGCCGAAATCGGTCAAAGAATAGTCGATCAAGACATGACGAGGATCGAGTTTCGTCACCTTCTTAACCGTCATTTCCGCGCCATTCGTCAAAATCGGCGCGCGAATAACGCGAATACGCTCGCCGGGCTCGAAGACTTCGAAGCCGATGGCTTGAGGGTGCATATACTCGCAAAGAATCGTACTCGGCCCCTTCTTCTCGATAATCTTGAGGCAGGTCGAGTGGACATTGATCGCGTCATCCATCATTCCCGCATAAGTCGCGCCCTTCGAGACGATAAGTCCGCGGCAATTCGAGAAGTGAGTCGCGTCCGCCAAAGTCGAAGTGAACGAGCCCTCGCGAGGGAATACGCCGCCACCCAAAATCGTGATGTTCTCCGAGCGCTGAGCGAGAAGGCCCATCCCATAAGCGGAGTGAATCACGAAATCTTGAAAGACGGTATTGGTCGCGCGATAAAGGCAAACCGCCGGATTCGGGCGCTCCCAAGAGCGATAAGTGATTCGATCTCCGATTTTCGCTTTCGTAAGATCGCAGTAGTCGCCTGTTTCGGGGACAATCGAATGAGTATCCTTATCCCAAAGCATCATCACCTTCGGCTTCGGCCAGCAGCACTGCACCACCCATTCGGCCTTGACTTCGCCGTTTTTCTTGATATCGGTGATTATCGCTTCTCCGATCGTGGCGACATTCCAATCAAGCGAAATGCCGCTTAAAGTGACGTTCTTCGTATCAAGAAGAAGGATTCCGAGCCCACGGCCATGGAAAATGAACTTGGCATTATCGCCCTCGATCTTGAGATTCTCCTTCCCTTCAATCGGGAGAAAAACCTTGCGCGGCATCGGTTGATCGTGATTCGAGACGTAAATACTCTTATCCGCAGCACTTTTGCGATAAAAATGATATTCACCCGCCTCAAGATGAATCTCATTTCCCGATTCGATGGCCGCCATGAGTTCGGCTGTGCGATCCGCTTCGCCTTTCGGGGAAAGAGTCAAAACCGCCGCGAAAAGTATTGCGAAGATATTCATTTCTTTTTCTTAAGTTCTTTGATTTGATCGCGCAAATATGCCGCGCGTTCGAATTCGAGATTGTCCGCCGCCTCGAGCATATCGCGAGTAAGTTCGGCAATGAGTTCGTTGGGTGTTAGGGGACTGGGGACTGGGGACTGGGGACGCCGTTCCCTCAACCCGTTCCCCCAACCATTCTTCTTATCGGCCTTAAATACGTAGACGCTTTCATTAAGGGCGCGCTTCACCGTCTTCGGGACGATGCCGTGAGCCTCATTGTAAGCGATTTGTTTTTCGCGGTGCTTCTTCGTGATGCGAAGGAGATCCTTGATCGCGTCGGTTTTCTTGTCGGCATAAAGGATTACGCGGCCCTTTTCATGACGTGCGGTGCGTCCCGCCGTCTGAACAAGCGAAGTCGTAGAGCGCAAGAAACCTTCCTTGTCGGCATCGAGAATCGCAACGAGCGCGACCTCGGGGAGATCGAGGCCTTCGCGAAGGAGGTTGATGCCGACCAAGACATCGAACTCGCCCTTACGAAGACGATGCAAAATCTCTACGCGCTCGATGGCGTCGATATCGGAGTGAAGATATTCGACGCGGATACCGACCTCGCGAAGATAGGCCGTTAGATCCTCCGCGCTTCGCTTCGTGAGCGTCGTCACGAGAACACGATCTTCCTTTACCTTCTGAATTTCGGCGATCAGGTCATCGATCTGGTTTTTGAGCGGGCGGATTTCGATTACGGGATCGAGAAGCCCCGTCGGGCGAATCACCTGCTCGGCAACCGTCTTCGATTCTTCGTATTCGTAGTCCCCGGGCGTCGCCGAACAATAGACGATTTGCTTCACCTTATTGTTGAACTCGTCGAAAGTGAGCGGCCGGTTATCTTTCGCGCTCGGGAGGCGGAAGCCGAAATCGACGAGGCGCGATTTGCGAGCTTGGTCGCCATTGTACATCGCCCGAATCTGGGGGACGGAGACGTGAGATTCGTCGATAATCGTCAAGAAGTCGTCGGGAAAATAGTCGATCAAGCACTCGGGCGCGAAGCCGGGCGCACGACCCGACAAAGGACGCGAGTAGTTTTCGATGCCGTTACAATACCCGAGCTCGCGCATCATTTCGATATCGTATTCGGTACGCTCTCGTAAACGCTGAGCTTCAAGAAGCTTTCCCTTCGATTCGAAAAAGCTGAGTCGCTCTTTAAGTTCCGCTTCAATGCGCTCGAAAGCCGCCTCGAACTTGTCTTTACCGAGAACGAATTGCTTCGCGGGTGTGATGACGACCGCTGGCATCGAGACTCCCGTTTTACCGGTCAAAGGATCGAGTTCGCAGATTCGATCGATTTCGTCCCCGAAAAACTCGACGCGAATCGCTTTCGTCTCGTAGGCAGGGAAGATATCGAGCACATCGCCTCGGACTCTAAAAGTGCCTTGCTGGAAGTCGAAGTCATTGCGAGTATATTGGGCTTCGATGAGGCGAGAAATGACGCTCGATCTGCCGCCCTTTCCGTCACCTTCCCCTTGACCTCCGACTCTTATCTTAACGGTCAGGTCCCGATATTCATCCGATTCGCCGAGGCCGTAGATGCAAGAAACGGAAGCGACGACGATCACGTCCTTTCGGGCGATAAGCGCATTCGTCGCCGCGAGGCGGTAGCGCTCGATTTCTTCGTTGATCGACGCGTCCTTTTCAATGTAGGTGTCGGTCTGAGGAATGTACGCTTCGGGCTGATAATAATCGTAGTAGGAGATGAAATATTCGACGGCATTCTCGGGGAAGAACTCTTTCAGTTCCGCGAAGAGCTGCGCCGCGAGAGTTTTGTTGTGGGAAAGGATCAAGGTCGGGCGATTCCACTTGGCAATCAAGTTCGCCATCGTGAACGTCTTCCCGGAGCCCGTTACGCCCTGCAAAATAAGGCGCTTCTCCCCGGCCTTAAGCCCCTTCTCGAGCTTCGCTATCGCCTCGGGCTGATCGCCCGTCGCTTTGAAAGGAGAATGAAGCTTAAAAATCCCCATCAGTAAAGCTTATCCCCATAGACGAGGATCTTCTTCAAATGGAAATACTCGGGACGATTCTTGTCGTCGGGACGTCCGACTTTAACGTAGCGCGCTTTCATGTTCGTCGCGAATTCAATCGTCCACTCGCTCTGGGCTTTCGTGAAGGAGCCGACTTTCGTGAAGGTCTTCCCGTCGTCGCTGATGGAGATTTCGAGCGGGACTTGGCGCGTGGTATTGGGGTAATTACCCGCATTGACGACCGTGATCTTCTTGATGTTCGCGGGGCCGGGAAGTTTGACCATACCCCAAGGCGCCGTTTCCTTATTCGTGTGGAAAGCGTTCCCTTCGACGAAATCGAATTCATCGAGCGCATGACGATAATTGATCGGCCAATCCCAACGGCTCGTCGACGAAGTCATTAAAACGCCGTCCTTCGAGAGAAGTTTCTCGGCGCTCCATTTCGCCGCAGTCCGCTTCGTCGCGAGTTCAGGCGAGCACTTATCGAGGAGATCGTAGGCCTGACGCATCATATCGATATCGCCCTTCGTTGAAGCGGCGAGGAGCATGTCGGTATAGTCGAGCTTGTTGCCGCTTTTACGGACGCTGTCGCCCAAGAGCTTCATGTAGCGATTTACCGAAGCATCATCTTTCAAGAGATTCTTGGCGCCCCACGAAATCGTCTGACGATAAAAGGTCGGCGTCTTTTCCTGACCATCCAAGGCCGCGGCGAAAATCTCCCAGATTTCGTTCTTGTCGAACATCTTCGACATCGGCGTCAAGACGAGATCATCGAAGTAGATACTCTCGACGGTCTTCAAGTCGGACTCGTGAATATCGAGAAGTCCATGAATCGCCGCAGCGACTTTTTCGCTCTTATTCGGGACCTTGTTCAAGTACTCGAAATAAAGCTGATACCCTTCACATGGGAAATCGGCGAAAGTCTCGCGCAACGTCTTCGCGTAACGTTCCCACTCCTCGCTCGTCGCGCCCTTCGAGAGCTTGTTGAACCACTCCACGGCCGCCATCCAGTTACCATGCGCGCGGCGCATCGACTCTTCGTACTTACCTTCCCAGCGTAAGGCCTCGGCCTCCATGCGCTTCGGATTATTGAAGTAGCGATCCTGCTCTTCAATCGAAGTGAAACGAGCACCACCGAGCGTATTGTGAGGCGTGGTGTGGCCGGTTACGGAATAGTGGATATTCCACTTTTTATCCGCTTCGTTGTAAGCTATGTAGGCGCAGTGACCGGGCTGACCCGCGGTAAACGAGCGTACGCCATGCGCTTCCGCCGCGTGCGAACCGAACTTGGAGAGAGCGCCGCAAACTCCGCCGACACGGTAGCGCATTTCTTGGTCTATCATCGCGTGATTCCAGTAGCGATAGAAATTGGGACCGTGGATACTATCCCCGAAGCAGTTGTCGGTGCGATATGCGCAGCACCAGCAAAGTCCGCCATAGACCGACTCCCCGACATTCGCGAAATCATGAATCCAAAGGAGATTGTCGGTCGAAAGATACGCGTTCTGACCGAAGCCGAGAACTTCGCGCCACTTTCTGACGTCATACTTGTAGGCGGGGTCGACGAGCGTTCCGTCCGTCAGCCACTCGAGATAAAGCTTATAAGTATCGACGAGTTTTTCGTCGTCCCAATCATAACCGTGAGAAAGCGCCAGCGCCGTCGCGAGATTGCGGGCGGCCTTGTCGGTATAGATCAGTCCTTCGTCGTCGTTGAACGCGAGAAGATCGAGCGCCGTCAAAGCTTTCGCGGCGTTTTCCTTAACTTCGTCCATGCCGCGCCAAGGTTCGATGCCCCAAGTTCCCGAGCCCGCGAACTCTTCTTGCCACTCCTTATCGGCAAAGAACTTTTCGAGAAATTCTTTTCCGCCTTCTCTTTCGCGAATCGCCTGAATCGCGTCATTACCGACGGTATCGGTAATATATGAGCTTACGACCAAGCTCGAAGCCGCGAGTAAAATCGCCGAGAAACTCATATCGCACACTACCTTTCTGTTTTACGGTCTGACGCGTGGGTCGAGTACCGCGTAAAGGAGATCCGAGAGCAGATTAACGATTTGGTAAATGAGCGCGCCGAGGACGACGACCGTACGAACGACGGCCATGTCAGCGGAATGGATCGCGTTGATCGAGACTTGCCCGAGGCCGGGAATCCCGAAGAAGCTCTCTAAGAGCAAGGAGCCCGTAAAGAGATACGGAATCGAAAGGGAAACGTACGTTACAATCGGAATAAGCGCGTTACGAAGGACGTGGGAAACCATGATCTTCGTCTTCGAAAGACGCTTCGCTCTCGCCGTCAAAACATACGGCTTATACATCTCATCGAGAATCGCGGTGCGGAAAAAACGAATATCAATGCCGAGCGAAGAGAGAATACCGATCATTACGGGGAGAACGAGATAAAACCAATTTCCATAGCCCCAAACCGGGAAGAGGGAAAGCTTGTAGGAAAGGAAGAACTGACCCGCCAAAACCCAAACGACATAATTGACGCTCATCAAAATCGTCGAAAGAACGAGAATCGTCTTATCGACAAAACCGCCGCGATTCGCCGCCGAGAGAATCGCGAGCATCAAGGCGACAATCACGCCACCGAAAAGGATCGGGACGGTGAGGGAAAGAGACGGCCCGACACCGCGCTTCAAGACTTCGATAACCGGCTCTTTGTGCTCCGTCGAATAACCGAAGTCGCCCTTCGCGAGATTCAAGAGGAAACTCGAAAACTGAGAATCCGCCGCAAAGACGAGCGGCTTATCGTAGCCGTATTTATGGTTGAACTCGGCAATCGACTCTTTCGTCGCGTTCTTGCCGAGAATCGTCTCGGCGGGAGAACCGCCGATGACGTTGAAAAGCGTAAACGTCAGTAGGAGGATTCCGAACGTGGTCGGAATCGTCTCCCACAAACGTTTAAGGGCATACTTCAGCACTCGATTGCCTTTTTAAGGAGCGCGGTGATTTGGGTAGGATCACACGCGTCGAGACGCTTCAAAGTCTTCGCCCAGCGGAACGCTCCCGAGCCGTCGACATTGTAAGGACGGTCGGCGAAGAGCGAGTCGTAGGCGTGACGATGTTCGCGATAGGAAGCCTGAACCTCGACGAGCTTCGCCTCGAACGCCTTAAGGTAAGTTTCCTTAAAGACTTCGTAGTCGGAGACGAAATCCTTACGCTTACGAACGCAAACGGCGTAAGAAGCGACATAGTCGGCGAGCTCATGTTCGTAGTTGACGAACGAACCCGCGTGACTCGTGACGATAAGATCTTTAGGAAGCCCATCCTGACCTATGACGATGACTTCGTGATAATGATCGAAGAGGTTTTCCTTCGTGACCGACGACCGACGACCGACAATCATGTCGACCGCAGCAGCTCCGCCCATGAGTTCGGCGAACTTCTTCGCGAAAGCGGGGTTGCGGTAACGCGATTCGGGGATCTTGTCGGAGGCGGTGCCGGTAATGTAGGCACGAACGGAGTAGGCCGTACGAATAAGCATCCCGTTAAATTCGCCGGGACCTTCGTAAGTCTCGTTGAAGCTGCCGAGCGCGACACGCGAAGGAAGCTTCATGCCGAGCTGACGGCACATAAGACGACGATCGAGAATGTAGTCGGCATATTCCGCCGTTTCTTTCGCGGCGGTTTTGAGATCCTTACCCTCGTCGAGACGCTCGGCCATGCCCCACTTGACGAGGCGGACCATCATAATCTCGTGCTTGGGCTTGCCCTTCTCCTTGAACTGGAGAACATAGACATAACCGCGACGAGTTCCTTCAATGCCCGCCTTCGACAAAGTACGCTTGATGCGGCCGATATTGACCCACTCGAGATTCGTGAAAAGACGAACGGTATTGAAGAGAAGCGCTTTCGCGCGCTTATCATCGAGGAGCGGATCGAAAATGACTTCGCCGTTCACGATGCGAAGGCCGGGGAGCCATTCGATCTGGCGATAGAATTCGGGAGCGAAGTCTCCGTCGACGATTTCGAACTCGGAATCGGTCGTTTCGTCGGCCTTGCGGGTAATCGTCCAAAGGATCGTGTTGCGCCAATCGAGATTCGCATACGATTCATCGCGAAGCGCGGTCGGGATCGACATGCGCCAATCCTGATTGATCTTGTCGGCAGCAGCGCGAAGCTCCTCATCACTCATATTGACGAGGTCGGCGTCGCGGACTCGCTGCTTGATTTCGACCGGCGTGAAGCTCGGGAAAAGCTCGATTTCGGGAGCGCCCGTACGATTACGCTTCTTAAGCCCCGTCTGAATCTCCATGAGCTGACGACGGAAGGAAATCGGATCGAGCTTCGCGATGATTTCGGGATAGCTCGCCGGGGTAAGATAGCGCGTACCTGTAATGCGATTATAGTAATAAATCGGGTGTTCGCCGATGGGGAGACGCGACGACTCGATAAGCGCGTTCATCTCCTCGTTCGAAATCGGCTGACGAGCGATACGCCATTTTTCGCCGCGCTCACGAAGAGTCTGACGAACCTTGGCAATCGAAGTATTGAGGAACTTGATCTTATCCTTCGAAACGAGAGTCTGGAGCATCTCGTCGGCCTTCATCGCGAGGTCCATGCGCTCAGGATCAGGACGGATAAGAACTTCTTCTTCGGTAAGAACGAGATCGACCGAGTTTTCGACTTCGGCAGCTTTCTCTTCTTCGGTAAGCTCGGGAAGGCCCGCGGCCTTACGCTCCTCATTCAACGACTCGATCCAGGTATAACGCTGGACCGCGTGAACGGCGCTCGTCGTAACGAGGCCCGTGGTCTTCAAAAAGACCGTGCCGATTCGGCTGATGAGTTTACCTTCGCCATTCTTGGCGAAAATGGGGTTTCCGATAATCTTCATAAGTAGTATTATAGCATATTTTCCGAACATTTAATAGGTCGGAAGGTATTTCTTTTACGAATACGCTTTGGTCTACGGGGAACATTCCGCCGTCGGACATCTTGCGCATCGTGGGGCTAAACATATAGAGTTGGTCTTTGGCGCGGGTAACGACCACGTAAAAGAGGCGGCGCTCTTCCTCCGTGCGGCCTTCTTCGGCAGCCTTCGCGCTCGGGAAAAGTCCCTCCGAAAGCCACGGTACGAACACGACCGGCCACTCCATTCCCTTCGCCTGATGAATGGTTGATAAGGTGACCTTGTCGATATCAGGGTCGTTTTTCTTCACGTCCAAGTTGGTAAGGAGGGCAACATCGGCTAAGAAGCCCTCGAGCCCGCCTTCGGCATCGGCGATTTGCGCGGCAAGTTCCTTAAGGTCATCGAGACGATCAAGGGCATCAGGCTCTTCGTATTCCTTGCGGAGATAATCCTCGTAGAAGAAGTCGCAGAAGTCTTCGATCACTTCGCCGACCATCTCCTCGTCGATGTGTTCCTGGGCGACTTCCATCGCTTTCGCGAGGGGCGGCCAAATCGGCTTCGCTTTCGCGCCCAAAAGCGCGAAGAGGTTGTCGCGGTCGGCCTTCGCTTTCGGATTGAAGGATTTTCCGAGCTTCGTCCAATATCCACGCGCCGTCTTTTCGCCGACTCCGGGGAAAAGCGAAACGAGACGGAGGAACGAAAGCTCGTCCTGAGGATTCGTCAAGATTCGAAGATAAGCGAGAACATCCTTCGTATGAACCTGCTCGAAAACGCCGACACCGCTCGTGATGCGGAACGGGACTTTCATGCGAGCAAGCTGCATCTGGACATCGATCGACTGGAAATGGCTACGATAGAGAACCGCGATATCACGATAGCGATAACCGAGCGCTCTCGCTTCGTTAAGAAGCTTCAAAATCTCGTTCGCCTGAGCTTTCCCGTCGTAAACCTTATAGAGATAGGGCTTATCTCCCGATTCGCCACGGGTCGGACGGAGCGTCTTGTCGAACTGACCGGGCGCATCCTTCATGACCGTATTCGCGACCGCGAGAACTCCGGGGACGCTACGATAATTGCGCTCCAACTTCACGATCTTACAACCGGGCCAACGCTTCGGGAATTCCATGATATTCTCGATTTGAGCGCCGCGCCAAGTGTAGATGCACTGGAAGTCATCGCCTACCGCCATGACGTTACGATGCTTCTCGGCCAAGATATCGACAAACTCGGCCTGAAGCGTGTTCGTATCTTGATATTCGTCGACCAAGATATGGAGGAAATGCTCTTGGAGAATTTCGCGAACTTGCGGTACTTCTTTGAGAAGACGAAGCCCGTTTACGAGCAGATCATCGAAATCCATCGCGCCGAGCTCTTTCTTCTTAGCGTCGTAAGCTAAAGCAATCTTCTGAATCGCTTCGGGATCGATACCGGCCGTGCGAGTCTGCCACCTCGAGGCGATAAACTGAATCGGCTTTTGTTCGTTCTGCGCTTCGGAGATGATTTTCCCGATAATCTCCTTTTTCGGGAAGTCTTTAGGATCGGCGACATTCGCTTTGATGATCTCGCCTAAAATCTTCTTTTGATCGTCGTCGTCGATAATCTGAAAACCGGGCTTATACCCTATCGTCATTCCGTAGTGACGAAGGAACTTCGCGCAAATCGAGTGGAACGTACCGGACCAAATCGAGGCGACTTCCGCACCGACGAGTTGCTCCGCCCTATCGCGCATTTCTCTCGCCGCGCGATTCGTGAAGGTAAGGAGAAGAATTCGGTCGGCGGGAATCCCACACTCCATCAAATAGGCGACGCGGTGAACGAGCGTACGCGTCTTGCCGGTGCCGGCGGCAGCCAGCACCAACAAGGGCCCCTCCCCGGCAGTCGCTGCAGCACACTGCTCGGGGTTGAGGAGTTTCGAGTAATCGGTCATTAAGCCTTGATTTCCGACTGGAGCTTAGCGAGGAAGTCAGGAAGCTTCATAGCGCCGAGATCGCCTTCGCCCGTCTTGCGGACGGAAACCGTCTCATCGGCTTCATCGCGCGGGCCGACAACGACCTTGTAGGGAACCTTCCAGTTGGAGGCCTCACGAATCTTCGCGCCGAGCTTTTCGGACGAAGCGTCGACCGTGACACGATAGCCCTTAGACTCCAACACGCCCTGAATCTTCTTAGCATAATCGAGCGCCTTATCGGAGATCGGGAGAATGCGAATCTGCTCCGGAGCGAGCCAGAACGGGAACGCACCCGCATAGTTCTCGATCAAAATACCGATGAAGCGTTCAAGCGAGCCGAGAACCGCGCGGTGAAGCATTACGGGGTGATGCTTCTTGCCGTCCGCGCCGACATATTCGGCATTGAGACGCTCGGCGCTCGGAAGCTGATAGTCAAGCTGAATCGTGCCACACTGCCACTGACGACCGAGCGCATCGACAAGCGTGAACTCGAGCTTAGGCCCATAAAACGCGCCTTCGCCGGGCTGGATTTCGAAGGGAAGTCCGGCCGCATTGCAAGCCGCCGCGAGAGCCGCTTCGGCATGCTGCCAAGTCGCGATTTCGCCGACATGATCCTCAGGCATCGTCGAAAGCTTGACGAGGAGATTCTTGTCGAAGCCGAAATCAGAATAGACATCCTTCAAAAGACGGCAGAACTTCGCGACTTCCTCCTCAATCTGATCCTCGGTGCAGAGGATGTGGGCATCGTCCTGCACGAAGCCACGGACACGCATGATGCCGTGAAGAGTGCCGCTCGGCTCGTTACGAGCGCAATGACCGAATTCGGCAAGACGCAAAGGAAGATCCTTATAGCTCCTCGTGCGGCTCTTGAAAATCTCGATCGCACCGGGGCAGTTCATGGGTTTCACTGCGAAAAGACGCTTTTCGCTCTCGGTGACGAACATGTTCTTCTGATAATGACCCCAGTGGCCGCTACGTTCCCACAATGAGCGCGGCATCAAGGCAGGCGTGTTGACCTCCGAGTAGCCGTCCGCCACGAGTTTCTTGCGCATGTAATCCTGCAAGGTCACGTAAATCGACCACCCGCGCGGATGCCAGAAGATCTGACCGGGATTTTCGGGGTCGATATGGAAGAGATCGAGTTCCACGCCGAGCTTACGATGATCGCGGCGCTTCGCTTCTTCGGCACGCTCGATGATTTCGTCCATCTCCGCCTGATCCTTGGCGATGATGCCGTAAACGCGCTGAAGCATCTTGTTGTTGACATCGCCGCGAAAATAGCTGCCGGCGACGCGAGTAAGTTTGACGACACCGACCTGGGCGGAGTGCTCGACGTGAGGACCGCGGCACATCTCGACGTAGTCGCCGACCGCATAAGTCGAAATCGTTTCGCCTTCGGGAATGTCGCCGAGACGCTCGAGCTTATACTGCTGACCTTCGAGCATTTTCGCGCACTCTTCGCGCGAAACTTCCTTTCTCACGAACGGCTCATCGAGCGCGATAAGACGCTTGATTTCCGCCTCGATCTTCGGGAAGTCTTCCGGCGAAAGACGATGAGGAAGATCGAAATCGTAATAAAATCCATCATCCGTCGCAGGACCGATATCGACCTGAACATTCTCGAAAACGTTCATGATCGCGCGAGCGGCGAGGTGAGCCGCGCTATGACGTCTTGCTTGAGCGGTAATTTCAGACATAACTCTCCTTATAATCCTTCTACTAAAAACTTGAGGTGATAATTCGTGGCGTGAAGCATATCATCATAGTGGGGCTGATTACCCCAGCTGTCGTCGCCACCGACGCCCATCATCGCGGCATCGATATTGACCGTGATCATATCTTCTTCCTTAAGCTCGTGGACATGCTTCGCCATCTGAAGCGCATCCTGACCATAGGGCCAAGCGCTGAACCCGAACGGCGCGTTAAGGGCTGTTACCTTAATCTTCTTTCCTTCCGAATTCTTGAACTCGACCGAGCGGCAATCCGTGCGATAACCGAAGTCGCAGGGACGAATATAGGGACAAATGGGCGTAACTTTCATCGTCCAATTTCCGAGGAGCGCGGCGGTTTTGCGGTCGGGATAGTTCTCGAAAGGCCCGTTACCATACCAATTGACACGAGTGAAGTCGCTCGGAATCTTGAAAGTAAGGCCGACACGCGGCAAAGCGGGATATCCCGCCGGGATTTCAACCGACCAATCAACCAATATCGCGCCGTTTTCGAGACGTTCCGCGCGATACCAATCGCGGCAACCCTCGGGAAGCGTCTGATAAGCGGTAGCTTCACGCCAAATCGCCGACTTCTCATTCATCTTCCAACCGAGATCGTTGTCGGTCGGCGCACGCCAGAAATTGATCGCAAACATTTCACCGACCGCTTCAACAACGGCGGATTTGGGCGACGCTTTCGGCTCGAAATTCTTCACGAACTGATCGTACGAAATCGGGTCCGCTTCGCCCTTCTTGTTGAAAAGGAAGGTTATCGCATCGCCTTCTTCGGGAAGTTCGGGAAGCGTGAAGGCTTTCATCGAATCGGGTCCAAAGCCGGTCATGTCGATAAAGCCGTGGGCGATGACTTCACCTTCTTTCGAAAGCCGCCACTCACAAGCCACATCTTCGAGCGAAGTGAAACGATAAGTATTCTTGACGACCACGAGACGACTCGTCCAATCCCACTCTTTCACCTTAATCGGCTGATATGCATGCTTGACCTCGAAAGCTCCGGGGTGCCAAGCGCGCGTCGCCGAAACGATGCCGTTACAATTGAAGTTACCGTCATTCGGCTTATCGCCGAAGTCACCACCATAGGCAAGGAACGTGGTATTACCGTCTTTCGCGAAAATCGCTTGATCCTGGAAGTCCCAGATAAAGCCGCCTTGTGCGCTCGGATACTTGTCGACGACGTCCCAATAGTCCTGAATATCGCCGGTCGAATTACCCATCGCGTGAGCGTATTCACAGAGGATGTAGGGCTTCGCGGGATTATGACGGGCATACATCTCCATATCCCAAGCTCTCGCGTACATCGGACATTTGATGTCGCTTACCGAGGAGTCCTGCATGCCCTCATACTGCACGGGGCGCGTCGAATCGAGGTCCTGCATCGCGTAATATTCGTCGATCATCGCCTGACCTTGGCCGGACTCATTACCGAGCGACCAGAAAACGATCGAAGGATGATTGCGGAAAGTCTTAACCATATTAACGCCGCGCTCGACGATGGCATCGTGATAGAGCTGATTCTTCGGGAGATGATACGTTCCCTCTCGCGTATAATAGCCGTCAACGCCATGCGCTTCGACGTTCGCCTCCGAGCAAACGAGGAGGCCTTCTCGGTCGCAAAGTTCGTACCAAGTCGGATCGTTCGGATAGTGACAGGTGCGAACGGCATTGATGTTTAGGGCGTGGAAAATCTCGATATCCTTCTTCATCCCCTCGAGCGTCACGGCATAGCCGGCTTGGGGCTCCATCTCATGACGATTAACACCCTTAATGAGCACGCGCTTGCCATTAAGATAAACGACGGCATTCTTGATCTTGATGTCTCTGAAGCCGATTTGGAAGGCATAGAAGTCGCCCGCCGACTCGACCGTCTCGTAATAAAGATTCGGCGCTTCATCACTCCAAAGCTTCGGATTCTCGTAAGTTTTCGTCAAAAGCGCCGCGCCGTTTTCATCGCGAATGACCAAGGTCGCGAGCGAATAATCCTCGTTAAGCGCGGTCTCAATGACGAAATCTTTCGCCGCGCTCGGTTGCTCGGCGACTAACCAAACATCGCGGAAAAGGCCGGAAAGACGCCAAAAATCCTGGTCTTCGAGGAATGAGCCATCGGAGTGCTTGAGGACTTCCGCCTCAAGGAGATTGTCACCATCCTTGAGATAAGGCGTAATATCGAATTCGGCGGGAAGACGCCCATCTTCGGCATAGCCGACCTTCCGGCCGTTGACTCTAACATACATCGCCGAGCCAAAGCCGCCGAAGTGAACGACGACGCGGCGTCCCGCCCAGTCTTCAGGGACTTTAAAATAGCGCGAATAAAGCCCAATCGGATTACGATAATAGAAAGACGTATATTCACGCGGCGGTTCGGTCATCGGATCGCCTATTTGATAGCCGAAAATCGGATAAGTCGAGTTCGTGTAAACGGGCGGATCGAAGTCGCCCTGGAGCTGCCAGCAGCCGGGAACCGTCACCTTCGCGGCTTTTTCCCAATTCGGCGTCCAAACATTATGCTTCCACGAGAAATTCCACTCTCCATTCAAAAGCTTCAAGTATTTCGACTCATAGCGCGCAATCTCACCTTTCGCGATTGAAAGCGCTTTTTCCTTCGATTCCGAGGGGACAACGATTGCACGAGCGGGAAGACGATTAATGGAACTCACCAAAGGATCACGCCACGGCACTTGAGCCGAGGTAATAACAGGCACAACTCCGAGCGCAACGAGCGCCAAAAGCTTAATGAATATACTTTTCATACGTCCAAACATTATACCATATTTCCACCCTAAAAACAAGCGCGACAAGAGCCTTCAAAGGACAGCTTATTGTGAGAGAATGGATGTATAAAAGAAAGTGTTTTCGAGTGGAGATAAAGTCGAGAAGCTTTCATGCCACCATATTTGATGTCACCGACAATGGGATGCCCCGCTTCGGAGAAGTGAACGCGAATCTGATTCTTGCGCCCGCTTTTCAAGGTCACTTCAACAAGCGTTGTCCCATCTTCCGTCGAAAGCTTTTTCCATTCCGTACGCGCGAACTTCCCGAAACGAGGATCACGAACACTCTTCACTTTCATCGTTTTCGGATCATCGCGCAAATACGATTCGATTACGCCCTTCTCCTCGGTAAGGATTCCCTCTACTCTCGCAAGATATGTCTTCTCGGTAAGTTCGTTCCAATTATCGCGGAAATAGTTCATGACCGCTTCCGTTTTCGCGAACATCATAACCCCGCTCGTTTCACGATCAAGCCGATGAACGAGAAAGACGCGTTTCGAGGACTTGCGCTGGCCCTTGCGAACATAATCATTAAGCAAATTTTCAGCGGTTAATTGTGTTTCACGCGCGAATCTGCCAACGACTTTAGTGTGAGTCGTTAAGAGCCCGGCGGGCTTGTTGATGACGATCAAATCCTGATCCTCGTAAAGAATCTCAAAGGGAAGAGAGTTTTTCATTATCGTCAAACCGCACCTTTCCCCATGGATAAGCCCCGAGTTCCACTACCGCCTCGCCTGCGAGGAACAAAGAACCGCAAATAAGCGTCTTGCCGCGCGAACTCGTAATCGCAGCTTTCAAGCTGTCTTTCGCTTCAACCTCAAAGCCGAGTGAGCGCATCCTTTCTGCAAGTTCTTCTGCCGCCACAGAACGCGGATTCACCGTCTTTACCGTATAAGCTCTTTTCACGTGTGGCTTTAAGACCTTGAGAACCGATTCGATGTCTTTATCGCCGCAAAAGCCGACAATAAGTTCCACATCCTCGGTAAGACTTTCCGCGAGAGCTTTCGCGGCAGGAGGATTATGCGCCCCATCAACGATAAAGCGGCCTATCTCCTGAAAACGTCCCGGCCAGACGACGCTTCGCGGCAAATATTGAAGTTTGAGCGATGAGTGTTGAGTGATGGCAGTTAGGATTTTAAGCGCCGCTAGGGCCGTTACGGCGTTTTCACGATTGAACACACCTTTCAGCGGGAAATCGGCAGGGATTTCATCTTCTTTCACCATGTCAGGAGCGTAATAAAACGGCGCCTTCCTTTCCGCGGCAGTTTTGCGAACGACCTCAATTACCTTTTCCTCGTTCTTTCCGAGAATGATCGGCACTCCCGACTTGATGATACCCGCCTTTTCCGCGGCGATTTCTTCAACCGAATTTCCAAGCCAATCACAATGATCGAGACCGATTTTGGTGATGATCGTAAGCGCGCTCGAGCAAACATTCGTGGCATCAAGCCGCCCACCAAGCCCTGTTTCGAGAACGAGATAATCGACCTCTTTCTCGGCATAGAACTTAAAAGCTATAGCGGTTAAAGCTTCAAAGAATGTCAAGTCTTCAATATCCGCAGCTTTCTCGCTAACCGAAAACGCTATTCGCTCCAAATCCGCGTCCTCGGCAGGTTCGCCCTTCAAAAAGAAACGCTCATTAAGCTTGACCAAATGAGGCGAAGTATATCGCCCGGAGAGCCGGCCGCCCTCATTAAGCGCCGCGTCGATAATCGCCGCGGTCGCCCCCTTCCCATTCGTTCCCGCAATATGAATCGCCTTCAACTTCTTCTCGGGATTGCCGAGCGAGTCCAGTAGGCGCGAAATCGTCTTAAGTCCCGGCTTCATGCCGAAACGACGACGCGCGGCAAGCTCTTCCAAGAATTTCATCGACTTATCGCTACCGTGATGACCGCCGAAATCGAATACCCGAATATCGCAAGCCAAAGAACTTTATCGGACAAGAGAACCTTCTCGGGACGCCCGACATCAGGATTCTTCTCAAAAGCAAGGTGCAGGTATCGTGCTAGCCCGAACAGCACGAAAAACGAAGTCGCCCATAGATACAGGAAACGCTGACCCATGCGCGATGTAAGCGTATAGGCAAGATACTCCGCAAAAGACGCGAAAGCCGTCGAATAGATCAGAATCGCGAGCGTACGAGGATGATACTTTCTTAAAACAAGTCGCGACGCCTTCGCGAATTCTCGCTCGCTCTTACGCTTGCAGAGGGCGAGGAACAAGGAAAGCGTAAACGTGCAAATCAAGAGCCACGGCGAGATATATGCCGTGATAATCGCCGCACCGGCTACGGCCCTAAGGACGAAACCTATCGATAATGTCGCGACATCGACATACACGAAACGCTTGAAAACGCCGGTATAAAGACACTGCATAACCGTATAGGCGAGAATCGTCGCGAAAGCCGTAGTGCGAGAGGGTAAGATTATGACTACGAGCGCAGGATAAGCAAAACCGATAGCGAACAAGACGAGTGCCGCACGAACCGCATCGATTCGCGATATGAGACCCGCAGCAACCGGGCGAAACCGCTTAACGGGATGGAGAATATCATCTTCGTAATCGGAGACGTCATTTAAAAGATAAAACGCGGACGAAACGAGCGAGAAAGCGCCCGCCATCGCCAGCGCCAAAAGAAACGATTCCCATCCTCTAACGATTTCGCGTTGGCTCGCGTCGGCTACGGAGAAGAACCACGCCATCATCACGACGCCGTTCTTCGTCCACTGCTCGACGCGAATCGCGCGGAGCCAGAGCTTCAACCGATCAATGGACACTCGCCTTGAATTCCTCGAACTCGCTCTTTTCGTAGTCGGAAAGTTCGCCGATGCGGCCCGAGACCTTGCGGAGATTGGTCTTAGCGTGGATGACGTCGCCGCGCATGAACTGGACGCGAGCAAGCGAGAGGACCATGCGGATATCTTCTTCCTTACCATCGACCTTCGAAAGCTCGCAGGCCTTATTGATGGCCTCTTCAGCTTCTTCGAGATTGCGCTTCTGATCCATCAAAGTCGAGCCCAAGGTTTCCCACGCGACGTAGAGCTTCGGATTCGTCTTCACGGCAAGGCGCGCATAACGCTCGGCCTCACCATAATTCTTCTTACGGCGATAGACTTCAGCGAGGTCATTCATCGCGAGAACGACGGGGCGAGTCGCGTCCGCGCTGCGACGGAGGAACGCTTCAGCTTCATCGTACTCACCGCGACGAAGCGCCAAGGAGCCCATGACATAGTTCGCCAAAGGAGCGCGGCGATTCTTGCGAAGCATTTCCTTCGCATGCGCTTCGGCCGAGGCAACGTCATCGAGCGAGATATCAAGACCGAGGATCAAGTCTTGAGTCGCCGCAATGTCGGGACGCGACTTCGACGCGGCAATAAACGCGTCACGAGCTTCGCGGCGTTTCTCTTCACCCTTACGCATCAAGATAAACGCGCGAGTCGTATGGACGTAGTAGTCATAGGGACCACGAGCCTGCTTCTCCATCTGCGGAAGAATTTCCGTCTCGAGATCCTTTTCGAGCTGAGCGCGAACGGCTTTATCCTTCGCTCCATCACACTGCTGCATCGTGACGGCAGCGAGGAGCGACCAAGCCTGAAGATCCTTCGGGTCCTCCTTCGTTACCTCTACTAGACGAGCTCTCGCATTCGAAAGTTCGTTCTTCATCAAAGCGACCATCGCGAGTTCGATTTTCGCCTGTTTGCCTTCACCAACTGCTGACGCGCGTTCAAGGTAAGCGAGAGCCTTTTGGCTGTCGCCTTCCATGAGTTCGATGCGCATCATGCCGATTAATGCATCGTGGTTATCGGCGTCGCGTTCCAAGACCTGAGTGTAGACCTGACGCGACTTGTGAGTATTATCCTCATTCGCATACAAAGCCGCCATCATATTCATGATCGCGCCGCGGCGATCCGAGGGAACGAACTCGATAGCGCGGCGAATCTGGGAAAGCGCATCGCCGGGGCGCCCCGAACGAGCCCAAGTAAAACCGAGACGAATGAAGATTTCGGGACTGCGGATATATCCGTAGTAGTTACCGAGCTGATAAACATAATAACGACGATCCTTATCCGCGACAACGCTCTTCAAATTGCGCTCGAGTTCCTGACGCTTCTGGGAAGCGCCGGCGTGCCCGATACGAGCAAGTTCGAACTCGTTAAAAAGCGCACAAATATTGTCGGCATCGATATCGCTCAAAACGAGTTCATACATCTTGAACGCTTCGTCGTTATTGCCGATATCTTGGAGATAAACGCCGCGATCATTGGCGACAAGACCGAAATGGCGACGGAAGTTGAGGCGGATACGATCCAAGGAATTCTTGACGCGATGAAGCTTGTAGCTGCCCCAACCCTTGGGAGCTTCAAGAATTTTCGAGTACTCTTCCCACTTCGACCAATCAGGTTGAATCGAATCATCCGCACCGAAGAACGCGAATTCGGGAACCGGCTTGAAGCCCGCAGCATACCAAAGGTCCGGAGCGCCGTAAATCGCGACCTGCTTCGGAGCGGTCGGATCCGCCGCGAACCAATCTTGGACAAACGGCAAAACACCCAACGAGAGCGAAAGGACGAGGTCTTCGTTCTTGGAGCCGCCGAGATTCTTCGCCTTCACGAGCGCGGAAAGTTCCTTTAGATAGTTGTCGTCGAGGTCACGATTAAGGCAGATGAGGTTAAGCTCCTGACCACGCTTATCGGCAGCAAGACGAAGATGATTATCGAGCGTACCATCGGTCACGAACCACGTACGATTCCCGAGATCATCGAGTATCTTATTGGCGAGCTTGTCGGCGAAATCTCCCTTCGAGCCATCGAAAGTGAAGAGATGGATGACGAGAGTAATCGCGATAACGACCGCATAAATCCCGCCCGCAACCGAGGCGACCATCTTGCCCTTGGCAGTAACGGGATTACCCTCATCTTCAATTTTCGATTCGTTCTTGCGAACGGGAGCGAGATAGATAAGCGTCCAGTAAGACGCGACATAACCCGCAACGAAAGCGACGAAAACGCTCGTCATCACGGGAAGGTAGCCGCGCGGCTCCAAGAGCGAGCTCGGGGAAAGAGGCGTCGAGATCGCGAGAATCGAAAGGAACGATACGGAAGCGTGGAAAAACCACTGCGAGAAGCGGCTTTCTTCGTTGTAGGCGTTGTAGCTCGAGAAAAGCGAAACGACGAAAGTGAGCGTCGCGAGAATCGCGATAGCAAGCCAACCATCACCACCGAAATACGTCTTAAGTTCTTTCGCGAGCGAGCCAAGAGCACCCGAGAAGTCATTCGTCTGGCAAGTGAAAATCACAAAAGCGAGGAGGTACGCCATCATGAAAAGGAAGAGGTCGAGATAAGGCTTGCGGTCGCGCTTACCATCAACTACGATAACAACGCCGATATATAGCGGCACAAGCATCAAGAAGAGCGCCGAGTCGGCAAGACCGAAGCCCGCGAGAGCACCGATCAAAAGCGCGAACAGAGGGATAAGCTTGCGACTGAGACGCGCGGCGGGAATCGCAAGCGCGAAAATGAGAAGCGCCCAAGTCGCATCGAACAAGGTCGGCGAGAGGTGAGTCGCCGCCGAACGAACCGCAGGAGTAAGCATCAAGACAAGCGCGGCAACGACACCCGCTAGACGGCTCGCGGGAACCGACCACTTTTCAACCATTTCGCCGCCGATTCTTTCGCGCACGAAGAAGGTAACGAGGTGATAGAGCGTAATGACCGCGATGATACCGAAAATGGGAGCGATGAGCTTAAAGCCGAGAATTCCGGCAAAGAGCTTCATCAAAGGATTTGGCATCAATGTCGTCGTATCGAGTCCCGCCCAAAGCGCCTGAAGACGCGCCGATTCTCCGGGGAAGACATAAGAAGCATTCGAGGCGAAATAGAGAATCGCCGCGATAAGTCCAAGACCGCCCGCGATCATCCAGTCACGAGATCTCTCAACCGCTTTTTTGAACTTCTTCATCCTTGAGGTCCTTTCATCGTTCTTATTTCCGGGGCCGGAGGTTTGTTGTAAACTCTTGAGTTAGGCGGGACCGATTCCATCAGCCAGACATTGCCGCCGATTTCGCTTCCCTTGCCGATTACCGTTTCGCCGCCCAAAATGGTGGCTCCTGCGTAAATGACCACATCGTCCTCGACATTCGGATGACGCTTGATACCCTTCACGAGCGCGCCCGTCGAAGGATCTTTCACGAAGCTCTTGGCGCCTAAGGTAACGCCCTGGTAAAGCTTCACATTCTTACCGATAACACACGTTTCGCCGACAACGACGCCCGTACCATGATCGATAAAGAAATGTTCGCCGATCGTAGCGCCGGGGTGAATGTCGATACCCGTCTTCGAGTGAGCGAGTTCCGACATGATTCGAGGAACGACGGGAACTTTGAGTAAATAAAACTCATGAGCGATACGATGAATCGTAACCGCGAGAAGTCCGGGGTATGCCATCACGACTTCCATACGGCTCGTTGCCGCGGGGTCTCCTTCGTAGGCCGCATCAATATCGGTTTCGACGAGGCGCTTGACTTCCTTGAAACGCGCTACGAACTCGCCTATCGCCGCTTGAGCTTTATCCGAGCCGAGGAAATACGCTATTTCCGCTTCCAAATCCGCCGCGATCGAGAGGAGAGTATCTTTCGAATTGAGTTCCCCATAGGCGCACGGATGAAGGAGCGCCAAAAGCCGCTTGATAATGAGGCGAATTCTCTCGGGAAGCGTCATTTAAGAAATTCTCCGATATATTTCGCGAGGTCTTCGGGATGTGTTAAGAACTGATCGTGGCCGGAGCCGGTCGAGACATGGTGATATTCCGCATCTTTCCCGTTCGCTTTCAAGGCCTCATAAATCGCCTTCGACTGCTCGATAGTGAAAAGCACGTCCTCATCGAGCGAGAAAATCCTCACCTTCGCCGTCACATTCGCCATCGCCTTTTCAAGCGAGCCGAAGTCTCTCGCGACATCGAAGCGATCCATCGCGTCGACGATATGAAGGTAGCTGTTCGCATCGAAGCGCCCCACAAACTTCTTGCCCTGATACTGGAAATAGCTTTCGACCTGATAACCTTCGCCGAAAGGAAGCGGATTCACCCAGTTTTCTTGAAGTTCGCGGTGGAACTTGTTCTCGAGATAATCGCGCGAGAGATAGGTGATGTGGGCGATTTGCCGCGCTACCGAAAGGCCTTCTTTCGGGCCCTTCCCGTCGCCGATTTCGTAGTAGTCGCCACCATGATACTCGGGGTCGCTCACGATAACGCGCTTTTGAAGAGCATCGTACGCGAGCGCCTGGGTATTCATCGAAGCGGAAGCTCCGATCACGACCGCGCGCTCCATCTCGTTCGGGTAGCGGCACATCCAATCGACGACCTGCATTCCGCCGTAGCTCCCGCCGACGAGCGCATAAAGCTTCTTTACTCCAATCGTCTTAAGGAAAAGGCGAAAGACGTCGACCGCGTCGGACATCGCGTACTTCGGGAACTTGGAGCCGTAGGGCTTACCCGTCTCGGGATTGATCGAGGAAGGTCCCGTCGTACCCATGCAACCACCAAGCACATTCGCGCAAATGACATGGAAGCGATTAAGGTCGAAGGTCTTCCCTTCGCCGACCATCTTCGGCCACCATTCCGCGACTTTTGAGTCGCCCGTAAGCGCGTGGCAAATGTAGATTACATTATCGCCCGTATTGGGAGCGCCGTATTCGTTATACGCGACCGTCACTTCCTTCAAAACGCCGCCCCAAACCTTGAGACCGCCTTCCGGCACGGGAAGCGAAACGAACTTGGTGCATCCGGTGGGACTCGAACCCACATGCCTTTCGGCACCGGAACCTAAATCCGGCGTGTCTGCCATTTCACCACGGATGCTTGAACTCATTTCCCGAGCTTCTCCTTATGCGAGAAGAAAACTTTCGTTTTACGAGCGAAATCTTCCTGCTGAGGGAACGTGCCGCCTTTGACGGAGGCCTGAAATTGTTCGAGAAGTTCGCGCTGCTTCTTGTCGAGATTCGAGGGGACTTCGAAAACGATACGCGCGTCGAGGTCGCCGGGGATTCCGCCGCGCAAGGAAGGAACGCCCTTCCCGCGAAGACGGAAAATCTTCCCGTTCGCGGTTCCTGCGGGGATCTTCAAGGTCGCCTCGCCCTGGGGCGTCGGAATCGAGACCGAGCCGCCCAAGGCCGCGATTATCGGCGAAATCGGGACACCAACTCCGAGATCGGTTCCATCACGCGCGAAGATTTCCGATTCTTTGACACCAAGAATGACATAGAGGTCGCCGTTTCCTCCGCCGCGAACTCCGCCGCCACCCTTGCCGGTCAAACGAAGTCTCGAGCCCGTGTCGACACCTGCGGGGATTTTAAGCTTGATCTTTTGATCTTTCGCGATTGTACCCGTTCCGCGGCACTTCTTGCAGGGCTTTTCGATAATCGTACCTTGGCCTCCGCAATGAGGACAAGTCTGACGAACCTGGAAAAAGCCCGAACCACCGATAACGACGCCCGACCCGCCGCAAGTCTTGCAAGTGACGCGGTTCGTGCCGGGCTGTGCGCCCGTACCCTTGCACTCGTCACACTGCGTCGGGAGCGAAAGCTCGATATCGCGCTCACTGCCGAAAATCGCTTCGTCAAAGTCGATGTCAAGGCGGAACGTCATATCGTCGCCACGACGCGGCGCATTCGGATCGGCCTTGCGCTGACGCGAACGTCCGCCGCCAAAGAAGTCGCCGAAGCCACCGAAGCTTCCGCCTCCGCCACCACCGAAAATCGACCCTAAAATATCGCCCAAGTCGACATCTTGGAAATGCGAGAAGTCGCGGCCGAAATCGAAGCCGCCGGGGCCGAAGTTGACGCCCTGATGACCGAATTGATCGTAACGCTGACGCTTCTCCGTATTCGAGAGGACTTCATACGCCTCGGAAATTTCGCTGAATTTTTCCTTCGCCTCGGGATTGTCGGGGTTACGGTCAGGATGGTACTTCATCGCGAGCTTGCGGTAGGCGGACTTGATTTGATCCGCCGTCGCACTGCGCTCCACGCCGAGTACTTCGTAATAATCTCTTTTCTCTGCCATAACTTAAACCTTAAACTTTTTCTCTTAAGCGCTTTTGCCGGCCGAAACGACGACCTGCGCGGCACGTAGCACTTTGCCCTTAAGCGTCCAACCCTTCTTGGATTCGATCGAAACCTTGCCCTCTTCGACTTCTTCGGAAGGGAGCGTCGCGATAGCTTCCATCTTCTCCGTATCGAGCTCGAGCCCGACCGAATCGAACGGCTTCGCGTCGTGATTTTCGAGCGCCTTAAGGAGATTATCGTAGACGAGCTTCACGCCCTGGACGAACTTATCATCCTTATTCTCGGCCTTTTCGAGCGCGAGACCGAGGTTATCGACCGTCGGGAGGATATCTTTCAAAATGTCGCTTTCGGCATAACGATAGACGTCTTCGCGATCACGTGCCGCGCGCTTCTTATAGTTATCGAAGTCCGCGAGCGTTATCGCATACAAAGTCTTCCAATCAGGCTCTTTCGGAGTCTCCGGCTCAGCGGCCTTTTCAGGTTCCTGAGCCGTTGCCTCTTGACCTTCAACCTTGACCTCGGTCTCTTCTTTCTTCTCTTCTTCTGCCATCTTTCTACACCTACAACCTACACCTTCACCTGAATCAGGCCTTGATTTGGCCTGATTTTGCGAGCATTTTCGCTTCGACCGACTGAATTTCGGCAAAACCTTGCGAACTGTGCGGATTAAGTCCATTCGACGCCTCCATCGAGCTATCGGCTTCGTTGTAAATTGTCGCCTTGAGGCCCGTCAAGCTCTCGAAGAAGATGTTGCCCTTGTAAAGCCCGAGCGTCACTTCCGCCGTCGCCTTATCGGCCCAAACCTGAATCGCGGCGCGAGCGGCCTGAGTCGCGGGATCGAACCAACGACCATCATAAATCTGGTCGGAGACGAGCTGGGAAAGTTCCTTGAAGAGCTTCGTGGAGCGGCGATCCATAAGACCCTCGTAAATGTACTTAAGACCCCACGAAAGAACTTCCATACCGGGAGCTTCGTAAACGCCGCGGCTCTTCGTGCCGATGATGCGGTTTTCGAGCGCGTGCTTCATGCCGATACCATTGCGTCCGCCGATCTTGTTGGCTTCTAACATGACTTCATAAGGCGTCATCTTCTTGCCGTTAATCGCGACGCAGCGACCCTTCTCGAACTTGAGCGTGATCTTCTCGACCTTCGCAGGCGCCTTCTCGGGCCAAACACCCATCGTGGGCTTCACGATACGCATCGAAGTCTCCATCGACTCGAGATCTTCCGCTTCATGCGAGAGGCCGGCGAGGTTCGCATCGGTCGAATATTTCTTCTTGGTGCCGACGAAAGCGACGATGCCGGGCTCGGCGAGGAAGTCGACCATCTGAGTGCGTCCGGGGAACTTCTTGAGAAGATCCGCGTCACGCCAAGGCGCATAAACGCCGAACTTCGGATCGATGACGTTCGTATAACGCTCGAAACGCATCTGGTCATTGCCGCGACCCGTCGCGCCATGAACGAGAACGGTGCAGCCCGCCTTCTTCATCGCGGGGAGAAGCTTCTGAACGGTAACCGCTCGAGCAATACCCGTCGAGTTCCAATAACCGCCATCATACATCGCCTGGCACTTAACGGTCTCGAAGCAGATTTCGGCCATTTCCTTCGTGACGTCGACAATGGTCGTCTCAACACCGGTCGGCGCCATCTTCTTCGCGATATCGTTGATGTCCTTTTCGTCGGGCTGACCGACATTCGCGGAGAACGCCTTGACCTTAACGCCCGCGTCCTTCAAAACGCAGCAAATCGTCTTCGAGTCGAGACCGCCCGAAACGCATACGCCAACGGTCTTGCCCTTCAAATCTTCAAGCTTCATTTTACAATCCTCCTAATTAGAAACTTGCCATATATTATATCATATTCTTTACGATTTGTGAAGAACCCCTCACTTCGTAACGATGCTTGATGTTGCTCTGAAATTAATAAATCCATCGCAGTCTTTAAGTGGCCACGACTCTCCGGAATAGATAATATAGGCATAGTCACCTACCCCTGTAGCTTTACGAAGCGTATGCATATTATGAGCCATTTCTTCATTCGGCGTTTGAGAGCTCTTTATTTCAATAAACGAAAGCTGACGATGATTCTCTACAACCAAATCCACTTCGTTGCCGTTTTTGTCGCGCATGAAATAAAGTCGCCCATCTCTTCCCGAATTATATCGTGCCTTCAAAGCTTCAATAACTACCAAGTTCTCAAATAATCCACCTAAAAGCAGATCCCGTGATATTTGATCGGCCGATGTGATATCAAGTAGATGCGGACAAAATTCAAGTCCAACTTGAAAATTGGCCGCCACCAACTGTCCGCGGATACCGCATATCGCGGCAGAGTTAGTCGTCACTACCGAAGATGAAATCCCATGCAAGATCGAAGAGCCACAAGCCAATCATCAGCTTGAATATCTCATATGCTGACTTGCATAGCATCAATTTAGCATATTTCAACAGCTCATATCGTAATCCACTTCAGGTTCATACGACATTACATCATCTAGCCGTTCTAAAATCGACTTACCATTAAAAATCTTTTCATTAAGCAATGCACTTTCCGAATCAAAAGTCCACCGCGGAAAATTTCCTGTTTCTGAATCTTCATAATAACACAGGCCAAACTTATGCTCCCCTTCCGGAAAGACAAAATAATACCGTCCATCAAGCCAAAACCAAATATGACCTGAATCTTCAAGATGCCAGCGCCAATCTTTCTCAGTGCAAAGATCGCTAGCTCTAAACAATTTTGGATACTTCATTTCTCACACTCCTGCTGCCATAGCTTTTAACTTTACATCTCGCGATGAAACTGCCGTGGATGTTTAACTTCTATAGGAATTACCAATCCTTTCATTTCCGCGAAAGGTTCCCCGTAGCATATAACCGCTTCGGGGCATATTTTCTCAAGCATCATTTCGAAACCCCTCAAAAAGCCAGCACGATTTGAACGGCAAGCATATGTTGCAACGGCGACAATGGATCCCCGTTCCACCCCATCGAAACAAAACTCAAAACTTGGATATTTATCCCAACTTATTGTCGGTATCACTGTCATACCCCGCGATTGCCACCAAGCTCCACACCAACGGTTGTAAGCGACCGACTCAATTTGTCTCCATAAAGGCATTTCAGCATAAATAGAATAATCCGGTGTCAGACAAAATCTATATTGCGAATATAAATCAAAGGTCTTTCCCGGGTCTGCATATACACCACCAAATTCAATATCATCAACAAAGAAGTGAACCCCATAATCAAAATACTCACGATCATTCTTGATAGTATTGGTGCAAGCGATTAGGTTTACATTATCGAGATTGAGTGTCTGTTTCTTGATCAGCGGGAAACCATATTTGCCAACACTGTAAAACTGATTTCTCAAGAATGACGATTCATTACGATAATCCTTTGCACCCTTCTTTTTTGGCTCGAAAGCGGAAATATCAAAAAGATTCTGCTGTATAATGTCGGTCATATTTGGAATAATTCTGCTTGGAACGCCCTTGCAAGTTTGAACCTTGTAGTCAACGCATGCGCAAACTGCATATTACGGATACTTCTACGGATTCCAATCCTATTATGGAGTGCTTTTCGACGATTATTTGCACATTCGCCACTTATATTGAAAACTTGCGCTATTGTATTCGTACTATCTATTTTAAAATGCTCTAGTAGTTCAACTGGGCATAATGCTTGTGCTGCAAAATAATTCGCCTCTTTCTCCGCTAGTGGACAATGTTCTTGATGATTGAGACGAATGTGAGCTATTTCATGCATCAAACTAAAGTTTATCCGCGTCCTAGGCAATCGATCATTATAAAATATCACACACTTCCCGTCGCGGCTTCTTAGTAACATGGCGTCTTTACTTCCCGACATTAAATCCCCCATATGCTCCGGCCCTAATGCTCTATAAGGAATCATACTAAAGCCCAAACTATGCACAATATCAAACGGCGATATAGGTATAATCCCTATCTTAGCCTCCTCGTACATTTTCAGAATCTGAATATCAATTTCATCATATCTCCAACCTGGAATTGAAATTTCAACCCTATCTTCATCAAATTTATAATTCGCTTCCATTTTCACCTCACAATTAATCTATCCATTCCATTTCCGAAGCCACTTCATAAAATGACTTTCCATCCCAGTACTTGTCTTCTAGAAAATGCTTGATGCAGACCTGCTCATCTTTATCATCATACATCAATAAGTCCCGAACCCATTTATTAGCATCCTCATTCAATTCGAGGACTTGAGCATGATACTTACCATCAGGATACTTAGCCATGCCAAGGCACAAATAGATTCTTCCGCGAAAACGAACGGTGCAATCTTCCCTCGTTACCGAATCAATAAAATCGTTCATTTCTAAATGAGTCATTTTAAGTGCCCTTCCACAGTAAGATATTTGCCATATTTCTCAAGATCCGCTTGAGTAAACAATCTTGGAGCTCTCTTACCCATATCACCATGCATGTATTCATGAATATGGTACACGAAATTATGATGTCCGGTCAAACTAGGCTCAGGGTGATATCCAATCTCAAGAATCAGTTTTTTACTGGAATCATAGAAGCGAAGCATTTGCAAGTTACCATCTTTATGCAACTTGGCATATGCGAGACTAGAATGAGATTCTTCTGGCAGATTGTGTTTGCCTCCCATTCCTTGCAACACCTTTATCCCTCGGAAAACACCAACCGTTTTATATGTAAACGGCGTATTCTTGCCTGCCGCGTATGTACATCTTCCACCCATTATTTTGCCTCGTTTGTATTGCCTACTTCATAATGTAGACAAGAGTTGAATCATTTTCATTTTGACTTCTTGAGGCAACGCCTTGGCATTTCTGGCTACAAGTAAATACAACTCATCAGCCTCTGTAAGCGGTTCCAGCCCCAACAAATCATTCGTGGTTGTTTTAAGCGCAATGGCCATATTTGCGAGCGTCAGACTCTTAGGTTGACGCTCACCTGAAAGATACCGACTCATCGCAGCTTCTGTCACACCAACCATATTCGATAAATCCTTTTGTTGCATATTCCTTTCTTTCATCAGTTGCTTAACCTTGTTGATATCTAGTGCCATGTTCATTTCCTTTCGTTTAGACGAGGATATTATATCATATCCACTTGACATTCGTCAAGCAGAATTGACAAAGATAAGTTTGTTTTTGTTTTTCACGCCCCTTCGCGCAAACGCGAAAGACACGCGAAACTACGGTTTTATTATTATGGCGAGTACCGAATACCGCGGCAAAGTTAGGCGTCGCTACCAAAGATGAAATCCCATGCAAGATCGAAGAGCCACAAGCCGACCATCAACTTGAATATCCCCGTCAAACAACCTTCATTATCTTCCTGACTCATGGCGCAACAATTACAGTTTACCTCTCCAACTGCCGCTTGTTTATTTACCGGCCTTCGTATCTCGCCATTAAACATCACTACTATTCAAGTGATTGCAAAGATCCTGGTACGAGGCGACCTTTTTGTAGGCGACGTGGTATTTAAGATTTTTATTGGATAAGGCCTTGAAGTGCTTTTCCGCGCAACGTATCTTGATTTGCTCTATCGGGCGAAGTTGCATCTCCGACATCGAGCCCTTAGTCTCGGCTACAAAGAAGAGGTGCTTCACCTTGCCCTTTTCGAAGGCAATTGCCCAATCGGGATTGTAAGAGCCAACCGGAGTAGGAATTGAGAAGCCCGTCGGAAGTTTCGCATAAACGACAACCTCCTCACTCAAATCAAGCTCTTTCGCAAACTCTCGTTCGCCCTTCGAGTCAGACATCAAGAAGTCGTAAATATGCTTCTGCAAAACTTTACCATCGTCTCGTATCGGGGTCTTTTGATTCTCGACAATCATCTGATTCTTGGTAAAGATATCGACGCCGTATGTATCTTCGAGAACATGATACTCAATCGACTCGATAATCCGCGTCGCTTTTTGCTCGTTGATTATCCTAATACATTCCGCGATGAACTTCTCGGGATTATCCGAGAACTGATCGAATACTGGCTTTTCAATCTTGGAGAGAATCGCCTTGATTGTTTTACGCGTCAAAGTCGTGCCTTCGGCAACTTTACCGATCAAATCATACTTCGTCTCTGTCTCGGTAAAGGCCTTATCGACCTGCCGCGTTTCAGTTTTTGCCGCGGAAAATTGATTGCCCTTCATCTGAGATGCACTCCTAACCGTATAAGTCAGTTTCGGGATTATCAATCCACTCTCACGGTTATTCAATGCCTCAATCGACTTCTTGATAAGTTCTTCGCTCTTGAAATCAACCGTATAGACAGTCTTATGATTGATTCGATTCCAAAGCTCCTTAAACTCTTCCTTCGCGAAGTTCTTGTTCGGCACAATTGGACGCGGACGCTTCGGTTCCGTAAATCGCTTAAGAGCGTTCTTATCTTGAATCGAATCAATAAGCGCCGTTAACGATTCCTTATACACAAAGAACTGTCCCGGGAGTTCAATCTTAGTTCCCAGTTCGCTATTCCTATCTTCACGCCACTTTGGCAAAATCTCATCGGTTGCAACGTCAAGATACCCCGCATTCTTCAGAGCATAATTAATGATGTTCGCTTCTTGAATAGTAATCTTATGCTTCTTCTCGACATTGGGATTTCTAACATCAGGAGAAATATCAAGAATCTTGCCTACGAAGAAGTTGACATCTGCCTTAACAGGTCGCCGCGCGCACGCCTCCATGATCTCTTTCTGGAGGCCGCCGACATAAGTCAAGAACTCTTCATTCGCAATAATCGTGAGGACATTGACCGTATGAACTGACGCAGGATCATCCTGCCTCTCACCTTCCTGATTTACGCAAAGGCGAAGTCCTCGTCCGACTTCTTGACGACGCGCGACATTATTCCCGGCATCCGGCTTCTTTAAAGGACAAATCACGAATACATTCGGGTTATCCCAACCTTCTCTTAAAGCCGAATGCGAGAAGATGAAGCGAACCGGCTCATCCAACGACAAGAGATGTTCCTTGTTCTTCAAAATGAGATCATACGCCGACGTGTCGCTTTCGCTTTCTTTCCCTTCTTTGGAATCGACAAGACGGTGCTTCTTGTCTTCGGCAAAGTACCCGGCATGCGTCTTCTCTGCGGAAATTCCTTCCCAGTACGCTTTAAGCTCAGAATCGATAACGGTACCGTTCTCATAGAGCTTTTCCGCGACAATCTCCCGATACGCCTTCTCAAACATATTGGCGTAAACCCCCTTCGATTCAGCATCCTTATCGTACACGCGATAATTAGCGACCTTATCAACGAAGAAGAGCGTAAGAACCTTGATTCCCTGCTTGAAAAGTTGCAATTCCTTCTCAAGATGCGCCTTAATCGCTTCACGAATCTGAATGCGTCTTAACGCCTCTTCCGTCACATCGCCGATGACTTGCCCGGGAACGAGCGTTATCCCGTTCTCGAAGCCGAGCGTTCCATAGCCGTCTTTCGCATTAAGTTCTATGATGCGGAAACGATCTTTATAGGCCTCGACCTTTGAGAGCGAATAAAGGTCGTCGCCCTTGCGTACAATGCGCGTCTTGTTGACGCCTTGCCCCTTCTGATTGACCTGAAACTCGATAAGCGCTTCGGGACCCTCTGCGCTCGGACGAATCTCGGCGCAATACACATACGCCTCAGTTGCCGAGCGGTTATTGATATCGATACAGACGGGTTCGATCTTTTTGACCAGCTTTTGCTCGAACGCATCAATCGCATCCAGTCGATAGACAAGATTGCGGAGTGTCTTGTGTGTAGCCGAATAACGAAGGATCATCAGCGGATTAAAAAGCGGCAACATCTCATTCGTCTTCTTGCCTTCCATCTTCTGCGGCTCATCGAGAATCAAGATCGGGCGGTTCGCCGCGATAAGGTCAATCGGCTTGCGCGTCCCGAATTCATCCAGCTCCATAAAAATTCGCCGCGCGTCCTTGCCTTTTGCATTGACACCTTGAGCATTGAACGCTTGCACGTTCATAACGAGAATCTGAATCCCATTCGACGTCGAGAAATCGAGGACATCTTGCGGATGCGCCGAGTTGTAGACGTAAGTTTTCGCGATCTTCCCGTAGTCGGCCTGAAACTTCTCGGCCATGATATCGAGGGACTTCTTCACGCCCTCGCGAATCGCGATACCGGGAACGATGATGATGAACTTCGACCACCCGTAGCGCTTGTTGAGCTCGAACGCCGTCTTGATGTAGACGAATGTCTTACCGGTACCCGTCTCCATCTCGACTTCAAGCTCGGGCAAGGACGGATTGAGAACGGAGTAGTTGATATTGAGTCGATCCTGAACCTTATGCAAATTCGCCTGGAGCGATTCCGACGTCAGCACAATCTCAGCATTCTTGTAACCGACCTCCGGCACATCTTCATAGTCGAACGTGCTCTGCGAAATGGTCTGCCCGAAGAAATCAACCTGCTCAAGTTTCGGCGTGGCAGTTATTTTCTTGCCGGGATCGACTGTGTATGTATTCGGGTCATGATACGGCTGCCCGAGAAAGACGTCGCACACAGCCGCCGTCGCGTTTTCCTGAAAACCCTGATTTTTGAACTTCAGCTTCATCAGATCACCTTCAGAGTCGTGGACGGCGAATACTGCGCGAAAATCTGCTCAAGGTTGATTCGCGCAGCGTCAGTCTCAAACGCATCATCGCGGAAGAACGCGAGCGTCGGCTTGAGCTGCGCAAGCTCCGTAAAGAACGCATTCGTCATCGTTGCCTTCTCATCCAAACATGCGACGAGCGCCGTTCCCGAAACGAAGAAAACCTCATTCCCGCCGATCGTCTTCTTCTCAATCGGATCGGAAAGCGGAATGCCCGACTCCAAGAGAATCTGAAAGAGCAAGTCATCGCTCGTCCGCCCTTCCTTGAATCGCGCGAAGTTCGCAAACGCCTGCGTCGTATTCGTCGGCGTATCTGAAGTATCGTTAAGCGACGACGAATCAATCTTCAACACACGAAAACCGACATCCAGATTCTGGGTCGTGAGCGGGCTATCGGCCTTGATCTTCTTGCCTGCGCGGCGAATCCGCTCCTTACCGATCTCGCAAATATTCTTGTACCCCGCCTTTGCCGCTTCACTGTCTTCCGCACAAGCTTCAGGCAACTGAACCATGATAAACTTGCGATTTCCGCCGTCTTCAGAATTGAGCTGCATAACGGCATGAGCGGATGCAGCCGAGCCTGAAAAGAAGTCTAGCACAACACCTTTATTACTGACTGCTGTACAAACAAGATCTTTTATTAAAGTATACGGTTTTGAATAATCAAAAACGCCAGCTTTTTCAAAGATTTTTTCTATCTGCTTCGATGCCATTGTCGATGAATATTTATCTATCAGCGCATTGGGCGGCAGTGTTCGCTCGATGGTATCTCCCTTGTTGTCAACTCTAAAATATTGTTTTGTGTATATCCAATACTCACCTTGCTGGTTCTTCTTGAACTCTACAAAACCATTCTTAACACCCCAATCTAATTTTTCTTTGGACCACCGCCAACATCCCTTTTTACCATTTTCCGAAGGGAATACAATCTTTCCATCGGGCAAAGCAATTGGATAATCAAGTGATTGAGAGTACTGAATACTAAAACTATTTAGCTTGATTAATTTATACTTACCTCTCACATCAACATATTCATCCTCAAAAGAATAACTTGAATCCTCCTTACATCTTTCGCCACGCAAAACAAGATCATCTATACGTTTTGAAACACAAATAATATATTCGTGTTTGACCTTATATAATTTGCTGTCCGATCCACCGCCACCCTCCTTATTTGTCCACACAATCTGCGCAACAAAATTCGCTTCCCCAAACACCTCGTCACACAATTTACGCGCATTAACCACTTCGTTGTCATCAATGCTCATAAACATCACGCCATCATCCCTCAACAACTGCCGCGCAAGTTTGAGTCGCGGATACATCATCGAACACCAGTTCGAGTGGTAGCGCGCTTCGGAGGAATCATTGACCTCAAAACGATTGCCGTCTTCATCGAAAGCGCCCGCGTCACTTTCAATCTCCTTCTGCGTCAGCGAGAAGCGATCACGATAGACAAAGTCATGCCCCGTATTATACGGCGGGTCGATGTAGATCATCTTGACTTTGCCCGCATAGTTGTGCTGAAGGAGCTTGAGGACTTCGAGGTTATCGCCTTCGATGTAGAGGTTTTCGCTGTCGAAGCCGCCGGGTGTGCCGTCCTTGCCGACCGATTCTTCGCGGCAGGGACGAAGCGTCTTCGTCGTCGCCTGTCCCGCGGCAGCTTTTGCCGCGCGCTTCCCAGGCCACGTAAACTCGTAGCGCTCGACATTGCCCTCAATGACCTTGGACGACAGAACCTGACGAAGCTTATCAAAGTCGACGATTCCCTTTTCGCTTTCCACCTCCGGGAAAAGCTTTAGTAGCTTCTCGACATTATCCTGAGCGAAATCCGCAGTCGAACACTTTACATGCTCCATTTTCTTATCTCCTCTTCAAGTCGCTGTTTCTCTTTCGCCAGCTCGTATTTGCGATCGAGCTGGCATTCTTTTTTGATACGTTTCGTTAAGTCGTTAAGATCGGCACGAAGGGACTCGAGCGCATAGTGCCTAGCATCAAAGTCTCTTATCGACTCTCCCGCTCGAACTTTCATCTCGGACAAATCTGCCGCGAAAGTAAGTAGGAAACTCTCAAGACTCGTTAAACCTTGTGGGATATCAATCGACTTGTTCGAACGGCAATAACGATAGACGATACTCTCCCCGTACATAACGCCCGCTTTCGATTTCGGGTAAATCGCCGTCTCTATCGACTCCCCTTCCTCATCAAAGACTCGGAAGACGATCGGATTCGGAATCTTCAAGTCGAGCATTTCTAGTACCGCCGAGCGCTTTCTCTCCGCTTCAGTTCCGGCCTTAAGGTAAACATCGATAACTTCAATCTCTTTTACCTGAGACGAAGAGGAAAGTCGAACAGTCGAAGGAGCGAGCTTATACGCCCAAACGATCTTCTTAATCATCAGCGCAAAGCGAGTCGGTACGCCCTGCCGCTTCAACTCCGCAAACGGGATCGTCTTGCCGAATCTCGTGCTCTCGGGGAACTCGATCATTTCGCCCTCACCACAAAGAATGCGATTAACTCGAAAGCTTCCAAGTTCGCATAGTCGCCGGATAGCGCAGTCGTTTCGGTAGAAGAAAATAGCGAGGCGATATCCGACTCTTCCTTTTGCGATTGTATCGTCGCAATCGCCTCCCCGAGAAGCGCCGAGTAGGCATCCATCTTAAAGCCGTCTTTCGTCTCACGATTGAACGCGCGGCAAAGTTCTTGAAGCGGAACCGATTTTCCTTCACAACCCTTGCGAAGAAGTTCGATGATGCGCTTACCTTGAGTCGGGTCTTTTACCACTTCTCCATTCTCGGTTAAGTACACCGCATAGAAAGGATGGAAGTAATTCGCTTCATTCTTCAGTTTCTCATCGCGATTCTTCAGGAAGAAAACCACGCCGGGAACAAGACCGTCCGATTCATCCGCTTCGATAATCGCATGAATACCCGGCGCAACCGAGTTGAGATGCGGATGCGTCTCGAGATATTTCTTTAAAGCAAGCGCATATTCGTTTAACCCTAAGTCGGTAATCGAGACACCTGTCTTCAAAGACTCCATATCGACGATTTCGCCGTTCTTCATCTTCCCAAGCGGCTCATCACGAAACGCTACATCATCCGCTTCATCGAGCGGGTTATCGTGACCTGTGCCCGCGATATTGACTGCCTGCATTCGATTCTTGACGCGCTCAGTTAAGTTGATATACTCGTTCAAGCTTAAGTCGGGCCAGAAGTTGATAAGTTGCACCGTTTCATTCTTGGAACCGATACGATCGACGCGTCCGAAGCGCTGTATGATGCGCACGGGGTTCCAATGAATATCGTAGTTAACTACCGTATCGCAGTCTTGCAAGTTCTGACCTTCGGAGATACAGTCCGTACCGATCAAGATGTCGATAGTATCTTCCGAATTTGCAAAGTCGGGACGCTCCTTTGAAATCGGTGAGAAACGCGCCAAGACTTCTTGGAAGTCGGGATAGGCGCCCTTAATCGTACACTTAGGCGAGGTAGTCCCCGAAACCAATCCGAAAGAGGCGTTGAGCTTTTTCGAAAGATTCGTGTAGAGATATTCGGCTGTATCGGCAAAAGCCGAGAAAACGAGAAGCTTCCTGTTCTTCGCCGACTTAAGTTTCTCCTCGACTATGCCTTCGAGCCGCTTCAGCTTAGCGTCTTTCTCCGGCGTAATCGGCGCTATCTTTCGCAAGATTTCTTCAAACGCCTCGATATCTTCATTAAGATCTCGCTTGTAAGATTCGACATCGAGATCCTTGATGTCGATCTGGTGCTTGCCGAGCGTAAGCGCCGAAAGTTCTTCATCTTCGAAGCCAAGGCCATCGTCGGAAAAGTCAAAGTCGAACTTTCCGCCGCGCTCTAATAGCTTCAAGAGCAGCTTGTTCTTTTCTAAGATATTACTCAATGTCTTGCGGAACGAATAGACCGAACTCTCAAGTCGTTTAAGCACATTGATAACCATCAAGTTCTTAAGCGTGAACTCACGACCTTGCTGATGAATCGTACCGCCTCTGCGAGTATGAGTCGCCATCATATCGTCGTAATATGCCTGGCGAGAAGGTAAGATATATTGACTGGGCGTATAAACAGCAAAACGCCGCGCTATTAAGGCGTCATTCAACTCTTTGATGGTGACAGCACTCGGATCCGTCGAAATCGGCGCAGTCTCGCTACGAGTCGGGGCGTGTTCGGGGAATTTGCCGACAGCACTTGTGTTATAGAACTTTTCTATGTGCTTACGAGAACGCGCGATGGTGACAGCGTCGAGGACTTCAAGAAAGTCGGATGGGAGTCGCTTGAATAAAGTTTCGGCGGTACGCGGCTCGTCCGTATTGTCCGACCATGCCTTAAATACCGACTCGGCTTCTTTGAAAATCGAATCCACGCTCCGGCCGGACTTACTAAGGCGACGCGTCATCTCCGTAGTCCCATCTCCATACGCGAGACGAAGCTGATTCTTAAGATCATTAAAACGATTATTGACCGGAGTTGCCGAAAGCATCAGGACTTTCGTCTTAACGCCTTCTCTCATCACCTTCCTCATCAAGGCCTGATAGCGCGTTTCCTTATCGAGATACTGTCCCTTGTCATTGCGGAAGTTATGAGATTCATCGATAACGACTAAATCATACCCTCCCCAGTTCACCTTGGAAATATCTAAGCCGTTCGAAGTGCCGCGCTCTCGCTGAATGTCCGTATGGCAAAGGACATCGTACCTGAGCTTCTCCGCGGCAAAAGGATTGTTCTTGTAATTCGGTTTGTTGTAAACATTCCAATTCGATTCGAGCTTCTTCGGACATAAAACGAGAACGGTTTTGTTGCGAAGCTCATAATAACGAATAACCGCTAGAGCAGTAAAAGTCTTGCCTAAGCCGACTGAGTCAGCGAGAATACAGCCATTGAACTTCTCAAGCTTATTGATAATCGCGATTGCCGCGTCATGTTGGAAATCGAACAGCTTCTTCCATATAAGCGTGTCCTCGTAACCCACGCCCGTATTAGGCATATTGTCTTCGTCAAAGTCTTTGAGAGCTTCTTCGAATAGGTATTTTAGAACAAGAAAATAGACGAGTTCCGGCTCATTGTCTCTATAGACGTTCGAGATGTATTCCTTGAGATTCTCGGTAACGTCTCTTAACGCGCCACGATTCCACACTTCGTTAAAGCGATTGATATATGCAGCTGATCCGACGCCTCCAAAACGCATCGAAATTGCCGATGAAAACTTACCTTTCTCATATCCTAACGTATCGGCAGTGAAGCCACTGAAAGGCAAATAAACGACATCGCCCGCATTGGTCTCGACGATGAACATATCTTGGAGTTCGCCGAATTGTTCGACAGTCGCAAACTTGACTTTGCTTTTCCTGATCCAATCTCCGCAACGCTTGGCAATGGCTTTCTGCATGAGACGATTGCGAAGACGGATCTCATATTCGCTATTAAGCACACTCGCTTCACCAAGCCCCGGGATAAAGAACTCGCGGCGTTCTTTCTTTAACTTTTCCACCACTGCATTTTGAGGCACAAAAGCAGGTGAGGTGAAGACGAAGCGGACGGATTTCACGTCTTCGAGCCGATCGGCCAAATGCTCAAAGGCCGAAAGCGAAAAGCCATTCGATGCGACATAAACTGACGCATCATTGTCGAGAAATTGGGCAATGTCGTCTCCCAACCGGCAACTCACATTGTCGATTGTCTTCGGCATTCCGTTTCTAAGCTCTTCGCGTAGAGCGTCTGTCACCCGTCTTCTCCGCACCGCTTTAAGGAGATTCGGCAAGCCCTTTCGCGGCAAAAAGAAGCGTGCCTCGTTCGAGATATCTCGTTAGAGGCACCGCTAAGAGCCCGACGTGAAATATAACGAACGGGCACGCAAGACGGGTACACAATATGGCATGGGTAGACTAAACCCATGGTGTACAGGCCTGCGTAGCCACATCCTTCACTTCACGTCTGAAAATTAGCGGTTTTCTAACGAAGCAAAAAATGCGCTTACGCACATTTGATGGTGGCGGCGATATTGCCCATGTTGGGCGCGTCGCCGCCGATATCAAAGATCGACGTTAAGAAGATGTTTCTACAACACCCTTATAACGCCTAATATTATATCATATTTGACCTCAAACCGTCTATTCATTCAAACAAAGAAATTTCTGTATAAAAAAAAAATCCCGCATGGGCTGGTTAGCTTGCCAAAGCGGAATCGATTCATTCGATGGAGACTGGTCGGACCGACGAGATTTGAACTCGTGACCTTTTGCACCCCAAGCAAACGCGCTACCAGGCTGCGCTACGGTCCGACTTAGGTTTTTCCAGATCTTATTTGGTAGCGGGAGCTGGATTTGAACCAACCACCTTCAGGTTATGAGCCTGACGAGCTACCAGGCTGCTCCATCCCGCAATCTGGGTTTCCTGACTGGCGGGGCTGGCGGGAGTCGAACCCACAACCCTCAGATTCGTAGTCTGATGCTCTATCCAGTTGAGCTACAGCCCCAATCATGAAAACGTGGTATATTATATCATATTTCCCCCTCGCTTGACAAGGGGGTATTTTCAACTTAATTTTCTTAAGCAACTTTTGGGGAAATATGGTATAATATATCGTATGGAAACGGTAAATCTAGAAGATCTCTTCCCCGACAATCCCGACATGTTACTTGCCGCGAATGCCGTCTATAGTCACATCTTCGAGAAATTCGATTCTGCGGACAAGCTCGTGAACGAAATCGCCGCGATCTTTTTTGGCTACCGCGCGATGCTGACCTCGCTTACCGATGCTTTCACTTCCGAACAGAAATGGTTCGAGCTCAAGAAGAGTGAAGACGACATAATCGCTTGTCGTCGCTACCAGACGCTTATCGACCACGAGTGGCTGACTCAATATCTGACGCCAACCTTTCTCACCGCTTTCATCTCCGTCTGGAAACAGACACGCGGCGCTGAGTCTTGTGATTTGAAGCCGCTTACCGAAGAACTTCGTAAATATGAAACGGCTTGGTCGGTTTTCGCCGATGCGCTCACGACCGCCTCTCATGGCTCGCTCGCTTCAATGGAGCTCGGCGACGCGGTTCGAGAAATGCTCCGAGAATTTCATCTCGTCATTACCGCCACTAAAGAAAACGATCATTTATCGCTCTGGCTTCGCGCTATCGAAAAGGTCAAGAGCGTCCTAAAGGAAATTGCCGCGGTAATCTCCCGAATCGACATCAACGAAGAAAAGGCCGCAAGAGAAAAGCTCGCCGCCGAAGGCGATAAACCCAAACGCGCCAAATATTCTCAGAAACTTGCCGCAAAACTGCTCGGAGTTACGGAAACGACTATCCAAAACTGGGAAAACGGTCGCTCCTCGCCTCCTGTCGGTTATTCGGCGGACTTAAGATACAATCCATTCGATGCGTTTATGGAATTCGCCGAAAGCTACCATGCAATGGTGAAAAACGAGGCCATTGCGCGGCAAAAACGACCCTAAAGATAGACTCAACTTACCCTAAACTTTCACTGAACTTTCACCGATTCTACAGCGCGGCAGTTTAACGACTGCCGCGTTTTAGTTTACTTTTCGTCATTTTCTTTGACTTTTCTCTTTAGGGTTGGCGATACCCCTTCTCCATAGGTTAGAGAGCACGTGCGCAGTTGCACGTGCTCTTTTTCATTAACCCAACAAAGGAGAAAAGTCATGACGAATGACACTACCAAGCAGTCGGCCCTCGATTTCGAGGACCCCGGTGAACTCTCGAACGAGCTCTTGAGCGTTCCCGGTTTCGTAAACGAGCTTAAGGAACATACGATGAAGGTCGCGCCTCGCCCGAACGAGCCGCTCGCTTTCGCCGGCGCGCTTGCGATGCTCGCCCATCTCTCAGGTCGCAGCTATCGTGATACGCGCGGCACTCGTACGAACCTCTATATCGCGGCACTTGCGCCGTCGGGCATGGGCAAGGACGAACCGCGCACCACCAACAAGCGTCTCGCCGAAGCCATCGGCATTTTGGGAACAGTCCCCGACTCCATCGCTTCGGGCGAAGGCCTCGAGGACGCAATGGCGGTAAATCCCTCCCTTCTCCTCCAGTCGGATGAGGCGGACACGCTTCTTACGGCGATGCGAGGCGAAGGCGGACACGCTTCGAAGATGAACGAGATGATCCTCCGCTTCTTCTCGGAAGCGAAGTCGGCTCATGCGCTTCGTCAGAAGGCAGGCGATGGAAAGGTCATCACGATCCCCGAGCCGCATCTTACGATGTTCGCGACTGGCATCCCGAAGTTCTTCTACGGCGCCCTTTCGGCGAAGTCGCTTGAGAACGGCCTCCTCGGTCGTTGCCTCTTCCTCGAGTCTCCCACCTTCTGCCGCTTCGGCAAGCAGGAAATGTGCGAACTTCCGGCGAATGTCGTAGAAACGGCGCGATATCTCGCTGAAAAGGAGCGCGCGTACGAGCCGATTATCGTAGGCGACTCGATTGAAGCTGCGGAGAAGATCGAGGAACTTAAGGCGAAGTGCGACGAGGTAACGGCGAAGATTCTTGAGAAGGATCTCGGAACTGCCGCGGCCTTGTATGTGCGAATTCCCGAAAAGGTTTTGAAGCTTGCGCTTCTTTGGGCCTTGAGCGAAAATCCGTACAACCCGCAGATCTCGTCCGAGGGCGTGATTTGGGCGACCAAGTTCGTAACTCACTTGACGCGCAAGATGCTCTATCAGACGCAGTTCTATGTCGCGGAAGGCAAGTTCGACCGCCTCAAGAAGCGTGCGCTCGCTCACCTCGCGAAGGCGGGAGGGTCTCTTGACCGTGCTACGCTCGTCCACAAGCTCGCAATCGATTCGGTAACTTTCAAGAATCTTGTAAAGACGCTTGAAATGTGCAACTTTATCGAGAGCGAGATGGCCGAACATGGTAAGGTAATCTACCATTTGACCGCCAATTGACCACCAAATCATCACCAATTAATCACCAAATGACCCTCAAATCGATTATGATTTGGTGGCAATTTGGTGGTGATTTGGTGATGAAATGGTGATGAAAAGATAATCATCAACTCAACTAACCATTCAAATATGCTTAAAGACAGACGAAAAGTTCAACTTACGCTTATTCTTCGTCTTAGGCCCCACAATAGGACATGTGCGCGCGTGATTATGAGCTATTCGAAAGTGCCTGGACTTCGACTAAGAAGTGCTAGCACTTATGAGCATAAGTGGTAGCACTTACCCCGATAAGTCCTAGCACTTTCGGATAGGGAATAAGGATGCTCGTACATGACACATCAAGGAGAGAAACATGAACAATCGTAGCACAATCAATATCGCAGTCCGTGGGAAGCCGCATTCTTCCCCTCTCGGCGACAAGACCCAGCGCTTCCAGATCGAAGCAGTTCCCAAGGAGGTCCTCAGCGAGGAACTTCTCTACAAACGCTTCGCTCGATACTATAACATCGATATACTTACAGCCGAGCACGAAATTCGCCGCGTCGAGGGCTTCATCTTAAAGGAGCTCTCGGAAGGAAATCGCCTCGACTTCAATCTCGTTTCGATCTACCCGCATATCACGGGTACGATTTCGACACGAGACGAAGATCCCGCCAAGGCGGGGCTTGAAGTGATCGGAGCGGTAAAGGCACGCGCCGCATTGCGAGACGCCACCAAGCGCACTCTCATCCCGGTAAACCACACTTCAAAGCGCGCCTACGGCTATATCGACGGAGTTACCGCCGAAGGAATTCCTTGGACGCGAGGTCGCGATGCAATTAAGACCGGCGTAAAGCTCTGGGTAGGCGGGACGGTATGCTTCTTCTCGGGCGATGATCCGGAAGAAGGCATCTGGCTCGAAACCTGGGACAAGAAGGTTATCGCACGCGCGACCGAGGTCGTGGCGAACGGCTCGGGAGGCGCCTCGTGCCGCTTCGAGGGGACTGTCCCCAAGGGGAATTATACGCTCGTCGTGGGCACGCGTCTCGGCAAGAGCAAGGAGTATAAGCTTAACCGCTTTCTCCATAAGGTCCGCGTCATTTGACGCGGATCCTTTATAAACGACAAGCGCGGTAGTTCAGAAGAACCGCCGCGCTGTTGTCCTTAATCAGGGATTAGCTGAATATGAATTTCGATTTAAGCAAAAGAAAATTGTGCCGGTAGCTCTGCAGGTCTGATGCTAACCGAGAAATCGAAGCCGCAAGCTTTAAGATATTTGGCAAAAGTAGCAAAAGTTATATTAAGGCCTCCTTCAATTCTGCTCACGTTCGATCTCGGTATACGCATACGCTCAGCAACCGTCTGCTGAGAAAGACCTGCGCGTTTCCGAGCCGCACAAAGAGCAACGGCAGCATTATATTCGTTATGCCATTCATTCTGGGCATCATCAAACCCAGGGCGGCTATGAATCTCCGCCATCATTGCCGCTCCTTCTTTAATCGCACGATTTCTAAGGTCGATTTGCTTATCGGTTAAGTGTTTCATAATCCATACTCCTTCATTATTTTACGAGCCAACTTTATCTCGCGTACGGGAGTCTTTTGTGTTTTCTTTTCAAATCCATTCAATAACCACACATATTCCCCATCATCATAACAATAGAACTCTCTTCCATTTCCACCTTTACGAATCCGAATCTCAAACAGGTTATCTGACACTTTCTCTGCAAAAGGATACTCTAATCGTCCGCTGGATTCAAGCTCAACGAGCAATCTATCCAACTCCAACCGCTCTACCTCATTTAAAGTGGCTCGGAACGGCTCATATGCATAAGTCTTAGCTATCTTCTTCCCCATATGTTTATATTGTACCATATATGATACCATGATTGCAAGTGGAAAATTTCATTTTCTTGCGAATAACAAGCGCGGCGATTGTTAAGAACCGCCGCGCTTCGTATCTTGTCTTTTAGACAGGATTTACTTACGCCACCTTACGCTTAAGCGCGAGGCCGGCGAGGCCCAAAAGGAGCATAAGACCGCTCGTCGGCTCGGGGATTACCCCGGTAAAGCCGGAGAACGATATGGGATCCGCAGGACGCTGAGCCGTAGCTCCGTTCTGATACATATATCCAACGAACGAATCGCGGCTAATCGCCTCGGCCGAAATGGCGACTTCCAAACAGGCCTCGTTGTAGAGCTTAACGTAGTAAGCGCTGAAATCGCCGATATAGGAGTCACCCGCACCACCAATATCAATCCAATCACCGACGCTGACAAGGCCGCCGGAGCCAACACCGTTAAGTTCAGCATACATTGCACCATTCCATGCATCGGCGGGAACGGTCCAGTAGAGATAGTAGTCGGCCTTGGCAGCAAGCGCCGCCAAGGAGATCATCGCAATCGTAAGAAGTTTTTTCATTTTCTTTACCCTTTCCTATCTCTTACTTCTTAATGAGCCAGTAACCGCGTCCGGCCTTGATGGTAGGAGGCGTATCGGAAATAACTTCCGATGTCTTCCACTTACCATTCGGAAGCTGAGTACGAACCTGTATCTTCGATTCCCAACCGGTCGAAGTCTTATTGTAACGAGCAACGATATCTTCGCCGATTGCCTGAACCTGATGTCCGATAGCGACATTTTCAGGCACCGCATCAACCGTCTTCACGTTAGCGAGGAGGTTGTGGCCGGTTTCGAGCGCAACCGAAGGAGCAGCTTCGGTGTATTTACCGAAGGTGACGATCTTGCCGGCGGTCGTGACCCAAACGGCCGTGCCACGCGTGAGCGTAGTTTCGGCGGCGCTGGGCGCGGTGCCGGAACCACTCGCACGAACCATCGTAGCCGAATCCCAGAGGCCGGCGCCGTTAAGCGTCCACATCCAATAAGCTCCGCCAACATACGCGGTAAGCGTATCGCCCGCATTAAGAAGCGAGTTATTGAGGAGCGTCGCGACGGTCATGCCATCGAACGCAACCGCAACCGCAGTCGTGGTCTTCTCGGGCGCAGCACTTTCATCCGCTTCCTTCGCGGCAATTACCGCGTATTCTTCGGAGGCGACTTCAAAGCCGTTCTCCACGATCTTAACCGTATAAACGCCGGTATTGAGAGGAAGCGATGTTCCCGCGACGTATTCATCACCGTTGAAGATCTCGATTTCACCATTACCGGCCGAAGGCGCAAGCGGAATGCCTTCCGTCGTCGGAACGTTCGGAACCGACGGCTCCGCCGCTTCGGTTACCAACGCATAACGAGTCGTACGAGCCATAAAGCTTTCTTCGCTCATGACCTTCTTACCGTTAATTCCGGAAACAACCTCGCAGCTCGTGCCCGTCGGGAGCGTAAGCTCGGCGTCATCAGTAAGCATGAACTTCGGAATTGTGATATCCGCTGCATCGCCGATGATCGTCACGACACCCTGAATGATGATTTCGCTCGGCGCAAAGCTCGAAGCGTTCTTGAGTTTCGAACCGGCCTCGACGCTAATCATCGAGGACTTAATGACGGGAGTACCGTTCCACTGGCTCTTGAATTCGATGCTGCCGCTGTTCTTGATGGTAACCGTATTTTCGTCGAACACGTTACCCGAGCTACCTTCGTTCATTAAGGTAACCACGCAGCCGTCGATTTCAAAGGTCTTGCTGGCCGCAGAATCCGCGAGCCAAGGCGTAATCGCCGTCTTGAAGGTAACGATATTACCTTCCGCATAGTTGACGACTTTGTCAGCCGAGTTCTTGAAGACTACCGGCGATTCGCTCGACGAATACGAGCTCTTCCAAAGCGTACCCGACGACCAGATGATGTGCGAATCCTTAAGGCCGACATAATCAAGATAGATGCCGTCCTCGCCGACGCGAAGCATGTATGCGCCGGGGTTGATAAGATTGTCAGCGGTTTCGACCTTGGTCGCGGCGGTTTCGCTGTCGTCAATCGTGATTTCCGCGTTCTCGGCAATCGAGGCCTTAAGACCCTCCGCAGCGGATGTGAAGCCGACGAGCTTCTTGGAGCGAACCTCGGTCATATCGCCCGAGCCAATCGCAAACTGAGCTGCCTTAATGACATGAGTACCGGCAATGGCGTTTGCGGTAAACACAACCGAACCCTCGCCTTCGAGGTAGTAGTTATAGTTCGCATCGTTACGGTTAATGCCGATCACGATACCTTCTCCCGCGGCGACATGGAGATTCATCTCATTCTCCCATTTCGAGGGCGTTCCATTCAAGGTCAACTTCGAAGTCTTATCGACGTAGAGGTAGTTCGTGGTATTATCCGTACCCTGCATCTTAGTGTAGCCGGCAATCGTAAGCGCCACGCCATTCGCAACGCCGATCGCGGTATTCCAACCATCGAGCGTACCTGCCGAAACATGCTTGTAGCCATCGTCCGACGCGCGCACATGGCGGAGGTTGGTACCGTCGATCAAGGTCGGTGTGTAACCGGCACCATTCGCGGCATGCGGCACTTTACCGTCCGCGCGACGGACGAGCACCTTACCGCTCTTCGTCGCCCAATCGAGCGAGGTCATCCAGTCACCGACAGCGGTATCTTCCATCGTCGGGCCAAGGTAAATGTTCGTCCAAGTCTTATCGAAGGCAGTGTCAGTACCGGGATTGAAGAAGAGATAAGAGGTCGTGTCGCCGGGAAGATCGGCCGTCTTGTACCAAAGGCCCTCTTCGTCCGTCACGAGGTTGAAGTTACCATAGCGTTCAAAGCCCGAAGGTACGTGAATCTTTTGAGTCGAATACTTGGCCTCAACGACAACGCCCTTCTGCTCGGTCACCTTGTTGCGGAGAATCTCGATCGTATCCGTCGGACCCATCGCGTTGATTGCTTCGTCGAGATCATAATAGATCGTGCCATTCACCTTCGCGACGGCAAGGGCGATCTTGACAGAATTATCCGTGGACAACTCGCTGATATCGCCATCCCATTCCGAACAATCAGCAACTTTAATCGTGTGATTACCTGCATCAAGATGCTTATTAAGGGTAATGGAACCCGTACCGGAGAGCTTGGCAAGGTTAAAGGTCTGATTGCCGTAGCCGTCATTGATTTCGAGCGTACCCGTGACCTTCAATTCGACATCGGACGAACCGGTGCCGTTAAAGTGCGCGTTCGAGCAATTCTTAAGCTCGACAACGCTGCCGACATTGCCGTAGTTCGAAGGGTTGATCGGGCGAACAGGACTCGTATTCGCCGTTGAATTCATTCCGGACAGCGTAAACATGCCCTTCCATGTTGTGGCCTGAAGCGAGGACTTAAGATCCGCCGAAGGTTCGACGGTCGTGATGAGATTACCCGCACCCTTCAGCTTGAAGGAGAGAGCGGAGGTAAGCGTCAACTTGGCGGACTCGCCGAGGACAACAGTATCTTCCGGAATCACTCCTTTTGGAAGCGCCGACCAGCTCTGCTCATCGTTGACGGGATAATCAATACCCGCCGCGATACGCTTAAGTCCGTAGGATCCTTCGTCCGTCTTATTGCCGTCCGTGATAATCTGACCGAACTGATTGCGGTTCGTTATATTGCCCTGACCGGACTGATAGCCGACGATTTTAACGCCCTTTTGAATGAGCTTCATCGTCGCGAACTTAAGACCATCATGACTATCCCAGCTATCCTTAACCTGGAACTGGGCAATGATGTACTTAACTCCATCGCCATCATCCTGGATGGACGCAGAAAGACCGACCGCGTCAACGGCCATCTCCTTGCTCATCCATGCACCACCGAGTGTACCGCCGAGCGTATAAGTTCCATCAAGAATCTCCTCAAGCGTGATACCGACGAAGATATCGACGGGCTTATTGCTATCGTGAGTAATCGCATTTTCACTCTCCCACACGCGGCGCTTTTCTGGCGCGAAGGTGACGAGATTGCCCGAACGAACTTCCGTCCACGAACCTTCTACCGTCGAAGCGATCTCAAACGTCACCGCGGAGCCTTCGGCGAGCGTATAGGTGGCCGTCACGTCCTTGACGATGACCTTACCCGAGCCTGCGAGCGGGTTCTCGATCGAACCTTCGACCGTAACCGTAACGTCTGCCGGAATCGTAATCGTCGCATCGCCCTTCACATGGTGGACAGTCGGTTTTGTCGCGGTATCGGTAAAGGTAATCGTACCTTCGCCATTAAACGTCACGTTGTCACCTAGTTCGGTATCACCCTTGTTCGTCGTCGAATCCCAACGACCGAGCTTCAACGTCGATCCTGCCTCAACCTTAACCGTCCAATTGTCCGGAATGACGGGCGGTCTATGGCCGAAAGTAATCGTCGAATTATCAATGATCTCAACCGACGAACACTTAACGTCGCTCTGGATATAGATGACCTTATTGATAGTCGACGCAAATGTCACCGTATCACCGGCCTGAACCGTCACATCCGCCGTGCCGTTCTTCGTATTCGAGACCTTAACGGACGAATTCCAAGTATTAGTATCCGAAACGTAGTAGAGCTTCTTGACCTCGACATTCCAATCCTTAACGACGATACCATTACCGTCGCCGAAGAGAGTCATCGAGGTGTCGTTCGCCGCGTTCCAAGCCTTAAGGTCGGCCTGAACCTGAGCTTCAACTTCCTGCGAAATGGCCCAGATATTGACGACCTTGCCGGGATTGGCTTCCTGAAGCGCCTTTGCCGCGTCGAGCGCCTCGGCGAGCGTTTCGTAGTTCTTACCGGGCATATTGACCGAAATCTCGCCCGGATCCGTCACACGATAGCGATACGGTCTTTCGATGCAGGTGAAGGTATGCGTTGCGCCTTCGATCGTTTCAACGACCTTCGCGTCCTCGTTATCAGCTATAACATAGGTCGTGCCGCCATTGACCGTCACGACGAGAATATCGCCGACCGACATCACGCGCTTAAGCGTACCTTCGGAAAGAACGAGCGTCGCACCCTCCGCGATGGCGCCGTTGAATTCGAGCGTACCCGCGCCCGTCTTCGTGACGACCGGATTGGCAACGCCGCTTTCGCCGGACGCGAGCTTAACGATATTGCCGTTAAGAACCGCCGTGACGTCCGCGTCGACCTTAATCGTCGTATTCTGACGCGCCTGGACGGGCGTATTGAGAATAGCCGTATCAAAGCCGTCATTCGCCTTCACGTTGATGACCGTGTTCGAGTCGAAGATCGCGAGGCCTTTCGCCGATGTCGAGACGATTTCGCCTCCCGTGTAGAGGTTAATGACATGGCTCTTCGTCTTGCCGACCGAAAGCGCATTGCCGCCGAGGTCGAGCGTACCGTAGATGTCGAGCGTATAGGCCTTGTTCCAGAAAATGAAGTCGCCGCACGTCGCCGAAAGCGTAATGCCGCGAGGAATCTCAATCCAAGTCTTGAAGCTGTTGTTGATCGACGCGGTGACCGTCACATCATCGATAAGCGTCACCTTCGCTTCGCCATTCGCCGCGGTAATCGCATCGTTAAGCGTGGTATAATTCTTTGCCTTAATCGTCGCCACAGAACCGCTACCGCCCGGAGGAATCGCCTGAAGCGTTCCCGTGAAATCGGCGGAAGTAGTGGCATACACGGTACCATTTTCAACGCTCAAGGTAAACCAGTTACCGCCGATATTGACATCGAACGACTTCCAATAATATTCCTTATTCGTACCGACCACATCACCGGCCTTGAACGTATAGTCAACAAAGGCCTCAAGTCCCTCGCCCGTCCAACCGGTCCAACCAAGCGACGTCGCGACGCTCTTCGGAAGCGAACCGGTAAAGGTCAACGTCGAGCCCGATGAAGAACCGCCTTCGGATTCTTCAATAATCTGAGCAACTGCAGGCATTGCCGTCAGGCCAATAATGCCGGGATAGGCAAGCGCCTGAACTGTGCCATCCGCATTAATGGAAAGCGTGACGGACGCATGGTTGCTATAGATATCACTAATCGTCACGTTGTCGTCATTAAGAACGACATAGGCAGCGGTCGACTCGTCACCCGACGTATAGACGCAGTTGTAAAGGTCTTCGAGCGTCAGATTCTTCCAGCCGAGGTTCGTGTTGGAAATCGTACCATTATAGGTAAGCGTACCGATCTTGGTCTTAGCGTAACCTTCCGCGTCGAGCTTAAGCGCTTGCTCTTCGCCGTCCGCGTTGACATAGACGACCTTCGAGAGCGCAGACTTCGGGAGTTTTACCTTCGTCGACCCCGAAGCACCCTGAAGCGTTGCGGAACCACCCTTAAGCACGAGTTTCGCCTCGCTACCGAGAAGCATGACATTAATCGCAAGCTCCTGCGCCGCGCCGAGGCCGAGCGTCGCCGTACCCTTCTCAAGCGAAATCGTATCGATCGCCGTCGCACCGAGGAGCGCGAGTGACTCGCCGTCGTTAAGCGTGATTTCGCCTTCGACGACAACCGAACCCTCAACCGTCACAACCGAAGGACGATGCATCACAATCTCCTTGATGCAGTAGCCCGAGCTCGTCGCGGGAGCGCTGCCGCCGGAAAGCGGACCGCTACCGAGCGTACCGCCGTTCACGACGCCCGTTCCCGTCGAAACGATCTTGACGTCCTTACCATCCTGATAAATCTTCGCCGAAACCGCCTTAAGCCAGTTGACGTTTTCCGAGAAGTCGATCGCCTGGAACTGAATCGTGAACGCACCGTTGGCAATCGCCGACTTGTGATAGCCGGTCGCTGCGCACCGACGCTGGGGGTTACCGAACCAGCCGCCGGACATGATGGCCGTATAGTCCCAGCTGTGGGCCTCTTCGATCGTCGTATTCGCGGCAATCACAATCGCCGTCGACGGATCAATCCAGCCCTGACTATCGGCGTTGACCGCCGCGTTCTCAAGCGAGATATTACCGACCGTGATCGCGGAATTGGCCGTAATCGTCGTACCCATGCCCGAGAGAATGACGGACTTGCCGTTTTCCCAATCAACCGGCTGATCCTTCGCGTCCTTCCAGTTCGCGTGCTCCCAAACGCCGTCCGTCGCGCCCGTCCAAGTAATTGCAGGCGGAGCGATGAGAGCGAGAATTTCCTCGGCAATCTCGATCGGATCGCCGTCATTCGGCGTCTCGGGAAGTTCCATCGTCGGGAACTCTTCGTCGAGCGTATCGCAGAGCGTATTGTACGCGGCCTGGGACATCGTCCCTTCCGTGACGTCAAAGAACGCGTTCCACTTCTTCGCGTAGTAGTTCTTGACGAGACCCGCGTAGGAGCGGTGAGCATACTGGGAGAGCTGGGACTGATGGCGACCGCCGGGCGTCCAAGTCGTGATCATACGACGATAGGCCGCGGGACCGGTCGTCAGCGCCTTACCTTTAAGACGATCTTCCTTCTTGTCGAGACGCCACTCGTCGGAGCAGGCGAGGATGCGGTCGAGGAGGTCGAGCATCTGACGGAATTCGTCGCGGCGCTTCTGAGAAGTCGCGCAGTCGGGAATCATCTCGCGCGCCTTGTCAGCGAGAATCTGCTGGAAGACTTCGACGAAATCGTAGCGGAAGGTTTCGAGGTCAAGGAGCTCGGGATGGGCCTTCGCGGTTTCGAGAATGTACTCCGCGGCGATGATGAGTTCCTTGCGGTCATAGGGCGTACCGGTCGTCGGGCCCCACGCGGAGACCTTCGTCACGTTGTACGCGGGCTTCGCGCAGAAGACGGACTCCATCGTACCCTGCTGGTCCTGCTTGCAGGTCCAAACCGTGTTCGCGAAAATCGTGTGGGCGGATTTAAGATTATTGTCCGTATAGCCGTAGCGACGCTGGCGGTACGCTTCAAGCCAGGGTTCGAGTTCATCATCGTTGATATTCTGCTTATCCTGAGTCGACTGAACCATCGCCCAGTGGTACATGTCATAAGAAACGGGGTTCGTTTCGAGGCCTTCGGAGAGAAGTCCGTAGCCCTTGAACGACGAATTGCCGCCCAAGTTACCGACGTTGCGGAAACGACGGAACGCGCCGTGCATACCCGTATTGCCGCCGAAGTTCATGACTTCGACCCAGACCCACGGAATGTTGCCCGCAGGGCTCATCTTGTAGTTGACGTAGCTCGCCGTGCGCGCATCGGTCGCGTTCATCGACTGGTCGAGACGCTGAATGATTGTGTGCTCGGGATCGAGGCCGTTACGCAAATCCTGCACCGGCGCGGACTGCCAGTTCTGTAGAACCCACGTGACGCCCGGGAAGGCCTTCTTCTGATAATCCTGAACGAACTTCGCGCAATTGTTCTTCTGCTGTTCCGTCATCGTCTTCGGCGGCGAGGATTCGTGGAAGAGGTCGCCACCCAAATACTTCGGGTAATCCTTCTCATCCGTCATGCCATAAACGGTCTTGAGATTCTTGTTCCAAACGTCCGAGAAGTCTTCGAAGACCGCGCACGTCGGATCAATCAAATCGGGGTTCTTTTGTCCCTCATTATAGTAACCGTTGACGATGATATTGACCTTCGTCTTATCGGTGACATCGTAGCCGAAGTGATCGGCGAGCTGTTTCGCCGTGGTCGTAGACGGAACGAGACCGATGAACGCCTGCAAAACGGGTTCGATACCGACTTCGCGCATCTTCGCGACGATAAACTTGCCGATTTCCGCATCCGCTTCGATTTCGTCGTCGGAAACGATCGGATAGTGACCCTGAGGCGTGCCGTTACCGATCGCCTGGAGGTTGCCCATGAGCCACCACGCCTGCTGAGCATCGTCGGTGATGAAGTCCTCACGTTGCTCTTTCGTATAGCCGAGCTCTTCCATGGTGAGCTTCCAGATCTTCTGGACGCCCGCCATGCAGAGCGCGGTCGTGTAGCCCGAAAGCGCGAGGCGGTCGATTTCGGCCTGCCACGCTTCCTTCGACCAATACGCCATCGTGTACGAGAGCGTGCAGTAGTTATAGGCCATCGCGTGCGGATAGCGCGGCGCGACATCAATCGTCGAGGTCGGGAGCGCCCAATCCGCCGGCATGCGCTTACCGCACCACGAAATATGACCCTTCGCGACATCGCGGAGATACGTTCCGAGCGCGAGGGACGCCGCATGGACGCTCGTCGACTTGATCGTGAACTTGCCGTCGCCCGGGATGATTTGGGCCTTGTCGCCGGTTTCGCCCGTCCATTCGACGAATGTCACTTTCGACGTGAGGGCAGTGCCACCCAAACGATCCGCGAGCGCAGTTACGCCCGTAAAATCAATAGCCGCAAACGCCGCGCCAGTACATAGCGCAACCAACAGAGTTAGTGCTCTTTTCATATTTTTCATTTCCTTTTCGAAATTCTGCAATAATTATATCAAATTATGCAGAACATGGCAAGATGCAACTTAAATAAATGAAGAAGAAAGGAGAGGGCGAAAAACGCCCTCTCCTTTTCATTCGAGTCTAAGCGAAGAACTTAGACAGCGACGTCCTTGCCGTAGTAGGCGTTGAGGTACATCTGCTTGATTTCGCTCATGAGCGGGTAGCGCGGGTTGGCGCCGGTGCACTGATCGTCGAAGGCCTGTTCGGTCATCGCGTCGAGACGCTCGAGGAAGTCCTTTTCATCGGGGACGTAATCCTTGATCGTGGGCTTGATGCCGATGGTCTTCTGGAGATCCTTGATACCCTTGATGAGGTTCTCGAGCTTATCCTTGTCGTCCTTGCCGCCGAAGCCGAGGGCGTCCGCAAGTTCCGCATAGCGGTGGAGCGTCTTCGGGTGATCGTACTGCGGGAACGTGCCCATCTTAGGCGGCTGTTCCGACGCGTTGAAGCGAAGGACCTGAACCATCATGAGGGCGTTGGCGATACCGTGCGGGATGTGGTGGAACGAGCCGAGCTTATGGGCCATCGAGTGCATGACGCCGAGGAAGGCGTTAGCGAACGACATACCGGCCATCGTCGCGGAGTGAGCCATGCGCTCACGAGCGAAGGTATCGGCCTTCTTCTCGACCGCGGCCTTGTAGCACTTAGGCAAGTACTCGAAGGTCGTGCGGAGCGAGGAGATCGCGAGACCATCGGTGAACTCGGTCGCCATAACGGAGACGTACGCTTCGAGAGCGTGGGAGACCGCGTCGATACCCGAAGCGGAGGTAAGTCCGGGAGGCGCCATCATCTGCATATCCGCGTCGACGATAGCCATGTTGGGCATGAGCTCATAGTCGGCGAGAGGATACTTCGTACCCGTATCCTGATCGGTGATAACCGCGAACGGGGTAACTTCCGAGCCGGTACCCGCGGAGGTCGGAATAGCGATGAACTTCGCCTTCTCGCCCATCTTCGGGAACGTGTAAGCACGCTTACGGATATCCATGAAGCGCATGGCCATATCGAGGAAGTCGCATTCGGGGTGTTCGTAGAGAACCCACATGATCTTCGCGGCATCCATCGCAGAGCCACCGCCAACGGCGATAATGACGTCAGGCTTGAACTCGGCCATCATGCGAGCGCCGTCCTGAGCGCAAGCGATCGTCGGATCGGGAGCGACATTCGAGAAGGTCGCGGTAGCGATACCCTGCTCTTCCAAGCTCTTTTCGACGGGCTTCGTGTAGCCGTTCGCATAGAGGAAGTAGTCGGTAACGATGAACGCGCGCTTACGATTCCAAACTTCGCCGACTTCACGGAGCGCAACGGGGAGGCAGCCCTTCTTAAGATAAACCTTTTCGGGGGCACGGAACCAAAGCATGTTTTCTCTCCTGACAGCAACAGTCTTGACGTTAATGAGGTTAAGGGCGCCGACGTTGGCGCTAACGGAGTTACCACCCCAGCTACCGCAGCCGAGCGTGAGCGAAGGAAGCATCTTGAAGTTGTAGATGTCGCCGATACCACCCTGCGAAGAAGGCGTATTGACGAGAATACGGCAGGTCTTCATGCGGGCCTGGAATTCGGCGAGCTTCTCTTCATTGTCGCGCTTGTTGAGATAGATCGACGAGGTGTGACCGTAGCCACCGTCCGCGACGAGCTTCTCGGCCTTATTGAAGGCGTCCTTGATGTCGGTCGCCTTGTACATGGCGAGGACGGGCGAGAGCTTTTCGTGAGCGAAAGGCTCGGAAATTTCGACCGACTTGACTTCGCCGATAAGGATCTTCGCGGTAGGAGCGACTTCGAAGCCGGCGATCTTCGCGATGTTCGCGGCGCACTGACCGACGATCTTCGGGTTGACCGTACCCGCTTCCGTAAGAATGACCTTGCGAACCGCGTCGAGCTGCTTCTGATTGAGGAAGTGGCAACCGCGATAAGCGAATTCGGCCTTGACCTGATCGTAGATCTTCTCATGGACGATGACCGACTGCTCCGAAGCGCAGATCATGCCGTTATCGAAAGTCTTCGAGTGGATGATCGAGGAGACGGCGAGCTTGATGTCGGCGGATTCGTCGATCACGGCAGGCGTGTTGCCGGGGCCGACGCCGAGCGCGGGCTTACCCGAGGAGTAAGCGGCCTTGACCATCGCGGGGCCGCCGGTCGCGAGAATGCAGTCGGCTTCCTTCATGAGGAGCTGAGTCGCTTCCAAAGAGGGATTCTCGATAAGACCGATGATATCCTTAGGAGCTCCGGCCTTGACCGCCGCCTCGAGGACAATGCGCGCAGCGTCGCAAGTGCACTTCTTCGCACGCGGGTGGGGCGAGATGATGATGCCGTTACGCGTCTTGAGCGCGATCAAAGTCTTGAAGATCGCGGTCGAAGTCGGGTTCGTCGTAGGAATGACGGCGCCGACGACGCCGACGGGCTCGGCGACCTTGCGGATACCGAAGGAGGTGTCTTCATCGATCACGCCACAAGTCTTGACGTTCTTATAGGTATTGAAAATGTATTCGGCGGCGTAGTGGTTCTTGATGACCTTATCTTCGACGACGCCCATGCCGGTTTCGGCGACGGCCTGCTTCGCGAGCGGGATACGCATATTGTTCGCGGCGAGTGCGGCGGCGCGGAAAATCTTGTCGACCTGTTCCTGAGTGTAGGTCGAGAACGCCTTCTGAGCTTCTTTGACCTTCGCGAGGATCGCGTAGAATTCCTTCGCGTTTTCATTCATTTCGGGAGCGGGGGCGGGAGCGGCCTTCGCGGCTTCTGCCTTCGTTGCCTTCGTAGCTTTAGTAGCCATGTGTTGTTTTTTCTCCTTTGACGGTAAATTGTAAGAGATATTATACGATATTTCCCTATCGATTGTCAAGTATCGATTTCTTTAAAGCGAGAATTACGCAATCTTAACACGGCGGCCTTCGATCGTGTAGTTGCCCTTCGCGAGAATGCGAAGAGCTTCGGGATAGGCAATATGCTCCTGTACCTGGATGCGCGCATGCAGGGTTTCGGGAGTATCGTCTTCAAGGACGGGAACCGCCTTCTGGACGATAATCGGGCCCGAGTCCGTCCCGGCATCAACGAAGTGGACGGTGACGCCCGCGACCTTGCAGCCGTAATCGAGCGCCTGAGTCCAAGAGTGGACACCCGGGAACGCGGGAAGCAAGGCGGGATGGATATTGAGGACACGATTCGGAAACGCCGCGAGGAGCTTCGGTTTCACGATGCGCATGAAGCCAGCGAGGACGACCGTATCGACCCCTTCCGATTTTAAGATTTCGATAAGGCGATCTTCCGCGGCACCTTCCAATTTCGTCTTGAAAGGTGCGCAGTCGAGATACATCCCTTTGAGATTATGCTTTTTAGCTCGCTCCAAGATCTTCGCGTCGGGGAAATCGGCGAGAACGATCTTGATTTCCGCGTCCAAGGTCCCCGCCTCGATGGCGTCGACGATCGACTGCATGTTGGAGCCGGAACCGGAACCGAGAACAGCGAGCTTAAGCATAAGAATCTCCTAATTAACGACCGATGACCTTGCGATAACGTTCGATAAGCTGATTCGTCGAAGAATCGTGCTTCATAGCGGGCTTCGCGGCGGTAAGATCGGAAAGAACGCCCTTCGCGAGAACCTTGCCGAGCTGAACGCCCCACTGATCGTAGCTGTAGATATTCCAGATCACGCCCTGGACGAAGACCTTGTGTTCATACAAAGCGACGAGCGCGCCGAACGTCTCGGGATTGAGTTCATCGCAGAGGAGCGTGTTCGTCGGCTTGTTGCCTTCGAAGGTCTTGAACGGAACGAGCTTTTCGGGAACGCCTTCGGCGCGGCACTCTTCCGCCGTCTTGCCGAACGCGAGCGCTTCGGTCTGAGCGAAGAGGTTCGCCATGAGCTTATCGTGGAGATCCGAAATCGGGTTATGCGTCTTGCAGCAGCCGATGAAGTCGCAAGGAATAAGGCGAGTTCCCTGATGAATAAGCTGATAGAACGCGTGCTGGCCGTTCGTTCCCGGTTCGCCCCACTCGATCGGGCCGGTCGCGTAGTCGACGGGATTGCCGTCCTTGTCGACCGACTTGCCGTTCGATTCCATATCCATCTGCTGGAGATAGGCGGGGAAGCGCGAGAGATACTGGTCATAAGGAAGGACGCAGTAGCTTTCGGCGCCATAGCCGTTCGAGTAGAGAATGCCGAGAAGAGCGAGGATGACGGGCATATTCTTTTCGAAGGGAGCCGTGCGGAAGTGACGGTCCATCTTATAGTAGCCCTTGAGCAGCTTCTTATAGTTGACGCGGCCGATGGCGATCATCAAGGAAAGACCGATCGCGGAAGGAAGCGAGTAGCGACCTCCGACCCAATCCCAGAAGCCGAACATGTTGTTCGTATCGATACCGAACGCGGCGACTTCCTTTTCGGCGGTCGAAACGGCAACGAAGTGCTTCGCGACGGCATCAGCGGAGCCAAGCTCCTTAACGAGCCAATCACGCGCGGCTTCGGCGTTCGACATCGTTTCCTGGGTCG
>JAZLMG010000067.1:0-58589 GCA_045598585.1 Kiritimatiellia bacterium
TTAGCTATCTCCTTTCTTTTGCGAGTCTCATTTTCGTTAATTTAAATTCCGTGCGGCACGCGAGACTCTTTTCGTGCGGCACGGAAATACCTTGCCGTGCGGCAAGGAAATTCTTTGGCGTTATTACCGGCAGCAACCGCCGCAAACTACGCCCATCACTGCTCCTACCAAGGCAGCAAGCGCAGGCTTGATCTGCGGCTTGATGACATCCCAAATTGCCGCGAAGATTTCCGACCAGTTCATATTTTCTGATTTCCTTTCTGTTTGGTTTTTGGTATAATGTTGTTCAGTGAGATTGAATTACTATCGAGAAGGTGAAAAGTTCTTCTTCGTGACGATTTGCATCGCCGGGAGGAGAAAGATATTATCTTCTCTTGTAAATGAGCGAGAACGCCCCGAACTAAAAGCGCTTGGAGAAATCGCGAAGGCGGCTCTTCGTGCATTACATCGCTATCGAGCGGCAATCGGCATCAGTGACTATGTCATAATGCCCGATCATATTCACTTTATCTTACGTATCGATCATGAGCGTGAGCGCTTCGCCAGCCCCTTGTATGTCGCTCATCGTTTGATGGACGCGATCGAGATCGCCGCGGGAAAATGGGAACTCGACGGGGACCGGGGCGTCCCCGCACCCCTCGACATCGATGAGATGGCGCGGCTTTTAAAGGCGTCCGAACGGGGTGCGGGGCAAGGCCCCGTTAAGTTGCCAATCTTCGATCGCTCGTGTTATATCGAGCTCTCGTTCGATTCGCGTCAGTTAAAGGAAATTCGCCGATATATTAAACTTAATCCGGCGCGTCAGCTTTGGAAATCGAGACACCCGGAGATGTTTGTTCGCCGCGGTAACATTCATCACCCGCGGCTCGATGATACGCTTAAGTGGACGGCAATGGGCGATATGACTTTGATCGCCTCGCCGTTTCTTTTTCGCGTTAAGTTGACTTCTAAAAAGTCGATAGAGGAACTTTCCTCGGAAATCGAAGAAGTGGTTCGAAAAGCGTCCAACGGCGCGATAGCGATGTCGGGTTTCATCTCGCCTGCCGAGCGCGAGGTCTTAAGGAGAATCAAGGAGCTTCCGCAGACCAAGTGGATAAAGGCGGTTCCGTATGCCTTGCCGCCTTCGTTCGATCCTTCGACGGAAGACTCGCGTTACCTAGCCTGCGGCCGAGAGCTTCTTTTAAGCTCATTTCCGGAATCCGAAACTTACGGGAAGGTAACGCGAGTCAATTGTGTTTTGATGAACGACCGTCTTGAGAAAATCTCCGCCGCGTCGCTTTAGCGAGTGCGTTCGACGATCAAGCTCCTAGTTACTCCTCGCGGACTGCTGCGGAGCTCTTGAGCTTCATCGACAAGGTCGAAACACGGATGAGGCCGAGCTTCTCGAGCTTTTCCGCCGAGAGCTTGTCGGCATTGATCTTCGCCTTGTTGAGCTCAAGCTTCACTCGCAAATACTTCTTCGGGAGCGTCGCGAGAAACGCCGCGTCGATCTTCTTTTTCCCGATACGTTCGATCGTCGAGCCCTTGCTCATCGTGTATTCGACCTTATCGGTACGACCCCAACCGCTCACGCCGTCGTTGCCGTCGAAGACTTCCGGATGCTCCGCGGCAAAAGCGCAAAGCTCCTCTTCCTGATTCTTGTATTCTTCGCGTGCGAAATCATAGCAGGCCTTCGCTTCGTCGCGCGTCACCCCGAGTTCATGCGTCGCGTCGACCGTTTCCTTGAACGCCTTAACGTTCTTGATCTTAGCCATTTTCATTTTCCTTTCTTTCGTTTCTTCATTTCGTTTTAAGCCGCACTCGCAGCTCACATATATAAGTACCGTTTACTCACACGGGGTGAGATTTAGGTGTAGGATTTAGGTGTAGGAGTAGGAATTAATGCTTGAAAAATTCGATTAAAATGTCACGATGACGATAATAACGAACTTCCGCCGCGTGATAGCTTAAATTATTCTCCGCCATGATTTCGCGAATCGTGGCTTGACGATTGCCGCGGTTACGCATGATTTTAAGGAGCGTCGGAATCGTGTGAGAAAGCCCGTTCAAGATAAGCTTCACAATCGCTTGCTCGAAACGATTCTTAAGCTCCGCTTCCATTTTTGCGATGTCCTTTAAGATTGTCGCGCGTACCTTCGGGTTATCGAAATCGAGGGCGTTTACGAGGCGCTCGACGCCCGCCTCCTTGTCGGAAAACTCGGCGGCTTTGGTTTGATCGATACCTGCGAACTGAACTTCAATCGAAGTCATGCGGCTGGCGAATTGTTCATTACGTGTCATTACTGGAGTCCTTTCAGTTTGGTGTTGGCGAGGAGGCGGGCACGCGAGCAAAAAAGCGCCGCGGGGGAGCGGACATCTTCTTGATTGGTGCGGGAAACGACCATATCCGCGAGATCGGAGAAAGTGTTGATCCCGAGGACTAGGCAGAGATCCATCCAAAGCTCGCGATAGCTCTCGGGGCAGTCGGTCTTTTCCATCGCGTAATCGACCGCGGCTTCCAAGTCGCCGACAATCGAGGGTTCGTAGAAGCGCGCTTTCAGGATTTCGATAAGCGACTCCTTACGCGCGTACGCGCCGCGTGCGTAAGAAAAGGGATTATTAATATTATTAAACCCTTTTCTTCTATTACTTTTCTTCTGTTCTTTCATTTTCTTTTCCTTTCCGGGGAATGTCCCCATGACGGCGGAAATTATATAGGTCAAAACGGAAAAGAAATGGTTTCCGACGAACATGTCGAGCGTCTACCGAAAAACAAATCGCTTGACATCGCATCATTTCCATTGAGTCGTTGGAATGGGGGTTTTCCGTCGAGTTTACAGCGAGTTTCCAACGACTTTCCGTCGAGTCGATGGAATCTCGTCGGAAAGTGATTTTACCCCTTGTTAGGAAGAAGGAAATATGGTACAATATACGCCCTCTGAAGCCCCGAAGACATGGAGGGTGGAGAACTATGAAAACTATTAAAAACAATTTAGAACAATGCTTAAACCTGCAAATAGCGAGGAAGAATTCTTTGCACAATTAGAAGCGTCCATAGCCATCGAACTCAATCTTAAAAAAGCCATCGGCGACATGTATCAGCTTAGGAACATCGCGCTGAAAGGCTCTAAGACCAAGATGTTGGAACCGGAAGGATTTGCGCGGCGATTCGATGGATTCATAAAGCACTTCGGTTTGTTTGAAAATAAGCTGAAATTCTATGGCGTAAAAGCTTTTCCGGCGGAACTTTTCGCCGACATTTCCCGCGCGACCACTTGGGCCTTGGGGCGCATGAGAGAGGCGTTGCCGCCGATGAAGTCGACGGAAGACCCGATTGCGGATTTCCATCGGAATTTCGTGGACTTCAAGAATATCGTTTGGGTCGATTCGCGAGATTTTTTGTATGGCAAAACCATTTCCGAAGAGGAAGTTTTCGGGAAACTCGATGATATAGTCGAGAAACTTAAAGTTTGCGCGAATCGTATCACGGCCGCTTTCATGAGCCATTATGGCGAACTCAAACTCAATCGCAAGGATGAAACCCAAGCGAAGTTGGATTCGATTTCCAGCGAACTCGAAGGAATTTCCGCCGACTCGAAGGAAACGCTGAGAGTCACCGTGCAGCTCAATAATCGCGACCGTCGAGATCATGGGCTCGAGGCGGATCAGTCGTCGATCAATAAAGACGATCGGCATAAATGCAAGAATCTTTGGAAAGAATGCAAGGCGCATCCGGAATGGCTCGATCTTAAGAAAGGGCAGCGAATCACGCTGAAACCGGCATACGCGGCGCTTATGAAGATGGGGAAACTCCCCAAGTCGATCAAATCCTTACTGGATTTTAAAAGGGCTTTAGACAATGCAAGAAAATAACAAGAAGAAATCCGCTCCGATCAAGAAGATAATTCTCATCCACCCGCCGAAGAGTTGAAGGGAAGACGAGGGCAAATTCGCGCTAATATTATACCGGATTTACTTCCTTTTGTCCGGTGAATGTGGTATAATATTCGATATGAATCTTGCAGACATATTTGCCATAGATTACATAATAAGGCGTTTGAGAAATGCTATAATTCTGAAATAAGGCGTTTTAGAAGCGTGGAATTTTAGAAATAAGGCGTTTGGCGATTGACATTGAGAAAGAAAAAGAGTATAATAGTTGCATGAATTTGGATGAAATCGAAGATGCGTCCGGCATAAAAATCCATATCGTTCCGATTTCCGAGTGGCTTTATGACTTCCCGATGCACAAAGAAGACATGAGGGTACAGCATCATAAGAATTGAAGACGATTACAATCGTTGAGAAAGCGAGTTTTATGACGGAATTAAATGATTCGTTTGTTACGGTGGTTTTGACGGTCGATGAAAAATTTCTTCCGTACGCTAAGGTAACCATCCTTTCCGCAATCCAACATGCCAAGTCAAGACCTCTGGAGATAATCATAGGTCATTATGGTATAAGTCAAGAGGCTCGTTCACGTTTCTTGGAGACGATTGATTTATGTGGTAGGCACATTGTGAGGTTTGTCTCTCTTAAGCCTGAGGTTGACAAAACTTCTCTGGCGCAGCGGATGAAAGTTACCGATCGATTTCCGATTGCTGTTGCGTATAGACTTGTATTGCCGGAGGTTCTGAGAAGCTATGAGCGTTTTATTTATCTTGATTCTGACGTGATTGTTAAAGCCGATCTGTCGGAACTTTACGATATGGACATCGGGGGGTGCTGGGTCGCGGCAGTAAAGGGCGTAGGATTCCCTGCGTGGCTTGCACAAAACGAATCTCGGCGAGATTGGTATAAGAAGCGCGGTATAAATGATGCGAATGAATATTTTAACAATGGTATAATGCTGGTTAATGCAAAGGCGTTTCGTGCGAACGGGTTGCTTCCAAGCATGATAAAAGTCGCGGCGGAGTCGCCTTATTTCCCCGATCAAGATGCATTGAATGTCGCATGCAAAGGACATGTCTTGTTCTTGGGATACGAGTGGAATGCCGGAGTTTCATATTGTTGTCGTCGTCAACATGATGCCGATGGATCGGTATTCCGTGCAGCACTTGAAAATCCTAAAATCTTGCATTTCAATTCAGTTGATAAACCATGGAATCATCCGCTTTTATTCAAGGCTGATGAATGGTGGAGGTATGCGGGTAACGAAGATTACGGTCCGAATGAGATCAAATTATACAATTACACGGATTGGCCTAATTTTGGCGATGCATTGTCTTATAGTTTGACCAAAAAGTTAGCAAACTCCAATGTGACATACGCACCTATAGTAGAAGCGGAATTGCTTGCGACAGGTTCGTTGTTGGGTGATGGACACTTGTTCTTTGGTTCTGAAGATAAGGGGATTTCGGATAAGGCTCCACATTTGCATGTTTGGGGGAGTGGATTTTTGGAGCCTCAGATACCGGAGGGGAAAGTTCATCGCTATAGGACAATGTCCATTCATGCCGTTCGCGGTGTTAAGACGGCTTCTGTGTTAAAGGCAGTCGGTTATCTTGCAGAAGAAGATCAGCCTGCGCTTGGTGATCCTGGCATTCTCTACGCTGACTTCCTGCTACCGAACTGGAGAAATCTTGAGAAAAAATTTGATATCGCTCTGATACCGCATCGACAGGATCAGGTGGCAGCCTTACGCATGGCAAGAGAATTGCGTAAAATCGGGCTGAAGGTGAAGTATGTTGACGTAATGCTATCCGAGCCGATAGATGTTCTACGTGATATAGCGATGTCCCATAAGGTGCTCTCATCATCCTTGCATGGTATAATCGTTGCCGATTCTATGGGAATACCGAATCGACGTTTTGTGTCGAATAAGTTTGCATCTTGCAGTGAAGTGAAGCGGCAGATTTCCCACTATAAATTCGATGATTATTATTCGGCGTTTGGGTTAAAATCGCCTCACTATGTCACTGAAAATGATATTCTTCAGAATCCTCGTGAAGTCGTCTCGGCTATTGCGAAGCAAGATGTTGTTCCATGCGATAAGGTCGAGCAATGCAAGGCTGCATTACTGAGCTCGTTCCCGTTCCCTGTCAATGCGCGAAAAACGGCTGCAGATAGCGAAGTGCATGAGATGCCTGTGCCGTTGCGCGAACGAGAGGGGCGTTTACGTGTCTTGATGGTCGCCGAGCCGGATTTTCTGAATCCGTACCCCCAAACAATTTACAATGAGCTGTTAGAATACGATTTGGACGCAGACTGTTCGTCTGAATTGTTTTGGACATGTTCGGTGACTGATTATGATGTAGTGCACATTCAATTCCCTGAAGCTCTCTTCGCATGGAATGTGGACGCCGTTTCTCGCGAACAATATAATAAGCTGGAGCAGCGGATTATTTTGCTCAAGCAGGCAGGATGTAAGATCTTCTATACTCGGCATAATGAGCGAGTACATATCCCCAGGAAAGGGAGTCTGATCGATCAAGTGTATAAACTCTTGGAGAATATAGCCGATGGCATTTTTCACATGGGTATGTACAGCTTGAGAGATAGTCAGAACAAGTTCCGACACTCCAAAGCCCGTCACTATCTTGTGCCGCATCAGTTATATCATCACATTGTGCGCAATATCCGGCGGGATGTTGCTTGTGAAGAGCTTGGTCTCGATGCAAACAGGCCTGTTGTGTTAAGCTTCGGCGGTTTCCGAAATGATGTAGAAAAGGAGCTTCTGTATAATGCTGTTAATAAGTGCGGCATTGCCGAATTGCAGGTCGTAGCTCCTGCGCTACAGAAAGGCGGGTTTGTTAAGGATCGAGAGTTGCCGCTTTATTTTGCTGCTGCAGACGTTGTCTTTATTCAGCGTGCGCGCATTTTGAATTCGGGCAACTTACCGATGGGGTTCTACTTTGGAAAGGTTGTCGTCGGGCCCAATCTGTGTGATGTCGGTGAGATTTTGAGAGAGACCGGGAATCCTGTGTTTGACGTTTTCGATCCCGATTCTGCGGCCGAGGCGTTATGCCAAGGATTAAAGCTTGCTGAAGCTGGTCTTGGTGAACAGAATCGCAAATTAGCCGATCGAGAATGGAATATTCAGGAAACCGTTCGTAAGATTGTCAACGCTTATAGTGAGCTAACCGGCTTCAAATCGATTAAGCGGATTGCTTATAAGCCGTATAAGCGCATAGCACTTGGTGACGCCATTGAGATTTCTCGAGCGTACAGTCGCTTAAAAAACAGGCTCGAACGTGAGATATATCGTCTCAAGACATCCGAATCCTATCGAATCGGCTTGCTGATTACTTCACCGCTGCGGTGGCTTAAGAGGAAGCTGTTTTTGCGAAATGGACTGCTTTAATCGTGTATATCATCCTGCTATAACCAATTTATTTGCTCCAGACCTTGAATACGATATCTGTTATAATCCCGGTTTACAATGCGGAGAAGTATCTTTGCGAGTGTCTTGATAGCGTTATTTCTGCCGCAGAGAGGGTTGATATAGCCGCGATCGAGCTCGTTTGTGTTGATGACGGCTCGACTGATGGATCAGCGGAGATTCTAAGAGAGTATGCGGCGAGGAATTCTTGCATAACGGTAATTACACAGGAGAATCAAGGCCCTGGCGTTGCGCGTAACACCGGACTTGCTGCTGCAAAAGGTGAATATATAACATTCATTGATGCGGATGATCGATTGACCGGCGCGGAGAATCTCAAGGCGGCATATGATTATGCCGAGAATAAATGCCTTGATGTGCTTGTTTTGGGATCGAACAGTGGACCTACAACCGAGGGGGGGGGGTGGCAAGATAATCATTTCCTAAAGTTCGAGCTTGTGCCGCACAAAGGAGTTTTGTCTCCAAAGGAGTTCGGTGTCGGACTTTTTATGTTCTGCAACCTTGCGCCTTGGGCAAAACTGTATCGTCGAGAATTTGTCTTATGTAATCATTTGAAGTTTCCGCCGCTGATGCGCTCGGAGGACTTTCCGTTTGTAATGGCGTCTTTGCTTAAAGCTATGCGAATCGGCGTCCTTGACATTCCTCTGTGTGATCATCGATGCGGAATCGGCACGTCGCTAGAGTCGACGAAAGACGCGTCGCCGTGTACTTTTCTTGAGGCGAGCGAGTGCTTTTGTAAGATGGTTGATATGCAGCATCAACCTGATGATGTAAGACGTGCGTACCGGGTATCAAAAGCTTGTAGGTATGTGTATAATTTGAGGCACGTTAAGAAATATTCATCTTTTCTCTTGATTGTGCAAAATCTTGTCAAAGAGCGGGAAGAGTTTTTTGTAAGAGTCAAGGATTGTGAGATGCCGTGTTATGCGGATGCTTGCGAGTTTATTAATAATCTCCGGTTATTGAGTGATAACGAAGACGCTTTGCTTACAACATTTGTTGATATACTATATGATCTTAAGAGAAATGCTTCGGAAAAGACCAGGTATCATATGTATGTTGAGAGAATGCTGGAGCTAAAATGCAAGGAAATAAATGAGCTGAAGAATTCTTTCTCCTATCGTTTGGGGTTGTGCGTTACTTGGCCTATGCGGATGGTTTATCGTATGCTCTTACAATCAATACTCTCGCGACGAAATGGTGTAACAAGGGCTAGAAAATGATGGAACGTGAAGCCTGTCATAATCATCCGCAAATGAAATCGAAGATAAGCATCTTAATGCGGCTTTGGCTTGTTGCCGTGCTAGTGTTTGTCTGCTTTTGCCTTAGAGTTTTACTAGTGACGGATGCCGATGATTCCGAAAGACTTGTGCTCCCGGAAGTGAATGACTTTCTTGATTTATGGAGAATCGATGTAGTCAGTAATGACGGGCTTCTTAATGTTGAGACGCCGGGAACGACGGGCGTGGTGTCGTCCGAGCGGACATCCGGATTGAAGAGACGTTGGTTGGACGGCGTTGCCGTTCGCGGTTTGACAAAGGGTGTTGATGTAGAGATTACGCCTACCGTCGACGGAACAGTTACTTGCTTCATTCGAGGAGAATATAGATTTAAAGAAGGGCATTCATTACCGCAACTTGTTGATATAGTAGCAGCAAAAGTTGATGGTTCGGCCGTTGTGGAAGAGCGTTTGTCTGTTGATTATCGGAATGCAAAACGAATTGATATCCAAGCTAAAGCCGGGCGGAGGATTCTGCTGAGCGTGCAGTTTATGCCGCATGTTTATTCGGAGGAAGAGGTGCGTATTCTGCTTGCAAAATGGTTTGGTGTGAAAAATGTTCCCGCCCAAGCGATTCTATTCTGCAGACGCAATCAAATAGGAGGCTTTCGATATTGGATTATCACTAATCGCGCAATTGTGATAGTTGTTGTCGGATTGTTTCTTGTTTGGCTCGGCATTGGTCTGTTTATGAAAAGCGGAAGATGGAAGATTATATATCTTTCAATGCTCGCCTTGCTGATGGTGATGCCGTTGTTGCTTTGCAATAATCAGACGCATTCGATTGTCGAAAAGAGAAAGTTGGCGACGACTCCACAGCTCATGCAAGACAAAAAACTTAATTCTCGCTTCCCCAAAGAAGTCGAGCAGTGGTTTGGCGATCATATTGGATTCCGCAATATCGCAATTGAAGCCTACAAGTGGATTAATAAGCGGGTTAATTCAATTGTGTCAATGGGGCAGGGACGATGGAATCGACGCACCGGTTGGGTGTTCAGAGTCGGCGGCGTTCCTAAACGCTCCGTTGATCCTCACGGGATTGAGGCATTGACGCAATATAGAGACTGGCTTTATGAGAGAGGTGTTTCGCTTTATCTTGTTATTGTGCCTGACAAAGAACGCGTATATAGTTGTGAAGCGGATACTGTTGGTGTCGGATTGTCGTGTGACGGCTTGTCGGATTGGCGGGAAGCCTTGGAGGGCGTTCTTGGCAATCGACTGATCTTACCGTTGGACGCATTGAAATCAGGCAAGACAACATCGTATGTTTATTTCAAGACATCACACCATTGGTCGCAGTTCGGTGCGTTCTTGGCTTGGCGCAAGCTCGGCGAGGCGATGCACGAGAATGGCGACGTGACCGATTTGAGTGGTTTCTCATCAAGTGCGTATACTGTTGAAAGATCGCGATTCGTGCGCGAAGATTTTGCTATGAACGATTCGCTTGGAATTACCGCAACTCGATATTTCGGTCTTGGACTATCCGGTGCGCCGTCCAATATGTTAAATGTTGAATACCTGTACTATTCTCCCGCGACAACAAAGTTCACAAAGGTGAATTATCTGCATGATGATTATCATTGCGGTTTTGACTTCTCCGGGGCCGGTGGCAATGAGACGCGGGTTTGTGTGCTGGGCAATAGTCACTCTGATCAGTTGGATCCTTTTCTTGGTTCCTCGTTTCAACACGCTCGACGGGTTAGATATAACGCGATAGGATTATATAAGGGTGATCCTATCGAACAGAGTAAGTTAAAAAAGAATTTTGCCAAGGATGTGCTTGATTATCGTGCAGATGTTGTTGTGCTGGTTTTGGCGGAAGCTGATCTTTCCCGTGTTCGCAACTTGATGATGGGTGAATAAAATGCTTTTCTCTTCGCTGATTTTTGTGTATTTTTTCCTGCCGATTACAATCGGCATATATTGGTCGGTGCCGCGCAGTCTGCGAAATGTGGTTCTATTGCTGGCCAGTTTGGTTTTTTATGCTTGGGGAGAGCCGACTTATGTCATCATCATGTTCCTGACTATCTCGGTAAACTATCTGGGAGCTCTTATTGTCGATAAAGTCGAACGGGGTCAACGGATAGCACTGGCAGCAACAATACTGGCCAACCTAAGCGTATTGGTGTATTTCAAGTACTTTAACTTCTTGGCTGAGAATCTGAATGCCGTTTTTAATACGAATGTCGATTTCGTTAAAGTCATCATGCCGATAGGCATTTCGTTCTACACGTTTCAATCGCTTTGCTATGTAGTTGATGTTTATCGTCGCGAGGTTCCGGTTCAGTGCGACATCACCAAACTCGCGCTTTATATTTCTTTCTTTCCGCAATTGGTCGCCGGTCCGATCGTCAAGTATCACGATGTCGCGGCGGAAATCGAGAATCGAAGTGTCTCGATTGATGATTTTTGTTACGGCATAAGGAGATTTATTATCGGTTTGGCAAAGAAAATGCTGATCGCCAACACGATGGGATCGGTTGCGGATCAGATTTTCGCTCAAAGTTTTGCAGATACTCCTTGCCCGACCGCATGGATTGGCGCAGTGGCATATGCTTTCCAGATTTTCTACGACTTCAGCGGCTATTCGGACATGGCGATCGGTCTTGGACGCATGTTCGGATTTCACTTCCTCGAGAACTTCAATTACCCGTATATATCCAAATCTATCACCGAGTTTTGGCGACGTTGGCACATTTCGTTGTCGACCTGGTTTAGAGACTATCTCTACATCCCGCTTGGGGGAAATCGAGTTTCGCCGATGAGACTTTACGGTAACCTTTTTATCGTCTTTCTCACTACGGGTATTTGGCACGGTGCGGCCTGGACTTTCATATTCTGGGGTTTGTGGCACGGCGCTTTCATTTTGTTTGAACGAGTTACGGGACTCCATAAGCAAACGGGGTCAAGAATGATCACGTTAGCCCATCATTTCTATACATGCCTTGTTGTCCTGTTTGGTTGGATATTCTTCAGATCAGATACGTTGTCTCAAGCGTTTGGCTACATCGGTAATATGCTCTGCCTTATGCCGACAAATCCTTCGGCGATCATAATTCCGTGTTTTGTGGATAACATGGAGAAGATAGTCTTTGTTGTCGCGGCAATCTTGTCCATGCCGGTGACGAAGGGATGGTTCATCTCCGAGCGGCGTCCATCGTGGCAGTGTGTCTTGGGCGATGTGTGGCTGATGGTCCTTTTCCTTTTGTCTTCGATGTGGATGGTGTCGGCAACCTATAATCCTTTTATCTACTTTAGATTCTGATAGTTACATTCTGCGGAGATAGATGGCTCGAGGCGAAGTATAGCCAATTATAACTAACGTTTTGTAACCGCGAAATTTCTTCCGAAAACAGGTGACGAAGCACCTGTAAAAATGGTATAATAGGGAAAATGACAAAACGAGGATATGAGCCGGTTTATACCGTTAGTGGCAAGGCGATGAATCTTATCGCTGAGATTGCTGCCGCTATCGAACGTTATCGTATAATCCTTGAGGGCCCTGATGGGGTGCGATTAAGGAAGATTAATCATATCCGTACTCTCCGCGGCACTACTGCAATTGAAGGAAACACGCTCACGGAAGCGCAAATTACCGCGCTTTTGGCAGGAAAGAAGGTCAAGGGCCCTCAGCGAGAAATCGATGAAGTCAAGTGCGCACACAAAGCGTATTCTGCAATTGAGACCTTCAATCCGTATTCCGAAGCCGACCTCCTTAAAGCCCATGGTTTCATGACCGAAGGGCTGGTCGACAGACCTGGCAAGTGGCGCAATGTCAATGTCGGGGTTGCAGGCACCAATGGAGAGACTTTGCACATGGCGCCGCCTCATGCTCAAGTCCCTTCGCTTATGAAAGGGCTTTTCGATTGGCTTGCGGATTCGGAAGATCCCGTTCTTATCAAGAGCTGTGTCTTTCACTTCGAATTCGAGTTCATCCATCCTTTTCCCGATGGCAATGGACGCACGGGTCGCCTTTGGCAAACGGCGCTTCTTGGCTCTTGGCGAAATGAATTCTATGGTGTCCCGGTCGAGAACATCGTTTGGGCGCACCAGCAGGAATATTACGCGGCGATTCGCGAGGCCTCCGCGAGAGGTGACGCGGGACCGTTTATCGATTTCATGCTCGACAAGATTCTTCGCACGCTTAAAGCCAAAGGGCAGGCATACGAAGCCGAAGGTAGGGAGAAAAGTAGGGTGAAAGGTGGGGAGAAAAGTAGGGAGAAAATCCTTCGTTTTCTCAAAGAACAGCCGGAACTTACGCAGGCGGATTTGGCTAATGCCCTCGGTCTTTCGATTAAAGCCATCGAAAAGAACATTAAACTCCTCAAGGATGCGAATCAACTCCGACGCATCGGCCCGGACAAAGGTGGCCGCTGGGAAGTGATTTAATCTGCGGCAAGATTTTTCAGTTTTTGTTTTGTTGGCGCGGCTGAGAGGAAAGTGGAGATTTTGGAGGATATGCGCATCGCGAAAAGTGGAGATTTTGGAGGATAAGCGTAGTACGAAAAGTGGAGATTTTGGAGGATGGCTATTGAACTGCGTCAGTAAATATGTTATAATGTGCGTATGAAGCGGAAAATATACGAAAAACTCCTATCTTGGAAGAAGACTAGCGAAGGCCGATCGGCTGTGCTGATAGACGGGGCGCGTCGCATCGGTAAAAGTTGGATTGCTGAAGAATTCGCGCGCAACGAGTACGAAAGTTATTTGCTGATTGATTTCAGTAAAGTCTCTAAAGATGTCAAAGGCTTCTTTAATGACTATTTGGAAGATCTCGATACATTCTTCTTGTATTTACTAGGCGCTTATCATGCGAAATTGACACCTAGAAAGAGCGTTATTATCTTTGATGAAGTGCAGAAGTTTCCTCGTGCCCGTGAGGCCATCAAGCATTTGGTTGCAGATGGTCGTTATGATTATATAGAGACCGGTTCGCTCATTTCCATTCAGAAGAACGTCAAGGATATCCTTATTCCGTCTGAAGAGTATCATCTCGAGATGTTCCCAATGGATTTTGAGGAATTTCTATGGGCGACCGGAAATGATGGATTCGTGTCGATTATCGAGCGTGCTTTTCGAGAGCGAAAGCCGCTCGGCCCGCTGATGCATCGTCGGATTACCGATGTCTTCCGACAATATCAGATTGTAGGGGGAATGCCACAGGTTGTAAGTGAATTTGTCCGGTCACATGATTTGGCAAAGGTTGATTTCGAGAAACGAAACATCATCGAACTTTATCGTGCGGATATCTTGAAACACGGAGGTCGTTCGAAACATAAGATTCTCGCGACATTCAATGCGATTCCGGGTGCGCTAGCGCACCATGAGTCGCATTTTTCACCCGGCGCCGTTCAGCCTGGGCATGGTATGCGCGAGTTTGATACGGCGTTTGAATGGCTTAAGTCGTCAATGATGGTGAATGTCGTGTACAATGCGACGAACCCGAATGTTGGTTTGGAGTTGTCTAGCGATCATCATGTGCTTAAGTGCTACATGGGAGATACGGGGCTTTTCGTCAGTATGGCGTTCGGTGAAAACGAACTTGTGAGCGGAGAAGTTCAGCAGCGCCTGCTCACTGGTCGGCTTGAAGTAAACGCTGGAATGCTTGTGGAAAATGTTGTTGCGCAGATGTTGCGTGCGGCGGGGATGAAGCCATATTTTCATGTCGAATATGATCGGGCAACCGGGAAGCCGACTATGGAGATAGATTTTTTGATCGCTGCGTCAACGCTTCAACGGAGGCATAATATCTCGCCAATTGAAGTTAAGAGTTCGACGGGGTATACGACAAAGTCACTCGACAAGTTTATTGGTAAATATGCACCTTACGCGTCGACTGCATATGTCTTACACGAAAAGGATCTCGATCAGGACGCGGATCGGGTATATCTGCCGCTATACATGGCGGCGCTTATTGGAAGCAAATAACCCTCCTTTGTCAGAGCGTTCGGAATTAACACGAATAGGGGTAGTTCAATCGTGCCATCTTAGCGCGATGGGTTCCCTCACGCGATTAGAGCACCCGAGCGCTAGCTCGACAAGATTTTTTCAGTTTTCTTCCCACCGAAGGTGGGAAATATGGTATAATATTATCAAATAGACGATAGTGATATCGTTGCCGCGTGTTGGCTTGTCACGGCGTAGCTTTAGCGAAGGCGGAAACGCGCGTAGAACTGAAACAAAAACGAATTTGAAGAAGGGTTGTGTCGACGATGGCGAAGTATTTAATTAAACGTTGTGGGCATCAAGAGCTTGGTAGTATGGGGGTGTCCATGAAACCTCAAAGAGGGCAATACCTTCTTATGGCGATGAAAGACGAGGTTTTGTCATTCTTCCCTCCATTGTCTCAAACCAAACAGAACGATTTCAGGATGATTCCAATTTATCCTGTATACACAAGTGACAAAGTGTATTGTCGCTTCGTTTACCACAATGATAAGTTTCATAATTCAACGGCCAAGCATCCTCGTAATGAATATCGTCTTTACTTGAATCGTGAGGTGCAGGGTGGGGCTCTTAGATTTTTCAAAGAAGGTCTCGTAATTATTCGAATGGTTGATGAAGGCGATTATGAGAGTGGTTTGTTTATTGATTATGTTTCGCCAGAGAGTACGAGCTATGCAGCATTAGAAGCTTTATTGAAGGCCCATAAGATCGATGGTAGTGTCAATTATGGTGTTTATAGCGGTTTTATAAAGGAATTTGAGAAGAAAGTATCAAAAATCGACATCTCGAAGCAGGATATTAAGGTCGCGCAGGAAGATGTAGATTTTCTCGCTAACAGTAAGAATGACATATCTCAGCTGTTTAACGAAAAACAGTTCCGTGATTTCGTCTCCGTGGCTTATCAGCATAAATGCGCAATAACAGGGACTGTGATTGCATACAAAGATCTTAACAACCTTGAGACAGCGCACATCCAACCTAAATCGCATGGCGGGCCATATTTGCCGTGCAACGGCATGTCTCTCTGTCGAGATTTTCACTGGGCGTTTGACCATGGATTCCTTTCGCTGACAGACGATTGCCATGTTATTGTGTCAAAGAAAGCTCCAAGTCCATTGCTTATGCCGTATGATGGAAAGCCGATATTTATGCCTTCGCAATCGTTCTTTCAACCAAATGTGGAGTATATCCAGTATCATCGTAAGCATATCTTTGAACACTTTGAACAGATTCGTGCGAAGGTGAATTGAAGGGGAATTGTGGATGAATGTTATTGATTTGTTCTCTGGTTGCGGAGGATTATCCAAAGGGTTTATGGATGCCGGATGCGATGTAATCCTAGGCGTTGATATTGATCAATCTGCGTTAAATACTTTTGAACTCAATCACGGTGGGGCAAAAGGATTAAACGGGAGCTTGGCGGAATCTGATACCTTTGAAAAAATGAAGACTATTATTGGAGATAGGCAAGTCGATTTAATCATTGGTGGTCCTCCTTGTCAAGGATTCTCGTTGACAGGACCTCGCAATTTTGACGATGAGAGAAATAAGCTTTATCTGGCATATATTCGGGCTGTAGAAATATTTAAGCCTAAGGGATTTGTTATTGAAAATGTCCCTGGAATGGCTACGTTATACAAGGGTGAAGTTAAGGATGAAATCCTTAAGCGATTTCGTGAATTAGGGTATAACATAGAATGCAAAGTTCTATGTGCGGCTGATTATGGAGTGCCGCAAATCCGTAAGCGTTTAGTTTTTTTAGGAATAAAAAAAGATATAGGAGAAGTTTCTTTTCCTGCGCCAAAGCTTAAGCCTGATCAGTATATCACTAGCCGAGAAGCAATCGATGACTTGCCATCACTTGTTGATGAACTCGGTGAAGAAAAATCCATGTATCTGACGGACGCACGTACGATATATCAAAAAAAGATGCGTGGTAAATGTAAGATATTATCGAATCATACTGCTACTGTACATAAGGATTTTGTGAAGGCGGTTATTGCGCAAGTGCCAGAGGGAGGCAACTATAAGGATCTTCCTGCCGGGGTTGGCGAGCATAGGAGATTTCATATGGCGTGGACTCGTTGCAATGGACATAAGCCATCAAGAACGATTGATACGGGGCATAGGAACTATTTTCATTATGAATATAATAGAATACCTACTGTTCGTGAGAGTGCGAGACTTCAGTCGTTCCCTGATGATTTTATCTTTACCGGGACTAGAACGCAGCAGTATCGTCAGGTAGGTAATGCAGTTCCGCCCCTCTTAGGGTATGAGCTCGCTAAGCACTTAATGAGAATTATTACAAAGTGATATGGCTAAGCTAAATACAATAGATTTATTCGCAGGTTGCGGTGGATTAATGGATGGCTTTGAACAAAGTGGTTCGTTTAATACTTTGGCATGTGTAGAATGGGAAGAGGCTCCGTGTAAAAATTTAGTTAATCGACTGCGTCAAAAATGGGGCCATAAGAATGCTGATAAAGAAGTTCTTAGATTTGATATTCAGCGAACAACTGAGTTGTTTGAAGGATTTGTAGATAAAGATTATGGGATTAGCAAAGGGTTAGATAGCTTGGTGGAAGCTAAGAAAGTTGATGTGCTCATCGGAGGACCGCCTTGTCAGGCGTATTCCTTGGCAGGGCGAATTCGTGATGCTAACGGTATGCGGAATGATTATCGTAATTATTTGTTCGAAAGCTATCTTAAAGTTGTCGAGCGATATCAACCTGATTTCTTCCTGTTTGAGAATGTCGTAGGCTTGTTGTCTGCTGCTCCTGACGGACAACCTATTTCACGTAAAATTCAAGATGCTTTCAATAATGCAGGGTATGCTGTAGTCGGGGATTTTCATCGTGCTGAATTCGCATTACCTGATTATGGCATCCCTCAAAATAGGAAGCGAATTATTATTCTTGGAGTTCGAAGATCCGCTTTCCCTGTAAGCTCATTGCAAATTATCGACGACTTTTATACCAATATCATGCCTTCGATGCGTCAGAAGAAACGCACTGTCGAAGATGCAATCGGGGATCTCCCGAAATTCTTTCCGAAAATTGAGCATAATAAGGTGACGTATTTGCTTCAAGGGAATATCGAAGTTCCAAATCATATTCCTAGACACCATAGCGCAAGAGATATTGGCGTGTTCAAACTGTTGACACAAGATATTGAAAAAGGCCGTATGGAGTATGTATCAATACCTAAACTGAAAGAGCTATATACAAAGGTTACGGGTAAGACAAGTAACATTCACAAATATTACGTGCTACGCAGGGATCAACAAAGCAATACTATTCCTGCTCATCTGTATAAGGATGGGTTTAGACATATTCATCCAGATTCTAGTCAGTGCCGAACATTGACAGTTCGCGAGGCAGCTAGATTACAAACTTTTGACGATGATTATGTATTTGTTGGTAGCATGGGGGAACAATATAAGATGATTGGCAATGCGGTTCCTCCCGCTTTCGCTAAGATTCTAGCTAATGCTCTAGTGAGAATTTATAGGAAGTACTGCCCTGAGAAATTGCCAGATGGTTTCGACAGCGTTGATTTATTATCTGTTAATAAATCTTATGAGCCACGGTATGAGCAAATGCTTCTAGCCGTTGAGAAAAAGAAAGCGAAACTTGATTCGTTTAAGAAGGCAAGTGGGCTTAAGGGAATGTCTTACGCAAATAGAAGCAAAACAAGGAAATAATGTGCGGTTCAATTGAGTCTCATTTATGTTATAGGCCTCTTCGAATCGAAGATTTGCCGCGTGACTTGCAACCTCGAGAAATTCTGAGTAAGGTTGGCGCAAGAAATGTTTCAGATGATGTTCTTCTGGCTGTGATTTTAAGAATAGGTGTGCCAGGTGCGAATGTTGTAGAGACTGCACGACGTCTTCTAGTTGCCTTCGGTACATTAGACAACATTGCTAAAGCGACTGCGAATGAAATTGTTGCTAAGAAGATTCCGGGGATAGGCAAGGTTAAAGCTCTTGAGATTATAGCTGCGATTGAATTTGGGCGACGTTGTTCATACGCAGAACTAATCAAAGGTAAACAAGAAAAGCGCATTGAGTCGTCCCAAGATGTTTATGATCTTTTGATGCCTTTTGTATATGGTAGCAAGCAAGAGCACTTCTTTGTAATCCTTCTTGGCCCTCGTAACAAGGTTTTAGGTTCTCCTATAGAAATTGCAAAGGGTCAGCGAGATGAGGTTGCTTTGCAGCCGAATCTCGTTTTTGAAATGGCACTGAAAGAAGGGGCTAGAAGTATTATAGTAGCGCACAATCATCCGTCGGGAGATCCCGAGCCATCGGATGAAGATATCGAGATAACGCGCAAATTATTTGATGCGGGCAAGCTCCTGAATGTTCCCGTTCTTGATCATATAATAATTGGCAAGCCTTCATCGGAACACGCCGGATTCTTTAGTATTACTGCCGCGATGTAATCTTTATGAGATTCGCTGATATCTTTGCCCGTCTACGCATGGCTACGCCGTGGCAGGCCGTAAAGAATTGGTTTCGGAGGGCGCCGGAGACGCGCCTTCGAGGGACCACGGATGGGAATGCGTTAGCGCGGCAGAAATCGGAGATTGCGGAGCTCTTGAAGCGTGAGTGGAATCAAGCGAAGAACGGAGCGCTTACGACGAACGACATCGCGCGAGGATCGGGACGTAAAGCGTGGTGGAAGTGCGAGGTATGTGGGCACGAGTGGGAAGCGAGAGTCTTCAGCAGGTTTGATGGTTGCGGGTGTCCGGAGTGCGCGAAAGTGAAAGCTGCCTGGACGCGGCGCAATAAGAAGGACAAGTTTCAACTGCAACTTTTCGAAGCGAACGGTAGCTTCCCGTTGTAAAAGGAGAATGTAGACATGAAAACGATAAAGATATTTTCAGCGATAGTTATGATGGCATCAATGTCGACCGGATGTATGTCGATGCGTAGTGTTTATGTTGCGAACGATAATCCTTATGTTAGCTATGATGGTATAATAGAGAGTAAATTTATTAACTTAGCAACAGATCAACAAATCGAAAGGTATTGTCAGGAGAAAGCGGATCAAGGATTAGTGGAGATCGGCAGAGGAGAGCGAATTGAGGCGGAGACGCTTTCAATTGGTGAATGCCTAGACATTGCAAAAGAGCATAAGGGCGTTGCGGTTTTGTGCTATACTCAGTACGTGTCGCGTGAAATGGCGGGCGTTTATATGGTTACCGATACTTTTGCCGCACCGATTTACGATGAAGTTTATCGCAATGTTTTGATTGTATTTGGTAAACAGAAGAGCAATGCGTTCGGGCTTTCTTTAGGTTCATTGACTGAAAGTGATATGAGATTGGCAGATACACGTACCGGAGCTAAGGTGTTATATGTTAGGAAAGATAGTGCCGCTTGGGATAGGTGTTTTTTCTCTGGTGATATCATTACGAAAATTAACGGGAAGACGGTGCGAGACAAAAATGAGGCTGAAGTTATTATGGAGACCGAGCAATTACAAGATTTTGAGCTTGTCAGGGATGGTAGGTTGTTGACGAAATAGTGTGCCGCGCGTGATGCGCGGCGTTAGGCGGATAAAAGATAAGTCGAAGCGGGCACATGTTGATTGACGCTCAAGGATTTCGCTTTGCTGATTATTGCGCTCAGTCGTCGATCAACATGAAGACGAAGATGTTGCAGACTCTTTTATATAACGCTCATGCGTTCGACTGGTGACCGCTCTCGGGCTTATCTTTTATCCGCCCATATCTCTTCCCTTTGTCCGGTGGATGTTGCGGAAGATAGTGAGAATATGATATAATATTAAGCACTATGTGTATGCTTGATACCATTAAAGCGCATCGTCGAGAAATTTATGATGTCGCAGGGAGGCACAAGGCGGAAAAGCTTTGGGTCTTCGGTTCTTGCGCACGTAAAGAAGAGACCCCGGGAAGCGATGTGGATATCCTTGTTCGTTTTGGAGAAGGTGTGGGGCATCGCGATTATCAAGCGCTTGAAGATGGCTTTGCACGAATTCTCGGTCGCAAGGTAGATATTGTTTCTTCGCGAGTTCTCCGCTCTGCGCCGCGCTTCGCCAATCGAGTTTGCAGAGAGGCGGTTGCGGTATGAGAAGCGGTGGAGCGAATTATCGTGATGAGGCACGTGTTGAGCATATGCTCTTCGCAGCGAATCGTATTGCATCGCATTGTTGACGCGTTGCCGGAAGTTCCGAAGTTACCGTCTAATATCGACGAGTTTTAACTGCGCGAAGCTTTTATCCGCCATTATCTCTTCTCTTTATTCGGTGGATGTGGTATAATATTTAGCATAAAGGAGGGTTGATATGAAGAAATTGATTTTCGCTATTGTTGCTACTGCAGCATGTTCAGGCTGTGTGCTGACGACCGAGTATCGCGAAGTCGTTGTGCATAAAGATGCAGACGGTAAGATTATCGGCACCGATTACAAGGAAGTGCTCGAGCAGAAAGATGCTCTCCCTTGGCAGCCGGGTTTCGGCAAGTATCTCTTCAATCAGTAAGTATGAGTACGAAATGTAGATATTGTGGGTCGACGACCTATGGCTCCGGGTGTTACCATTGCCCGACGGGTAAGCACGAGAAATAAGGATGGTTGCAATGGGTGGCGAGTCGATTTTCTGAAGTTCGCTATTGACAAACGGGTGGGCAGTATGATATACTATTCATCCGTTGTCACTTATAAGACAAAAGGCGAGGTAGCTCAGTTGGTAGAGCAAAGGACTCATAAGCCTTGGGTCGAGGGTTCGAGCCCCTCCTTCGCCACCAATCAGGAACTCGGGTTAAGCCCGAGTTTTTCTTTTATCAAGTTGCCAAGATGTAGGATGATATGATATAATATATCATATGGTGAAGCCAGAGATTCTAGCCCCGGCGGGGGACTTCGTATGCCTTAGAGCGGCGCTTAAAGCGGGCGCTGATGCGGTGTATTTGGGTCTCGGCTCGTTCAATATGCGCCAAAGGGCGAGCGCGAACTTTTGTAAAGACGATCTTCCTGAGATTCGCTCGATAGTGGGAGAAAAGAAGATCTATCTCACCTTGAATTCGATCATCTACGAGGGCGAGATAGCGGAAGTCGAAGAGCTTATCAAGTATGCGAAGGAATATGTCGACGCGTTCATCGTCGCCGATTGGGGCGTGATCGAACTTTGCAAGAAGCATAACGCCGTCTTTCATATCTCGACTCAGATGAGCTGCTCGAATTCTATCGCGGCGAAATTCTTGAAAGCCCAAGGCGCGGAGCGAGTCGTCCTCGCGCGAGAGTGTGCGCTTTCGGAAGTGAAGAAAATCATCGAAGAAGCGGATATCGAAGTCGAGACGTTTGTGCATGGCGCCCAGTGCGTCGCCTTATCGGGACGTTGCCTCATGAGCCACGAAGCGTTCGGTTGCAGCGCGAACCGCGGCGAATGTCATCAGCCCTGTCGTCGTCGTTTTCTCGTCAAAGCGGTCGATCTCTATACCGACAAAGAAGGTAAGCCCGTCCATGAATCGGACACCGAGTTCATCGTCGAGCCGCATACGGTACTCTCGGCGAAAGACCTCTGTTCGCTCGCATTCGTCGATAAACTCGTGGACGCGGGAATCTGCTCCTTTAAGATCGAAGGTAGGGCGAGAAACCCCGAATATGTGATGACGGTTGTTAAAGCGTACCGCCGCGCGGTAGACGCAGTCTTCGAGGGAACGTATACGCCCGAGCTCGTCGAAGAGCTGACCGAAGAAGTCAAAAAAGTTTTCCATCGCGAGTTCTCGGTCGGAATGTACTATGGTCGCCCCGGCGTCGATCAGATGACCGATTCGGAAGATTCGCTCGCGACAACCGTGAAGCGTCATGTCGGTATCGTCCTCGATTACTTCGCGAAGGCGGGGATCGCGCAAGTGAAAGTTCAAGATCATGAGCTTTCGCCCGGCGAAACCTTGCAGATTCACGGGAAAACGACGGGCGTCGAAGAATTTATCCTCGGCGAAATGCGCCGAGACGAGGAAGTCGTCACGAAGGCGGAGCGCGGCAATTGGGTGACATTCAAAGCCCCGCGTTGTCGCGTTGGTGATAAAGTATTTTACATAGAAAAGAAGGAGAAAAACTCATGAAGCGGATAGTCATGATTATGGCGGCGATGTTTGCCGCGGTTTCGTTTGCGGAGCGCAGCGAAAAGACCTTGAATCTCGGTCGCCCGATTATGGTCAGCGAGTTCCAGAACTCGTCGAATCAGCAGATTTTCAAGTTCGTTCCGCTCTCGGCTTCGCAGTTCGCGATCGAATCGCGCAGCGCTTGGGACGGCCAGCCTTTCGCGGCGATTTCGGAGTTCGACGTTTATGATGCTTGGGGGCAGGAAATTCCCCACGACAAGTGGACGGTCGCTTATGTCGACTCGGAAGAGTTCGTTAAGGAAGACGGCAAGGCCGAAAACGCGATTGACGGCGCGCCCATGAATCACTGGCACACTCGTTGGTCGGACGAAAAGCCGAATCATCCGCACATTCTCGTCATCGATATGGGCGAGACTCATGAAATCGCCGGTATTCGCTATCTGCCGCGCCAGACGATGGGCGCCGGACGTATCCGCACTTTCGCACTCTATGCCGGCAAGGAGCTCGTCAAGTGAAGAAATTCCTCTTACTCGCTTTGCTCGCGCTCTCGATTCCCGCTTTCGCGGCTAAACCGAAGGCGATTGTCGTCTTTTTGGCCGATGACTTAGGATATGGCGATACGGCAGCGTATGGCCAGAATCTGGTCCCGACCCCGAACCTCAATCAGCTCTGCAACGAAGGTTGTCGCTTTACTGACTGCCACTCGGCGACGCCCGTTTGCACGCCCTCGAGATATTCGATGATCACGGGCAGGTATCCGCATCGTCTCCCGAATAACAACATTCTTGATGGCGACGCGAAGCTCATTATCCCGGTCGAAGGTTCGGGCGAAGAGAACGTTACGCTCCCCGTCCTCATGAAGCGCGCGGGCTACAAAACCGCCGCGATCGGTAAGTGGCATTTGGGTCTTGGCGAAGGCAAGGGGCCGATCGATTGGAACGGCGAAATCAAGCCGAGCCCGAGAGAAGTCGGCTTCGATAAGTCGTTCGTTATGGCGGCGACTGCTGACCGCGTTCCTTGCGTCTACATCGAAGACGGTCGTGTCGCGAATCTCGACCCCGCCGACCCGATCGAAATCAACTATGACCGCAAGGCGAACCCGAAATGGGAAGGCGAAATCACCGCACGCACGAATCCCGAAATGCTCAAGGATTGGGGACGTCCGAGCGATTATCAGCACGATAAGACGATTATCGACGGAATTTCGCGTATCGGGCACATGCGCGGCGGAAAGTCGGCCTTGTGGAAAGACCAGGATCTCGCCGACACGATCACCGATAAGGCCATCGAGTTCATCAAGGACGCGAAGGGTGAGCCGATCTTCCTTTATTTCGCGACGAACGATATTCACGTTCCGCGCGATCCTCACGCGCGTTTCCGCGGCGTAAGCGGCCTCGGGATTCGCGGCGATGCGACCGTGCAGATGGACGATTGCCTCGGACGCGTTCGTAAGGCACTCGCCGAAAACGGCTATGATGATACGCTCTTCATCTTCACGAGCGACAACGGCCCGAGAGTCTCCGACGGCTATGAAGACGGCGCGAGGGCAGCTTGGAAGGACGTCAATCCCGCGGCGCCTTGGGCGGGAGGAAAGTACTCGGTTCTCGAGGGAGGAACGCGTATTCCGATGGTTGCGGTTTGGCCCGGTCACATCAAGCCGAACACGGTTTCTCACGCCCTGTTGTCGCATACCGACTACGCGAGAAGCTTGGCGGCGATTACGGGCGTTGAAGTTCCCGAAGGCGCTTGTCAGGACTCGCAGGAACTTTCGTATGTGATCTTAGGCGAAAACGAAAACGGCCGTGTCTCGCTCCCCGAAGAGTCGGCTTGGGGCCCTTGGGGTTATCGCAAGGGTAATTGGAAGTTCATCGAAGGCGCGAACTACGGCAAGGGGATGGAAGGACCCTATCTCTTCGATTTGACGACCGACCCGACCGAACGCGAAAACCTCGCCGAGCGTTATCCCGAGAAGGTTAAGGAAATTCAGGCGGAAATCAAGGCGCTTCGCAGAAAGAACAAGTGATGATCGATACTAAGGTTAATTTGGGTGGGCTCGAAATGTCGACGCCGATCACGACGGCGAGCGGCACTTTCGGGTATGGTACGGAATATGTCGGCGCGGTCGACTACACGAAGCTCGGTGCGGTTACCGCGAAGGGGATTCGCGTTACTCCTTGGCCGGGAAATCCCATGCCGCGTCATGCCGAAGTTCCGGGCGGGCTTGTTAACGCCATCGGGCTTCAAGGCACGGGGCTTAAGCACTTCGTCGACGTGACCGTTCCTTGGTACGCTTCTCAGGTCAAGGAAGCGGGCCACGAAAACCTCCCGATGATCGTCAATATCTGGGGCGGCTCGATCGAAGAATATGCCGAAGTCGCCGCAGGGCTCGATTCGGTCGGTGGCGTCGTCAAGGCTATTGAAATGAATGTTTCTTGCCCGAACGTCAAAGCGGGCGGTCACACCTTCGGCCAAGATCCGAAGGTGCTCGAAGAAGTCGTCTCGGCGGTTCGCAAAGCGACGAAGCTTCCCTTGATCGTTAAGCTCGCTCCGAATGTTCCTTCGATCGTTCCCTACGTGAAAGCATGCGAAAACGCCGGAGCCGATGCTCTCTCGATGATCAATACGATTCCCGCGATGGTGATCGATATCGATAAGCGTAAACCCGTTATCGCCAACAAGACGGGCGGACTTTCGGGTCGCGGCATTCATCCCGCCGCGGTTAAGATCGTCTACGACGCGCACAAGGCAACGAAACTCCCGATTCTCGCGATGGGCGGAATTTACGAGGCGAAAGATGCCATCGAATTCTTCCTCGCGGGTGCTACGGCGGTTGCGGTCGGCACGGCGACTTTCACGAACCCGGGCATCGTTTCGGAAGTTTATGATGGAATCGTCGAATACTGCGAAAAATACGGCTTCAAGTCGGTAAGTGAGCTTACGGGAGCGTTATGCGAATCCTAACTCGTTATGTTCTTAGAGAGTTTATCGTTCCGCTCTTCTATTGCTTGAGCGGCTTTATCTCGATTTACGTTCTCTTCGAGCTTTTCGGTTCTTTCTCGAAGCTTATTGCCTCGAAAGCCTCGTTCCTTGATATCGTAGAGTATTTTCTAGGATATCTCGCGCCGTATTTCCATTATCTTGCCCCTGCGGCACTCATGCTTGCCACTTTGTACACGATGTGGAGCTTTTGTCGTCATTCGGAAATCATCGCGATGAGAGCGAGCGGCATCAGTTTCTTGACTATCGTGAAACCCGTAATCTCGGTTGCCGTTTTAATGGCGCTATTCGTAGTTTACGTGAACGAGATTTATGTTCCGCGAAAGGCTCAATGGGCGGCGGCAATGAAGGCCGAGCGTTTCGATGTCGCGAAAGTAGCCAAGGCCGATAATCTCGTTTTCCGCAATGCAAGACATCTTCGCACTTGGAATATCGATGGCATGACCGACGAATATGGCGAACATCTTTACAATGTACGTGTAACTCAAGATCGAGAAAGCGGTTCACGCCTTTATAATATCACGGCTGAAAAGGCAGACTTTATGGATGGCGAATGGTGGTTCACGAATCCTACCGTGCAACACTATGATGCTTCTTCGAAAGAGGTCGCGACGCCTACACCGGAGCTTGACGCCTTAACGCTTCGCTCTTTCCCGCATTTTAAAGAGCGTCCTTCCGACTTTTTGATGCTTAATCGCGATTGGAAATACAACTCCGTCCGCGATCGTCTTAGATATCTTCGCTCGCACAAGGACCTCGACGATCAAGTTCGTAACGAGTATCTTTACGATATTTGGTCTCAGATTATGGCTCCTTTTGCCTGTATCGTGATTACGCTTTTCGCGATTCCCGCCGGTATCGCTTCCGGGCGTCAGAGTGTCTTTAAAGGGATTCTCGGCGCACTCGGGATGTTCTTCGCTTTTTATTTTCTCGTTATCGGGGGGATGATCATGACGAAGAGTGGGCTTATTCCGGCCATTCCCGCGGCGGTTTTACCTGATATCATTTTCCTGGGGCTCGGCATTCGGGCTTTTCTGAAGCAGCGATGAAAAACGGCCAAACTATGATCGAGTATGTGATTTGTTTATCCGCGATAGTGCTTATTGCGGGTATCGTCGGTTATGTCGTATCGGCTGCTCAAAAACATGCTTATCGATCAACGACGCTTGTCGCCTCGGAATATCCCTGAATCTTTATGAAAGGAACGAATAATATGATGAAAGCTATGAGACGTGGTCAGGCGATGGTTGAATATATCATCATCACTTGTCTTATTGCGGTGTCGCTTATCGCCGTCTTTACCTTCCTCGGTCGTGCCATTGCCAAGAAGACCGCCGGTGCCGCATCGGCTCTTTCTCAGGAAGAAGGCGACAAGGCGAAGAACGCCGCTGATGCCATTAATCAAGATTCGATCCGCCGTCTTGGCGAATAAATCGTAAATGCGCCGCGGTCAGGCGATTCTCGAGACGGTTCTCGCCGTCTTCTTCGTCACTCTGATCTTTATGGGGCTTTTCGAGCTCTCGCTTAAGCTTAATAAGCGAATCGTGCTCGACTATGCCGCTCAAAGAGTAGCGCGAGCGAAGACGGTAGGACTAAACGACTACATGTGTAGGAAGACCGCGAGAGTAGCCACGATTTCCATCGCGGGAGAGCGCCTTTGGCCGGAAAAATCGTCCTCGTATTCTTTCGATACGACGGTTGATCTCGGGCGCATCCCGATTTACCTCGAGTCTGAGCATGAATCGAGGGCAAGGGCAATACTCGATTACGAGTTATGGCATAAGATGAAGCTTTCGATGTCCGGAGGAAGCGGCATCGCCGGCGAAGTGAGCGCTACGGTTCAGTCCGAAGAAGATGAGATTATAGGGGCGGCGAATATCGAAGCCCATTATCCCTATTATCTTGATTCATTGCAATGAAGACACGAAAAGGACAAGTCGCGATTTATCTCGTAATGGTCTTGGTGGCCTTAACCATCTTGGCTGTTATGAATGTCGATTTGTTTTTTTCGATTCGCTCTAAGTTCAAGGCTCAGAATGCGGGAGATTCCGCCGCGCTATCCGCCGCACGTCATCAAGGACATATTCTCAATGAAATCGGGCGGTTGAATGTCGAGCATCTTTATGCTGCGATCAAAGAAGATGCGAAGAGAATTGCTGAAATCGAACGCATTCAACGGCGTCTTGCTTTGCTCGGCCCGCTGGAAGCGGTTACCATGTCCAGTGATGCCGCGACCAAAAATGGGGCGATCGGTAACTCCGAGTTTTCCGAGTTTCTTCATGATCATGCCAAATATGTGCGTGAAGTTTATGCTTTTGGCGATAATTCCGCTGAAGATCCTTATCCTGAGTCTTGGACGGGTGCCTGGGAAGAATATGCGAATGAAATCGATCGGGTAGCGGGAAAAGAACTTTCGGTAGGTGTGGATAATGTCGACTTTCATGATGCTTGCGGTGGTCATCTCCTGGTGACGAAGCGTTTCTACGATGCGATTCAGGGGAGAGATTGGTGCTGGTTCTTCTTCAATTGTAATTCAACTCTTGAGGGCTATAGTAGCTATCACGATTGGGCGCCATTATCGAAGAAAGAGTCAGGGTCTTTCGATAATAGTGAGATTTATCCTTTATACGTTGAATTTCGCCGCGGAAATGTTTTTGATTGGTTTTCGGCGAACGAAATTATGAGTCTGTTGAGAAGTGCCGATTACAATGTTACCGAGAAGGAGGTCGGAGAATCGTCCCTGCTTAAAGATCCTAAGGCTTGCTGGGTCTTTCTCGATGACTTCATGTGGCGGAATTGGGACGAGATGAAGGATTTTCCTTTAGTCGGCGAGGTCAAGAAAGAATTCGACTATCGAGGGGCATCAGCGATTTGCCGAGTGACAGACAACAAAAACGTGTGGACTGCGGCGGCAAAGCCTTTTGGCGCAGTCGATCATAATGCTCCGAAATTGGTATTGCCGGTTTTTGACGCGGTTCGTCTCGTGCCGATTGATGCTGTCGGCGGCAAAGACCTTGCAACGGCGGATATCGAATGGGTAAGGCATGTTCGTGAGCATATCGGGTATTACCTTGAACATGGCCCCACCGCTTTTACCGATTGTGGTTATTGCAAGCTCCTTAAACAATGGGAAAGACGTTCGTTTCGTCAAGAAGGGGTCTTGTGGCTTAAATTCAATTCCGGCTCTTGTTATCGCCCGACAGGCGGTAGTTATTCCGGTTCGGGAGGGACTGCGCATGGGCACTGAAAAAGGGCAGGCCATGATCGAACTCGCGGTCGGAATGTTTGCGCTAGTCTTAGTTGTAAGTGCGCTATCGAGCTTTACGATTTATATCGTGAAGGGGCTTGAGGCGGAGCGCAGGGTAAGAGCTGATGCGGGAAGAGACGCTATCGAGTTTACCGATACGAGCGAAAATCCCGCCTATCGATTTGCCGACAGAGTCGAGCCGATGGAAGTCGACTCGATAAGCGCCAAGTATTTGTTCGGAACTGAAAAAGTCAGTGTCCATGAATCGGTTTACATGCCCCCGATGAGGGGGTTATAAAGAAAGGAAGCGAGAAAATGAAGTCGAATCCGTTTGAGGCGAGAGTTGAAGAGCTCAAGAAGCTCATGAAGGAAAAGAAGCTTGATAGCGTCCTTATTTTCAACCAAGCGAATGTTCGCGGGCTTACCGGCATTGATTGTGATAATGCCTGCTTTACGATCGATACTTTCTATACCGATTTCCGCTATATTCCGATGGTTCATAGATGTGCGCCCTATTTGAAGGATGGCGATATCAAGAAGATCAAAGTTAAAGGCACCAAGGTCGGTTACGAGGGTTCGATCAGCGCGGCGAAACTCGAAGAGCTTAAGAAGAAATACAAGAAGGTGACCGAGTGGGTCGATATCGGCAAGGAAGTCAAAGAGCTTCGCGCAATCAAGACGGCGGACGAAATCGAAAAGCTCCGCGCGGCAGAGAAGCTCAACGACGAAATTTGGGCAAAGGCCCAGACGAAGTTCAAAGCCGGCATGACAGAGCGCGAAATGGCCCGCGTCATTCAGCACCTCATGATCGATTTGGGCGAAGGCGAAGCTTTCGAGACGATTGTTTGCGTCGGCAAGAATGCCGCGGAATGTCACCATGTCCCTGACGATACCGTCTGGAACGGCAAGGATCCCGTTCTCGTCGATATGGGAGTAAAGCTTAACGGATATTGCTCGGATATGACGCGCAACATCGTTCCCGAAAAGCCCTCGAAGCTTTATAAGAAGGTTTATAACCTCGTCCTCGAGGCGAATATGCTCGCAATCAAGGCGGCAAAGCCCGGGATGACCTCAGGAGCGCTCGATAAGGTCGCTCGCGATTACCTTACCGAGAAGGGCTATGGGGAAGCTTTCGGTCACTCGCTCGGACACGGCGTCGGCATCGAAATTCACGAAGCTCCGTGGGCAGCGAAGAAGCAGAAAACGAAGCTCGCTCCCGGCATGCTCGTTACGATCGAACCCGGCATTTATCTCGAAGATAATCTCGGCGTTCGTATCGAAGACTTGATTCTTATCACCGAAAACGGCTGCGAAGTCCTTTCGCATAGCGCCAAGTAAGTTTAAGGTTTAAAGGGAAGGAATCTCTTTGATGAAGAAACTCTTATTTGCGTTGTGCGCATTGGGGGCGCTCGTTGGGCTCGCGAAGCCCGACCCCGAGCTTGCCAAGCGTCAAGCGCGTAGTGTCCACCTTATTTACATGCATTCCGCTAAAGAGGTCGATTCGATCAAGGTCAATCTTAAGGTGACCGAAAGTCAGATGAACTCCTACTTTTGCGCGCTCTCGTGGGACGGGGGATATTGCGGCGTTCAGGAGCGTTGGGACGGGAAGTGGGTTATCTTTTCCGTCTGGGACCCCGGAAACCCCCTCGATTTTACCGCGAAAGAAGGCGATGTTCCGGTAGATATTCGCGCCAATATCCTTTATGCGGGCGAAGGCGTCGAAGCGAGCCGTTTTCAGGGCGAAGGAACGGGAGCGAAGGCGATGAAGAAGTATGAGTGGAAAGTCGGCGAGGAAATCGGCTTCAAGCTTGATGTCGAACCTTGCGGTACGGATCGCGTCGCTTATACTTGCAGTCTTTTCGATAGCGAAAAGGGCGATTATGTCAAGCTCGCATCGATTTCGACGATGCTCCATCCCGGCATGAAAGCGGCGATTACCAATTTCTATTCCTTTGTCGAGGATTTTTGGCGTAATTACTATTCCGCGACGCTTACTCGCTCGGCGGAATTCTCGGGTGTTTCCGCTAAAACTCTCGGGGCGGAAACTTGGGAGAAGTGCCGCTTCGCTTACTTTTCCGCCGATACGACGCCCTCTAAGCGAATCGATGCCGGGAAAATCGACAATTCTACCTTCTTCCTTAAAACCGGTGGTGACACCAAAAACGAACACGCGAAATTATGGACGGTATTTTAATTGACGGGAAAGCACTCGCGGCGAATACGAGAGTTGAAATCGCCGCGAGAGCTAAGGAATATGAGCTTAAGTCGGGTCGAAAGCCCGGACTCGCCGTAATTCTGGTCGGAGACAATCCCGCGAGTGTTTCGTACGTGACCGCGAAAGAGAAGGCATGCGCGGAAGTCGGGATTTATTCGAAGGAAATTCGTCTTCCTTCGACAATCGAAGAGGAAACGCTCCTTAAGACCATCAAAAACCTTAACAGGGACGCGACCATCGATGGAATTCTCGTTCAACTTCCGCTTCCGAAGGGTTTTGACGAGAAGAAGGTCATCAATACGATAGCGCCTGAAAAGGATGTCGACGGCTTTACTCCGATTAATGTCGGGAAAATGTTGATCGGCGAAAAATGCTTCCTTCCTTGCACTCCTCACGGAATCATCAAGCTAATCGAGTTCTCGGGAATGGATATTAAAGGTAAGCATGCTGTCGTTATCGGGAGATCCAATATCGTCGGTAAGCCCGTCGCGGTTCTTCTTTCTCGCAAGGAGACGAATGCGACCGTGACCTTGTGCCATACGGGAACACCCGACATCGCTCGCTTTACGCGTGAAGCGGATATCGTCGTCGTTGCCGCCGGGCGTCCGAATACGCTTACCGGGAATATGCTTAAAAAGGGTGCGGTCGTTATCGATGTCGGCGTTAATCGCATTCCCGATGCGACGAAACCGAAGGGTTTTCGACTCGTCGGCGATGCCGATTTGGAAAGTTGCCTCCCTGTTTGCTCGGCGATAACCCCTGTCCCGGGTGGCGTCGGACCGATGACGATCACGATGCTCCTTTGGAATACCCTCGAAAGCGCTTGCTCGCGATAGTTGCCCCCAAGAGGGGAAATATGGTATAATATTATTTAATAAATCATCCTAAATAAGGAATAATAAGAAATGAACAAGCGTTACATCATCTACTTGATGAGCATGGCGGGCCTCGGTGGCCTTCTTTACGGTATTGACGTTGGAGCTATCGCTTCCGCGCTTCCTTATATCAAAGCTCTTAACTACTTCTCCGATGCGGCGCTTTCGACGGTCGTCGGCGCGGTTCTTTTCGGCTCGGTTATCGGCTCGCTCCCTGCAGGTGTTTTCGCTGATTGGTTAGGCCGCAAGAAAACGATTCTTATCGGCTCGATCGTCTTCCTTTCTTCGATTCCGATGATCGTTTTCTCGGATGGTAACTATGGCGTGATGGTCGCGGGTCGCTTCGTTCAGGGCGCGTCGGCGGGTCTTCTCGGTGTCGTTATCCCGATGTATTTGGCCGAATGTCTTCCCGCCGATCAGCGCGGCAAGGGCACGGGGCTCTTTCAGCTATTTTTGACGATCGGTCTCGTCTTTATGGCGCTCGTCGGCGTCGGCGTCACCAAGTTCTTCGGCGCTGCGGATGCCGAAACCGTTTCCGCCGCGACTAAGGTCACCGCGTGGAAGACCGTCTTTTGGCTCTCCGCGATTCCTGGCGTGATCTTCCTCGCCGGTATCTTCGGCCTTAAGGAATCCCCCACTTGGCTTGCCAAGAAGGAAGCGAAGGCGAAGGGTGAAGTCGAAGAGAAGAAGGAAGACGCTCCGGTCGTCAAGGACAGTCTCTTCCAGAAGAAGTACATTTGGCCGTTCTGCCTCGCGGTTGTCGTCCTCGCTTGCACTCAGGCGACGGGTATCAACTCGGTTCTCAACTACTCGGTCGATATCTTCAATAAGTCGGGTCTCCCCGGTATTGTCGCGAACTATGCCGATACCGCGATCAAGATCGTCAACCTCGTGATGACCATCGTTGCCGTTTCGCTCGTCGATATGAAGGGCCGTAAGTTCCTTCTTAAAATGGGCACGCTCGGCATCATCGTCGGTCTTCTCGGCGTCGGTGGCTCGTTCTTCGTGATCGAGCACGGTATTTGCGCCGCGAGCCAGGTTACCGGTTGGGCGACCGCGATTTCGTTCATGGTCTTTATCGGCTTCTTCGCTTCGGGTCCCGGCGTTTGCGTCTGGCTCGCGCTCTCGGAACTTATGCCCGCCCGTATCCGTGCGAACGGTATGGCTATCGCGCTTCTCATCAACCAGGGTGTTTCGACCACCATTGCGTCGGTCTTCTATCCTTGGGTTAATGCCGTCGGTTATGCCTGGGTCTTCTTTACGCTCGCGTTCTTCACGGTGATTTACTTCATCACGGCCGCTTTCTTTATGCCGGAAACGAAGGGCAAGACGCTCGAAGAGATTGAGGAGTTCTTCAAGTAAGTGACGTTTAAGTTCCTAGGTACAGGAACATCGGTCGGGGTTCCGCAAATCGGTTGCAACTGCCCCGTATGCACCTCGACCGACCCGCGCGATAAGCGCCGCAGATGCGGCGCTTACGTGCGTTCTAAAGCTGCCGCGTTTTTGCTCGATACTCCCCCTGAAATGCGGGTTGCCGCGCTCGAATACGGTATCGATAAAGTGGACGCGGTTGTCCTTACTCATGCTCACATGGACCACGTTGCGGGCTTTGATGACGTAAGGCGCTTCAACACTTTAAACGGGGGCGCGGCGATGAGATGTTTCGCTTCTTCCGAAACGATCGAGCAGATGCATCGCATTTTCCCCTACATCTCCGATAAGCAAAACACGATGGGGCTATTTAGGCCCATGATCAATTTCGTCGCTGATGATGAGTTCACAATCGGCGATATGAAGTTAAAGCGAGTTGAAGTCGAGCATAATTTTCCGTGTAGCGGGTATGTTATCAACGGGAAACTCGGCTATGTGAGCGACTGTCATGAATTGAGCGAGGAAGCGGTTGAGGCGTTTAAAGGCGTTGACGTGATGATTCTCAATTGTCTCCGATTCCGTCCGCACCCGACTCATCTTAACAAAGACGCGGCGCTTGAGTATCTAAGCCGAATCGCGCCGAAGAAAGCGTATTTGATTCACATGTGTCACGATGTTTCTCACGAGGAGTGGCTGAAAGTCCTTCCCGAGGGAATAACTCCCGCATACGATGGATTGGAGATTGAACTATGAAAAAGACGCTTTTAGGATTAGTGTTGTTGATGAGCTCGGTTGTCTTCGCCGACGCGAGTGAAATACGAGTCGATTTGCAACTCGACGCTACGAATTATCTTATCGGAGAACGAATTCGCGGCGTTGTCGATATTGCGAATTTCTCTCCCTATAAGCTCGAAATCGGTAAGGGGAAACCGGATCGCTTTTTCATCGAGGTCTATCGTCAGCATGATATGTATTTGATGGATACTTATTCCAAGCGCGTTTTTATTGCCGATTGTACGCTTGAGAATGGAGAAGGTCAGAAACTCGAAACGTTCCTCGGTGATCATTATGCGCTTCGTAGTGAAAGCCGTTATATTGCAAGGCCCGTTCTCGTGCATAACGGTACGCGTTATGAGGGCGTATTTCGCGCCTTCGATTTGATGCCGGGAGTGAAAATCAAAACCGCTACGCAAATTTTCTCCGGTAGTGGAGCGGAAGGCCTTCAGCGTGAGTTCTCGCTCATATATTGGACGCGTAGTGGACAGGAGCACCTCTTCCTGCAAGCGCGAGATATGGGTTCGTCGAACAAGACTTGGGCGACGCGCGATTTAGGCCCGATTCTTCGCATCAATGATCCAACGATTTCAATTCTCCCGACCGGCGAGGTCATCATTCTTCATCGCCTAAACCCCGATCAGTTCGTTCGCACCGAGTTTTGGTCGCTTCCGAAGACGCTTACTTTCCGCAACCGAATTGCCGTTCAGGATCCGGAAACGGCCGGCACCAATAGAGTTCGTGAGCTCTATCGCGGTAGCGGTGTCGAGGCGAAGAAGAACCCGTGGTATAAGTTCTGGTAAATGAATATTTTAGGCATAGAAACGAGTTGCGATGAGACCGCGGCCGCTGTCGTTAAGGATGGCCGTGAAGTTCTCTCTAATGTCGTTTACACTCAGATTCCGCTTCATATTCCCTACGGCGGTGTTGTTCCCGAGCTTGCGTCTCGCTCGCATGTCGAAAAGATTTCCGAGGTAGTCTCAACGGCGCTTAAGGACGCGGGAGAGGTAAAAATCGACGCGGTTTCCGTGACTTATGGTCCGGGACTTTCTCCTGCCTTGATTGTGGGACTTAACGCGGCAAAAGGACTTGCGAAAGCTCTTAAGGTTCCGCTTATTCCCGTAAATCATATCGAAGCCCATCTTCACACTCCTTTCCTTGACTCCGAGGCAAAACCGGAAGAGCTGACGCCGATTTTGGGGCTTGCGATCTCCGGTGGACATACGAATTGGATCGACATTCCCGTTTACGGCGAATATAAGATTATCGGGCAGACGCTCGATGATGCAGCGGGAGAGGCGTTTGACAAAGCGGCAAAGCTCTTGGGCCTTGGCTATCCGGGCGGTCCGAAAGTCGACAAGATTGCGAAGGAATGGCGAGAAAAGCATTCCGACAAAGAAATGATACCTTTCCCGAAAGGTCGTCCTCGCGAAGGGGTGAGCGCACTTTCAGGACTTAGCGCCGAGCTTTGCGTCAGTTTCTCGGGGCTTAAGACGGCTCTTTTACGATATGTTCAGCAAAATGGCGGAACGGAAAAACTCGCCTCCGAGGGTGAAATCCCGCGAATTGTCGCCTCCTATCAGGAAGCGATAGTTCAAGCCGTAGCCGACCGAACCGAGAACGCGCTTAAGAAGGGTGACTACAAGGCATTCTTGATCGGCGGGGGCGTTTCGCTTAATTCTCGCCTTCGCGAAGTCTTGACTAAGGTCGCCGAGAAGCATCATATTCCTATTTTGATGGCGAAGCCGAAATATTGTGGTGACAATGGCGCGATGATTGCCGCGCTTGGGTATTATCGCCGAAATAAGATGGCAGAAGCGTTCTTGATCGACGTTAATCCGAGTTTGGAGGTTGGCGAATGATTAAGTATTTCGCTTTTCTTGCCTTCTTGGTGCTTGGTTTTGCCGCGGTTTACATGGGCGGGCTTAATCAGGACGAGGGGTGGTATCTTTACGCGGCGAATCTGGTCTCGGAAGGGCGTGTTCCCTATGCCGATTTCGCTTATACTCAAGGCCCGGTGATGCCGTACGTTTATGCGCTTTTCGTTTCGATATGGGCTAAGTTCGGTTTGTTGGGGGCGCGTCTATTTACGCTTTTCATCGGCGCGCTCGGTATTTTTCTCGCCGCGCTTACCGCGCACCGCTTTGCCGAGTCGGAAAAGAAGGATTCCGCGGCACTTCTCGTCTTCTTGGCTTTAGCCGTTAATCTTTACCATCTTTACTTTCTTGCAATCCCAAAGACCTACGCGCTTTCCTCGCTCTTCATTTTGCTTGGCTTTTATGTTTTTTCTTTCGCGCGTCACTATTGGCTCGTCGGTATCTTATTCGCGCTTGCAGCCGGTACTCGTCTTTCGCTTGGAATACTTCTTCCGGTGATGGGTATTTATCTTTACTTGAAGCGAGACACGAAAGCCTTCGCATCTTTCGCTTTCGGTGGTGGCCTCGCGATTCTTTTGATTTATGTTCCGTTTCTTCTTTTGTATGGAGATGCGTTCTCGAATCTTGTCTTATTCCATACTTCGCGGGAAGGAATGGGGCTTATGGGTAAGATCGGCTCGGTAAGTCGCATAGTTCGTTATTATTTGCCGGTCTTCGTTCTCATGGGACTTGGCGACTTCAAACGTACTCGTATTATTTTACTTTGCTTCGCAGCGGTCTTTATTCTGCAGCTTTTAGCTCCGGTTCCTTACGATGACTATCAAGTGCCGGTGATGGCGCTACTCGCGATTTTTGCCGCGATTAACGTTAAAAGCGAGAAAGCCGAAATCTTGACGTTTCTCGTTGCCGCTTTTCTGTCTTTCGGCTCGCCCCTGCTGGAGAAGTGGACGACCGATGGTCAAGATCGCTTTTGGACGATCAAAAAGGAAAAGACCGAGCTTCAGCAGCTTCGTGATGTCGCGCGTGAAATCGAGACACTTGATCCCGGTGGCAGTAAGCTTTTCACCGAAGATTTGTATCTAGCGATCGAGACGAATCGCAAAGTGCCGCGTGGCTATGAGATGGGGCCGTTCTCCGAGGTTAGTTTCGGCTTTGAACCGCCGGAAATCGCGGCTTTAAGCGGCTACACTTTTGCGATTAAAGTCCCCGAGGGCTCCGAACTTCCGTTAGAAGAGCAGCTCCTATATTGGACGAAGGTTAAGGAAGATTACGAGCCGGTCAAGAAAATCGAGCGCTTCGGACAGAATGCCACGCCCTTACTTATTTTGAGAAAGAAACAATGACCGCCGCAGAAATAAGAGAAACGATTATATCCGCCGTATCCAAAAACGGTGGGCATCTCGCTTCGTCCTTAGGTGCGGTGGAAATCGCGATGGCCTTGAGCGAGGTTTTCGACCCGTTCAAAGATCGTGTCATTTGGGATGTCGGGCATCAGGCCTATGCTTGGAAGATTTTAACCGGCCGCGAGAAGTCTTTCGAGACTCTTCGCTCGCTAGGAGGAATTTCACCGTTCGCGAATCCGCTTGAGTCTAAAGCCGATGCAGCGGTTGCGGGTCATGCGGGTGTCGCGCTTTCGGTAGCGGAGGGTTATGCGGCGGCGCGAGACTTGAAGGGCACGGATGAGCACATCGTTGCGGTAATCGGCGATAGCTCGATAGTGAATGGAACGAGCTTCGAGGCGCTTAATTTCTGTGATAACGAAAAGCGCAAAGTGATCGTTATTTTGAATGATAACGAGATGTCGATTTCGAAGCCGACGGGTGCGATTTCGAAGTTCTTAAGTCATCTGATAACGGGCATCAAATATAACCGCATCAAAACTGCCGCGGAAAATGCCGGGCACAAACTTAAACTCACCTTCCTTCGTGATATCTATCACCGCTGGGAAAGCCGCGTTAAATCGCTCTTTCTCGGCTCGTCTTTCTTCGAGCGCTTCGGCCTCCGCTATATCGGGCCGGTAGACGGTCATAATCTTGAAGCTTTGAAGGAAGCGTTTACGGTCGCTAAAGAAGATAAGCGCAGTGTCCTTGTGCATGTTGTAACCAAAAAGGGATATGGTTATAAGCCGGCCGAAATGAATCCCACCAAGTGGCATGGAGTAGGAGCTTTTGACGTTTCTTCAAAACTCTCCAAAAGCGAGAAGAAGGAAGATTGGTCGGCGGCGTTCGGTGACATCCTTTCGCGTTTGGCGAGAGAAGATGAAAGGATTGTCGCGCTGACTGCCGCGATGCGTGATGGGACCGGACTTACCGCTTTTGCGAAAGAATTCCCCAACCGATTCTTCGATGTCGGTATTGCCGAGGGGCATATGGTCGCTTTTGCCGCCGGTCTCGCGCAAGGTGGGCTTAAGCCGGTTGTCGCGATTTACTCCACCTTCCTTCAACGTGCTGTCGATCAGGTTATGCACGACCTGGCCATAGCAAACGTTCCGGTCGTTATCGTTGTCGATCGCGCGGGCGTCGTCGGTAATGACGGCAAGACACATCAAGGCGTTTACGATATCGCGATGTTGCGCTCTCTTCCTAATGTGAAGATCGTCCAACCTAAAGACAAACCGGATTTGGAGGTGGCGCTTAAAGATGCCTTGAGTTATAACGGGCCGACAGTTATTCGCTATCCCCGAGGACAAGTCCCGTTAACGAATGTCGAGGTTAAGGCAAAGGCGGAAGCGAAGGTCCAGATTTGGGCGACCGGTGACCAAGTCGAGAAAGCGAATAAAGTCGCGGAGGTGATCGGTGCGGGCGTCGTTTATGCAAGAACGATAAAACCGTTCGACAAGGAACTTTTGAAGCGCCAGCGAGTAGAGGGCAAGTTGATCGTTTCCCTTGAGAACGGAGCGATAAAAGGTGGTTTGGGAGAGGCGATTGGTGCCGACAAGAAGTTCGGATGGCCGGATGAGTATATTCCGCATGGTTCGATAGGAGAACTGGAAAAAGCATATTCCTTCGATGCCGAGTCGATAATAAAGGAACTTGAAAATGGCTAAGGTTCATGGTATTGCCGGAGAATGGGCGCGAGTTTACGGCGTGGTAATCGGTCTTTGGCCGCTATTCTTGGCCGCATTCCTCGGCGGTTTCGCGATAGCGATGGCGATATTTTTCATTTTAGAGTGGGGAATGCTTTTGATAGCTGCCGCTTTTATTTTCGCCATTTGGAGTTGGATAAAAGGATTTCGTAAGGTCGAAAGGTTTTTCGTGGGAGCACGCGGTGAGGAACGCGTGTCGGAGATTCTGAAGAAGTTACCGGATGCGTATCATGTGTTCAATGATTTCGTTGTCGGAAGAAAGCATATCGATCATGTAATCGTTGGCCCTGCGGGTGTTTTTGCGGTGGAAACCAAATGCTGGTCCGGGAAAGTCTCGATAGAAGATGGCCATATTCTGGTCGGTGGCGAGCTCCCCGATCGTAGCCCGATAACTCAGGTAAAGCGCGAGGCTGAAGAAGTGAGAAGGGCGCTTTTGAAGGAGGGCTGGCGAGGAGACGTGACGCCGATTCTCGTTTTCGCTTCCGATACTTTTGAGGCCCAGGGGGCGGATTTCCAAGGTGCCGTTATTTTGAACGCGAAAGATGTGCTAGCTTGCTTCGAAGCTACCGATAGGGTGGTAATTGAAGAATCGGAGTTGGAACGTCTTATCCGAATAATAGAATTGAGAGGCTAAGAAATGCGTAAGATCCTGTTTTTATCGTTGAGCTTGATGGTTCTGACGTCGTATGCGAAGTTGGAGCCCAAGTCTTATTACAGCAACATAGCGAAGACACTCGCTCGAGAAGTGCCGCGGCAACATGTTTTGCAAATGCCGATTAATGACGAGATTTCTCAAAAGGCGTTCACCAACCTCGTTTCATATTATGACTTCGATCATTCGGTTTTTCTCAAGAGCGATCTTGACCAACTGGCGAAGCATGAATTCACTATCGACGACGAAATTCGCAAGGGGAAGGTCGACTTCGGTTATGAAGTCCACAATCTTTATGTTGAGCGCCTCAAAGAGCGCATCGATTTCGCGACCAATTTCGTAGCCAATACCGAGCTTGATTTCTCGCAGGATGAGTCTTATCGCGTAAAGCGCAAAGATGCCCCGTGGCCCGAAACGAAGGAAGACGCCGAAGCGCTTTGGACCAAGCGCATCAAGAACGAGGCCCTCGTTATGAAGCTTGATAAGGAAATCAACGCCTCTACAAACGCGCTTGATGTCGTAGAGAAGATCATCAAGAAATATCGTCAATATGCGATTGTGATGGCGGAGCCCGATGAAGAGGCGGTATTGCAAAATTATCTTTCGGCCGTCTTGCGAGCTTATGATCCGCATACCGATTATATGTCGCCTGCGTCGAAAGAGGACTTCGACATGGATATGAACCTCACGCTTTGCGGTGTCGGAGCGGTGTTGCAGATGGATGATGGCGCCCTTAAAATCGAAGAAATCATGAAGGGTGGCCCGATTGATAAGGATGGCCGTATCAAAGAAGGCGATAAGATATCCGGCGTTAAGCAGGGGGATGGCGAGATGGAAGATATCATGTGGCAGCCGATGAAAAAGTCGATCAAGAAGATTCGCGGCGCCAAAGGTTCGAAAGTGACCTTGGAGATCATTCCTCGTAGCGATCCTTCGGGACTTTCAAGGAAGTATATCGATCTTATCCGCGAAGAAATCAAGCTCGAAGATCAGGCGGCGACCGGAAGAGTCGAAACCGTTACCTTGAACGGGGTGACGAACAAGGTCGGGTATGTGTATCTCCCTTCGTTTTATGGGTCGATGGATAAGCGCCCCGGAGAAGAGGGGTATCGTTCCTCGGCGATGGATGTCGCGAAGTATCTCGCCGATTTCAACTCGAAGGGCGTTCAGGGGCTCGTCCTCGATTTGCGAGGAGATGGCGGCGGTTCTTTGCGCGAAGCGATTATGCTTTCCGCATTGTTCGTACCGAATGGCCCGGTCGTGCAGATTCGCGACTCGCGTTCGGTCGGTGCCTTGCCGATTCCGCCCGGTAATCCCGTCGCTTTCCGAAAGCCGATGATCGTTCTCACCGACCGCGGCAGCGCTTCAGCATCCGAAATCGTCGCGGCGCATCTTCAAGATACGGGACGTGCGATTGTGCTAGGTGATAAGCGTTCGCATGGTAAGGGTACGGTTCAGACGGTGATTGGACTCGGGGCGGAGAAATACGGTTCGGCGAAAATCACGACGGCTCGATTCTATCGAGTTGACGGACGCTCGACTCAGGTTGAAGGCGTGAATGCGGATATTCATTTGCCTTCGCTGCTTGATTCTCTTGATATCGGAGAAGACAAACTTCCGAATGCGCTACCGTTCACCAAGATTTTGCCCGCCGATTATACGCTTTCCTGGGATATGCATACATATGTCCGTGAGCTTCAAAAACTCTCCCAGAAGCGCACTGCAAACGATGAGCGCTATCAAAAGCATCTCGAGAATGTTGCCGGTATGAAGGCGCTCTCCGAACGCGAAGAGGTGCCGCTCGAGTGGAATAAGCGCAAGGCGATGATGATTGCCGATAAGGAACTTCGTGAGTTGGATGAGGAGGACGAGGAAGAGGAATACAAGTCTTCGCGTCTTCATCGTAATAAGCAGAAGAAGGATGATGTCGTCTTGGACGAGGCGTTTAATGTTATGTCGGATTTGATTCGCCTTAATCGTGGTGCACAGATTCCCGTTTATAGAGGGTGGTGGTTATGAGAAATATCGCTTTCGTGAAGATGCATGGCGCCGGGAACGATTTCGTTCTCATTGACGATCGCGATGGTAGTTTTCCTGCGGAATCGCGGCGCATTGCAATGATGGCGACGCGCCGCATCGGTATCGGTTGCGAGGGCGTGATCCTCGTTCAGAAAAGCGAGGTTGCCGATTTCAAGATGCGCTTCTATAATCCCGATGGTACCGAGGTCGAGCTTTGCGGCAATGGTGCTCGTTGTGTTGCGGCCTTCGCGCGTTCGATTGGCGCGGCGTCCTCCGACAAAATGCGCTTCGAGACGCTTGCGGGAATGATCGAGGCCGAGATTCTTTCTCCCAAGCTCGTCAAAATCGCCATGCCTTCGCCGATGGATATCCGCGAAGACTATTGTGTTGTTGGCGTTCCGCATAAGATCGTCCCCGTTGAAAACCTTGCAAAGGTCGATGTTTTTAATGAAGGACGCAAGATCAGACTTGATCCGCAATTCGCGCCTGTCGGTACCAATGTCGACTTCGTGACTTTCCGCGCCGATAATCGTCTTTCGATTCGTACGTACGAGCGCGGCGTCGAGGCGGAGACCGGCGCGTGTGGAACGGGCGCGGTAGCGTCGGCGGTCATCGGCGTTCTGGACTATGGACTCGAATTCCCGGTGAAAGTCTCGACCTCTCATGGATATGAGCTTATTATTGATGGAAACGAGTCTGACGGCGAAATTTCCGAGCTTTATTTGACCGGGCCTGTCGAAAAAGTTTACTCGGGAGTCTTCGATTATGATTCCCTTGTGGCGACGGATTTGGTATAATATAGGAAATGGCAAAGAAATCCAAGTTCCAAATAAATCTTGAATACGCGGCTTTGAAGTTCGCGTGTTTCGTGGTGAATCTTGTGCCTTATGAGCGGGCGATGAAGATTGCCGACTCACTTGGTCGATTTCTCGTTCTTAAGGTAAAGCTTCATCGCAAGCGTACGGAAGAGCGAATTCATTCGGTTTTTCCCGAGAAGAGTCCTGAAGAAGTGACGGAAATCGCGATTCAAAGCTTGCAGAATCTTATCAAGAACATCATCGAAATGATTCGCGCTCCGAAGTTGACGCGCGAGTGGATGGATAAATACGTCGACGAGGGTCTTAAGTACAAGGAAAAACTTCAGAGTTATGTTGATGAGGGTAATGGCGTAGTCATTATGGTTCCTCACTCCGGGAACTGGTACATGGCCGCCTGGTCGATGGCGAAGTATGGCCTGCCGCTTTTCGCGATTGCCGCGAAACAGCGTAATCCGAAGATTACGGCGTGGATGAATTCGATGTACCAAGATATCGAAGTCTTGGAGCGCGATGAACGCGATACCTTGGTTAAAATCAAGAAGAATTTGAAGGCGGGACGCGCGTTCGCGATACTACCCGATCTTCGCGTTCCTAAGAAGGATGTCGAAGTCGATTTCTTGAACGGGAAGGCGAATGTAAGTAGAGCGGGAGCGATGTTCGCCATTAAATGCAACTGTCCGATAGTCGTCGCGATCATGTCGCGGCAGAATGGCAAGCATGTCTTCAATCATCTCGCGACTTTGCGTCCCGAAGGAAAGACGGCCGAAGAACTTACCGCCGAAACGCTCGCTCTTCTGGATAAGGAGATACAGAAGCGTCCCGGTGATTGGTTCTGGTACAATAAGCGCTGGATTTTACAACCTGTAACGCATTAACGGAGGAAATGAAATGACGTACGCGGAAGCTGAAAAGATGCTTAAGAGCTGTGGCCAGGAACATGTCCTCGCCTATTATAAGAAGCTCTCGAAGAAAGCTCAGGCCGAACTTCTCGCTCAGATTGCGACGATCGAGCCCAAGAACGTTAAGTATTGCGCCGATGCCTTGAAGAAGGGTGGCGACAAGATCGATTCGTCGAAGGGTAAGGCACCGAAGGTTGCGGTTTTGAAGGGCGCCGCCTTGAAGAAGGCGGTAGAACTCGGCGAAAAGGAACTCAAGGCGGGTAAAGTTGCCGCGCTTCTCGTTGCTGGCGGTCAGGGTTCTCGCCTCGGTTATGATGGCCCGAAGGGTTGCTACTCGATCGGCCCGATAACCGGCGCTCCGCTCTTTTACTTCCACGCTCGCAAGATTCTCGCGCGTTCGATCCGCTATGGTAAGCCGATTCCGTTCTACGTGATGACTTCCGAGGCGAACAATGCCGCGACTGTGAAGTGCTTTGAGGAGAACGACTATTTCGGTCTCGATCCGAAGGATGTCTTCTTCTTTACTCAGGGCATGTGGCCCGGCATGACCGCCGAAGGTAAGATTATCCTCGACGAGCCCGGTCATATCTTCATGAGCCCCGATGGTCACGGCGGCCTCCTCGCCGCCTTGAAGCGCTCCGGCGCTCTCGCCGACATGAAAAAGCGCGGCATTACTTCCGTCTTCTTCTTCCAGGTCGATAACCCGCTCGTCGAAATCGCCGATCCCGCGTTTATCGGCTATCATGTCCAGGAGAAGTCGGAGTACTCGCTTAAGCTCTGCGCGAAGCGCGATCCTTTCGAGAAGGTCGGCATGCCGATGAAGTTCCCCACGGGCGAGTATCGCATGGTCGAATATACCGAAATGACTGATGAGCAGTGCAAGCGTACCGACAAGTCCGGTAAGCTCTACTTCCTCTACGGCTCGCCCGCGATCCATGTCTTCGACCGCGCGTTCCTCGAGCGCGAAGCTTCGAAGAATATGCCTTTACACCTCGCGTTCAAGAAGATCCCGACGGTTGTCGATGGCAAGGTTGTTAAACCCGATGCTCCTAACGGCTACAAGTTCGAGAAGTTCATCTTCGATATTCTTCCGAATGCCAAGCGCGCGGCGTTCCTCGCTTTCGATCAGAAGGAAGAGTTCTCGCCTGTCAAGAATGCGGAAGGAAGCGACTCCCCCGCGACTTGCAAGGCCGACATGGCCGCCAAGTGGGCGAAGTGGCTCGAAGCGGCGGGTGTTACGGTTAAGCCGGGCGTTCCTCTCGAAATCGACCCCGTCTATGCGCTTGACGCGGCGGATTTGCAGCAAATGGGCATTTGGATGTCGGTTTACTAATCCGGCGAAATATGATATAATATATCCTCACAAACCATAATAAGGAGAAAAGAAAATGGCTCACAAGATTTGTGCTGAAAAGTGTGTTGCTTGCGGTTGCTGCAAGGATGCTTGCCCTGCCGGCGCCATCACTGAAGGTCAGCCCTTCGTCATCGACCCCAATATGTGCGTCGATTGCGGTTGCTGCGCTGCCCAGTGCCCGAACGAAGCTATCTCGGCTGAATGATAGACTTCATTAAAGAAACCCTGCTCCTATTTCCATTCCTTTTCGCGACCTATTTGGCGCTGGAAGCTTTGGAAGCTCGGACGGGTAGTACGCTCGAGAGATTTCTCGAGCGTGCTCGTTCTGTGGGACCGCTCGCGGGGGCTCTCGCGGGCGCGGTTCCTCAGTGCGGAATTTCCGCCGCGGCCTCGTCCTTTTACGCGGGGGGCGTGATAACCGTCGGCACTTTGATCGCGGTGATGCTTTCGACTTCCGATGAGCTTCTTCCGGTCCTGCTTTCTTCGCGTGCTCCGGTTCCCTTGATGATCAAAATCGTCGGCATAAAGATCGTCTTCGCGATTGCCGTCGGTTTCGCGATTAACGCGATTCTCGTCTTTCTTTGCCATATTCGCCGTTCCGTTTCCGTTCATGAACTCTGCGAGCATAGTCACTGCAGCTGCTCGGAGCATAAGGGAATCGTCGTCCCGGCGCTTATCCATACGCTTGAAATCTTCTTCTTTATCGCGCTCGTTTCCGGGCTTATTGAGCTCGCGATTCACTACTTTGGCGAAGATTCGCTTTTAAAACTTAAGCTTACCACTCCAATCTTAGGCGAACTTGCCGCGGGAGCGCTGGGTCTTATCCCGAATTGCTGTGTCTCGGTCGTCGGGGCGAAGCTCTATCTCGCGGGTGCGATGAGCCCGGGAGCATTGATGGCGAGCTCGTTCACCGGCTCGGGCTTGGGCCTCCTCGTTCTTTTCCGCACTAACCGTAATTTGAAGGAAAATCTATTCATCCTCTTTACGGTTTATGTGCTTGGTGCGGTATTAGGTGGCTTAACCGGATATCTCTTATGAAATTAAGTCTTGATTTCTTTTTCAAGCCGAAACATCCCTTAATGAAGTGGACGAATTCGGTCGTCATGGGCTTCCTCGATAATAACTGCTCGATGCACGCGGCGGGTCTTACTTATTTCGCGATGCTCGCGCTCGTGCCGCTTCTCTGCATTATTCTTTATTTTGCAAAGGTCGCTGAGGTCGATAGTTTCGCGCGTGAGCACATCAACCGCCAGATTGATGCGATGATTGTCAACATCGAACAGGGTCAGGATGATGAAATCGCCGCGCTCGCTTCGCTTTCCGAGGAAGATCGCGAGAATAAGAAGATCGCCGCGAAAGAATTCGCTCGTGAAGCTCGCGAAATCTCCGATACGCTCTTTGCTCGCATCGATCAATTCGATATGTCGACCTTAGGATGGATCGGTTTTGGCTTCCTCCTTTGGACGATTATCTCCTCCTTGGGCACCGTCGAAATCTCGTTTAACGAGATCTTCGGGGTCAAGGCGTGTCGCCCCGTGTGGAAGCGCGGCATTTTGTATATCTTCGTGACCTCGATTCTTCCGATGTTCCTGGCACTCGCGGTTTCGGTTCCGGTCTTGAACTTGGTAAAGAACGTGATTGCCTTCACGATGGGCCAGACCGTGCTTACCCAATGGATGGGCGACGGGCTTATCTGGTTCCTCGATTCGGCCTTATTCCGCTTTATCATCACGATTTCGATTGTCAGCTTGAACTTTTCCTTCCTTTATTGGATTATTCCGAATACGAAAGTTAACTACCGCAGTGCGCTCTATGGCGGGGCGATTACGGCCGTTCTCTTCGGTCTTTGGATGAAGGCCTGCGCGGTTGCCCAGGTCGGCATCGCCAAGTCTTCCGCTCTTTACGGCTCATTCGCCTTCTTCCCGATCATCCTCGCGTGGATGTACATGAGCTGGCAGATCATTTTGTTGGGCGCGAACATCGTTCACGCTTTCGAAGTAATTAAGGAGAAATAAAAATGTACGGTAAATTCCAAGCTCACATGCAGGAGACCATCGCCGATTTGAAGGCGAAGAGTCTCTATAAGCAGGAAAAGATCATCGCGACCCCCCAGGGCTCGACGGTCTATCTCGAAAACGGCACTAAGCTCATCAATATGTGCGCGAATAACTATCTCGGCCTCGCCAATCACCCCGAGATTCTCGAAGCTTCGCGCGAAGCTACGCTTAAGTACGGCTACGGCATGGGCTCCGTCCGCTTCATCTGCGGTACCGACACGTTGCACAAACAGCTCGAACGCTCGATCGCCGACTGGACGAAAATGGATGATTGTATTCTCTTCGGCAGCTGCTTCGACGCGAACGGCGGTGTTTTCGAAGCTCTCCTTACGGCTGAAGACGCGATCATTTCCGACGCGCTCAATCACGCTTCGATCATCGACGGCGTCCGTCTTTGCAAGGCGAAGCGCTTCCGCTATGCTAACGGCGATATGGCCGACCTCGAAAAGCAGCTCCAGGCCGCCGATGAAGCTGGTGCTCGCTTCAAGATGATCGCGACCGACGGCGTCTTCTCGATGGACGGCATCATCGCTCCTTTGAAGGAAATCTGCGACCTCGCCGATAAGTATAATGCTCTTGTTATGGTCGACGAATCTCACGCGGTCGGCGTCCTCGGCGAAACGGGCTCGGGCTCGATTGAAGATTGCGGTTGCATGGGCCGCGTCGACATAATCACCGGCACCTTCGGCAAGGCTCTCGGCGGCGCTTCGGGCGGTTACATTGCCGCGCGTCAGGAAATCGTTGATATCCTCCGTCAGAAGGCTCGTCCTTACCTCTTCCCGAACGCCGTCCCGCCGCCGGTCGCGGCCGCCTCGATCAAGGCGATCGAACTCGCTCGCACGAACACCCAGCTCCGCGCTCAGCTCGCCGCTAACGCGAAGCAGTTCCGTGACGGTATGACGAAGCTCGGCTTCGATCTTATCCCCGGCCACCACCCGATCGTCCCCGTGATGCTCGGCGACGCCGCCGTTGCCGTCAAGATGAGCGATAACCTCTACAAGAACGGTGTCTATGCGACCGCGTTCTTCTATCCCGTCGTTCCCCAGGGTAAGGCCCGCATCCGCACTCAGATGTCGGCTTGCCACACCCCTGAGGAAATCGACTTCGCGATCAACGCGTTTGCGAAGAGCCGTTGAAATTCGTAATCACAGCCGGTCCCACTCGGGAACACCTCGACCCCGTCCGATTCCTCTCGAATCCTTCGACAGGAAAGATGGGGTTCGCGGTAGCGGAAGCTGCCGCGAAGAAGGGCTACGAGACTATTCTCGTTGCGGGACCGGTTGCGCTTAAAACTCCTTCAGGAGTGAAAAGAATTGATGTCGTATCCGCTCGTGAGATGTTTGCCGCGGCAGATAGCGCGGTCAACGAGAGTGGGGAGGACGTCATCTTTATTGCAACTGCCGCGGTTGCCGATTTCAGACCGAAGAGCATGGCCGAAAAGAAGCTCAAAAAAGGGGAGATGACGACGACCTTGGAACTCGTCAAGAACCCGGATATCTTAAAGAGCTTGAAAAAGAAAGAAGGCCGTCTCGTTAAGGTCGGATTTGCCGCGGAAACGAATGATGTTTTGAAAGAAGCGGCGCGAAAGTGCCGCGAAAAGAAACTCGCTTTTATTGTTGCGAATGACGTGACTAAAGCGGGTGCCGGTTTCGGGAAAGATACGAACATCGCGACCTTGCTGTTCGCCGACGGTTCTTCCGAAGCTCTTCCTTTAATGACCAAAAAGCGTCTCGCATGCAAAATCGTATCCAAAGCCGTCTTGGCTTTCTGATGCTTGCCGCAGGTTGCGCGGTCGGCCTAGGCAATGTCTGGCGCTTCCCGTTTATCGTCGGTAAGAATGGCGGCGCGGCGTTTGTTCTCGTTTATCTCGTCTTTCTCGCGCTTCTCGGCTTTCCGCTTTTGACGAGCGAACTTGCGCTTGGTCGTGGCTCGGGGGACGGTGTCGCTGGCGCGTTCAAAAAGCTTGCGAATACGGGTAGCAAGTGGTGGGGATTCTTGGGAAGCGCGATCTTCCTCGGCAATGTCCTACTTATGATTTATTATACAACGGTTGCGGGTTGGCTCGAGAGCTTTATGGTGAGCTATCTTGCGACCGGTGCGGGACGGAACTTCGGTGCGCTCGTTTCGAATGCCACCGTTTCGAGCGGCTATATGCTCGCGGCCGTGTTGATTTCGACTTTAGTTTGTGCGCTCGGGCTTAATCGTGGTGTCGAGCGGATAACGAAGTGGATGATGCTCGTTCTCCTGGTGCTTATTTCGGTGATGGCGGTTAAAAGTTTGTTGTTACCTGGCGCGATGGAAGGGGTAAAGTTCTATCTTTATCCTGATTGGACGCCGCTACTTGAGCGCCCGTGCGGAGTTCTCTTCGATGCGATGGCGCAGGCCTTTTTCACGCTTTCCGTTGGCGTCGGCGCGATGACGATTTTCGGGAGCTACATCGACAAGTCTCACTCTCTCGCTACCGAAAGCGTGATGATTATCTTAATCGACTCGTTCGTCGCCTTTATGGCGGGACTCGTCATCTTCCCCGCTTCCATCGCTTTCGGCGTCGATGTGAAGGCGGGCCCCGGACTTATCTTCGAAGCGCTCCCGAACGTTTTCGCCGCGATGGCGAATGGCGGCTTTTGGGGAACGATCTTCTTCCTCTTCTTGTCTCTCGCGGCTTTGACGACGATTATCGCCGTTTTCGAGTGCATTATCGCGGGCTTCGAATATCTCTTCAAGCTCTCTCGCCTTAAAGCGGTCTTCTTGACCGGGCTTGTCGTTTCGCTCTTAAGTCTCCCGACGGCGATCTTTGAACCCGTGCTTGGCGTCGAGGACTTCATTTTCTCCCAATTTTGGCTGCCGATCGGGGGACTTGCGATGTGCGCGCTTATTTCCTCGAAGTACGGTTGGACTTTCGACAAATTCTTAAGCGAGGTGAATCTCGGCTTTGGACTGAAGCTCCCAGCCTTTTCACGATATCTATATCGCTACTTTATCCCGCTTCTCATCATTCTCATCCTTTTTGGGGGAGTAGTTTAGAGGTGTCCGGTTGTATTTGATACGAGAATATGATATAATATTAACATTATGAAAACATTGGTTGCTACATTGGTGCTTCTTGCGGCGTTGGCCGGAATCGGCTACGCATGGTTTTGGTACAACACCGGAGTGTCTCATCGTGATATTCAGACTACGGTTCAGAGTGAAGGCGTGATCACGCGCGAAGCCATTACCAATGAATCTCACGATATCCAGTCCCGCGTTGACAATCGTTATCAAAAGACGATGAAGAAGCTTGAGGCGCTTGAGGAAAAGCTCGGTTCGGTCGATGCGAAGCTCGACAAGATTCTTGAAATCGCCAACCGTCCTATAGTTGATAATATGGAGGTTCAGCAATGAAGAAGATAATCATGGAAACTTCGTTGGGCACAATTCGTCTCGAACTCGATGACGAAAAAGCGCCGATCACCGTTAAGAACTTTGTCGACTACGCATTGTCGGGTCATTATGATGGAACTATCTTCCACCGCGTCATTGATGGCTTTATGATTCAGGGCGGCGGCTTTGATCGCAACATGAATCAGAAGGAAACTCGTGAGCCGATCAAGAACGAAGCGATGAATGGACTCAAGAATAAGCGCGGCACTATCGCGATGGCGCGCACGATGGTCGTCGACTCCGCTACGAGTCAGTTCTTCATCAATCTCGTCGATAATGACTTCCTCGATTTCTCGATTCCCACCCCCCAGGGTTTCGGCTATGCGGTTTTCGGTAAAGTCATTGACGGCATGAATATCGTCGATAATATCGCGAAAGTTCCTACCGGTTCCTCCGGCTATCATCAGAATGTTCCCGAGACGCCGGTTGTCATCAAGAAGGTTACCGTCGAATAACGCTTGCTTTTCCTGAGAAAAAAGAATATAATATTACCATATAAACCAAAATCAAGGAGTCGCTCCAAATGAAGAAAATGCTCTCGCTCGCTCTCATCGCCGTTCTCGCGATGTCCGCTTACGCTGAAGAAGAAAAGGTTGAAAACGCGCCTAAGGCCATTCCGCGTGAACAGTCCGCCATTTGGCCCTCGCCTCTCGCTATTTGCCAGTGGCCCAACTCGCCTGATGTTATCGGCATTCGTCTCACGATTCCGTTCTCGACTTGCCAGGACTCGATTACCGGTTTCGATCTCGGTCTCTGGGGTGAATCGAACTACTTCGAAGGTCTTCAGGTCAATGTGATTCGCAACAAGGTTCGTGACTATGCCGCCGGCTTCCAGGTCGGTCTCTACAACTCGGTCGGTCGCGGCGATCTTTGCGGTGCTCAGGTCGGTCTTTGGAATGAGACGCAGGGTGCTCAGGGTCTTCAGCTCGGCCTCATCAATGTCGCCGGCTCCTACGAGGGCTTCCAGGTCGGCATCATCAACCGTGCCGAGACCGCTTATGGTTTCCAGGTCGGTCTCATCAACATCATTCGTGATTCCGACGTTCCGTTCCTGCCGATCGTCAATATCGGCCTCTAATCTCCGATAACCTTGATCGATTTCAAGGAGCTGGCGGGAAGGCTCAGGCGCAAGTTGGCGCATGAGAAACTTCCCGCCGATGATATAGCCGCCGGGTGGGCGCTTGGCGTCTTCATCGGCTGCGCGATTCCTTTCGGGCTTCAGCTTATAATCGCCGTACCTCTCGCGATTATGATGAAGGTCTCGAAAATCGGCGCTACAGCCGGAACCTTTATCTCCAACCCGGTCACGATCGTTTTTCTTTATCCCGCCCAGACGTATGTGGTAAATCGTCTTTTGTTTAACGGGTCGCTTACCTTCGAGAAACTTCAGGAAATGGAGTGGACTCGTCAGGCAGTACTTTCCTTGGGTGCGGATGTGATTATCTCTTTCTTCCTCGGTGGCATTGCCGTTGCTTGCATCTGCACGCCGATTGCATACATTTTCATCAAGAAGTTCGTGATTCATGCCAGAGCCTTCAAACAAGCACATAGCGCTACCGCTTAAGTATCGCCCGATGACGTTTGAAGATGTCGTCGGTCAGGAACATGTCGTAAAGACGCTTCGCAACGCCATCGAATCGAAGCGTATTGCGAACGCTTATCTTTTCATCGGTCCTCGCGGCATCGGCAAGACGACGATGTCTCGCATTTTCGCGAAGGCGCTTAATTGCACGAATCCTAACGGTGTCGAACCTTGCGGAGAATGTGATAACTGCCGCGAAATCGCTATCGGCAGTTCGCTTGACGTTACCGAACTCGATGCCGCCTCTCACAATAAAGTCGAGGATGTGAAGCCGATTATCGAGGCGGTGCAGTTCAAGCCGACTTCCTCGCGCTTCAAGATTTTCATTATCGACGAATGCCACATGCTTTCGAACGCGGCATGGAACGCGCTCCTGAAGACGCTCGAAGAGCCGCCCGAATATGTGCGCTTCATCTTCGCGACGACCGAAGGTGATAAGGTCTTAGCTACCATCATTTCGCGCTGCCAGCGGTTCGATCTTCGTCGAATCCAGACTCACGATATCGTCTCTCGGCTGAAGTACATCTGCGAGAAGGAAGGTGTCGACGCCGAAGAGGACGCGCTTCTCGCGATAGCCCGCGGCGCCGAGGGCGGCATGCGCGACGCGCTTTCGTCGCTCGACCAGCTGATTTCCTTTAAGGGCAATAAGATCACCGAAGAGGATGCTCTCGGCGTTTTCGGCCTCGTTTCGCGCTCGGCCTTGGAGGAACTCGCTGGAGCTATCTTGAAGGGCGATACCGCGAAGATTCTCTCGTCCATCGAACTTTTCGATTCGGCGGGTAAGAACATGCGCCGCCTTGCGGGCGAGCTTCTCGCTCATTTCCGCAATCTCGTCGTTTTGCAGGCGTTGGGGCCTAAGTCGAAGAGCTTGACCGCGACTGAAGATCAAATCAAGGTTCTTACCGCACAGGCCGAAGGCCTCGATCCTAATAGAGTGTTCGAAGTCTGCGACCAAATCGCCGCGATGGAAGATAAGCTTCGTTATGTGCTTTCGGTTCGTACGCTTATCGAAATGTCGCTTATTCGCGCTTCCAAGATCGCGACGACTGCGACCATTTCGGAGCTTATGAAGGCGGTAAAGAAGCTCAAGGGACCCGTCTCCGCCGAAGGCTCCGCCGTGGCAAGCAAGGAGGAAGATGCGAAGTCGAACGTTAAGCTTGAAACGTCGAAGAATCTTCAAGAGCGTCCGATCAAGCCGGTCGCGAGCCACGCGCTTCCTTCGCTTTCGTCGCTCTCCATTCCCCAGTCCCCCAACCCGGTCCCCCAACCCGCTCCTAAAGCCCTCGACAACCAAGAGATTTTGAACGATCCTAAGTTCTCGGACATCTTCTCGGGCGTACCGGGCGCTATCGTTACCGATATTAAAGTAAAACGCAAATAAAAGGGAATCCTATGCCTATCACTCCCGCCAATATCGCCATGTACATTCTCGCGCTTCTTCTCGTTTCCGCGCTTTTAAAGTGCTTCGTGATTGTCCCTCAAAAGACGGCGTACATCATCGAATTTTTCGGCAAGTATCGCCGTACGCTTGAAGCGGGTCTTCACTTCCTTATTCCTTTCGTCGAGCGTATCGCCTATCGCCACACCTTGAAGGAACAGGCGATTGATGTTCCGCCTCAGGAATGCATCACGAAGGACAATATCGCCGTTTCCGTCGACGGTATTCTTTATATGCAGGTCGTCGATCCGGTGAAGGCCTCGTATGGTATCGGCAACTATCTCTTCGGCACGACTCAGCTCGCCCAGACGACGATGCGCTCCGAAATGGGCAAGCTCGATCTCGACCGATCCTTCGAAGAGCGTACCTCGATCAATCAGGCGATTGTTGCCGCGGTCGATAAGGCGAGCGATCCTTGGGGTATTAAAGTGACGCGCTACGAAATCAAGAATATCACGCCTCCGCGCACGATTCGCGATGCGATGGAGAAGCAGATGCGTGCCGAGCGCGAAAAGCGCGCGATGATCGCCGAGTCTGAAGGTGAGCGTCAGGCGAAAATCAACCGCGCCGAAGGTGAGCGTCAGGAGGCGATTGCGCTTTCCGAAGGCGAGCGTATCCGCAAGATCAACGAGGCGGAAGGTAAGGCGAAGGAGATTACGCTCGTCGCCGAAGCTCAGGCCTCCGGCATCATGAAGGTCGCCGAAGCGATCAAGTCGAATGGCGGTATGGAGTCCGTCAATATGCAGCTCGCTCAGCAGTACATTTCTCAGTTCGGCAATTTGGCAAAATCCAACAACACGATGATCATTCCTTCGAATCTCGCGGATGTCGCGGGCGTTTTGAAGGCGTGCACCACGGTTATCAAAGAGGTAAAGTAAAAATGAAACCTACTCTCGTAGTTCTCGCGGCGGGCATGGGCTCGCGTTATGGTGGTCTTAAGCAGGTCGATCCCGTCGGTCCTTCTGGTGAAGCCATCCTCGACTATTCCGTTTTCGATGCGATTCGCGGCGGTTTCGGTAAGGTCGTCTTCATCATCCGTCACGACTTCGAAGCCGAGTTCAAGGAAAAAGTCGGCAAGAAGTATGAAGGTCTCGTCGATATCGATTATTGCTTCCAGGACTTTAACGATCTCCCCGCGCCTTTCACTTTCCCCGAAGGCCGCACGAAACCGTGGGGCACGGCGCATGCCGTCCGCGCCGCTCGCGATGTCGTGAAGACTCCGTTTGCCGTCATCAATGCCGACGACTTCTATGGTCGCGACGCGATGGCGAAGCTCGGCGCCTATCTTTCGAGCGTTGATCCCGATTCCCTCAGTTTCTCGATGGTCGGCTACAAGCTCTCGCTTACGCTTTCCGAAAACGGCTCCGTTGCCCGCGGCATTTGTGAAATCGCCGAGGACGGCACTCTTAAGAGCGTCACCGAAATGACGAAGCTCGTCAAGGCGGGCGATATGGCCGAAAATCAGGAGGATCCCGAGCATCCCGTCAAGGTCGCGCTCGACTCGCGCGTCTCGATGAACTGCTGGGGCTTCACGCCGAAACTCTTCACGGAGCTCGAACATCGCTTCGTCAAGTTCCTCTCGGAACGCGGCACTGAAATGAAGAGCGAGTGGTACATTCCTTTCGTCGTCGACGAGCTCATCAAGGAAGGCAAGGCGACTTGCAAGGTTCTTCCTACCGACTCGAGCTGGTTCGGCGTCACTTACCGCGAAGATAAGCCCTACGTCATGGCCGAAATCGCGAAGCTCGTGAACCAAGGGGAATACCCCTCGAACTTGCTTGCCAAGTAAGATACTCGATATCCTGTGGCCTCGCTCCTGCGAGGCCTGTGGTCGCCCGGTGGATCGCCCCGGGCGCTCCTTTTGTTCGGACTGCATAGATCAAGTCGATTTCATCAAGCCCGAGTCGTATCTCTACGAAGTGAAGGGGACGGCCGCGGCGTTTTGGTTAGATGGGTTTATGCAAAAAGCCGTCTACGACTACAAGTTCAGCCAAAGCGTTCATCTTACGGTCGATTTCGTCGACTGCCTCGAGGCGGCCGTTAAAGCGAATTTCCATCTCGATTCCTTCGAGGCGATTGTTCCGATTCCGCTTACGCTTCCTCACCGCCTTATGCGCGGTTATAATCAGACGGAATATCTCGCCAAAGCGCTCTCGAAGCGGCTAGGAAAGACCTATTTGCCGCGTGGTTTGAAGCGAGTCGGCAGCCCCGTCCGCCAAAGTTCGCTTAAAGAAGAAGACCGCGAAGAGAATGTGAAGGGGACTTTCAAGGCCGGGGCGATATCTCTTATCGAGGGAAAACAGCTCCTCGTCCTCGACGACATCATGACGACGGGCGCTACCCTCAAAGAAGCGATGAAAACATTAAAAGAGGCGGGTGCTACTTCCGTTCTCGGCCTCTCCCTCGCCAAAACCCGCTTGTTTTAACTACTCAAAGCGTTTTACCTATCGACGCGGTAGTGCCAGCTTCGAAGGCCTTAAACTCTCACGCCGAAGGTCTTAACCGAAATTGCCGCGGAAGAAGATTTTATAACTAAACCATTGACAAAACTATCAATAAATTGATACAATATAAGGCGAAGAAAGGTTGAAAAGATGAAACTCTACCATGGCTCGCCTATGATGATTCCTCATCCTGAACTGAAACGAGGAAAGCTCAGTAATGACTACGGGCAGGGCTTTTATTGTACTGAAAGCCTCGAAATGGCTAAGGAATGGGCGTGTAAAGGGAAAGAGCCGCCGGCATTTGCAAATGTGTATGAACTTGAAATGAAGGGCTTGAAGGTTCTGGATCTTTCAAAACTACCCTATACGATTCTTAACTGGATTGCGGTATTGCTCGCCAATAGAACATTCGAACTTGATCTTGAAACGGCTCAGGAAGTTCGCGAATTCTTCTTGGCGAACTTCCTTCCGCCGATTTCAACGGCTGATGTCGTAATCGGGTATCGAGCGGACGATTCATACTTTAATTACGCTCTCACGTTCGTTAATAACGGTCTTTCCTTATCTCGCCTTAATGAAGCGCTTCGATTGGGTAAGCTAGGCCTTCAAGTCGCACTTAGAACCGAGAGAGCATTTGCAAATTTGAAGTTCATCGAAGCACAAGAGGCGAATTGGTCTGAATTTCATCGACGTTATGTTAAACGCGATACTTCCGCTAGAGAAGAATGGCAAGCGATTAAAAAGAGTAAAGAAACGATAACGGATGCCGTTTTCGCTTATGACATAATTCGTATGGGGCTAAAACCTGATGACAAGCGCTTATCCTCGATCTTACCTGCCTGATGCGAAGTCTCGACTCGCGTCATGCACAGATTATTTGATAAACTGCTGCAATATCGCTGCGGATCGTGTGGGATATATCTATGCGACGTTTCCGATAATCAAGATGTTTCAATCCGGTGACCCCGGGGTTGTTGCGGGCATATCTGGCCTTGAACTCGGGGAGCGCGTTTACATGGCGCTATACGGCGTCGATTCGGCTCCTAAACCGATGATGAGCCGAGAAGGGCGATCGCCGGAGTTTTGGGCCGGATGGGTTCTTGCCCATTTTCAGTGGTACTGGGACAAGTCGTTTAAGTGGATATTCGCACGAACCACGATGTCGAATGTGCTCGCTAAATATGCGGTTTATCATGAAATGGATATAATGCGCTTCGTCGAGGACTTCAAGGCCGAACTCGATAGCGTGGAAATCGAAACGAATCTACGCCGTCTTCGTCGCGCCTCCGGTTATTCTCAGTCGGATCTTGCGCAGATCTCCGGCGTGAACGTACGCAATATCCAACTCTATGAGCAACGGGTACAGGACATTAATCGCGCCTCCGCGGCATCATTGCGTGAGCTCGCGAAGTGTCTTTCTTGCTCGATAGAAGACATAATGGAGTGATATCGTTTACGCTAACCGCGTAGTGATGTGATCCTTAATGATGTGATCCGCAAAGAGCGCTATTAAGCGACCGATTCATTTTTGGCGCCTACCGGCGCGGTAGCGCCTTCGCCGAAGGGTGATCAAAATTTCCGCGCGAGGGTGGGGACGAGCGCGCTAGAGGATGTTTATAAGAAAGCCCGAGAGGTGATTTTCAGGTAGATGCGTTCCTGTGCCGAATGCGTGAAACGCCTTGTTTTCCCGCGTCCTCTGCGGTTTCTCACACCCTCGTATGCTATAACTTGCCAAAAATAGCACTTTACAGACAAAAAAAAAAATGCTAAAATACGTGTAACAAGTACGGAAACTGTGTTGAAGGCGGCAGCTTGGTGAGGGGTTTTTTCTACATCATCATTCCTGCCTCTTACTAAACTGCTCGCCTTCAGCACAGCTGCCGTATCGTATGATTTCTGACAAAGGAAAAATAAGATGATGAAAAAGATCATGAAAACTATGCTAGCATTTGCCGCGCTGATGCTGTGCGGCGGAGCGTGGGCGGCAGTTGGCGATGCGATAAGCATTAACTTCTTCAGTAGTCTCGGAAGCGATGCCCAGCATACGGTCTTGGGCGACATTCCGGTGGCAAGCTGGAATACGAAATCCACAAATTCCGGTGAGGAGGCGGCTGATTGGGCTTCTGTCAAGACGTATAATATCGATTCAAAGACGGCTGGCGAATCGGTGACGATTAGCGGATTCACATATTGGACGAATTTCCGTCCGTATGAAATCACGGCAACGGCCGGATACAACTATCTTGATCGAAACCTTTCGCCGCGAGATGGTTCGTCAAAGGCAGGTAAGGTAGGGTTTACGGCTGCTCCCTTTGAGACGTATGATGTCTATGTTTATTTCTCGGCGACCGGGACTGGTACGATTCAGTCGATGAAGGTTAATGATATCAACTATTCAGTCGATTCGAACGGCAATCCTGTCCCGGGAAGTACAACGGCTTGGGGCGAAAAGACTTCTTCCAAAGCCGAACTAGGCGCGAACGTTGTTCGCTTTGCTAATCGCACCGGTTCGTTTAGTTTCGAGACAACTGGGGCAGGCTGTAATGTGGCGGCAATTCAGATTGTTGAGGTTGCGACCAGTACGAATTTGAAGCCTATCGTTGAATGGGATGGCGATTTCGCAACATCGCCTTCAAAGTTTGCCGAGAATGGGATGTCTTATACATTCCTACCGTGCGGCAATGATGTAGCGAATGGTGAGGTGACGATCAATCAGAACTTTGGTGCGCAGGTTCGCGGCGAGTTTGGTATGACCGGCGGCTCGGTTCTTATTAAGTATCGCAACCTGACAACACAATTGGGGGCGACTAAGGCCTTGATGG
>JAZLMG010000068.1:0-30580 GCA_045598585.1 Kiritimatiellia bacterium
CCCAAACAACCGGGGGCTCCCGCGCGGGGTGGTTTGTTGTTTGGGGGAGAGGTTGAAATTCCGTGCGGCCCGGGAGCAACTTCCCGTGCCGCACGAAAAGGTCTTTCCGTGCCGCACGGAATTCTCCGGGGAAGGGCAAGGGGCGTGGTATTTCGGACGACAGTTTGAAAGCAGTAGAGAATATAACATTTTGTCTGCTTTAGGCAGTTTGGTGGTTGACACAACTGCTAAAATATGAGATAATATACACACAATGTGTAAGTTGACCATATCCAGAAGGGTTTGTCGAACGAGAGCCGTCCGGGTTAATCAAGATAGCGTTCTTGATGGCTTGGTTGATTATGTTCGGCAACAATGCGCGACACCGCAGAGCTGTAAGAAGTATTTGAAGGCAGTCGGTGTTTCAGCGTCGAAAAACGGACAAATCAGCGTTAAGTCATTTTAGTCGCTGATGGCTACGCCACGTTCCAAAATCGTATATGGGTATCATGGATGCCCTAAGTCTGTTGCAGATAAGATTCTGGGCGATGGGAATGTCATGTTGCAAAGCCATAATGAATACGATTGGCTTGGCGATGGTATATACTTTTGGGAGGATGCGCCTTATTGGCGCCAAGATTGATTTGGGGCATTGTTTGAACTTGATGGATGTTAAGGCCTGTGATATTTTATCACAAGTGTATACGGTGTTAAAAGATAATGCACCTCAACTCCCAGAGAATAAGGGTAAACTACATTACCTAGATCGACTTGTTATAAATACAGCTAATGATTTTGCCGTGAGACAGGGTGTGCCCTACGATACGGTTAGATGTGCATTCCCAGAAGGGAAGCCGGTATTTCCAGGCTCTTCTATTTTGGATCGATCGCATATTCAGATAGCCGTTCGTCAGGAACGGGCTATAAAAGAGTTGTTCGTCGTTGATATCCAAACTTTGACGAAGTAATTACCATCCGTGCGAGGGCCTAAAATAGAGGCTGGGAGTAATCCTTGTCTCTATTTTCATATAATCGCTGTATCTTTGCGCTCTTTGTGAATTTTGTGGCTGAATAGAACTCTTGCTAGCGTCAGTATTCGGTCATAAGACTTTTGATGATTAGGTTAATTGCGCGAAAATGGAAAATCATCACCAAAACGCCACCAAATAGCAGTCAAAGGGTCGTAGCGCTAGGATAAGGTGTGTACATGACCTATGCTGACTGATATGAAGGTGAAGTACTACAAGGTCGGCGTCAAAGCTACGAAGTAATCTCCCGCGCGAGGGGAATAGAACTCAACATAGTGGTTGCATTTACGCCGAAATTGTGATATAATTATACGATAATGATGCAGTTAGTATTAAGCTGTGAAAAGATTTTCCATAGTTGGAGGTATAAAATGAAAAAGGTTACCGCCTTTTTGTTGGGTTTTGTATGCTGTCTGTCTGCTGGCGTTTGGGCAGAGGAGCCGAATTATGGCGCCTTTCTCGATGAGCTTGCGGCGGCGGAAAACTGTGCAACGCTTGCGGTTCCGGCCGAATTTACGGATAATTTCTCCGTTTCCGGCAAGGCCGTTTACTTGACGGGGATTGAAGAAAAGAATATTCGCCGCGTCGATTGCGAGTGTCATGTGCTCACGAAGAAGTCGGGCATTCTTGTCGGTGATGTTCTTTCGGCGATTGCCGAAGTGAAGCGTCTTGGCGGCACGACGTTCAACGTTTCCGGCCAGACGATGTTCAAGATGCACAAGGGCTACAAGGTTCCCGAAGATATCGAATTCCCGGTTAATGTCAATACCGACACATCGCTCTTCTTCAATAGCCAATACTGTGGCGAAGAGGAAGTTGTGCTTGATTTGAATGGCCACACGCTCAGCCAGGCGGTTGGAATCGGCGGCGGTTATTGGTACTCTCGCATTCATGTAGATTGCGCTACGGTTCGCGTGATCGATTCGTCCGAAGAAAAGACCGGCAAGGTTACGGGTATCGGTTCCTGCTTAACCGTCACGGGATACAGGGATTATACGGATGAAGACTATCCCGAACCGACGGATCTTCCCGGTAAGCTCACGATCGATGCGGGCCTTTATACTCTTACGGGCGGCCCGACCGGCTCGAAGACGAGTGGCCCCTATTATGCCCCCAACGGTCTTGTGGCCGTATTCTATGCGGGCGAACTTGTCATCAACGGTGGCACTTTCGATGCGGCGAGCGAACTTAACCCTGATGGAAAGTGCGCATCCGTTATCGGCGCCGGTCGTTCGATGAGTAAGCCCGAGTGGGGTATGCCGTCGATCACGATCAATGGCGGAGAATTCGTGGCTGTTCCGCTCGATCAACTTTGCGATACACGCGATCCCGGCGTTCCGCAGTCGGAAGATGGCCTTTTTAGTGGCAATGCGACGAATGCCGATTATGTTGCGATCAACGGTGGTGCGTTCTCGGTCGAGCCGCCCAAGGCGATGATCGCCGAAGGGCTTGAACTTGAACTCATCGATGGCGAATATGCAGTTAAGGCGTTTCCTGAAGGATCGGTCGCCAAGGTGATTGGCGAGACCGATGCGAGTTATTTCACAACCATCGACGAGGCCATTGCCGCTTGGGATGCAGGGGAAACGCTTAAGCTTCTCGCTGATGTTACCTATAGCGGCACGGCTACGATTACCTTCAAAACAGGGGCTTATACGCTCGACACAAACGGCAAGACGTTCGATTGGACGGCAAGATATTCGTACGGTCTCACGATTCCTTCGGGATCGCAAGTTAAGGTAGTTGGCGGTGGTACGATTGCGTTCAACTCATCAAGCAGTGCTAAGGATGTTTATTTGACGGGCGGCAAATTTACGCTTGACGGCGCTGAAATGGTTGTTGGTAAGTCCTCCGCGTATGGTATCTATGTTAACACCAACGGAAGCACCATTGAGCTTAAAAATGCAACCGTTACGATAAATTCCACATATACCTCAATGCTGTATGGTATATATTGTAGCTCAAAAACGTTCAGCGGTTCTATTGATAACACTGCCATTGTTGCTACTGAAGCGGTGAAGTCGTCGAAGACGTATGCGGTGTATTATAGGCCGTCCAATAAGACGGATACATTAACGATCAGCGGCGGCAAGATTGATCTTAGTGCGGTGCCGGAGGCGAAGCCCACGATCGGTATTTATGTTACTAAGGGCAATCTTGCTATTAATACTTCCGTCAAAGCGAATGGCAATGTATCTTCGATTGCCGTTGACGAAAGCAGTTATTCGTACTCATCAGAATACGTTACGATTACCGGCGGCACTTATATCGGCGCGATCAATAGCCCGAATAAAGTCCTTAAAATCAGTGGTGGCTCGTTCAGTGTGAAGCCGGCTGCGGAAAACATGGTTGAAGGATATATTGTCGCCAAGAACGAGGGAATCGGACTCTATGATGTAACCGAAGGCGAATATGTCGTTTCCGCGAATGGCGTTCCTTATGCCAGCGTCGAGGAGATGAACTCGAGCCTTCCTGATCTTGCGCTCGTCAAGGTGCTTAAGTCGAATACAGCGGTAACGATTCCCGAAGGCAAGACCGTGACGCTCGCTAACGCGGCGGATATCGTTATTGGTGATGTAGTCAACTACGGAACGCTTGAGATTACTGATGCGACCGTGCTCGCGGGTAATGTAACGAATAATGGAACAATTAAGACCATAAACGCAAAGACTGACGGAACAGGCATCGGTAAGTTCTCCGAGGCTGCCAAGGGTACTTTCGAGGACTGCCTTGGGGAAGGATCTTTCTTCGTACAGGAAGAGAACGGATATTACACGATTAAGCGTTATGTAGCTGATGTTGATGGCGTCAAGTTCACTTCGGCGAAGGACGCGTTCGAGGCGGCTTCAAATAGCCAGAACGCATTGATTACGATTCTTTGCGATATTGATCTCGGCACAGTAGCAAATTCTGACAGCCTCAGACTGACAGGCTGCGTTGCGCGACAGGTGACGCAGGAGGATAAAAATACCTATAAGTTGAACTTCACCGGAAATACGTTGTTTTACAAAGGCGAGACAGTCAATGCGACACTCGATTTGAACGGCAAGACTATCTCTGCTATAGTGTCCTCAGGTACATCCCAGATTGTTCGCATAGAATGTGGTGCAAAACTTACGATTAAGGATTCTTGCGAAGAGGGATCCGGTAAGATTGTTGCGATGCCGGAAAATGAATATGTTGGCGGTGCTGCGGTTGCGACGCATGGCGGTTCGCTCGTAATCGAGTCCGGAACAATTGTCGGTAACGCATTAGGCGGTAATGACGAAGCGGTTGCGTTAAATAACGCGTCGGCATATCCGTATCCGGAGCTTCGTGAAGGAGTGACGAGCACCGAGGTAATGTATGGCTCGTTTACAATGACAGGTGGCACGATTATCAGCGCGTCTAACGGTATCACGTTCAATGTTCCCGGCGGAGAGTATGAAATTTCCGGCGGCACGATCACGACGACGGGTTCGGGTAAATTCGGTGCGGTTTGGGTGCTCGGCAGCGCCAGTGTGACGATTTCCAATGCTACGATTAATGCGCCTAATGCATGCGGTATTAATGTCGGTAGAGGTGGCACTCCGAAGGCTGTTGTTCAGGATGGCACGATCGTTAATGCGAAGTATGTTTTCGCGTTGGACGATTTTATCGGTTCGGGCTGTTATGGTACGCTTCTTGTCGAAGGCGGTGAATTCAATGTGGCTACGGGCGGTACGCTCTTTAATAATTCCACCGCAGCAAATAAGGACACGCCGAATGTTATCGAGCTTTCGGGCGGTTATTACAGTGTCGATCCTGTGAAGTTGTATCGCGATTATATCGCTGTCGGCGGAGTCTCAAGCGAGTACATTCCCGGAACTCAGTGGGTGCTTGAACGTATCCCCGTCGCGAAGATCGGTGAAACGCTTTACTACACCTACGCCGATGCGGTTCTGGCGGCGAATAAGGAAATCACGAGCGTCGATGACATTACGACGATCAAACTTCTTGTTAAGCCGACAGAAGCGAACAAGTTCGCGGTTCCTGCGGGTATGGCGGCGCTCGTCGATTGGTCGGAGATTTCGACTACGCTTATCCACGACAACACGCTTTACACGAAGTCGTATGATGTTCAGGCAGTGCATCGCCTAGGCCAGGAGACTCTTAATGGCAAGAACAACAAGCCGATAGATTTTGTCGGTGACCTTCAACTTCTCGCGAAGTGGGGCTACAAGTGCCGCACGAAGCTCGGTTACAAGCATTACAGCAATATGTTCCTTTATAAGGATTTGAAGCTTACCGAAGATGTCGAGATGGCGCTTTATAATGGGGTTCACTCGACGATTAACATCAACGGGCCGATTACCGTTGACTTGAACGGTTTCACCTTGCGTCATCAGGGATGGGGAACTTCCGGCGGCGCGCATGGGCCTCAGGATATGGGGGTATTTAACGTTAATGCCGGCGGAAAGCTCACAATCAAGGATACGAGTGTTGCTCAAACAGGTATGATCAACGCGAATATGCTCGCGATTGCAACCTTTACTGGCGGCGAGGCTATTCTTGAAAGCGGAACGATTACTTCGCAGGGCGCGTATTATACGGACAACCCGATCGTCTGTGCGTGCGTGCAGGCGCAGGGTAAGTTCACGATGACCGGTGGCACGCTCACATGGCGAGGCTTTAATGATAATATTGCGCCTAAATACGGTACTCTCATTTACGGATATAATACCGGATCGGTGAATCTTCTTGGCGGAACGATTGAGCCTATTCCTTATGATATGCAGTATTACCGCGATCATGATGAAGAACCATGGTCAGAAGTCGCGTTTCCCGGCAATACACCGCCCACCGACGAACAGGCTGCTATGTCGGGCATCTATTGGATGTTTTATTCCGATGGCTCAAATGTCCACATCTCCGATGATGTCGAAATTAAGCGTCCGCTGGCGAAGGTTGGTAAGTACAAGACATACTCGAAGACCTTTACGTATATTTCAGGAGACTACTACTACGACTGGAATCAAGCGCTGGCTGATGCCAAGGCTGGCTTTGCTGATGGTCTTACGCTCTTCCCGATTCGCCATGAAGATGGTACTTATGACTTCACGACCGAGGTTGTTGATGCCGGATTTGTTGAGGCGGAAGATATTCGTGTAAGTGACGATATGTGCACTTGGAAGATTGGTGCTATGGTCGTCGATGCTGAAGGAATTACGAAGGCTTCGCGCAGCTCGCTCGCCAAGGCGGTTGAAGCGGCAGTTTCCGGCGATACGGTCAAGCCGCTTGAGATGTCGGTTGGTAATGTCACGATTCCCGTCGGCGTTACAATCGCCAAGAATGGTCAAATTGTTGTCGATGAGTTCACATCTCCCGAAGGCTATATTGTCGTTAATGATAAGCTCGCCGAGACCTGGACGGTCGCGAAGGTGTTCGTTCCTGGCGAAGGCTCGATCGAAGCGCAAGTTAAGCCCGAAGATGGAGGAACTGCTGCCGAGATGGCACCGATCAAGGTGACAGAAGCTTGGGTTGAAGCGAATGTCGAACCTGTAGGAGAGACGGCTACGGTAGAAGAGATCAATAAAGCGCTCAACAAACAGCAGAAGAACGGCAACCTCGCTTGGCAAAACTATATTCTCGGCATCGACCCCACAAAGCCGTTGGTCGCCGACGCGACTCATGTTGACGATGTTGTCGAAGTCACGATTCTCGATGATGCCACGATGCCCTCGGATACCGGCTTTACGATATCGTATGCGATTGTACATAAAAATGCCGCAGGCGATACGAACGAACTCGATTATCTTGATATTCCGCTTACGAAAGATGAAGATGCCGATTTCGATCCTACTGGTATTTATCAGGTCAAGGTCATTATCACGCATGATGATGAGACGAAGGCGACCGTCGAGATTCCGACCGAGAACAAGATCGGTGTCGTGAAGGCGACGCAGGAAATGGAGCTTGCGATTATCGCGGTTCCGTGGAAGCAAATTGCCGCGGAAGATAGTGATATCACGGTCGATGATCTCGTCCATAAGGAAATGCTCGATGTCGGTGATATAATCTATGTCTACAAAACCGATGGCGGCTATAATTCCTGGACGCTCGAAGCCGATGCTAATGGCAACAAGGTTTGGGGTGCGATGCAGGTCGTCGATGCCCGCGGCGCTCGCACGAGCGGACACGCCGGCGATCATACGGTTCAGCGTGGTGCAGGTGTCTTTCTCAAGCGTCAGGATCCCTCGAAGCCGTACATCCTCTATGGTCAGTGCAGCGATGAGGAGGTTATTACAGAGCTCGCCGAGCCGATGAATCTCGTTGCCAACCCGAACATCGTGGAATTCGATCTTAACGCTGAAGGCGCGATCGAAAGCCAAGAAGGTGACAATATCGTTATCCCGACCGTCGGTGCGCCGAAGATTTGCGAGAAGGATGCGGACGGTTGGTTCTATGTCGATTGGGTTAAGGGCGATAAAGGCATCATGCAGATGAATAAAGTCCGCACGGTCACGATTCCCGCCGGTACCGGCTTCTGGTATCAGAAGAAGAATGCCGAGAGCGACACTAAGATTCATTGGAGCAAGTAATTTCAAGGAGTATAACAATGAAGAAACTTTTTTTGGTTTTCGCTTTTGTAGCGCTCGCTACGGCCGCTAATGCCGCGGCGGTTCGTTGGACGGTCGATACTTCTATCGACTATGACGCCGCGGCGCTCGTTACTTGGAATGGCGAGGCGGTGCCGATGTACATCTATACGACGACCGGCATATCCGATTCGACGCTCATCGGGCCGACCGATCTCCCTGTTTACAGCGCGATTGATGATTCGTCGATCACGATAACGGATGCGCTTCAGTTCTCCGTTCAGCTGATGAAGTGGGACGAGACGAAGAGTGAATTCGCCCAGGTTGCCGAGTCGACGAAGGTCTCTTACGGTGAACTTATGGCTGAGAATGCCGTGTTCCTCGATATCATGCAGACTCCGACCGCGAGCGTTCATACGTTCAGCGAGTTCGCCGCGATTCCCGAGCCGACGAGTGCACTGATGTTTGTTCTCGGTCTAGCGACTTTGGCGCTCAAGCGCCGCGTTTGATAGACTGAAAAGTTTATAAAAAGTGGTGGACCCGGCGGGACTTGAACCCACGACCCGGAGATTATGAGTCACCTGCTCTGACCGACTGAGCTACGGGTCCACGCTTGTTTAGGCAGCTAAGCCAAATCAAGTGATAAATATTTTATCAAAATTCCCTCTTGTGCGCAAGGGGGAAAATATGATAAAATATAAAAATAGTATCCCCAACTGTACAGTTAACAAAGTGGCCGCTTACCACACTTCAGGCAGTTGATGGCGAAGCTATGGCAAAATTTCGAAACAAAGTACTAAAAGACAACAAGAAAAGGTAAGCTAAGATGAGCGCAGAACGCAAAGTCTTCGGACGCCTCCAGGGCATGGCGACGACGCCACCCGATATGATCGAGATCCAGACGAAGGCCTATTCGGACTTCCTTCAGGCGGACACTCCCGCCCAGAAGCGCACCGATAAGGGTCTCAACGCGATCTTCAAAGAAATCTTCCCCGTCAAGAGCTACGACGGTCGCTACTCGCTCGAGTATGTCGGCTATCGTCTCGAAGACGAGCGTCAGACTTACCTCCAGGCGCTTAACGACGGCAATACCTATAGCCGCACGCTCCGCGCGACCTTCCGTCTCAAAGACGGTGAAGACGTTCGCGAAGAAGAAGTCTACCTCGGCGAAATGCCGATCATGACCCCCGACGGCGCTTTCGTCATCAATGGTGCCGAGCGCGTCATCGTCTCCCAGCTCCACCGCTCGCCCGGTATCTCGACCGAAAAGCAGGTCCATGCGAATGGCCAGCCGCTCCTCTCGGTCCGTATTATCCCAGATCGCGGTAACTGGATCGAAATCATGTTCGATACGAACGACATTATGTGGTGCTTCATGGATCAGCGCCGCCGTCGTCGTAAATTCTATGCTACGACTCTCCTCCGTGCGTTCGGTTACGGCTCGGACGAGCAGCTTATGCAGCTCTTCTACGATTTCAAGAAGCTCCCCACGAATCATAAGTACACCGATCGTGAGCTTCGTATGATGGTCATGAAGGACGACCTCGTCGATGGCGAGAGCCAGGCCGTTATTGCCCGTCGCTACGATCCCGTCACTCCCGCGATGATGGAGCAGATCGCCGCGGCCGGCATCCCCGAAGTCGAAATCGTCGATGTCTCGGTCGATAACGGCACCTTGATCAAGACCCTCCGCGAAGACGCCAAGGCCGGCATCCACAACGAAGAGGACGCGCTTAAGGAAGTCTATAAGCGTATGCGCCCCGGCGATCCGCCTACCGCGACGAACTCGAAGCAAATGATCCACCGCATGTTCTTCGAGCAGTCCCACTACGATCTCGGCTACGTCGGTCGTCACAAGATCAACAAGAAACTCGGTCTCGTCGGCACGGTCGATGAAAATCTCCGTACGCTCCACGAGTCGGGTATCGACGTCATCGAAGCGATCCGCCTTCTCCTCAAGATTTACGTCGGCAAGGAAACGGTTGATGATATCGACCACCTCGGTAATCGTCGTATTCGTACGACGGGCGAACTTCTCGAGAACCAGTGCCGCGTCGGTCTCGCTCGTACTGAGCGTCTCATCCGCGAGCGCATGACGATTCACGATCCGAACTCGGGCGTTCTCTCGCCGAGCCGTCTCGTCAACTCGAAGACCTTCTCTTCGGTCGTTCAGGACTTCTTCGCTCGCTCGCAGCTTTCTCAGTTTATGGACCAGACGAACCCCTTGTCGGCTCTCGCCCACAAGCGCCGTCTTTCCGCTCTCGGCCCCGGAGGCCTCTCGCGTGAACGCGCCGGCTTCGAAGTCCGCGACGTTCATCCCTCGCACTACGGTCGTATCTGCCCGATTGAAACCCCTGAAGGCCCGAACATCGGTCTTATCTCCTCGCTCGGCATCTATGCCCAGGTGAACCGCTTCGGCTTCATCGAGACGCCTTATCGTAAGGTCGTCGGCGGCAAGGTCACGGACGAAATCGAATATCTCCCCGCTGACGTCGAAGAACAGTACGTCATCGCGCAGGCCAACGCTCCCTTGACGAAGAACATGACCTTCGCCGAAGAGAAGGTTACCTGCCGCTTCAAGACCGAGTTCTGCGAAAAGCCGGCTCGCGAAGTTCAGTACATGGACGTCGCCCCGATGCAGGTCATCTCGATCGCTGCGGGTCTCATTCCGTTCCTCGAACATGACGATGCTAACCGTGCGCTCATGGGCGCGAACATGATGCGTCAGGGCGTTCCTTTGATGACGACCGAGCGTCCTTACGTCGGCACCGGCCTCGAAGGCGTCTCCGCTAAGGATAGCCGCGTTATTTTGACCGCGATGCAGGACGGCGTTGTCGCTTATGTCTCCGCCGACTTCGTCATGGTCACGCCTGACGGCACGCTCAATGTCGGTAAGGATCAGTTCACTCACAATCCCGAGAAGGGCATTTGGCGCTATGACCTCCAGAAGTTCCGCCGCTGCAACTCGGGCTGCTGCTTCAACCAGAAGGTTATCGTCAAGAAGGGCCAGACCGTCAAGGTCGGTGATTGCATCGCCGACGGTCCCGCAACCGATCAGGGCGAACTCGCTCTCGGTAAGAACCTCCTCGTCGCCTTCATGAGCTGGCGTGGTTACAACTTCGAAGACGCTATTCTCGTCAACGAGAAGCTCGTCCGCGAAGACGCGCTTACCTCGCTCCATATCATCACCTTCGAGTGCGGCGCTCGTGACACGAAGCTCGGCCCCGAAGAAATCACCCGCGATATTCCGAACGTCTCCGAAGACGCGCTCAAGAACCTTGGCGCTGATGGTATCGTTCGCGTCGGTGCGGAAGTCAAGCCCGGCGATATCTTGGTCGGTAAGGTCACTCCGAAGGGCGAAACCGAACTCAGCCCTGAAGAACGCCTCCTCCGCGCCATCTTCGGCGAAAAGGCTGCGGATGTCCGCGATACCTCGCTTACGGTTCCGCCGGGAACGACCGGTGTCGTCATGGGCGTTCAGGTAATCACGAACGGCGAAGACGACGAAGAAGCCAAGGCCAAGAAGGCCGAAACCGAAAAGAAGAAAAAGAGCCAGGTCTCGAAGGTCGAGAAGGATCTCCTCGCGCGTCTCTCAGCCGAACTTATGGGCACGACGCTCGATAGCGACATCTCCGATACCGACACGGGCGACACGATCATCGCCGCGGGTACGAAGATCAAGAAGAGCCACCTCGCTTCGCTCGCCAAGGCCCACGCTCACTGGGATATGCAGGAAGGCGAATCGAAGGAGAAGGTCAACGCGATCATGCTTCCTTACGAAGACGAATTCGCCGCGGTCGAAGACGCCGCTGAAGATGGAGGTCTCTTCGGTGACCTCGGTGGCGAAGGCGAACTCGTGAAGTCCGTCCGCGTCTTCCTCGTCGACAAGAAGAACCTCTCCGTCGGTGATAAGATGGCCGGTCGTCACGGTAACAAGGGTGTCGTTTCGCGCATCCTTCCTTCGTGCGATATGCCGTTCCTCCCCGATGGCCGTCCCGTCGATATCGTTCTTAACCCGCTCGGCGTTCCTTCGCGTATGAACCTCGGTCAGCTTTTCGAAACTTACCTTGGTCTCGCTTGCCGCCTCCTCAATTTCCACGCCGCGACACCCGTCTTCGACGGTGTCCAGGAATCGGAAATCGACGAACTCCTCCGTCAGGCCCGCAAGGTCCAGGAGAAAGAAGAAGGCGCGAACGCTTGGGTCTGCCCCGAAGGCAAGACGGTTCTCTACGATGGTCTTACCGGTGAACCCTTCCAGCAGAAGGTCGTCGTCGGCGTCATCTACATGCTTAAGCTCCACCACCTCGTCACCGACAAGATCCACGCCCGTTCGATCGGACCATACTCCCTCGTCACCCAGCAGCCGCTCGGTGGTAAGGCGCAGCCCGGTGGTCAGCGTATGGGCGAAATGGAAGTGTGGGCTCTCGAAGCGTACGGCGTCGCCTATGCTCTTCAGGAACTCCTCACGGTCAAGTCCGACGATGTCCAGGGTCGTACGCGTATTTACGAATCGATCGTCAAGGGCACGAACATCCTCGACTCGGGTATGCCGGAATCGTTCTCGGTTCTCATTCACGAACTTCGTGGTCTCTGCCTCGACACCCAGCTCCTCGGCGGCGAAACCGAACGTCGTCATCAGAAGCGCCGCGGTGACGCGGAGGCGACGACGCCCGTTGAAGCTCCCGTTCAGGAAGCCGCTGCCGCGGATGACCTCCTCGCGGGCATGGTGAACCTCTAATTTCAAGGGAAAAGGAGAAAGTACAATATGAATCCTTTCAATACTCTCGACACTTTCGGCGGCAGCTTCAATGCCTCCGCTCATTACGATGCGGTTAAGGTGATGCTTGCCTCTCCCGAGACCATCCGCGGATGGTCCCACGGCGAGGTCAAGAATCCCGAGACGATCAACTATCGTACGTATCGCCCCGAGAAGGATGGCCTTTTCTGCGAAAAGATCTTCGGCCCGACCAAGGACTGGGAGTGCGCTTGCGGTAAGTACAAGCGCATCAAGAATAAGGGCATGATCTGCGATCGCTGCGGCGTTGAAGTCACTCTCGCATCGGTTCGTCGTCAGCGCATGGGCCATATCGAACTCGCGGTTCCCGTGAGCCACATTTGGTTCTTCAAGTGCTCGCCTTCGCGCATGGGTCTTCTCCTCGATAAGACCTCGAGCGAACTCGAACGCGTCCTTTACTATCAGGATTGGATGGTCACCGAACCCGGCGACACTCCTCTCAAAGAAGGCCAGATTCTCTCCGATCAGGAATATGCCGACGCGCAGGAAAAGTACGAAGACGCTTTCAAGGCCGAAATGGGCGCTGAAGCCGTTCGTAAGCTCCTCCGTAAGCTCGACCTCGATCAGCTCATGGTCCAGCTCGAAGAAGAGATGGAGAACACGCGCTCGAAGCAGTCGAGAAAGAAAATCGCCAAGCGTATGAAAGTCGTCGAAGGCTTCCGCGCTTCGAAGAGCCTCCCCGAGTGGATGGTCCTCGATGTTCTCCCGGTCATCCCGCCGGAACTTCGTCCTCTCGTCCCGCTCGAAGGTGGCCGTTTCGCGACCTCGGACTTGAACGATCTCTATCGCCGCGTCATCAACCGTAACAACCGTCTTCGCAACCTCCTCGCGCTCAAGACCCCGGATGTCATTATCCGCAACGAAAAGCGCATGCTTCAGGAAGCTGTCGACGCCGTTTTCGATAACGGTCGTCACGGTCGTGCCGTCACCGGTCCCGGTAACCGCGCGCTCAAGTCGCTCTCCGAAATCCTCAAGGGTAAGACGGGCCGCTTCCGTCAGAACCTCCTCGGTAAGCGTGTCGACTACTCCGGTCGTTCGGTTATCGTCGTCGGTCCTGAACTCAAGTTCCCCCAGTGCGGTATTCCGAAGGAAATGGCGCTTCGCTTGTTTGAACCGTTCATTATCCGCCGCTTGAAAGAGCTCGGCATTTGCCACACCGTCCGCACCGCGCGCAAGATGATCGAGCGCCGCGACGAGCAGGTTTGGGATATTCTCGAGGAAGTGACGAAGGATAAAACGGTCTTCCTTAACCGTGCACCTACCTTGCACCGTCTCTCGATTCAGGCCTTTGAACCCGTCCTCGTCGAAGGTAAGGCGATCCGCCTCCACCCGATGGTCTGTACGCCGTTCAATGCCGACTTCGACGGTGACCAGATGGCTGTCCACGTCCCGCTCTCCATCGAAGCTCAGATGGAATCGAAGCTCATGATGCTCGCTTCGACCTCGATCTTCTCACCGGCGTCGGGTAAGTCCGTCATGACTCCTACTCAGGATGTCTGCTTGGGCCTCTACTTCCTCACGGTTCCTTCGCAGCAGGATAAGCTCGCCGGTAAGATTGCCGGTAAGATTCCCGCGGGCGAAGAGCACCTTCCTCTCTTCAACGACATCGGTGAAGTCGAATTCGGTATCGCCGAAGGCTGCATCTCGTACCACAGCCGTATCCGCTTCCGTAACCCCGACTACGGTACGACCGGTCGTCCTCATGGCGACACGACCCACCGTACGATCGAAACGACCGCCGGCCGCGTCATCTTCAACAACGTTTGGCCGAAGGAAATGGGCTTCTGGAACGACAAGTGCTCGAAGTCGACGATCGGTAACTTGATTCTCGACTGCCACAAGGTCGCGGGTCATGAAGTCGCCGTTGCCGCTATCGATAAGCTCAAGTCGCTCGGTTACCAGTTCGCGACCGTCTCCGGCGCGTCGATGGGTCTTAAGGATATGATCCGCCCGGCCGACAAGGACGCCGAAATCGCGAAGGCCCGCGCTGAAGCCGAAAAGGTTCAGGCCCAGTTCCAGCAGGGTATCATCACCGACGGCGAACGTCACAACAAGATCGTCGGCATTTGGTCGGCGACGACCGAAAAGGTCGGTGACGAGCTCTATAAGACGATCGACAAGAACATCAGTCCCGAAAACGCGAATCCGACCGAACTCAACCCGGTTTACATGTTCGTCGACTCGAAGGCTCGTGGTTCGAAGCTTCAGATCCGTCAGCTCGCCGGTATGCGTGGTCTTATGGCGAATCCTTCGGGCGATATTATCGAACGCCCGATTACCGCCTCCTTCCGCGAAGGTCTCTCGGTTCTCGAATACTTCATTTCGTCCCATGGTGCTCGTAAGGGTCTCGCCGATACCGCTCTTAAGACGGCTGACGCCGGCTACCTTACCCGTAAGCTCGTTGACGTTTCTCAGGACGTCATCATCACCCAGGAAGACTGCAACACCGTCAACGGTCTCGAAGTCGAAGCTATCGTTGAAGGCGACGAAGTCAAGGTCAAGCTCGGTGAGCGTGTCCTCGGCCGTACGGCGCTTTACGATGTCCGCGATCCGAAGACCGGCGAAACGATCGTTCACATGAACGAGATCTTCGACGAAGAAGCTTGCGAGCGCATCAACAAGAGCGACGTCAAGTCCGTCTGGATCCGCTCGGGTCTTACTTGCGACGCCGAACACGGTATGTGCGCGAAGTGCTACGGCCGCGACCTTTCGACCGGCAAGGAAGTCGAGATCGGCACGGCGGTCGGTATCATCGCCGCCCAGTCGATCGGCGAACCCGGTACTCAGCTTACGATGCGTACGTTCCACATCGGTGGTACCGCGTCCGCGTCCGCACAGGCGACCGACATCGTCCTCAAGAACGACGGTATCGCGAAGTTCATCGATGTCCGTAAGGTGCGTAACGACGAGGGTAAGGAAGTCGTTCTCAACAAGAACGGTAGCCTCGAAATCACGCTCAAGAACGGCAACAAGGATACCTACCAGCTCCAGATGGGTACGACGCTCCTTATCGAAGACGGCGCCGAAGTCAAGAAGGGCACCAAGGTCGCGATGTGGGATCCTCACTCCGTCCCGGTTCTCTCGGAAGCTGCCGGTACCATCGTCTTCCAGGACTTCGAAGAAGACGTCTCCGTCAAGACCGAAACCGACCGTGCTACGGGCGCCAAGACGCTCGTCGTTCTCCCGACTTCGGAATCGAACCTCCACCCGCGCATCGAAATTCACGACGAGAACGGCAAGATGGTCGACTCGCACGACATTCCTACCGCGGCTATCGTCATGGTTCGCGACGGCATGAAGGCCTCGGCCGGTATGCTCCTCGCGAAGACGCCGCGTGAAGCTGCGAAGACGCGTGATATTACCGGTGGTCTTCCTCGTGTTGCCGAACTCTTCGAAGCTCGTCAACCCAAGGACGCGGCGGAAATCGCGAAGATCGAAGGTACGATCGAATTCGGTGAAAACGTCCGCGGCAAGCGTCTCGTCAAGGTTGTCGACCATGTTACGGGCCTCTCCGAAGAGCACCTCATCCCGATGGGTAAGCAGATCGTTGTCTTCCGTGGTGATAAGGTGAAGAAGGGTCAGCAGCTTACTGAAGGTCCGGTCATTCCTCAGGAAATTCTCGAGGTCTCGGGCCCGCAGGAACTCGAAAAGTACCTCGTCAACGAAGTTCAGCAGGTTTACCGTCTCCAGGGCGTCGAAATTAACGATAAGCACATCGAAATCATCGTCCGTCAGATGCTCCGCAAGGTCCGCATCACGAACCCGGGCGATACCGACTTCCTCTGGGGCGATCAGGTTACCCGCCAGACGTTCCTTAAGGTCAACGAAAAGATGATGAAGGAAGGCCGTCGTCCGTCGGAAGCGCAGCCCGCGCTCCTCGGTATCACGAAGGCCGCCCTCGAAACCGACTCGTTCATCTCCGCGGCGTCCTTCCAGGACACGACTCACGTCCTCACCGAGGCCGCAACGATGGGCCGCGTCGACGAACTCCGCGGCTTCAAGGAGAACGTCATCCTCGGCCACTTGATCCCCGGCGGTACCGGCTTCCCGCTCCACCGTTACTTGAAGCTCGTTCCGCTCGCCGAACCGATTTCGGATGAGGATATGGAAGAGCTTCGCGCCGAACAGCGCAAGCGTCAGGAAGAGCTCTACGGCTTCGCTTCGACCGCCGAGGAAGACCTCAGTCAGGACGATGGAGTCGATGAACTCGAAGAACCTGTTCTTCTTAACGACACCGGCGACAACTCCGCGGATGGTATCGACCTCCTCGGCGCCGATGAAACCATGGGAATGGAAGGAGGAAGCGATGACCTCATCTAAGCTCTACGTAGTCGACAAGATCGAGAACCTCGGGTTATATACCGAGGTCTCTCCCGCGTTCGGTAAAGTTATCGAATTCTTGAAGAGCCACGATCATAATTCTCTCCCGAAGGGGAAGAACGAGGTCGACGGTGCCAACAGCTGGGTTAACGGGGTCGAGATCGAACTCGTCCCCTTAGCCGAGCGTAAGCCCGAGCTTCACAAAAAGTATTTCGATATCCATATCCCGCTTAAGTACGACGAAGTCATGGGCGTCGCGCCGTTTGATCCGTCGGCTGAAGGCAGCTTCAACGAAGCGGATGATATCGGTTTCTACGCTCAGAAGGTCGAGCCCGTGACCGTCAAGGTCGGCGAGTTCGCCATCGTTTGGCCGAATACTTGCTCGCACTCTCCTGCGTGCACGCCTGACGAAAAGAAGCTTCAGAAGAAGCTCATCGCCAAGGTGATCGCCTAAAAGCATACACGCGATGAAGACCTCTCAGTTCTGGTATCCGTTACCCGAGCGACTCATCGCTCAGCACCCCGCCGAAAAGCGGGGGACTGAGAAGATGATGGTCTTACATCGCGCGACCGGCGTTGTTGAGCATCGTCACATTGCCGACATCGCCCAATACTTGAACGAGAACGACCTTCTTGTCGTCAACGACACGAAGGTCTTCCCCGCTCGCCTCCTCGGCAAGTGGAGCGACTCGGAAGGCGCGGTGGAAGTTCTTATGATTTCCGCTGCTCCCGAAGCCGAGACATTGAAGGAACTCGTTTGGAATGTGATGATCGGCTCCGGGCGAAAGTGCCGCGAAGGGCAAATCGCCGTTTTCGGGCCGAACGAAGAACTCAAGGTCAAGCTTTTAAGCCCCTTGAGCGGAATCGGCATGTGGAAAGTCGAGTTTATTTGCGAGCGACCCTTGATGGATCTCCTTGATGAATTCGGCCATACGCCCGTTCCTCCTTATGTGAAGCGCGAAGGTACGCGCGAAGAAGAGCTCGCCGACCGCGAACGTTATCAGACGATCTACGCGAAGCACGTAGGTTCCGTTGCGGCGCCCACGGCGGGGCTTCATTTTACCGAAGAGATCTTTGCGGCTCTCGAAAAGAAGGGCGTGAAGCGCGTTGCCGTGACCTTGCATGTCGGCCCGGGAACTTTTCGCCCCGTTAAAGCCGAAAATATCGAAGACCACCAGATGGACTTCGAGTGCTTTACCGTTTCCCCCGAAACTGCCGCGGCGATTAATGAGACGAAGAAAAAGGGTGGCCGTATCGTATGCGTTGGTTCGACGACGGTTCGTACCTTGGAGACGGTCGCCAATCGTGAACGCGCCGAAGGTGATACCGAGCTTATTGCGCCCGGGTCGGGCGCTTCCAATATCTTTATATACCCGCCTTACAAGTTCAAGGTCTGCGATGCGATGCTCACTAACTTCCATCTTCCGCAGTCGACCTTACTTATGATGATTTCCGCGCTTGCCGGTCGCGAGCGTGTTCTTTGTTCGTACGCTCTCGCCGTTCGTGCGAATTATATGTTCTTCTCTTACGGCGATTGTATGCTGATCGTGTAACGGAGTTAAGACTATGCCGCTATACATCCCCAGAGACCGTCAATCCTTGTTTCGCCAATTCTTGGCCGGTATGTACGATGCCGTCATCATCACCGACCCGATGGGCCATCTCCTCGAGGTAAATCAGCGTGCCGAAGAATTTTTCCAGATCATTAACGAGGAAGTGATCGACCGTCATATCTCGAATTACATTACGGGGCTTACTTCCGAAATCGTTCAGCGCATTCGCCGAGGTCTTGATGATGATCGTCACATGATGATTGACGGTAGCGGTCTTCGCACCGATGGGACGAAGTTTCCCTGTGAAATAGCGGTCTCGTCGATTGATCTCAATGAGAAGGATGATCTCATTTTCACGATTCGCAATGTCGAGCGTCGTAAAGCGATGTTCAAGAGCTTGAAGGCGAAAGCGAATGCCTTTGAAACTGCTCACGCGGCACTTTTCGCGACCGACAAGACGGGCAAGTTCGTCGAAGTCAATAAGGCGTTCCTCGATATGTTCGGCCTTGAGACTGAAGAGAAGGCGAAGGACCTTATATTCGCCGATATCTTTACCGATAAGCCCTTACCGGAGAATTTCTCTAAGGCGCTTGAAGGCGAAGAAAGCTGTGTCGGCATTGTCGCCGAGGGCGAATCGGAAGACGAGGAAGAAGTCGAAATCATTCTCGCTCCTAATCGAGAAGGCAGGAAGATTACCGGTGTTGTCGGTAGCGTAATCAAGGCATAACCAATGGCTCTTCGTAAAGCTCCCATTCATACGGCAGGTATCAAGCAACTTTCCGTCAACAAGCCCGACCCGAAGATTTTGCAGGACTTCTTGGCGCTCAAGTTTGCGCTTTCCCGTCGTACAGCGAAGGCGATGATCGACGGGCGCAGCGTCTGGGTTAATCGCAAGTGTGTTTGGATTGCGCGCTTCGAGCTTAAGACGGGTGACTTGATTGAAGTTCCCGAGCAGGTAGTTAAGGGCGCCGTGAAGCAGGGAGGAAAGGGTGAGCCTGACCTGAAGGGTCAGACTCCAGGACGCGCCGAGGAGCGCCGTCATGTACGCGTCCTTTGGTCGAACGAGAATTATCTTATTTGCGACAAGCCCGCGGGGCTCGTTTCTTGTGATGACCCGAAGTCGGTCGAAGCGATCTTGCGTGTTCAGGAGAAGATCCCGACTTTGGAGGCGGTGCATCGTCTTGACCGTGATACGACGGGCTGTTTGATGTACGCGAAGAATCACGCCGCGCTTGTTGCTGCCATCGAGATATTCAAGACCCACAAGGTTTCGAAGACGTATCACGCGATAGTCGTCGGAGAATACAAGTTCTCCCACCAGATCATCGATACGCCGCTTGACAATCAACCTGCCGTTTCGAAGGTTTCCCGTGAAGCGGCTTCCTCTGACGCGAGCTTTTTGCGCGTTCGTATCGAGACGGGTCGTACGAATCAGATTCGTCGCCACCTTTCATCGATTCGTTTCCCGATTATCGGCGATAGAGTCTTCGGGCTTAAGAACGCTCGCGATTCGCGTTTCATGCAGGTTCCGCGTCAGATGCTCCACGCCTCGACGCTGTCGCTCCCCGATCCTTTGAATCCCCATGAAGAGATCAAAGCCCACTCGCCCTTACCGGCGGACTTCCGCGGCACATTGAAGCTCTTCGGTATGGGCAAGAAGTAAGATGAAGTCCTTACGCGAACTTTTCCGCATCGGTAAGGGCCCGAGCTCTTCCCATACGATGGGCCCTGCGAAAGCTGCGGCACATTTCAAGGCGAAGTATGGCTTCGAGGGCGCGAGGTATGAGGTCGAGCTTTTCGGCTCCTTGGCGGCGACGGGTCGTGGTCATATGACCGACACGGCGATTTTGGCCGAGCTTGGGCTCGGGACGAACGTTATCTGGAACGAAGACAAAAGCTTACCTTTCCATCCGAATGCGATGAAGCTCGCGGCGTTTCTTGGAGACGAAAAGAAAGCCGAGGAAACTTATTATTCTGTCGGCGGCGGCGCGGTTTCGGTCGGCGGCGCAGGGGAGGAAGCTCCCGAAGTGTACAACTTCCGCTCGACCGAAGAGATTCTCGATTATTGCGATTTGACGGGAGTATCCTTGTGGCAGGTCGTCGAAGAAGCGGAAGGTGCAGAGATTTGGGAGTATCTTGAACTCGTTTGGAAGACGATGCAAGAGACACTCGAGAAGGGGCTTATCACCGAAGGTAATTTGCCCGGAGTTCTGAAGCTCTCTCGTCAGGCGAGAGGAATTTATCAGAAGACGAAGCATCTTTCGAAAGAGATGCGCCGCACGGGGCTCTTGGTTGCATACGCTCGCGCCGTTTCCGAAGAAAACGCGGCGCTTGGGACGATTGTGACGGCGCCCACATGTGGCGCAGCGGGGACGCTCCCCGCGGTCCTTCGCTATTTGAAAGAAACGCTTAAGTGCTCGAAGAAGGATATTCTTCATGCGCTTGCGATTGCGGGGCTTTTCGGCAATGTCGTTAAGACCAACGGCTCGATTTCCGGCGCCGAAGTCGGCTGTCAGGGAGAAGTCGGCGTTGCTTGTGCGATGGCCTCCGCTGCCGCATCATATTTGATGGGCGGCAGCCCTCGCCAGTGCGAAACCGCCGCGGAAATCGGCCTCGAGCATTTCCTCGGACTTACTTGCGATCCTGTTGCTGGGCTTGTCCAAGTTCCCTGCATCGAACGTAATGCGATAGCCGCTTGCCGCGCACTCGTTGCGGGCGAAATGTCGGTTCTTTCCGATGGCTCACACCTCGTTTCCTTTGACACGGTCATCAAGACCATGGTCGAAACCGGCCGCGATCTACCCTCTTTATATCGCGAAACATCCCTCGGCGGTCTCTCCCTCCACGTCGGGAAGTAAGTGTCGTAGGTTCGCAACTCTTCACAATAGACAAGAAATATGGTATAATATTTCGTAATGTTGGAAGAAGAATTACCGAAGAAAACGAGCTTTACTTACGAGCTTGATAATAATCAACAAGAATTGCTCTTGGGGATTATGGTTAACGGCAATTATCGCAAAAGAGAAGTCCCTTATTCCCTATATTCGATCGAAGGCGACAAGTTCAACGCGACCTTGTATGCAAAAGAGAAGCACGGCAAGAGAAAACTTTGCGTTCAGGGCTCGAAAGCCGAAGATTTCGTAATGTTTCAGCTTGAGCCGATCGTGCTCGGCGCGGCGGAAGTTGGGTATGAGAAGGAGCTCCACCCGGAGCTTTATTCCGCTCACGCCGGTAGCGACGAATCAGGGAAAGGCGACTTCTTCGGCCCGCTCGTCGTGTGCTGCGCTTATACCGATGAGAAGCTCTCAGAGGAAATGATCAAGCTCGGCGTAAAAGACTGTAAGCAAATGACCGATAAGGCGGTTCTTACGGTCGGCTCGAAGCTTCGGCAACTTCTGGGGCCGAATGGCTATGCGGTAGTAAAATTAGGGAATGCCGCGTATAATCGACTTTATTCGAAGATAAAGAATATTAATCGCATGCTCGCTTGGGCGCATGGCGCGGCAATTGAAGATTTACTCACGAAGCGTCAAAACTGTGATCGAGTGGTCGTCGACCAGTTTGCTCCGACCGAAACGACGATTCTTCGCGCCCTCAAAGAACTTGGGCGAAAGGCGAAGGTCGAGCAGCGTCACAAGGCCGAAAGCGATATTGCCGTCGCTGCCGCGTCGGTTATTGCTCGAGAGCTTTTCATTCGCGCCTGTCAGGACATGACGAAAGAGTGCTTCGGCGAGGGCTCGGAGGATAAGATTCCCTTAGGTTCTTCCGACCCGAAAGTTCGCGAGCTCGCGGAGAAAATGGTCGAGCAGCACGGCCCCATTTGGCTCATGAACCACTGCAAAGCTCACTTCCAAACGACCGACAAGGTCCTCGCTGCGAAAGGTTTTTCAAGAAACGATTTACCGCCGGAAGGTCAAGTCACCTCGGCAATCAAGAACGGAGAATACAAAAATGCTCATAGCTGATTCACTTGTTAACGGATTTTTAAGCTCGAATGCGATGGGGCAGGGGATTGTTATCTGCCAGCTTATCGGCTCGATTGTGATGATCGCGACGATTATCGGCAAGGCCAAGGAGCTCGGTTTCGTTAAAATCGCGACGCGCCGCTTCCTTCGCGACTTCTCGGCTTGCCGCGATGTGCTCGAATATTATCTCCAGCGTCGCCCGACCTCCAAGACCGGCGTCGAAGGAATTTACGTCGTCACTTGCGAGCGTCTACTTAAGCTCCTCACGCCCGATGTTCGCTCGCTCTTGGCGGGGCGCCAGACGAATGGAGATGGCGCGGCAGCTTTGACCGCGCGAGAAATCGAGCTTGTCCGCGGCACTTGTGAGCATATCCTCGATGAAGAAGACATTCGTCTTGAGGGCGGGATGGGGATTATCGCGACTGTTGTCGCGCTTTCTCCGATGCTTGGCCTTCTTGGTACGGTTTGGGGCGTTCTCGATGCCTTCGCGGAAATGGGCGCCGCGGGCAGCGCGAATTTGGCGACCATCGCGCCTTCGATTTCCGCCGCGCTCGTAACGACCGTTGTCGGTCTTCTTATCGCGATTCCGGGCGTTATCGCTTTCAATCGTATGAACGCCTCGATTCGTCAGATTTCTTCCGATATGGAAGGTTTCGCCGATGAACTTATCGGCCGAATTGCGTGCGAGTTCCAGGGGCGCGGAGCGTAAGGAAAGAGACGATGTTAAGACGCCGTAGAAATCGCGGGGAGAAGCCCAAAGCGACGGTCGATATGAACTCGCTTATCGACCTTACCTTCCTTCTCCTCGTTACTTTTATCGTTACTCTCCCCGCGCTTGAGCAGGGGATTTCGATCATGCTTCCTCAGGCGAAGACCGATCAGCTCCCGACGAAGGACAACAAGGCCAATGTCGTGACGATTAATGCCCAGAATCAGATCTTTTTCAAGGATAAGCCGATTACGCTCGAAGATCTCGAGAAAACCTTGAAAGAAATGGCTGCCGCGGATCCCGATGTCCCCGTCCTTGTCAGAGGCGATGAACGCCTCGATTATGGTAGCGTGATGAATGTCGTTAAAGTCGTCTACAAGTGCAAGGTCCACAAGATGGCCCTCGTTACGGTGGAGAAGTAAACGTTGTACGACTTCGAAGAGAGAGAAGAGCGTCCGAAAATCCTAACCGGGAAGAATATCGGTTATGCGGTTTTGGCGCATATTCTCCTCTTTTTAAGTTTCTATCTTTTCGCGATTCCTTTCAAGTCGCGCCCCGTCATTATTCCGATCGATTTGACGGTTGTCGTGAACGAGAATCTCGATGGCGAAGAGAATGAACCGCCGCCTGAAAAGCCGGTCGAACCTTTGCCGCCTCCGCCGCCACCCGAACCGCCGAAGCCGGTCGTGAAACCGCCGGACCCTCCGAAGGTCGAGGAGAAACTTGAGGCGGTTGAGCAGATCGTCGAGAAGAAAAAGCCGAAGGAAGAAAAGAAGAAGGTCGAGGAAAAGAAACCCGAGAAGCCAAAGGAACCGGAAAAGCCGAAGCCGCCCGAGAAGACCAAGGAGCAGCTTATGCAGGAGCGCATTGAAAGAATGCGCAACTCGGCGAAAGATGTGAAGACTCCGCCCAAAAAGAAAGTGGATCCGCCGAAGAATAACGGTAAGACCGACAAGCGTCCACAGGATTGGGAGAAGCTTCTTAATCAGGGCTATAAGCCCGGTGCGACCACGAATCTCGCGGCGAGTGACGAACAGCTTTGTCTTTCCTTAATCAAGCAGCGTTTCGAATCGAAGTGGGATAAGCCCGCTTGGACCGATACCTTAAAGCCGATGGTGATTCGTTGTAAGTTCGGTCCCGGAGGGAAGCTGATCGCCTACAATATCACCCAGAGTTCGGGAGATCGTGCGGCGGACCAGTCGATTCTTCGCGCGGCGAGTTTGGTCGGGAGCGTTCCCGGCTTGACCCAAAGTTTCATCGATAAATATAAGGGCGGTATCGATATTCGCTTTACCGTCACACCTCAATGATTTTAGCTGCTCTACTTATGATAATCAAGCTAACGGGTGTAGTCGGAGATGACCTCGCTTCACGAGCTTTCTTTGATTGTCATAATGTGAAAGTCGGTGACCCGATGATTTTGACCTTGGACTTTTTGGGCGAAGCGGAATTTAAAGATCTTCATCCGCCGAAGCTTTCGAAAGTTCTTAATGCGAAAGATTGGAAGGTCGATGACAAGAGCGCGAAGACTCAGACGATCGATGGTGCGCGGCGCTTGACTTATCGCGTGCGTCCGCTTCGTGAAGGGCTTCTTTGGCTTCCGAAACTCGACTTCGAATATGAAACGCGTGAGAGCGAAAAGGAAATCGTTTCGAGTAATCCCGCGCCTGTTCGCGTAAAGCCGGGCGCACAAGTCGAAGTCGCCGAAATCGGCGAAGACTATTCGAAGATGCCGGAGCCACCTCAATTGCTTACGGAGCTTAAGAAAGAAGTTGGAGTGGGTGATTGGACGGAGGATATGGAGTTTCAGTGGGCGAGAGCGCTCAATAAGCCGAGCGCCGAAGCTTTTGCCGCGTTCGACTTCCCCGAGGCGCGAATGAACGAAGCGATTATGTCAATCAAGGAGGGGAATTGGGCGAGAGCGATGAACCTCCTTCATAAGCTCGAGTGGGAAATCGGCCAGAGCGAGACTTGGGAAAAGGCGATGATTGCCGCGCTGGCGCTGAAGTACGATAATCCTCAAGCCGAGCTTCCCGTTTGGAGAAAGGTGCTTCGTCCCGTTTTGAAGTTCGATTGGAAGAATCGTCTCGGGCTTATTTTCTCCGCGCTGGTCATTCTCGTTATTCTGGGAAGATTCCTAGGAAAGTTGGTTAGGATCATCGCGGTTTTGATGATTCTCACACTCCCCGTCTTCGCCGAAGATCCGTTCGCGATGATGGAAGAGATGATGGCGAGACAGCGCGCCCAGATGCAGAATATGATGAGCTTCTCGTTCGGCGGCGAAGCGGAAGAGCCGATAGAAGTCAAGGCTAAGGTCGAGGTCGATAAACCGGTCGTTTCCGTTGGCGAAGAATTCCATTTCATCGTCAGCTTCGACGCGCCCGAGGAATATTCGATCGGTCAGGTCCGCATCACGCCTTCGGAAATCTTCGGCATGAAAGTTACGGGACAAACGAAGAATCTCGATAAACGCAAACTCTCGATTCCGGTTCGGTATGATGTGCCGATGAAGTCGCGGCTCGGTTTCGCGATTGACGGCATGGTCTCCGGGAAACGCGAATCGAAGGGCAGAGGTCGGCAATTCTCGTTCACATTTTCGAAATCCTTCCATGTCGATGCGCCGAAGATTTCGCTCGAAGTAAAACCGCTAGAGGGTGCGCCCGACAATTTCTCGGGGATTATTGCCAGTAAGCTCGATATCAGTTACAAAGTCCTCGACAAGGATACCGAGGAGGGTGACGTCGTGCGGATTTATTATCTTCTTGAGCCGCATGGAGGATTTATCCCGAAACGCTATCTTCCCGAGGGTGTTGCCTTCGAAGATAAGCGCAATGTCCAAGACGGGAGCGTCGGATATCTTCGTTTTTGGATTAATGATGGTGGAGTTCCCTCGCCAATCGAAATCGTTTACTATAATCCGGAGACCAAGACGTATGAATGTGCAAGATAGAATCTATCTCTCGCCTCCTTGGACGGATAAAGAAGAACGCTCCGCCGTCGAGAAAGCGTTCGACTCCGGCTACATCGCGCCTTGTGGCCCGCAGGTCGATGAATTCGAGCGCCGCCTCGCGGAGATGACGGGGAGGAAGTATGCGGTCGCGCTTTCTTCGGGCTCGGCCGCGCTCGATCTTTTGATGGAAGAGTACAAGGTCGACTCTTCATGGACAGTATTCGCGCCGACTTTGACTTTTATCGCGACTGTAACATCCGCATTCCGCCGTGGAGCCGAGCTTGTTTTCGTTGACTCGGATATGACGGGCTGCATTGATGTGGCGGTTTTGGAGACCGCGCTCGAAAAGGAACGTGAGAAACATCCCGCGAAGAAGTTTATGATAATTTCGGTCGATCTCTACGGTAAACCCTGTGATGCTGCAGCGATTTCGATTTTAGCGAGAAAGCATGAGGCCGTCTATATCTCCGATAGCGCGGAGGCAGTCGGAGCGACGCGGGAGGGTGTTTCGGCCGCAAAGGCGGGAGTTGCCGCGGTTCTTTCCTTTAACGGCAATAAAATCGTCACGACATCAGGTGGAGGAGCGATAGTAACCGATTTGAAGGGCCTCGCCGAACGCGCGAAAAAACGCTCTCAACAAGCTCGTGAAGCGGCTGTTCATTACGAGCATAAAGAAGCCGGTTTCAATTATCGTCTTAGCAATCTTCTCGCCTCTCTCGGGCTCGCTCAGCTCGACAAGCTTCCGACGATACTTAAGAAAAGAGCGAAAATCAAGGAGTTTTATCGCAAAAATCTCGCGTTTACCGAGCCCTTGGCAGAAGGAGGCGAGAATAATTGGCTCTCGGTATTCTTAGCTCCCGATAAGGCGAAGCGCGATAAAATCATCGAAGCTTTAAAAGAAGCGAATATCGAGTCGCGACCCGTCTGGAAGCCGATGCACCTGCAACCGGTTTTCGAGGGTAAGGCGAAAGTCTACGAGGGAAAAATCGCCGAGATGCTCTTCGAACGCGGCGTTTGTCTTCCTTCGGGAACGGGTCTTACTACGAGACAACTCACCAGGATTTGTGATATAATATCTAAGATTTAAGGAGATATAATTCTTATGGCGAACTTAACCGACATTTCTTGGGAGGAGTTTTCGGCTCTCCCGCTCAAAGATAAGCGCCCCTATCTCGAAGGTAAGGACGGCATGCCTTATCATACGCTTTTCGCTCAGCAATTCGATCGCGAACTCTTGGAGCGACTCTGCAATTTGGCGAATCGCATCCGCTTTATTAATAAGTCTAAGGAAGGTGCGCTCTACTTAAAGAACCTCCTTACTCACAAGCGCGCGATGCTCTACTTCTCTCAACCCTCGTCGCGCACGTTTCTTTCGCATCTGAACGCTTGTCAGCTTCTGGGACTTACGACTTCGTCGGTTCGTGACGCGGCGACCTCTTCCGAAGCGAAGGGAGAGTCGAAGACCGATACCGTTCGCACATTCTCGAGCTACGTCGATATGATTATCATGCGTTGCCCCGAGAAGGGTCTCGCCGAGCAGATGGCATGGGAGCTTTCGAACTCGGATCGTCCGATTCCGATTCTTAACGCGGGTTCGGGTAAGGATCAGCACCCGACCCAGGCGCTCCTCGATATTTACACACTCATTCGCTCGTTCGAAACGAAGGGTGGGCTTGATGGCCGTACGGTTGTTTTCTGCGGAGACCTCTTGCGCGGCAGAACCGTTCGTTCGCTTTCGTACTTACTTACGAACTTCAATAATATCAAGCAAATCTTCGTCGCGCCGAAGGAACTCCAAGTTCCCGAAGACGTGATTGAAATTTTAAAGGAGAAGGGCGTTGCTTACGAAATCTCCGATGACCTTAAGGCCGCGACTAAGGTGGCCGACGCCGTTTACATGACGCGCATTCAAGATGAGTGGGACGAGTCGAAGGGCGAGTCGGCGAAGATCGACACGAGCCGCTTCAAATTTGGTGCTGAAGAGCTTGCTCTCCTCAAACCCGACGGCTGCATTCTTCACCCGCTTCCTCGCCGTGATGAAATCTCGACTTGCTGTGACCATGATCCGCGCGCGATGTACTGGAGACAGATGCGTAACGGCATGTGGATTCGCGCGGCGTTGATCGCATCTGTCTTCGGTCTCGAAGAAGAAATCATGAACTGCGGTTATTAATGACGCTTCGTTTGGAAAATCTCCGCATTACCTGCATCCTCGGGGATCTCCCCGAGGAGCGCGTTACTCCCCGTGAAATAGAATTCGATGTCGAACTCATCGGCGATTTCCCGGCGATTAAAACCGATAACCTCGTTGATACCGTCGACTACGCGGCACTTTCTCGCAAGCTAGAGCAAACACTCGTAGAAGCCAAGGCGAGGATGATTGAACACGCGGGAGGTCTCCTTAAGGAGATCTGCCTTAAAGAAAAGTTCGTTACCGATGCGAAGGTGACGATAAGAAAGCGCGGCACTTTACCGAATCTTGCTGCGGCCTCATTTACGATATGAAAAAGATAATTACTATCCTCCTTACTCTTCTTGTTCTACCGGTTTTCGCGACCTTGGAAACGGATGAAAAGTCTGAGTTTGTAACGACGGAAGGCGGTGTTTGGTCTCCGGGGCGTTTTCGCCGCGAATTCTACGGCGAGGATAAGTGGGAGGGTCTCAACCGCTCGATGTTCTGGGTTACGGATGTGACGCTTACGTATATAGCCGAACCTATTTCTACTATCTACACGTCGATTGTCCCGAAACCGCTAGGTAAGGGTATCAACAATGCACTCAAGAACACGACTTACCCCGGTCGCCTTTTTGCTAACCTCTTTACAGCCGAATGGATTGGCGCATGGGATGAAACGAAGCGCTTTTTGATCAATTCGACTTACGGTGTTCTCGGACTTTTTGATCCGGCAAAGAACGTTTACGGCATCGCTTCGACCGATGCGACTTTTGCGGGCACGTTCGAAACGTGGGGTATGAAGCCGGGCCCGATGATCGCTATTCCGTTCTCGCCGTATACCAATGTTCGCGATAATTGCGGTTATGCAGTCGACCTTTGTCTCGATCCGAAGAACTACATCGACTATGCTTTCCCGACAGGAATCTGGATTGGTTGGACGGCGGCGTTGTGGCCAACATACGCTCCCGTATGGGAACGTCCGTGGGATACGGTAATCGAACCGCGTTATGACCACTATCGAGAGTTCATGCCGCTTATGTCGGTTAAGGCTGAACTCCAGCGACACAAGACCGCCTATTGGGCACATTTGGCTTCGCAGTATGGTATGTTACCTGATAATCGTCCGCCGATTCGCGAAGAGTTTGAACGACCCGATAATCTTCAGGGCGAATGGGTCACGATTGAAGGGTACAATCCTCGTACACCAGCTATGGATACTTTGCGTTCTTCGATTTTCGCCCCTAACGCTAATGATGACTTCTGGTGGGAACGCTCGTCGATTTGGTGCCGTGATTTCGCAAAGGAGGTGTCCGAGCGCTCGGTCGAAATCGAGGGCTCGGAGTTCGAAGCTCACTACGGATTCATCGAAGCGCCTTCCGCTTCCGCAAAGGAGCGTCTTGTCTTTATCATTCCCGGCATAACTGGCAATCACAATAGCGACGCCACAATCGCGATGGCCGAAATGGTACATAAGTGTGGAGCTTCGGTCGTTCTTTGTGATGACATTTTCCATTGGGACTATGTTCGTAGCGCGAATCTCGGTATACTTCCCGGTAACTTGAAAGAAGACGCGAAGCGTTACGCCGTGTTCATGAACAAGGTCTTCATCGACCTGAAGAATAAGGATTATATTGATGAACCGGAAGTCGTGATTATGGGCTGGTCGATGGGCGCTTTGACAACTTGCCATATTGCTTCGCTCGAAGAATCGGAAGCTCTCGCCTTCCCGGTCGTGAAATATGTCGCGATAAACTCGCCTGTCGATTTCAATAATGCACTCGGAGCGATTGATGATTATTTCAAGGTGGTTGACGGTTGGAGCCGCGAACGTCTTCGCGAAGCTTGCACTTCCTCGGCGGGCGCGATTTACGCGTGGACCGGAGCGGAGCATCCTCGCTACGTCGCCGATCAGGGGCATCCGAATGTGAGCGAAGAAGACGCGCGCTTTGCCATTGCGGTGACGTTCTCGATGCCGCTTGCGGAAGATGTCGCGCTTATCCATGAACTTAAGCCCTTGCCGTTCTTTAAGGAGAAGTATTCGTTTGGCGAACGGCATCTTCTCTATGAAGAGATCGGTAAGACCACCTACAATGATTACATCCATCAGTTTCTCCCCGTATTCTATCCCGAGATGACTGGTGATGAGCTTATTAAGGCGGCTTCACTTCCTTCGCTCGAAGAGACTCTTAAGAACAACGATAGAATTGTTATGCTGCACAACTGGGACGATCTGATTTTGGCTCCCGCTGATCGTGAATATCTTGATTCGCTTATGACGACGCGTCTTACTTGGTTTTCTGCGGGCGCGCACTGCGGTAACTTTTACACTCGCGAGTTCGAAGAAGAAATCTTGAAGCGTGTTGGATTTGTTGTGGCAAAATAACTGAATATTTGATATAATAATAACCATGAAGAAAGTCATCGTTGATAAAGGTGTCGCGTTTGGCGACGGAAAGCTTACGTTTATTGCCGGTCCTTGCGTGATCGAATCTCGCGAGATGGCCCTGGAGCTCGCGGATAAGCTCACCAAGCTTGCGAAAAAGCTTAA
>JAZLMG010000069.1:0-5802 GCA_045598585.1 Kiritimatiellia bacterium
TTCTTGCAAAGCGGAATACGCGCAAGCGACTTCTTGAGATCCGGCTCGAACCTCGTGCGATATTCGGGCGAATGGAGGACGGCATAGATGTAGTAGAAGATATCTTCTTTCGTTACCTTATCACCGAACTCCTTTTGGCACCGCTCGAGCATAAAGTCGGTAATGCCGCTCTCTTGACGATATCCGCCATCACCCTTGTCGAAGAGCGACAACTGATCCGTCTCTTCCTTTGAGTAGACATAGAGCGGGAAGCACTGCGTTCCGGATTCCAATAAATGTAAATCAGGAATCGAATCAGTCATTAAGCACGAGAATGATTTTGCACCGGTTCCCGCTGTGCAAATTACACGATTTTTCTGCTTCGAAGTCGGGAAATACATTGGAATATGATTTACATATTCATTAGCTTCACCGGAAACATAAACATGCTGGACGGAAAAAGGACGATACAGTCCTTTCTTGCTGCACTCAGAACTATATGAATAGTTAATCTGCTTAGCAAGATTATTCTTTGTTTTACGCGTCCAAATCACACGAGCAGCCAACTTGTCGTCTTCAAGTATCTTACCATTCGTCATCGCTTCATTGTAGCTGCCCAACATGAACTTCACGTTCTTTTCAAGATCGGCTCGCGAGAAACTATAAACAATATGGTCTCGCGACGTCTCCAATCCTCGCGAATTCACAACGAAGACCGACTGTGCCGCGCTGTCATATTTCTTCTCCGGCTCCATCGGAATGAGCGTATCGAAGAGTCCATCGCGCTGATTGATCCAGTCGTTCTTTTCGTTCGGCTTGATTTCGACAAGCTCCATCTTCGGATCGAGCATCGATCGCATCTCACGAATGATCTCAAGCTTCTTCTCGCGCGAGAGATAATCGCCGATGTCACGATAGTAGATCTTCGCCTTCTCACCCGACTTCTTGCCGTTTCTCACGAGGAGCGTAATCGCAATCGGGGTGCGAGAACCGAGCCCAAAGACATTGCCAGCTTCTTTCTTACGAAGTTCTCCACTTGTTCGGCAATTGCCGCGGAGATTGAAAACATAAATCGAATCAAACTCATCCTGCAAGGTCGCGCGGAATCCATCCATCGCGCTCGCATCGAGCCAACCCGCATTCGAAATAAAAGCAACGATACCCTTCCCGTCCTCAAGACGATCCGTTGCCCAACGAAACGCCTTGATGTACGAATCATAGAGGGCGTTCTTATTCGTCGATTTCGTTCGCTTGGCATACGTATCGGCGATCTTCGACTCAAGCTTCGGATAACGCTGATTTTGCGCATTGTCATTCGCACTCTTCTGCCCGACCGAATACGGCGGATTGCCGACGACGATGCGAATCGGTGACTTGCGCTGCTTCTGGACTCGTGCCGAATTCTGCTGAAAGTCCTTCGTCTCGAAGAAGTCGTCCTTTTCGTAGAGTTCGAAAGTATCGGTGAGGCAGATTCCTTCGAAAGGAAGATAGGTGTAGTTTTGAGGTGTAGGTGTAGATTGGAGAGCTAAATCATGATACACGTTTTCGATATTGACCGAAGCGATATAGTAGGCAAGGAGCACGATTTCGTTCGCATGCAGCTCCTCGGTGTACTTACGCTTCAAATCCTTCGGCTTGATGTGTCCGCTTTGAAGAAGTCGCGTCATGAATGTGCCAGTTCCGGTAAACGGATCGATGACGTGAACATCCTTATCAGTTAACGACTGACCGAACTCTTTTTCAAGTACATCCTCTACCGAATTGATGATAAAGTCCACACATTCGACCGGGGTATAGACAATGCCGAGCTGTTCGGACATCTTCGGGAAGGCAGACCTAAAGAACTTATCGTAGAGTTCGTAGATGATGCGCTGCTTACCCTCGGCATTATCGATACCCTCGGCGCGTTCAGCAACCGATTCGTAGAACTCGTTCAGCGCCTTCATCTCCCCTTCGGGGATTTCTTCATGGAGAAGATCGACCGTCTTCTGCATCGCCTTCGAGACGACGTTCGAACCCGCGAAGTCGTAATCGCCAAAGACGGCATCAAAAACCGGCTTTGTAAGCGCGTGCTGAACGAGCATATCAGCCGCCTCTTCTTCAGTCACTGCGGGATTCAAGTTCTCGCGAAGCGAATCAAGGAAGTTCAAAAACTCTTCGCGTTTCGGACCGGGAGTCGCAATGATTTCATGCAGGCGCTTAGAGTGACGCGCGGCAATTTTGGCGACTTCCTCCGCCCAAAGCGACCAATATCGACGAGTGCCGACCTTCTTGACCATCTTCGCATAAATCTTCGCGCGAAGATCGAACTCTTCTTGGATCGCCTTGCCTTCTCCACTCGATCCGATACCTGAACCATCACTACCACCCGATCCCTTACCGATAACATCGACGACGATTTTGCCGCTTCCGTTCTTGTTGAGGTCGATTTTGTTGATCTCCGCTTCGAAACGATCATCATGAGCTCGGAGCGCGTTAAGAACCGTCCAAACGACATTGTACACGTCGGAATTGTCGAGCGCGTCAATCGGCGACATGCCATCCGGGACTACGACGGGAATAATCACATAGCCATATTTCTTGCCGGGGGCCTTACGCATAACGCGCCCGACCGACTGAACGACGTCGACTTGACTGTTGCGCGCGGAGAGAAAGAGAATCGCGTCCAAGGAAGGAACATCCACACCTTCCGAAAGGCAACGCACATTGGAAAGAACGTGGCAAGTATTAGTGTCCGCGCCGACATCCTTGAGCCACGAAAGCTTCTGCTGACGAAGACCCGCGCCCATCGAGCCGTCAACATGATCCGCGTCAATCACTACACGCGACGCACGCTCTTCAGCGGAAAGCGACTCGTAATATTTATCTTTTAGCTGATTGAAGCATTGGACAATATGCTTGGAAGCGTTGATATTCGCACAAAATGCAACGGCCTTGTGCATGAGCGAGGGATCTTCTTTAATGATCGACTCGGAATCTCGCACACAAATCTTGGAAAGCGCGTTGGTGCAGCCGACGAGTTTTGCCGCGTCGTCCATCTTGATTTCGCCATTGGACGCGAGAACCGCCGACTTGAGTTCCTTCGGGATATCCGGAACCGTCAAAACGAGCACTTTGTAATCCGAAAGAAGCCCCTTCTCGACCGCCTTCCCGAAGCCGATGCGATAAAACTCTTTGCCGTAAATCGCCTCATTATCCATCGAGCAAAGTATGACATCCTCCGCCTTCGCATCATCCTTTACTTTGTCATTGTAGATGCGCGGCGTTGCCGTCATATAGAGTCGATTATTCGCGACCAACTGAGAATTGTCATGAACCAGAATAAAGGCCGAGAGCTTATCGTCTTTCGACGCGGCACCTGTAGTACGATGCGCTTCGTCGCAAATGACCAAATCGAAATCGGCTTGATGCTCTTTCTCGTGATTGAGCGCTTGCTGGGCCTTGATGACTTGAGGAAGCGACTGATAAGTCGAAAAGACAACCCTAAAGCCGGGATTCGTCTTCGCCATCAATTCGAGCTGATGGAACTGGCTGATGATTTCGTCCGTATTCGTGACTGCAGGGAACGCAAGGTCTTCTACCGAAAATCCGCCTTCGTCGTTGGCCATCTGCTTCTTCGATACCGCGGCATCCGAGCAGACGCACATCGGGCGAAGCGGCTTCTCCGCATTGGCCGTCCACTCATCAAGCGTCTGACCGAGAAGCGCGATGGACGGAACGAGAAACAATACGAGTCCGGTAGGTTTCACTTCTTTCTCCGCGATTTTGAGTGAGGTATAGGTTTTGCCGGTTCCGCAGGCCATAATCAATTTGCCGCGGTTAGAGGTTTTGAAGTGATCGTGCGCCGCGTTTATCGCCTCTTGCTGATGCTCGAACGGCTTACGAGGCTCGAGATGAGACGCCGCCTTCTTGCCATGCGCTTTCGCTTCGAGTTCACCCCAATCGACAGGCGAAGAAATCAGATCTGCAAGCCCGATTTTCATTACACTCGGGACTTGGTTCTGAAGCGAGGTTTCGGCATTCGCCGACCAGTTATCGGTCGTCGAGATCCAAAGTCGACGAGAAAAGCGTTGAGGCGCGAGTTTATCGTCCGAGAAGCGCTTACCCGAAGTCGAAAGGAAGGTATCTACCGATTCTTTCGAGATATACGCATTTTCCGCATAGCACTTACACTGAATCGCCCAATATTCGCCGGAGAATGTCCTCGCGACCAAATCGATGCCGAGATCATGACCGGAGCCGAAGTCTTTGCGATACGGGAATTGATTCCAAAGCCAGACCTTTTCGATCAATCCCTGAAACTTCGGGAGTGCAAGCAAATAAACGCGAATAAGCTCTTCGAACTTCGTACCTTTAGCCGCCTCAGAAAGCGATTCTTCTCGGTAACGCTTCAGTAATTCGCTAAAATTCGTCATCTTCGGTCTCTTCTTTATCAAGCACCGCCTAGAGAGCCGCAGAGACCATATCTGTACATAAAAAGTGGCGCAGTTGCTCCTTATGTACTTGATCGAAGCCCTACCACAGGCTTATACAGAATACACGAAGAAACAATGCGCCTAGAGGTAGGCGCATCATCACTCACATGCTGTTCTGTAATTTGAAATAGTGGTAGTATTTCGATCAAACAGCTTGTTAGCGTTGACGCTAAATTGTTTTTGCCGCGGAATTCACCGCGCATCCGGCAGGATTTCTCCCCCACCGAACGTTGAATATTATACCATTTTCTCTGCAGTTCTGTCACCAACATTTTGCCGCAGAGTGAATAAAACTGCCGCGAGATTTGGTACCATACCAAATGATCCTTTGGTACTATACCGAAAAACAATTTGGTGCGGCAGCAAAAGTTCTTTTCGTGCCGCAGGGAAATATCTTTTCGTGCGGCACGGAAAGGTGTTCTCGTGCGGCACGGAAAGCGCGGCGCTTTACTAGAGGCGCAGTTGGTGCTAGGCGAGGCAGGGCTACACCCTCCTCTTCATTGAGCGGGTGCGTTTTCCCTTCTTTGGGGTATTATTCACGCCGGAAATATGGTATAATATTCCTCATGAAACAAAAGACGATTTCCTCACAGATGTCCGGGCTTCTGAAGAAGGCGAAAAAGGCGAAAGATCGGAAAGGTCTTACGCGCGATGAATTTAAGTCTACCGCCGAGATAACGAAGCGCCTAATCCTCCAATATCGCCAAAAATTTGCTGCGGATCGCGAGAAATATGGCCGCTCGCTTCTCGCTACCTATTTGAAGCAGAGCGAAAAGCTCGATTCTGCCGCGGAACGCATTCTTAGCGAAGGCGTTTTCGAGTTCGGGAAAATGTATCTCGAGTTCCTCAATCTCTACGACTTCATCACCGTAGCCATCTATGCGCCGCTTGCCGATAACTTAACTTACGACGAAGAAGACGCTCTTCGCGAGCTTTCCGAAAAAGTTCGCGCGTCTTGGAAGAAGCTTATGGGCGCGATTTCGCTCCGCCGCGCCAATCTTACCGCTTATTCGATGACCGTTTTGCAGTTCGCGCTTGAAGCTCAAGATATTTTGGATGATCTCTACTTGGGCGAAATCATGACCGAACTTCCGCCTAGATATCATGCTCTAATGAGTGAAATCCTGAAGTTCTTCCGCCCCTTCATCATCAAGGAGGGGAAGTGATGAATAATACCGAGCTTGAATATGGGATTATCGGCGACTTTCTCTACAATCTCCCGGAAAAGACTTACGAACTCTCAGAAATGTATGGGCTAAAGCCGGAACATTTCAAAGACAACATGGCTCGCGCGGCCTACGCGAAGATTCTCGAGCTTAAAACGCGCGACAGGATGCTCATCGCCCGC
>JAZLMG010000070.1:0-5285 GCA_045598585.1 Kiritimatiellia bacterium
CTCGCCGTCGAACCAGATATTGCCGGGCTCGTATTTGAGGAGCTCCGCAATCTGTCCGAGCATGAACGCCTTATAAGATGCGTAATCATTGCGACACTTCCCCGCCCTCCCGCGAATCGCGCGCGTACACGAGCCCTCCGGATAATCAAGGCGATGCCAATCCATCAAAGAATAATAAAAGTTAAGCTGAAGACCTTCCTCTTTGCAAGCCGCGGCAAGTTCGCCGAGGATATCGCGCTTGAAAGGCGTATTCGCGACATTGTAGCCATCATCGACTTTCGTGGGCCAAAGCGAGAAACCTTCGTGATGGCGCGAAGTGATTGTGATATATTTCGCCCCCGAAGCTTTAACGACCTTTACCCACTCTTTCGCATCGAACTTAGAAGGACAAAAGCCGTGAAGCATGCGCGAGTAAGCGCTTTCATCGAGGCGAGAATTGAAAAGATACCACTCGCCTTGGGCATAGTTCGCATAAAGCCCCCAGTGAATGAAAACGCCGAATCGTTGCGCGGCGAATTGTTCACGCGCTTCATAATTCCAATCTTCGACAACGTAATCACCGGCTAAACCGACACTCTGAAGCAATAATGCGGCAATTAAGAAGAAGGTTTTATTCATTATCGATTCCTTTCAAGTAGCTGTTTCAAGTAAAGTTAAAAGCGTCCAGATCAAGAGCGTGAATCAAGTTCTTAGGCGGCTTACGAAGATTCAATACCGCACTCCACGCCTTGACGATAGTCTTCGCCTCTTTGGCTCTAAGTATAACCTGGAAACGATAGAAGTTCTCGGCCTTCTCCAAAGTCGAAGGCATCGCCGCGGAGACATCAAGATCTTTAAAGCCCTTCAAGCTCTTAGCATACATATCCGCCCAACCGGAAACGAGCTTCAAGTCTTCACTCTTGAAATTAAGTATGGCTAAATGTACAAACGGAGGAAATCCGCCTGTCTTTCGGCCTTTAAGTTCCTCCGCGGCAAAGCTCTCGAAGTCGCCGCGCGCGGCAAACCCAAGAATCGGCAGCTCCGAATCCAAGCTCTGAATATAGGAGTCGCCGGGAAGCTCCGCCCGACCGGCGCGTCCCGAAACTTGAGAGAGGAGTTGAAACGTTCGCTCTCCGGCTCGAAAATCGGGCATATTGAGCGAGCTATCCGCATTAAGCACACCGACCAAAGTGACATTCGGGAAATCGAGGCCCTTCGCAATCATCTGGGTCCCCAAGAGAATATCCGCTTCCTGTCGACGAAATGCGCCTAGAATGTCATCGTGAGAGTTTTTGCGAGAGGTGGAGTCGGCGTCCATGCGAAGAATCTTCGCTTCGGGGAAGCACTTCTTCAAGGCCGCTTCCGCGCGCTGAGTCCCGACGCCTTTATAATCGAGAGACTTGGAAGCGCACTCCGGGCATACCGTCGGCACCGGTTTCCAGTCTCCGCAAACATGACACCTGAGACAATTATCGGCTTGATGATAAGTATAGGGAACACTGCAATTATCGCACTCGATCACATGACCACAGCTCGAACAAGTAACCGAACGCGAATACCCGCGGCGATTCAAAAAGAGAATCGTCTGCTCGTGGCGAGCTAAACGCGTCTTGATCGCATCAATAAGCTCCTGGGAGAAGATTCTCCCGTTTTCGAACTTCATATCGACGAGATGAACCTTCGGAAGAGTACCTTTCCCCGCTCGCTTTTTCATTGAAGCGAGAATATACTTTCCTTTCTCGACGTTATGCCAGCTCTCCAGGCTCGGCGTCGCACTTCCGAGAACGACACGCGCATTCTCTATCACACCACGCAAAACGGCTACATCTCTCGCATGATAACGCGGCATTTCGTCTTGCTTGTAGCTTGTTTCATGCTCTTCATCAACGACAATGAGTCCTAAGTTCTTTACAGGCGCCCACACCGCGCTACGAGGCCCAATCACGACGCGCGCCTCACCGGAACGAATTCTATGCCACTCGTCATAGCGCTCACCATCAGATAAAGCGCTATGCAGAACCGCAACTTTATTACCGAAACGCGAGGCAAAGCGCTGAACTGTCTGCGGTGTCAAGGAGATTTCGGGTACCATAACGATAGCGCCGCGTCCCGCTTCGAGTTCACGCTGAATCGCTTGAAGATAAACTTCGGTCTTTCCCGAACCGGTTACGCCATACAATAAGACCGGTTTAGATTTTAGGTCAAGGTCTAGAATCGTATTTAACGCCGCTTGTTGTTCTTCATTCAAAGGAAGCGGTTTCGAAGGAAGAAAGCGCTTTCCCGCCAATGGATCGCGGCGCTTTTCTTTTACGGCAACATTAACGAGACCCTTAAGACCAAGCTCTTTGATCGAAGATGGCGTAGTCTTAAGCTCTTTCACGAGCTGACTCATCCACCCGCCCCCGAGCCTGACGATCTGGTCATAGAGCCATTGCTGGCGCTTGGTAAGCGTAACCGGAAATATGCCGAGTCGCGGCTCGATGAACATAAGTTCACGAGGCCTCACGTTCTTCTTTAAAACCGCCGCAGGAAGCGCCGCCTTGATAACCGATTCGATTGGGGCTCCAATATACGCGGCAATTCCCTTAACGAGCTTAAGCAAATTCTCCGAGAAAAACGGAACCTCGTCAACTATAGCCGATATAGGTTTAAGTTGATAGGAGGCCTGCTTGTCCGGCGAAGCTTCAGCGAAGTCGGAAGCTAACTCTATCGCGAAGCCCCTCGCCTCACGATGCCCGAAAGGAACGGAAAGAAGCTGGCCTATTGCCAGCTTCCCTTTAAGCGCTTCGGGAAGCTCGTATGTAAAGAGCTTCCCGAGAGCAAGGTCGATAGCGACCTTAACAACCACCTTTAGGTTCTTTTAGACTTAGAGGCTCAAGAACTGGAGCTGGTTCGCGAGGTTCGAGTTATCGAAGCCCTGGCGATTGAAGATGACGTCGAGACGCGAATACTTCGCCTTGATCGTCGCAGCGGCGCCGCCCTTACGAATGACGACCCAGGCCTTGTTGCCGAAGGGAGTATCGTACTGGCCGTTGCCGACGGTGATCTTGGTCGAGGACTTGCCGTCATACTGCTTGAGGCTGCCACCGAGCGTCTGGAAGTCGACGTTACGCGAAACGAGAACGGGGATGACATCAGCGATTTCGCCCTGGACGTTGCCGGCGATAACCCACGCGATGTTCTTCGCATTGAGCTGGTTGCCCTGCATACCCTGAACACCCGCGCCCGAGAGAACGCCCATATCGACGCTCACGTAAGGATCCCAATCCTTCGAGCCGTAGTTGTCCATATCGAAAAGCTTCTTGAAGTAATCGGTCGTCGTCGAGTAGGCCTGATCGGCGATATCTTCGCCCGAGCCACCTTCGCTGTCAACCTGAGTCTGGGGCCAAATTTCGGCAAGACCAGCAGCTTCGCGTTCGGTGTTGCACTGAGTGATCGAGACGAAGAGGTTACGACCACGCATCGCCATCGCGTTGGTGTTGGCGGAAAGCATCGCCGACGAAATCGCCGGGAACAAAGCGCCCATGAGAATACCGAGAATGCCGATAACTACGAGAAGTTCGACAAGCGTGAAACCTTTGGTCAATTTCTTCATTTTATATTTACCCCTTTCAGGTGTTTATTGTTGTTGAGAGTATTATACTAAAAATCTTACTTCTTTTCAAGCGCCTTTTTAAGATAAGGCAAATATTCTTTCGTATAGGTGACGATACTGAACAATGTCAAAACGATCATCACCGCCTCGAATACATAGCAGCTTACAAGCCACGGCGTCGCGTATTTTTCGGGCACGAGCGTATGCCACGCAAGGTACATATAAACCCACCCGGCACACGGGAACGAAAGCGCGGTGCGAACCTTACCTAGGTACATCGCAGCAACATCAGCTCCAAACATCGTCCCCACCGAGCGCATAAACGTAACCCACAAGTCGCGAAGCATATAGAGAATCGCGAATCCGAGTAGCCCGAGCGCGTGAACACTAACCTGTCCCTGGCGCGCGGCAATCCATGCGAGCGCGGGAAACGCGACAACGTAAAAGACCTTATCCATCAAAGGGTCAGCCATCTTACCGAGAGCCGAAACGACGCCCCACTTTCGCGCGAGCTTGCCATCGTAGAGATCGGTCATCCCGGAGAGGAACATCGCGAAAGTCGCGAAGAAGCCAAGCCAGAAACCGCCGACGAATTCATCTACGATAGCGAGCACGAGCCACATCAAAATGAGCGGCACGCGTGCGAACGTAAGCGCGTTGACGATAAGGCGCTTTTTGTTCATTACTGAGCAATAGCCTCCGCGACAACCTGCTGCATGACATCCAAGGTTTCCTGAAGCTGAACGAGGCGGCCCTTAAGCGCCTGAATCTCGAGCTCGGCCTTCTGGAAGTTGCGGCGCGTCGCGAAAAGCTGCTTCAAGATTTCACCGGGTTCAAGGTCGAGGTCGCCGAGTTCCATACCATCGGGAATCGGAACAAGGACTTCAGTACCGCAGTCGGAGCAAGTGATCTGGAGACCCGCACCACGATAATCGATAACGAGACTCTTGCCGCACTTAGGACATTCAAATACAATATCGGTATCGCCGATTTCGGCTCCGAGTTCACGAGTATCAGTTGCTTCGCTCATTTTGAGGATTCCTTTACAAGGATTTTGATTATAGATATTATACCAAAAAAAGATGACCGCGGCAAGCACCACGGTCATTTTTTCTCAGCTTTTCGCTTTTAGAACTTAGGCGTTCTTGGCGATGTCGATGAGCGTCTTGAAGCCGGCGGGATCGTGAATCGCGATCTCGGAGAGCATCTTGCGGTTCAAGGTAACCCCGGCCTTGATGAGACCGGCCATGAACTTCGAGTAGCTCATACCTTCAGCGCGGGTCGCGGCGTTGATACGGCCGATCCAGAGCTGACGGAAATCGCGCTTCTTGAGCTTGCGGTGCTCGGTCGAGAGGCGCATCGCGCGATCGACAGCCTCGGTCGCGATACGGAAAAGTTTGGAACGAGCCCCACGGAAACCCTTAGCGAGTTCGAGACGGGCGCGACGACGTTCACGAGAAGCGGCAGCATTAGTAACACGCATTGTTTTATCTCCTTCCTATCTATGTTAGCCCTGGAGAGCGCGAGCGTAGGTCTGAGTGACCTGCTTCGATCCAATGGTGGTGGTGCCAGAGAGGTTACGCTTACGCGAACGGGTCTTGCCGTTGTTGAGGTGGGCCTTGCCACCCTGGGAGCGAATAACCTTACCCGTGGCCGACATTTTCATGCGCTTGGTGGCGCTCTTTTTGGTCTTCATCTTAGGCATTGTTTT
>JAZLMG010000071.1:0-5126 GCA_045598585.1 Kiritimatiellia bacterium
TATCACCCGTATTGAGCATCGTACGAAGAATGCGCTTACCCGCGATTCGGCAGCTCTCGAGTCGTTCATTGCCGATCGAGCCCGAAGCGTCGAGGAGAACGACGACATCCTTAGGAACGACAGGAAGCTCGTCTTTGTGGAACGTCGGATCGACCTTCGGTTGAATGCTGACACTGAAATAAGTGTATCCCTGGAAAACATTCTTCGTGGCGAGAACTTTTACGAACGGCTTGAGATCGTTGATCTTATCCTCATCGTTCAAGAGCTCGCGAATCGCTTCCTTCTCAGCTTCGATGATCTTTTCATCGACAGTCTCATAAACTTCATCGGACGGCACGAAATCGGCGACATCGGCCTTCTCGATTTCCGGCGCATCAAAACGCGTCACTTCTTCGGCCTTAGCTTCAGGAGCGGGCTCGAGAAGCGGCGTCGTGTCGACTATTTCCGGCATTTCAACCGGCATTTGGGCGAGCTGATCGAGCGTTACCGAATTGGGAGCGAGGCCGGAAACGGGCAAAAGCGGCGTATCGATAGGCATCGCGGCAATCTTACCGGAAACGACCTCATCGAGTTTGATAACTTCGGCCTCGAATACGGCGGGGTCGACGACAATCGGCTCGTTCGCGCTCGTTTCGATGATTTCGGGAACGGGGCTTTCGATTTCGGCTACTGTATCGGCTACCGAATCGTCAAGCGCTTTTACAACCACGGAATCGACGGCGTTTTCGGGAAGCGGCGCCTCCTTCTTCGCTTCGATATCGTCGAGATCATAGACCTGAACGGGGTTCGGACGAGCTTCCGAACGCGAGACACGCATCGCCTCACGACGCTGATAGCGGCTATCGTCATTAACGACTACCGTCATCACTTTCGGGCGGAAATAGAACATCGCCGCAGCGTGCACGATAGCCGAAGCTATGAGCGCGAAGACGATGGCTTCCTGGCGTTTTTCGTTAGTCATGGTTCTTTCCCAAAATACGTTTGGCTCTCTCTTCGAAGTCCGACCCCGGGAAGAGCTCGGCTACGCAAGTCGCGTATCCGCGCGCCGTTACCATATCCCCGGCTTTCTCGGCATTTTCGGCGAGTAACATATACGCTTCGGCGCGATCTCGCGGATTTTCGGAATTGTAATTAACACTCTTCGTCAAAGTGGCTGCGGCTTTCTCATACTCTCCGAACTTCATTTCAAGCTTGCCGAGGTGCAAGGAGGCGACGACGATTTCGTTGATCGCGCAAGGAAGCGCCATCGCGTTTCGATAAGCTTCGACCGCGGCAGTATAATGTTCCTCGGATTCTTCGGTAAGGCCTAAGAGGACATAGCCCGACTGACGCCACTCGGGCGAATCGTTCGAAATAAGGGACTGAGCGCAAACTTTCGCGGTATTTCCCCCGCAGAGTCGACCGATGGCAAAAGCTTTCGCCGCGCTCATGCGAACGACGCCGCCATCCGCGATGATCTTCTCATACTCGGCTTTCGCTTCGTCATCACGCCCGGCTTCATGGGCGATATCGGCAAGCATCAAGCGAGCTTCGCGCTGCTGATCCAAGGAAAGGCCGAGTTCAAGCGCTTCGCGGAGATATTGCGCGGCGGATTCTTCGTGTTCCAAATGAATCGCGGCGACTCCGCGCCAAAAGAGCGCCAAGGCCTTCCTGTCGCCGACATCGCCTCCCGCCATGACTTCGGCGAGTTCCAATTCCGCGGCAGACCACTTCTCGAGACGCAAATCGAGCATCGCCTTCGAAAAGAGCGCGTTAAGACCGAGTTCGTTATTACCTTCCTTAACGCGAAGCTCCGAATAAATCCGGCTCGCGTCTTCATTCTGACCATTGCGCTCGTAAGCTCGTCCGAGATTGTAGTAGTCGGCGGAGTTATTCGAAATCTGATAAGCTTTATTCGCCGCCTCAATCGCCTTAGAGAAATCGTTCGCATTGCGCGCGGACTCATAATCACGGCGCGCGACCACGAGTTCCGCTGCAGTTCGATATTTCCCCGTAGGGTAGTTATCGAGATACTTCGCGTAAAGGTCGTACGCTTCTTCCCTACTTCCGAGCTGATAAGTGGAGGCGGCGTAAAGATAAGCGAAATCATCGCCTTCCGAATTCGCCGCGAGCTGCTGGACGGCAGAGTATTTTCCCGTCAAAAAGCTGCACCAGCAATTCGCGAGCTTAACGTTATCGACGTGCTTGCCCTTCGGATAAGTCTTCAAATAACGCGAGAAAAGCGGCTCGGCGCGCGAATAGTTCTTCATCGAGTACGACTTCAAAGCCGCGAGATAAAGCGCCTCTTCTCGAAACTTCTGGTCGCCCGAAAAAGCGATGCGCAGAAGCTCGTTAACCGATTCGTCGATATCCCCGGGATTCGAGGACTCGGACAAAATCGCCGCGCGCTGGAAGGAAGCGTGATCGGCATACTTCCCCTTAGGATCGATTTCAATCGCGCGCTTAAGGGTAGAGGCATCTTTCGTCAAAATGCCGATATGATAGAGAGCCGTCGCGCGCGTTCCATTGTCGACTCCCGGCTTATCGAGGACTTTAAGCTCGGCGATCTTCGCTTCTTTGTCGGTGATTTCAAGGGCTCTAACGAGGCGCGAGCGGTGAACATACTTCGAATTCGGGAACTTCTCGACGAGAAGCTGATATTCGCGGGCGGAGCTCTTCATGTCGCCGAGGAGACGGTCGGTCTCCGCTAAGCGGAACAGGAGCTCATCGTCCGCAACACCCTTCTTGTCGCGAAGTTGCCTTAAGGCGTTGTATTCCGCCTTAGCATCGCGGTACTCACCTTTATTGAAGAGGCGATCGGCCATCCGAAGACGATCGGCCGGCTGAATCGCGACTACACAAAGAAGCAAAGTGAAAATGTTCATTGATTTTCCGTAGCGAGCGAGAAGTTCCAGACATCTGCCGCGCGGCAAGTGTCGATGACTTTCACGAGCTCTTCGTACTGAGTTTCCTTATCGGCGCGGATAATGACCGGCTGACCGGGGTAAAACTTCGAGATCTTCGACAAGCGGCTCTGGAGATCTTCGAGATCGAGCTTCGCGCCATTGACCTTGATGATGCCCTCTTTGGAGAGATTGACGATAATCTCGCCGGGAAGACGGTCGGGCTGTTCGCTCGTCGAAGCCGAAGGAAGCTTGATCGAGATTTCACTTTCCCACTGCGAAAAGACGGAAACCGTCACAAAGAAGCAGAGGAGAAGGAAGATGACGTCGAGCATGGACGTCAGCGCGAATTGCGGTGCGCGCGATTTTCTCTGGCGCGGAATCTTCATAAATTAAGCGAGCTCCTCGATTTCGGCGATGCGCTTAAGCGCGCGACGACGAAAGACCGCGTACATGCAAAGGCAAGGAATCGCCACGCCAAGACCGAAAATCGTCGTGACGATCGCCTGAGAAACGCCGGCAGCGAGAACGACCGGCTTCGCACCCGCCGTCACATCGCTCGCGATGCCGCCGAAGGCCTGGAACATACCGAGAACCGTACCGAGAAGACCGACAAGCGGGGCAATCGCGGCAATATCCGCAAGCCAATCGACCGCGGCATTAAGGCGATCGGCGATGCGGGCGGCTTCTGCCGCGGGATCTTTCGCCGCCTTGATACGAGCGAGCGCGTCAGGAACGCAAACCCCCTGGCGCTGAGAGTACCAGAGGTACATCATAACCGCAATCGCGATAACCGAAAAACCGGCGAGCACGTACATCAAGGGCCCACCATAATTCCAGGCCTGTTCGAAAGTAATGACATTCATTTTTTAACTTTCCTTTCTTCTCTTAGTGGCGGAACGAACGCTGGCCGGTGAAGACCATCGCGACGCCTGCCGCGTTAGCACAATCAATGACATCCCAATCACGAATCGCACCGCCGGGCTGAACGACCGAGGTGATGCCTTCGCGAAGACCGACTTCGAGGCCATCACGGAACGGGAAGAACGCGTCGGAGACCATCGCGCAGCCGGGAAGACCACCCTTCTCGGCTTTCGTCTGCTCCATAATCTCGGCCTGCTTCTTGGCTCCCTCTTCTTCGCCGAAAGCGAGGCGAAGATCGTTATAGGGCTTACCGTACTTCTCCCAAGCGATCCAGTCGGCGTGCTTCGTATAGGCCTTATCACGCGCGATTTCAGCGACGCCCACGCGATCCTGCTCGCCCGTACCGATACCGACGGTAACACCATCCTTTACGTAAAGAACCGAGTTCGAGGTGACGCCCGCTTCCACAAGCCATCCGAAAACGAGGTCTTCGTATTCTTTCTCGGTCGGAAGACGGTTGATCTTGTATTCCTTATAGCTGACTTCGCCCGTTTCCTTATTGGTGATCTTGCGGTTGCAGTAAGCGGGAAGGAAATCCTCCGGTTTACGAGCGTTCGCCGAGTACGAAGTCTGGGCGACGATGCCGCCATCAATAAGGGACTTGAAGTCGATCACATGCTTCGCGACGAAATTGGTAAGGCGATCCATATTCTTGATACGGAAGACGCGGAGATTCTTCTTCGTGGCGAAAAGATCCATAACGCCCGGCTTGAAATCGGGAGCGACGACGACTTCGGCATAGTTCTCGATGATGAGCTTCGCCGTTTCGATATCGCACTCGCGATTAAGCGCGATAGCGCCGCCGAACGCCGCGAGACGGTCGGCTTTGTTCGCGCGGTAGTACGCTTCGGCAAGCGTCGAGCCCGTCGCAACGCCGCAAGGATTGTTGTGCTTAACGATAACCGCCGTCGGCTTCTCCATCAAATAGCGAAGGATATTGAGCGCATTATCGGTATCGGTAACGTTCGTCTTGCCGGGGTGCTTACCCGACTGAAGAAGTTCGGGGACGGAAGCGAGGTACTGCCCCGCCTGAAGAATCTCGACATCACCGAGGACGAGGTTTCCGTTCACGAGCTTATAAAGCGCCGCTTCCTGGCCGGGATTTTCGCCATAGCGAAGGCCCTTTTCTTCGCCTCCGATATTCCAAGTCACCTTCTCGTAATGGAAAGTCTGGCGATTATCTCCGTCGATAAAGGAGATTTCCATTTTCGGAGCGAAGTGATCCGCTTCGATGGTCTTATAGGCTTCTTTCAAGTCTTTCATCGTTTACTTGACCTTTTTGAATATGAGCGAAGTATTCACTCCGCCGAATGCGAAATT
>JAZLMG010000072.1:0-9852 GCA_045598585.1 Kiritimatiellia bacterium
CGAACTCTTGCTTTTCCGTCTCGATAAGCTCGAGGAGATCTTGGTTCTCGTCGGTCATAATGCCGAAGACGGCGGCCTGGATATCCGCTACTTCGCTCGCGGCAGCCGGGAGTCGACGAAGCTCATCTTCAAGATGAACTACTTGATCCTTTAAAAGGCGATTCTCGTTTTCGAGTTCCTTTATCTTCGATTCGTCGACAACGACCTTCTCGACGACTTTCTCGACAACCTTTTCGACCGGAACTTCGACAACTCTATCAACCGGAACTTCAACGACCTTCTCCACAACATGCTCGACCGGAACTTCGACAATCTTCTCGATAACTTGCGTCATCGAGGGGTTGGAGGATGGGGTTGATGGAACGGGAGTAGACTCTTCTTGCGGAGCTACGACTTCTTCCTCTATCTTTTCTTCAACCTCAAAAGGCGGGCGAACCTCGACAATGGTAGTCGTCTTCGGAAGACGACCCGAAGCGAGCAGCGCTTCCGCGGCAGCTTTATTGAACGGGCCACGCGGATTACCGTCTCCGATATCAATCGAAAAGCGCATATCGAGAATCGCGACTTCCTCGACCTTTTGCCAAATGACATTATCTTCCGAGACTTCTTGTCCGGGCTGAATACGTCCGAGCTTTGCCCAGGTAACGAGTTTCTCTTCCGTAACCGGACCGAACGTTTCATCTTGAGTGCGCAAATACCATTTGGCTTCCTGATTCATAAAATAACTCCATTATTTGAAATTGACGGTTATGCCGCGCTTCTTGGCCCGCGACATTTCATTCTTCAAAGCCGATTCGAGGAAGGCGAGCTTCTTCGCATCCAGTTTCGCGAAAAGTCCCGACTTCTTGCCGACCGCTGATGCGAAAGGATTCTGCTTGACGCTTTCTCTTAAGACAACCGCGCCACCTTCTTGAGTACCATCGTAAAGACGATAAATACGCGCAGTCGGAGGAATCACTTTATCTTCGATAAGCTTGGAAACGACATCATGATTGAACGGGCCATGAAGCTTGCGAAGTTCGGTCTCGACGATCCAGCGCATCTCAAGCTCTTTCATCATCGGCGCGGGAATCCACTTCTTACGATCTTGAGAAAGCGAACTCGTAGGTTCTATACGCCCCTCCTTCGCCCACTGAATCAGCTTCGAGGGCACTGCGGGACCGTAAACCTTCCCATCGTCGTTCTTAATATACCATTCAAGCATTATTTTGAATATTATATCATATTTCCGGCCTATTTTCCACTTGGAGATTCTTGCCAGTCCGTGTAAAAGACCTTGCCGTCTTTGATATAGCAACTGGCTTTGACAAAGCGCTCCATGCCTCCCGACCAGCCGGTTATTTTGATCTTAAACTGGGAGTTTTCATCGGGGCCATACTCGAAATACTCATCCGCTTTGCGGTCAATCGAAAAGTCGACCGAAATCGCCGCCCCGTTCTCATCGCTCAAATCATTGTTATTAAGCCGCCACTCAAGATCGTTAAAATCCTTGAACGGCCATTCGCCGCGTTCCGGGTGATCGTCATTCTCCGGCTGAGTGTAGCGCGCCTTCACGATAGCCGTCGCTAAAGCTTTCGCGTCTTCTACGGCGTCATCATCCTCGATATTACCATAGACTCCCGGTACCGTTGCCAAAAGGTCGCTATTCGCCGCGGTGATGTTATTGACGTTGATCTTCATTCCGCCTTCCACATCGAAGAAGCGAAGAATCCCTCCCGAGACTCTGGTCTGAAGCGCTTCGTCATCCCAAGGATTAAGGACGCCTCCATTTAAAATTGCGGGATAATCTCTAAAGCCGCGCACTTTACCGAGCTCGGTTATCGAGGGAATCACGCCGTTTCTCGGACGCGTACGATACTCGGTTTCGATCTTATCTTCCTCATCCTTTTCTTTGTACCAATTCTCTTCCGCACCACATTCCTCGAGTTCGATCGAGCTCGGCGTATCGTCTTTATCACGCCAATCATCCCATGAAGCAATCAAACGATTCCAAAGCTTGATACGCCCTTCGTCCTCGGTGTCGAATTCCTCGGGGATCCCGCAAAGCTTGAATATCATCCACCAACGCTCTTGATAATTCGTATCGCCCCCTTCTTTCGAGAGGAGATTTACGTTTATCCCATCGCTCTGTTCGGTTTCGATCTCGATTTTAACGACTCCTGAATCGGGATTCGCTTCATCAACAAGCACATAATCGACGAGACATTTACCCTTCTTCAAATCGCGTTTCTCCAAAAGCCAACGATCCTCCTCAAGAAGCTCGTCAATATTCTCGTTTTCCTGTTCTTCGGGCGCGTCTTTATAGCCGAGAATCACGACCTCCCCGATAACTTTACCCGCATCTATGAGATGATTCACTCGCGCCCTTTCGCGCACATAGACGTTGATGCCGGCCTGAAGTCTCGCTTCTACCGAGAATGAAACCACGATAATCGAAAGAATCGCGATAATCCAAATCGCCAGAATAAGAGCGCTGCCGCGTTTCATCGTCTCGCGCCTCCCGATGACTTCCCGTTACCGGATTTGGACGAAGGCGTCTCCGCTCCGCTTAAAGACTGCTCGTAAATCGGAAGCCGAACGATTTTCACGATCGGCGCCGTCTCGCGTGCATAATGCGGCTTATCCTTGTCTGCGAGATAAAAGGTCAATTCGACTTTGTAAGGAACCGCATTGGAAGCGTCGAATACGTCTTTGAAGGCCGATTCTTCGTTGCGTCCATTCTTCGAATCTCGTTTAAGCGGTTCGGGCATAACGCGGCAGTTGAAACCCACAACACTATCCGACACGAGTTGCGGCGGGTAAAGCTTTTTATTATCGAAGGTAAGGTCGTCCTCATCTTCCGACTCTTTGATCGCGATTTCTTCATCGATGCGAGTTCGCGAATAAAGTCCGGTTTTCTTGATCGGTATCGAGTAGTCGCTATCCCCTTCCTCTAACATCAAGAATTGAACGCGATAAACCGTATCGGCATGAGAATCGGTCGACGAGACCGTGTCGTGGCTCTTCGTTCGCCACGATACGATGTCGCTTTTCCCCGGTCTCGATCCGTCCCCATTATCTTCGAGATAGAATCCGTAGGCGTAATCCTGTGCGCCGCCATGCGGATAGTAGCAGCTTTTAAGCGACGCGGTAATTCGATCAAGAGCATAGTCGGTGCGGGCGAGTTTATCGATATAATCGGCACTCGCTTGCCAGCCATTCGTAATCGCCGAGAAAGTCATCGTGACAAGCGCCGTTATGACGCCGACCATAAGTACGGCGAGAAGGAGCTCGATCATCGTGAAACCGCGGCGAATGTTCATGATTGCGGCTCTCTCCAAAGAACGATGTACGTCTCTTCTTCTTTTCTTTTCGAGAAATGACTTCCTCCCCAGCGAACGGTAATTCGAACAGGATGAATTCCTCCCATTCGCTTGACTTCGTCCTCATCGGGATTCTTTTCCACGCGTTCACGTTCCCACGTATATCCCTTGAACTTATCTTCTTGCTCGTCCGAAAGCTTCGCTCCGCTCGAGCCCGCGACGATACTCCAAAGTTTGTCGACCGAAACCTCATCGACATCGAGATCGCTCGGATCGGTCACATCATCTATCGGATAGGCGATTTCTCCCATTTCCATGACTTCATGTGCCGTTTCGAGATATGACGAGGCGAGCATCATTTTTTGGCCTTGGGAAAACGAAACGAGAATCGCGGTTAAGCCGAAGCCGAGAATAAGCGAAGCGAGCAAGACCTCGAGAATCGTAAAACCTCGCCTTACCACTTATCGATCTCCTCATTAGGACCATAGACTTTCACGCCGCCCATCTCATCGACATGAATCTTGTAGCCGTCCGAATAATCGGTGCCTTCGACATAAACGTAAATCGTATGTTCCTCGGTTATTCCGAGCGAGCTCCAAATGACTTCGCCTATCTCCCCGACCGACAAATCCTGACTCTTCGTCGAGGCGCTCTCGGAGCTTGATTCTTCGGCGGAGATATCTTTAAGCTTGAAGTTCGTTCCGCTTACCGACATACGCGAACGTTTTTGCGCTTGAGTATGATTCGCGTTTCTCGCTTCGGCCGCACCTATAACTTTGATCGCTATGCCTTGCACCAAGCTCGAATCGATTTCCGGTTTAAGCATCGATACGACCGTATCTCCGCCTTCGCTCTCGCCGTTACTTTCTTCCAACTTCGATTCGAGCTCGACTCCCGATAAGCTCTTCCCTGAGAGCGTTTGAACATTACTCGGCACATTTTCGGAGATAAAGCCGTCGTCCAAGGGCTGAACCTCGATTTTCGCCGCGCTCTCGCCTTCAATCGAAGTATTCGAATAAGTTACTTTAACCGAGTTGCGACTTACCAAGGCCACGCTTCTTGCGTAGCGAACTTTCGCGAGAATATCGCGCGTAGCTCCTTTTAGCCGAAACGCTTCTTGACCCGAACGAACCGAAATAACACTCATGGTGACCATAGCGGCCATAATGCCGATGATCACCAAGAGTTCGACGAGTGTGAAGGCTTTACGCAATCACTGTTTCTTCTTATTGGTCTTGTCGGAGCGGATATCATCTTCCGTGCCGAAGTCGCCGTCAGGACCGGCGGAAATGATCGTGAAACGCTTGCCGCGAGTCTCGTACTTGTACTCGTTGTTCCAAGGATCGATCAACGCGCCTTCGCCGCCTTCAAGAATCGCGGGCTTATCGTCGGTGCCTTCCACGAGCTGCGAAAGCGAAGTCGGGAGTTTCGAATTGTTGATGTAATAAGTCGTGACCGCTTCCTTGAGGGAGTCGACCGAGGCCTTCGCTGCGGTTTCATTCGCCTTCTTGAGGTGTTCGGTGACGTTCTGAATCGCGATGGTGCCTAAAATACCCAAAATGGCGACGACAACGAGGAGTTCAACGAGCGTAAAGCCGCGCTTCATCGATTCTTTGACGAGAGTGATCTTGTTTTCCATGTCCTTACTTCCTTGAATAGATGTATTTAGATAAATTATATCATTTTTGCCGCGCTTTAGGCAAGTCTCGCGATGCGATTTCCCGGGAGGAATTTGATTCGCCCTTTAAGACGAAGCTCCATCGCTATCGAATTGACTTTTGCCGCGCTAAGCCCGCTTTCGCGAACGACTTTATCGATTTTCGTTCCCGTATCATCGACTATGCGCATAATGAGCGACTCTTCGAGCGTGTAAGGTGGGAGCGAAGACTTCTTTGCCTCGTTCTTCGAAAGAACCTTTTCTCCCTCCGCGTTGTTGACGCGAATCCCTTCGCCGATTTGTCCGAGTTCCTCCATCACATCATCAATGTTCTGCACCAAAACCGCCCCATTGCGAATAAGCTTATGACACCCGCGACTCTCGCGCGAATCAATCGGTCCCGGGACAGCCATCACGACTCGCCCCATTTCCGCGGCATTGGTCGCGGTAAGCATCGTTCCGCCCTTGATCGGCGTTTCGACGGCTATCGTGCCGCGCGAAAGTGCCGCGACGATATGGTTTCTAATCGGGAACGTTTCCTTGTCGGCATAGCGACCGAAGGGAAATTGACTGATGACCGCGCCTCCGGACTTGACGATTTCACGTCCAAGCTCGCGATTCTCCTCGGGGTAAAACTGATCGAGCCCCGAGCCGATAACTCCTATCGTAAGCCCCTTCGCCGCCAAAGCGCCGCGATGCGATTCGCCGTCAATGCCGAGAGCGAGCCCCGAGACGATTACCCACCCGGCATACGCCAAATCGCGAGCGAGAGTAAAAGCCGCCTTGCGCCCGTAATCGGTACACTTGCGTGTCCCGACCATCGAAATCGACAGCTTCTTCAGTATCGACACGTCGCCCTTTACGTAAATCGCAAGCGGGAAAGAGCGAATACTCTTCAAGCTCTCGGGATAATCGGGATCGATGGGCGTCAGAATCGTAACTCCATAGCGTTCGGCCTTCTTGATTTCCGCTTCATAATCGACTTCTCCGCCCGAGCGCGATATCTTTTCGGGAAATGCTTCCCACGCCTTTGCAAGCGATCCGAATTCCTTGATGAGAAAATTCGCTTTGACCGAGCCGACTTGCTCGGTCATATTGAATGCGATATATGCCTCTCGTTCTGTCATTGCCTCTATTTCCAAAATTTACATATCCATTACGGAAGAGAAAATCGCCGAAGTTATGGAACGCGTTCCATCAGCGCTTCCATCGAAGTGCAAAGTGCCAACGCCAACGGATAGACCGTATCAAGTTGCGCCTTGTTGATATTCTTGCGGCGTTGCTCGAATTCTTGAATCGTACGCACGGATATCCCCGACATCGCCGACAAGTCGCCCTGACTTATACCGAAACGATCTCGCGCGCGTCGAAGATTCGTGTGCGGATGAAGTTTGCGATATAAGCGATCGATTTCATCGACAAACTGCGAAATATCCATCTCATGATAAGGCGAGTACATCCCGATTACCTCATCGATTTCTATTACATGATCGATTTCCGCGAATGTAATCCCACGAAGCCATTGATAATGAGCAAGTGCCCACCCCGCCCAATACTCTTTCGATTTCTCATCCGCACAGATCGGATTCTTGATTCGACGATATTTTACTTTCGACCGATCCAGGACTTCATATGCGAGTTCGATGCCGCTCATACCGGCCAAAAGCCGCGATTCTCCTCCGCCGAATCCATCGGCTACTCCCGAATAAAGAAACAAGTCCCAAAAATCCGCAGCGGAAAACTTAAGCTCATTCACGGCAAAGTCCAGCATTCGCCCAAGAGACTTCTTCGCCCGAAAAAGATACGACTTATCGTAGGCGTTTGTCATCGCTCGTGATTCCTTCATCAATAATGTTGAATATGCGCAATTCCCCGGGTTGACGTTGCTTCCTCAATTGCTTTAAATATTCGTTTCTGGCAGCCATATCGCGGCTTTCCTTTCGGTTAAGCCAGTCGCTCCTTGTCGCAATTAAAGAATCGACATACTTAATCGAAGAAAATGCCTTCTCACTCTTTAGCACATACTGATTTCCGAGTTCCCCGAGTCGCATCGCGGCACTCAGCTGCCGATATGAAATCGCCCCGGATATGAAATCCTGCGCGAAAGAAAAGTAGCTGTCGTCTGCACGATAACCGATAACGACATCCGCCTCCTTATACGGAACTGCGAAATTCTTAATCAAATATTCTTTCGCTTCCGACGCGATCCCATATTCGGTTTCGAACTGCCGATTCTCCAATAATACCGCGAGCCAATGCAAAACGCAATATTTCCGATCATTTAAGTTTAGGATTTCCAATCCCTTATCATCAATCTCATAACGGTTCGCAAACCCATCATGATCCTTCCCGACGGCCCACTCCTTTGCCAATTCCTCGACTTCGGTGCAATAAAAACCGATTCCGTAGTCGTTGTTTCGCTTTCCGAAACCGAACTTCGGCTTTACGATTTTATCAATCGAACCATGATATAACGTTCTCACTTCCCTCTCCACCTTTCGCGTAATATTATACGCTTTTAGGCGGATAATGTCAATAGGGAATCCTATGTCTAAACGATTCCGGTAGCGCCAAATACTCCCGCAGCGAAAAGAGCGCGAAATTAAGGTTTCTCTTTAGCGCTTCCGCTTAAATCCGTGCATCTCGCGAGATCCGCCACGCAGCAGATTGGAGCCGTCAGGCATCACACATTATTCCGCGGCAATTATGCTTTCAAATTCTTTATCGCCGCGAGGAGTTCTTCGACCTTCGCCACAATCGCCTTCTGCTCGTCGAGGGGTGGGATAGGGAGTTCTATATCCACAAACTTATTCCAAATAACACTTTCTACAGTAGTACCCGATTTTACATATTTCTTTAGGATAATATCCTCTAATGCACTAAGAACGATGTAAATATACTCTGGTATCGCGCCTGACCCGACTCTCAAAGCCTTTTGATCTTGATTGATAGTGCAAGGTTTTCGAGCTATAGCGACGGGAAACTTTCGTCTCAATATTCCACTTCTAGTCGTCATTAACAAAGTCCCAACGGGCAATGATTCAAGTTCTTCGGCGCCTAGTTTTGTTAACTTAATCGCTGTATCCTCGATATACTTGGACTTCATGTCTTTGGACGTGACCCAAAGATACTCTCCGCCCCAAAATTCACTATTGGCCTTCGACGGGGTGTGTCCACCACTAAACTCACCAACTTCTCCCAATTTCACCGTCTTCCACCCTGATGGAAGACCTCCACCTCCACCTCTTCTCTTCACCTCTTTTCTCCAACTCGCCGTTAGGCGGCCGGAGATTGCGAGGTCGAGGATTTTGCGTTTTGCCGCGCTAGCTAGCTCATCGAGCGCGGCAGTATCCGCGGCAATTTCCTTCTCCAGTGCCAACAACTCTTCCAATCTCTTAACTATCGCCCTCTGCTCCTTGAGGGGCGGGAGAGGGATATCTGCATTTAAGATATTTTCATTATAAAGTCTTGGTATTGTAGTGCCTTTAGTCACTTTCCATGGTGAAGTTTGGTAATACCAATACAAAAACTGATTACTTACTTTACTATTATCATGTTCTAACCAGACAATATTAGAATCTTGAAAATATGCCGGCTGTCCGTCAAAAACAACAACTCTTCCTATCGTCCCTGCTGCCGATATCAATATATCGCCACGTTTTGGATAGGGATATTTAGTAACATATTCTTCAAACACATCTTTTGTGATGTACGACGTCGGAGTCTTCCCGAATGTACCTATCTTGAAAAATGGTATATCCCCTTGAGATACTGTTTGGTTCTTCAATATACGTTTACACATTCGCACTTGGCCAACTTCACCCAACTTCACCATCTTCCACCCTGATGGAAGATTTCCACCTCCACCTTTTCTCTCCACCTCATCTCTCCAACTCGCCGTCAGGCGGCCGGAAATCGCGAGGTCCAAGAGCTTTTTACGAAGAGCGGTGGTCATTTCGGTTAGATCCCCTGCCTAGAATCTCTAGAAGCGCTAGATTTTCTAGAATCTCTAGAATCTCTAGAAGTTCTAGAATTGCTAGAATCGCCAGCCCCTTCTACTCTTACCGCGAGCTCGCGCCTTAAGCTGGCATTCTCCGCCTTAAGCCTCTCGACCTCGGCCTTAAGCGCGGCGATTTCTTCATTCTGCGTCTGACGACGCCCCAAGCGTACCGCCGTCATTCGCTCTTTAATCCCGCCATTCTCTTTAAAATCTTCCGCCTTCTTCTCAAGATGCGTCGCCATCATCTTGTCGACCATGTGACAGAGCGTGTTCGCGGTATTCGCGAATTCCTCATCACTCCACTTCTCGAAATACTCCTCGTATTCCTCGACCTTGTTTTTAGCGCGGCAAAATTTAAGAAGCCCATCATATCGAGGATGCGCTTTATTCCAAAGTACGAGCTTATGCGCGGCGAGATAATCGATATAGTCTTCTTTAAGCTCTTTTATACTCGCTCGCGCGACATTAAGAAGTTTAAGCTCCATCTCCGTCGAAGTTACGCCATCGGCGAACCCTTCGACGATATTCTGCTTGCCGCTCCGCGCGGCCTGGACCATTTGATCGACGGTTCTGTCGCCATACTTCGGCAAGAACCGGCGACAAAAGACGACCGTCATCTGATAAAGGACGACCGTCTTTTGGTAAAAGTAAAGATTTTCCCAGACAGTTTGACCGCGAAGGACCGAGAGGCCGCCAGAGGATCTAGAACCGCTAGAATCTCTAGAAAAACTAGCCCCGCTCATTCCTCGATTCCCTTCAAGAGCTTTTCGAGAAGCGCGACGTTTTTCGAAACCGCCGCGCTACGCGCCTTTATTTCGCCGAAGATTTCGGCGAGCGACCTTGAGTCGGTCTCGTCACCCTTCTCCTTAAGCCAGGTTATGTCGAGATTCGTC
>JAZLMG010000073.1:0-31682 GCA_045598585.1 Kiritimatiellia bacterium
GAAAGTGGGCTGAAGATTTTTTAAAATCGCGTAAAATAGCCGTGTGTAGAGCTTGGATTTCGCCAAAGCTTCTCGCATGGTTTGATATCGCATAGTGGCTCGAGAGACTTTGCTTTTGAGCCCTCGCAACTTTGCGACTTCAGCGCGGACGAGGTAGACGAAAGGGGGCTCGGGCCCGGGCTCGTCGAAGGATCGAATTGCCGCGGCCTGAGCTCCGCTATCGGAGAGGAGACAGGTCTCGATGTTCTCTTCGTCGCCATCGTCGGTGAACTCGCCCTTAGGCGCTTCGCCGATCGAAAGCCCTGTTGTCGAGATCAACTCCTGCCGCGTCCACAAGTGTCGCGCTTTGTTCTTGATACGCGAGCGAATGCGATGCATGATTGCAATCTGCCGCGCTTTACCTTGAAGCGAGTCCCACTTCGGATCCGGCTCGAAGTAGAGATCGGTGACGACATCGTGCGCATCGTCCTCCGCTTGACTTAAGCTGAGCTGTCGCTTCGAGTAGAGCCATCTCGCGAACTTAATCGCCTTTGGTTCATATTTCATATATTCTTCCTTCGTCATTTTTATACTCCTTGATAATCGCGTTCGATTTGGCGGCGTTCGATATCGTTCTTGTTCACCGGGCCGGGGATTCGATCTCTCAGCGTCACCTTCGCGTATTTGAGTTCATTCTTAAGCCAGCGCGGCATCTTTTCCAATTCTTCTTTCGTGTACTTCATTTTCTTATTTTCCTTTCATTATTTGTTTTTCGGTAAGACGACATTGAGGCGTTGTTGGAAGGCCTTGATGGGGGAGCGGAACTTATAACCTTTTTCCTTGAGATCGATCTCGAACTCGAGAAAGACGTGCAAGAAGCTGTTGAGATTCCGGTTCGCCATCTTAAGCCAAAGCTTTCGGTCGTCCTCGGTCGCCTCCAAAAGCTCGACGGCCTGATCGACGGCAAGGCGCACATCATCGACCTTTCCCTCGCACGCGCACGCGTGGGCTGATAATAAACTATAATCTCTCATCGTCTGCGTCTGTTTCTTTTTCCGAGGACTTCTTTTCTTATAAGGGAGTGTGGGGGAAATTTTCTTTTCTTGGGGACGCTTTTTCTTTTTACTCATTTGCGCTTTCCTTTCTGATCCTTCAACGGATGGATATTTTTCAGTTTTTTCATATTACCTTTCATGGTGGACTTGCGGTGATGTGTCAAAATTCTGGGACGGAAGGTCAGCAACTGTATTTTTTAAGAAAATCAAAAATAGCAGTTATGGGCTTCTGTCTAGAAGCCCCACGAGGTTTCGAGCAAGGTGAGAATGGGGGTGTGGGGGAAAGAGAGGGAAGAGGGCTCGAAGGAGTCCTCTAATTGTCGAATCTGGAGTCCAGCTTATGCCGCCTTAATTTGCGGTACGAAATGGGGATCCCTTGCAATCTTATTCATCAACAAGATTAGCTTTCGCATCACAGGCACGAGCGCCCATTTGGATGCTTTTGGTCCTGGCATTCGTTTTTTGAGCTGTAAGTAGTAATCGCTTAGAATGTGATTGAATTTTACCGAGGCGACAGCAGCCATGTAGAGCGCATTGCGTACATTCTTGCGCCCACCACAAATATGCCGTGTTTTCTCGGTTTTTCCGCTCTGATCATCCCTTGGTGCTACTCCAACCAGCTTCGTAATCGCCGCATCGCTGATATGTCCGAGTTCCGGAACTCCGGCAAGCACTGCCAATGCGGTAATCTGGCCTACTCCATCTATGAGTAATATGGTTGAAAAGATTCGCTTGAGTTCGGCATTCTTCTCAACAAGTTCCAAGCATGCGTTAAGCGCTTCATTTGCCTTCTTTCGAAGGCGCTTTGACTCTGTTTTCAACATAGCACGCAATGCCTTATCAGGCTCAATTGAGGCCTTTTGGGCAAGAACGACATGCATATCAACGAGAGTTTGGTAAAGCGACCAAAGTCTGCGAAGTTTGAGCTGATCTTCATCTTTATCGTCCAAGATTCGAACATCCGTATTCTCGGCATATCGAGAGATCATTTTTGCATCAATCTTGTCGTTCTTCGAGAATTGTTCGGTGGCGAGCGCGTAATGACGCACACGATACCCGTCGCAGTAGGCGACAGGTACGTCATAGCGTTGAAGGAACAGGATCATCTCGAGTTCATATCCGCCAGTCGGTTCACAACAGACGACAGCCTTGGCCTTGCGGGCAGCTTCACGGATTTTGCGAAAGCCTTCCGAATTGTTCGGTTCGCTTTTCGTAGAGTTCGTAACCGGGTTGTAGACGTCAAGTTTTTCCTTGGAAACGTCGATTCCTATATACAAGGTACCTGATTTCATGCTATACTATTCTTGTCTTGAGGTTGAACCGGGAGTGGCTTCAGACAATCCCGAAACACCTATACAACTGTTGAGCCTTTAGACAAAACGCGACGGTGGGTTAGGCTGACCCGGAGGATTTTCTCCTGGACCTCAATTAGAACCTCACCGCCGCAGGACCCATCGAGGAAGGCCTTTCCTCGGTGGGCCATTCTTTTTATCAGACACTCGCCTGAAGAACGGGAATATTTTATCACATTCCCACTAAAGGCTACTATCTAAAGAACGGGAATATTTTACCATATTCCCGTTAGACAAGACCTCGAATCTCAATTTTTGACACATTGCACCACAATCTCCTTCAACGGATGGATGTTTTTCTGTTTTTTCATGGGCAATATTATCTCATGGAAAAAATGGAAGAAATTATTCTTTCCGTTTTTCCGAACGAAAAGGCCAATGAAACAATGGGTAAAGCGCGAAAAAAAGATTTTCGGAAGAAATAATTCTTTCCGAAAAATTAGGGCTAGACAGGCGAAGGGGGAATATGATATACTTTCCCGTAGTGAGTCTTAGGACTTGCGGGCGAAACAATCCTCGCCTCCTTGCAGATGCTATAACGGCCCGTCTTCGCTGTGCTTCTCCGCGGCAAGCAAAAGACCGTGATGCTTATCCGCCTAGGAAACCAAATTGAATTACGACAATTTGCGTTTGCCGGCGGATTTCTTTTTCCTCGAAACAAAATGAGTCGTGATTCAAGGCGGAGGATCAACGATCACGAAATCATCAAGAAAGGAAAAAGAAAATGGAAGAACTGACGAAATGGGAACGGCTGACCGAGGTGCTCAAAGAGATCACCGCGATTTCCGAGCAGATAATCAATGTCGCCAAAACTTCGCGAAATGACCCGAAAATCCTTCATCGCGAGCTTAATCCCAAACGCAACAAAACATATCGCCTCTATATCAAATTTGCCGCGATATTGCGACTTTTCACCCCCGGCGAAATTCCCGACCCGATGTTGACCGATTGGCACTCGAGCGCGATGCGATTGATAGATGAACTGAAAGACGCATATCCGGAGCTTACCTCGCTTAATGAGGCGGAAACGGTGCAGTGTGACTTGTACGAGCTTCTTTGCGAACCCTATGATCCCGATATGACGCAACTAGAGTATGACGAGGAGGTGACGAGCTTACTGAAGAATCTCTGTCTTTTGTATTATCGAAACAGCGATCAAGTCGAACGGCTTTGGGCCGAAGGGCGGATAGAGGAAAAACGTCGCAAAGAGACCTCGGTGCAAGCGGAGAATCCGGCGGGAAGAAAACCGATTGACGATCGAGACGATATCTATCAGCAATGCCAGATTTTTTACAATGCCGGTTATAGCAAGATCGAGGCGGTCAGAAAGACAATGAAACATTCGAAGTTTATGTCGCGAATGAAAGGAGTTTCGATGGAAGCGTGGTATAAAAACTTTCGCGATTGGCAAAAACAAAATGGCATTAAAGGGCGCACTTCCGCGGCAGATTTTTGAGCTTTCCGCTTTCAAGATAAGCGTAAATTTGGTATAATATAGAAAGATTGATTAAATGTTATGCCAAGAGTTGATTATATAAAAGATTTCTTGCCCGAGTACAAGGCGATGGTGCCGTTGTATGAGAAACGATTTCGCGAGCTTCATCCTGATGCCACGAAAGAAGCGAGCGACCGATATGTTCAAGCGCAGATCATTCGCAAGGCGCGGACGCTTGTCGATTACGCGCGGCTGACGGAGCTCGTCGCGGCAGATAAGATCGATATCGAACGAATCTTGCTACTTCACAAGTCGACTCGTGATCGAGTAAGGACGACTTTCCCTGAACCGATTGATAAAGCGCTACGTAATGCCAAGGTGATACTTGATGTCGGATGTGGTTTCAATCCGCTTCTGATGTTAAGCCGATATCCTAACATCAAGACTTGCTATGCAATCGAGCCGGATGCGCGGGTAAGTGAGAGCTTGAGGAAAGTCGTCGATAAATGTTTTCCCGGACGTGCAATTGTCATCAACTGCAAGATCGAGGAGATGGCTGAGCTTAAGAGCAAGCGTTTCGATCTCGTTCTCGCGCAGAAGGTGATTCCGCTTTTGACGCGGCTTCGCAACTTAAGAGCGAAGGCCGCGATTGCCGCGATCAACGCGCCGGAATTTTTGGTTACCGGTAGCATCAAATCGCTTTCGCGTACGGTCGAGATTACTCAGCCGGAGACGGATGCGATTGTGAAGTTCGCCAAACGATATGATTTCACGCCGCTTTGCGAATGGCGAGACAAAAACGAATTCGGATATTTATATAAGAAGGAGGGTCGGTGATGGACGATTTATCGGCAGGATACAATGCGGCATTGATGGATCATGCGCTATCGGATGTCATGTCCAAATTTAGCAAATTCAAGACATGGGGGCCTTTTGTAGTGGCACTAATGTTGATTGCTCTATTGTTTGCGTTGGAGGTGTTTGGTGCTGTTTCGCAAGCAACGGGCAAATTTGCTACCATAAAGCAGACGGCCAGTTCGTTGATAAATGGAGCCCTCATTGTGACGTTGAGCTATGCTGTAACAAAGTTAAGCAGGCTTCAGGTGGGGCTGTATAAGCTAAATGTTCGATCCGGGAGTTTTATAGAATTACTACAAAGGGTGTTAAGAGATAGTCGCACTAGTGACAAAAAAATCGAGCGGCTAGATATCGTGGATGTTGATGGCAAGGACTATGCTGACGTGCTAAAGAGTGTCTTGTCGGATAATGCCGGAGAATCAATCAAGATAAGCGAAATCGCGAAACTAAGGGTTCTTCTTTGTAGACATAGCGATTTTCGTGTTGATAAAGAAACAGCCGAGGCCAATAAAAATGCATTGAGCAACGCTCGTAACGTGTTTAATGATTTACATAATAACAAAAAAATAAAGAAAATGGAAATACGGTACATGGACACCAAGTTAATGCAACACTTTTGTGTCGTTAACGGGAATGTAATGTTTGGCGGCACATTTCCAATAGGAGAGGAAGCGCGGGGAACGGATAGAGAGACATGTCATGTTTCTAAGGATAATGATGTCGTCTCAGGGCATAAGAAAACTTTTAATTCTTGGTTTGATTTGCGCGGTTTTTATGATTCGGGATTAATGGAGCGAGATCGAACAGTATGCCCAAATTGTTGCGGACATATGCTTGATAAAATAACAAGTAGCGACGGCTGGGAAAACAAGCCTCTTTTTAACGACAAAACCCAGGGTGAAGATTTCTATATTGTGCCCGATATTCGTCCAATCTCAAAAATCCATTTGGTTCTGATTTGTAAGTATCATGTGTTGAATTTCTATGATTACATGAAACGCTCGCATTTGATGAATGATAAAGATCGTGAACCCGGAGCCGCTTTGATTGAGTTGATAGAGAACATCCGCTCGAGTATAAAAACGCGACTTGGCGAAAAACAAGAGATTCTTGTATTCGAGCATGGAAGCCTGAATCCCGGCTCGCCGACATCCGCACCATCCATAGACCATCTTCATTTACATGTAATATTAAGACCAACGAATTGCTTAACGGACACCGGCGCGTTGGATACAAAAAAGATTTTTAGCGAAACTGAATATGTGGAGGTGAAAGAAGGCAATGTCGTTGATATTAAGAAATATCGATCAATAGTAGGTTTTGCTCACGATCCATCAATGGGTAATAGCGACTATTTCTTAATATGGGATCCGTCCGGAGCTGCCGGTAGCTTTAAGATTTATGTCGCATTGAAAAAGAAGGAGCCCGACCCTAACGTCAAATTCAGTCAATATCTTCGCGGAGTGTTTTATAAAAAGCTTGAAGCAACTGATGTCAAAGATATATACGGGACGGATGCGGCAGAGAAATATAAGACTGAGAAAAAATCCGACAAAACTGAAATCTGGTTTAACGATAAGACCAGATTTGTTGCGAGAACTGATACGAATAAGGCGCTATACGACGAATTGAAATGGCCGGACACAAATAACTGAAATGATATAAGTATATGAAAACGATATTTGCCGAGATATTTAAAGAACTTGTTGGACAAGTCAAAAACGAGAGCAAGCTTTGGGCTTCAAGAGTCGTTTATTTTATGCTTATCGCGATTGCGACTTTCATCGTAAGTATTCTATCGTCATTGGCGTTGATCGGATATTCGCAACGTGCATTGTCCGCGTCTATCGTAATCTCGGTCTTGTGTGGGTTGGCGATTCGTATAGCATACGAAGTATTGCATGATAATGGCAGACCGCCGTTGGATACTGACAATCATCCACAGGTTAATGCGCCTTCAAATCAAGCCGCAAACCGAAGCCCGATCGCGCCTTCTTCAATCGCGGCCGGTAGCATTTCTCCGGATCAGATTCGCGCTGACGTTTTGCAGCATTTCCGAACCGCTTTCGATAGTTTGGCGGAAGTGGAGCAGTTGTCGAGCTTTATCGATCGTCGAATAAAATCATGGGTACAACGACACTGGTTCATCAGTATTATATCAGGCTTCATGATACCGATAGCCATTATCGTGAGCTTACCTTTATATATTCCAAGATTGGCTGCGGATTATTTGGCAACTCAAAAGGCGAAGAAACAAGTCGATGAGCTGTTTGCCGATTCGGTAAATCAGATCAATACGAAGATACATCTCTTGGAGTTGGAGAATCAAGTAATGATAAGTTACAATCAAGATGCATTCCTTGAACTTGATTCTTATGTGAAAAACTCGAAAGATAGCGAGCTGCAAGACTATGCCAAGCGTATTGCCCAACGGACAAAAAGAATGCTGGACATTGATTTTGATCGTCGAGCTGATTTAATCTCGAAAAGCGATTCCCTTAATGTTCTCACAGGTGAAAATTATCCGCCTATCAGCTTTTTAAAGACGACTTGGGAGACGGAAATCTTCAAACTGAAACAATGCGAGATCGCGGGGGATACTTATGGTTGTTGCTTGGCAACGATGTCGTTATATCGGGATGATAGATTTATAAGAATGCTGATTGACGAGTATTTGCAAAATAACGATGATTTGGGCAAGAGTCTATCGTGTCTCTATGCCATAAATAAAATACGCCGCAGAAACGGCAGTAAAGAAGATTTGGAAATAACCGACCCCAAGGGAATTGACGCCTGGATAAAGTCCGTAAAGAAGACACCGATTTATAGAAATTCGTTTTCCGAAGAAGAAGTGGAATTGCTAGGAGAACTTTTGCCTGCGACTGAAGACGGTACTCAGTATGCGATGATAAAGGAATTTGCAGCAAGGTTTGAAGAGTACGAACAGCTTTTGAATAAGAGAGAAGACTCTTATTTGCTGGCCTGTCTTTTTCTTACCGCTGCAGATAGCTCTGAATATCGTGATGAAACGGACTCGAGCACTTTCAGATTCTACTATACGGGCAAGTGGAATAGCGGACTTCTGGAGAAAGTTCTGAAAATTTGCGAGGAAGGTGAAAAGAAAGGCATTCTTCCTAAGCAAGATTTAAGCATTTTGAAGTTTCGCATTGAATTAGAGAAGATATCTCAAGCAGGAGATGATAAGGCTTTCTCTGATTTGGTTGTATCCCAATTATCGGAGGTTATCAATAGCAACGATGCAGAGTTGGCAATGTTCGCAAGAACATTCGTCATCTCGTTTTTTGATTTGAAGGGTAAGTCGCTGAACGATTATCCCGAAATAAGCAAGTTGGTTTTTCCTGCACAAGAAGCAAATACGCTTGATCAGTAATATAGTAAAAACGTTGCCCAGGGGGGTGGAGGAGTTCTTTCGTCGCTTCGAAGGGGCGAGGGATCGACTCGTATTGACTCGCGTTGCCGAGGCGCTCAATCGCGCGGGCGTCGAGGAGATGTGGTATGAAATCTTCCGCGATATCTATATCTTAAAGCGCCAAGCACCGCGGCTCGAGACCGATGGCGTAAGAAAGAATCCTTATGCCTTCGCTACCTTCGCGCGTACTGCCGAGCCGATAATCATGAGACCGGAGTTCTGGTTCGGCGATAGCGCGGATTTGCGTCTCGACTTCGAACGCTATCTTTACTCGCGCACCGGCGGCGGAGTTTGGGGCGCGATGGACTGGGAGCTCGATCGCTACCTGCAAACGCGCATCTACGAAGAGTTGAAATCGAATGAGGCGCTGGTTCTTAAGCGAATCGCCGCGCTGACGCTCGCCGCTCGAGCAATCGCCGCGGGCGAATTCGGGCTCTATATCGAAGAGCGAGATGACGTGACGCTACCTTTGTCGGGCGTCACGAATGCCGCGCTCGAGTCGCCGCTTCTAACCTACTATCATTACGACCGCCACACGAAGCTCTCGTACGCACGCGCATTCGAAGGTGCCGAGCGGATTCGCTTCGAACCGCGTTGGCTCGCCCTCGCCGTTCTCTCGGATGTCGTCCTTAAAGAATCGGACGCACGCTCGACTCAGGCCGCCGCGAAACGAGTGATGCTCGAATCGCTCGCTCAGGCGATGCTCAGAATCAAACTTAAGCTCGCTTCTTCCGGTTCGCATCAAGCGATTATCATCGCCGCCGAAACGATTTACGCGCTCATAACGGAAGCGCCGGAAAAGTTCGTCGCCTTAAGCGAAGCGGAGATTCTGAAACTTCTGGGCGTAAAGGCGACCATGCGAAAAGACTTCGCCGAATCCAAACTCGCGAATGCCGAAGCTTTTTGGAAAGCGGCGTGGCCTCACTTCGAAACGCTTCGGGAGTCGTACGAGAAAGCTGCCGCGCAATTCCCCGAGCCTGCGCTCGTCGCCGATAGGCCGAGTGAAGACGAGGTTGTTCGTTTCGTGCGCGAAGCGTTGGAGCGCGGCAAACTCGAGGAATTGGTCGGCGAAGTCGGGCGCGTCTCTTTTAGAGCGGCCTTGAAAGAACTTATCGCGAAAGAGGAAATCGCCATTGAGCCGAAGACGCTCGCACTTTCGCTTTTAGGGGAACTCGGCGATAACCGCTTCAAGCTTTTGAAAGGTCGACGCCGCACGGCTTTAGCGCTTCCCAAGGGGTTGCCGTTCAAGGCGACGGAAAAGGAAGAGCTTCGCGCTTGGACCAAAGAGGTGATGGAAGCGCTTTCCGCTCGCTCCTCGAAGCTCGAACCGCTTAAGTATCGAAACATCGATTTTTCGGAAGTAAAAGACGCCGCCGAGAAGCTCTGGAATTCTTATTTTACCGAAGATGAAATCTGCCGCGATCGTTGGATCATTTCGATCGCACGAGTGCTTGAAATTTTGGAAAAGGATGAGCGCGATAAATTCGGTACTGTATCGATCGGTGCGACATTCAAGTGGGCGACGACCAAGCGCGGCGAACTTAAAGCGCGACTTCTCAAAGAAAAGAACGAGCTTGCGAAGAAGGGCCTTTGGCCGAAAGATATCGAAGCGATTAAGAAGCGGCTTCTTGCGAAAGAACCCGTATCGATTGATAAGCTCCTTAAAGGCGAAGCGCGCATCCTCGTTATGATCGCGGTCTTAGCTAAACTCGACGCGAAGACGCGCAAGGCGCATCCGGAACTCTGGAAGAATCGTAACGATATCTTCTCGTTCTTTACCCACATTCTCTTTGCCGGTAATCACAATTTCGATCTGCCGTTTCCCTGGCATCTGGATGTCTTCTCGGGAAGCTATCTTCGACTCGGTCGTACTCATTCTCGCCAGACAAACATTCTCGATGAACTGATCGACGGACAGTTCCGCGATGAATCGGAGGCGCAACTTTATAAGGCGTTTCGCGCATATGAAGTATGATCCGATAGTCTGGCGAGAAGAGCTTAAAGGCGAAGTCGAAGCGATGCGACTTAGTAGCGATCTTCCGGATCCGGGCGCAAGAATTCTAAACAACCGATCTCGCCTTCGTCAGGCATTCCCCAATGCTCCGGCCCATAGCGCCAGTAATGTTCGGGATCGAAGCTTGGCTTCTTCGCGAAAGCGACAACCTTTGAGCCGTCCCTGACGATTGCCCAACCGTTCGAAATCGAAGCGTAGAGATTCGTTTGAATTTCCGGCACGAGATCGATCGTCACGTCATTTCCCCAACGTAAACGCCGATCATATTTATACTCCGCGCCCATGGTGCCGCGAGTGTTGAAATGAACGAACTCGGTAATGCCGTTTTTATCGACGCGCTCCGTATAGAGGGCGCCGAGTCCTGGGCGGTAATGAGCGACGCCGACATAATGTGCCGCGGCGGCCCCAAGCGGATAACTGCGAGCTTGTTGCTTCGTGATGATAAGGCGCCAGTTCTTGCGATTAGCGCGCAGCTCTTCGGCTAATTCAGAATCGCGAATCGTCGCGATGTGAATATACCGCTTCTTGGTGTGGGCGAGTGCTCTCTCGATATGAGAGCGTCCGATATCCAGCTTTTCGGAAAGCGTTTCGATAAGCCGTTCATCGGGCCATTTTTTGCGATCGGCGAGAGTCGATTGCGGATCGATATGAATCGTCCACTCGATTACGGTTTCGGCGAGCACGGTGCCGTCGGAAGCGAGAATTCGTCCGCGAGTCGGGATGGTAACGCCGGGGCGCGGCGCACAGGCCGTAATGAGGGTAAGCGCCAAGAGCGCGAGCAAACGAAGTTCATTCATCATGGTTAGCCTCCTGTTTTTTAAGGGCGGCGACAAGTTTATCGCTAAGTTCGATAATGTCTTCGCGCGTTTCGCCCGAGATATCGTCGAGCTCATAGTCGAGCGTCTTGATTAAGGAGCCCTCTTTCGCGATAGGATAAATGAAAGCGGTTTCGGGATCGTAGTTTTCGGTAAGGTACGCGCTTTCGTTCACTATTACTGCATCGGGATTAAGGCAGATGAGCGAGCGAATGAGAATCTTATCATCGATTGCGGGGATGATCGCATCAACAATCTTTTCGGCGATGTAGTAAGGCGAGAGCTCGGCGGTTATCTCGTTGATCCAATAGGGCTCATCTTTAACGACCGGATCCTCGTTCGCGGTAAATTCGCCGAACTTCAGGAAGAATGTAACGACAAGAAGGGTGCCGCGGTATTCATAGAAGTTGACGCGAGTGCGTTCGAACTTGGCCCCGGTGATGAAGTTGGCGCCCATTTCCGCGAGTTGCTTTCTTAAAATGTGCTCTTCGAGAATGAAACTGCCATTGTCGTTATCTTCACTATTCGATACGACATCCGCAGAGAAAATCTCTTCCGGCACATCGGATACGTGAACGACCTTCATCGGTACGCTGCGAACATCGCCATCTTCATAAATATACAGTAGCGCATTCGCGCGTCGACAAAGGGCTTTCACATTGTTCGTTTTCTCGTGCGAGACGACATACCAATTCGCCCAATTATACCGTAGATAGAGCGATTCTTCGTCGAGCCAAAAAAGGGTAGGGCTCGCTTCGCGTTCACCATCCGAAGAGTGGTAGGCGACGCCGATTTCACCATGGCCGCCGGAGATGATTTCCAGCGCGTGGGTGTTAAGAGAAATGCGAGAATCGTTCATTATTTTGTCTCCTTTTCGAGGTGGTGGCGAATGTCTTCCGGGAAGAGGGTGCCGCGAAGGGCTAGCTCTTCCGCGATTGCGAGAAGTGTAGTTTTGTGAGCTTTGAGCATCCCGATCGTCCAATTGAGACGCTTGTTTAAAATCGCGTTGATCTTGACGCGAAGACGGCGGATTTTGTCATCATCTTCAAAAATCGCCAACTCTCCTTCGTCATTGATTCCGCCCATAAGCGTTCTACGCGCAAGTTTCGTTGCTTTCTTAAGATCGCTCTCGCTGCCCTCCGCGAGCGTATCGAAAAGGCGTTCCGCGGCAGTTCCGCCAAGCGCGATGTCGATCGTCTCGAGGAGCTGCTCCTTGGTACGACCGATGGAGCAGTTGTGCGCCGTCTCGAGAAAGCCGGCCGTGTGGTCGAAGCCGTTGACCGTAACCTGAATCCAATTATGATGGTGCAAGGTGGCGATAAGCGCATGACCCGCTTCATGAATCGCTACATGACGACGCTCGTTTGCGTTCAACGCGCGATACTGAGTTTCTTCGCCGACATAGTCGCTCGTGCGGGCGCGGACGAAGTCTTCACGAGTCGGTTCCTTATCCCCGGCGCGATCGAACGTCTCCGTAAGAACGCTTAAGATATTCGCACTCGCCCACTCGAAAGTCGAATCGACAATGAACGCTTTCAATTCCTCGGGGATCGTGCGATTGGTCTTGCGACAGAAGAGCTCGACTAGCTTCTCGCGATCTTCACGATTACGTAGAAGATCGATTTTGATGCGAGTATGAAGACGGCCGGGGCGAGTAAGCGCGTCGTCGAGTTTCTCGGGGAGATTGGTAGCTCCGATTACCATCACGCCGTTTTCTTCGTAGCCATCGAGAAGCGTCAAAAGCGTGTTGATGACCGAGGCCTGGACGGAGCTAACCGCTTCGCGAGAACCGATCGCGTCGCATTCGTCCAAAAAGATGATCGAGCGAGTGCGCTCCGCCGCGGCGAAAAGCGAATTGAGTTCGTTTATTGCGGTTGTATCGCAGAGGTTCGCGGTGAAGCGAGAGGCGTTCACGCAAATGATGCTGCGATTAAGAGTTTTCGCGATGGCCTTCGCGAAGGCGGTCTTGCCGGTGCCGGGAGGTCCGTAAAGAAGAACATGGCCGGGGCTCATCGCGCTTGGCGACTTTTTGTCGTGGCGATCGAGAAGGCGCCTTACTTTCTCCCAGGCCTTTTCGAGCCCGACCAGATTCTCCGCCGAAACGTTGGGGGGTGTAACCGAGAACCAGCCGGCGTCTTCAATCGACGGTAGAACCGTATGATGAAGGTCGGTAAAGTGGATTACGAGCTCGTTCGCGGCGAAGTTAGTATTGATAGAAAAGTCGAGGCGTTTTGCCGCGCTGAGGCGAAGACGCGCTCTATCCTCAATCGTCGTCGTTTCCTGCTCGAGCTTCGGGAGCGGGTCTACCGCAAAGGTAATGGCGCGGCAAGTGCCGTTTTCCGCAGCTATTCGGAGCATCTCCTTTTCGAGATTGAGGGTAAGTGTGCCTTCGACCATCTCGCCGATGCGGTGGGCGGAGCCGAAGTCGATAATCGTGTCGACGAAGAACGCGGCAAGCTCGTGCGGATCGGCTTCAACCTCCACATTGTAGATTCGAGCGATGCGGTGGAGCGTGGAGGAGATCGAGTCGAAGACGATCGAATGAATCGATTCAGGGGTGTGGCGATGGAAGGCGATAGGTGCGCTCGTCTTACCGAATATCTCGGTTAGGATATCGACCTTGGTGGGGACGAAAGTCTTGAGCTCGGCCTCTATGCCCTCGAGGAGCTTTTCGCGCGGAACCATACCGCCGCTATTATGGCGAAGATGTTCGAATTTCTTCGAATCGATGAACTTTCCGCCACATTTCGAGATGAGGATGATGATATTGTCGGCGAAAGAAACGCGCTCGCGCGAGAACTCGTCGATCAGATAACCGTCGTTCAGCATCGCGGCAATCGGCGCCAAAGCTCCCGGGTGGGCCTTTTCGATATTATCTAGAATGATGACGCCCTTGGGATTGGCTGCGGCAAGCCGCGTAAGCTCTCCCGCTTTGCCGCCGTCTTTCCAACAAGGGTCGCGACCGGCGATATCGGTTATGAGCGTTTCGACGGAGAATCGGCTCATATCAAGGATGGCGGGCTTGCCGGTTCGGAAATAATAGTCCCAACCATCACGGAATTCCTTGGCAAGTAAGGTTTTGCCGGTGCCGGTATGGCCGACGAAGGCGAATGAAATCGGCTTCATGGCGCGTTCCGCGGCAGTTACCGAACTCGCGATGCCGACTCTCGCGATAAGTTCGTCGATGGCGTCTTCCTGGCCGATGACGGAGGTCTTAAGATCGTCCCTGAGCGAGTGAAGCGACTTAAGGCGTTCTCCGCTCAGGTTTTGCAAGTGCAGCACTTCATCCGCGGCGAAAGCATCGGCCGCGCGCTTCAAGACCTCTTCCTCGTAATGTCCCGAGTCGATGTCTACGAGATTGAGCTTAAGAAGTTCGAGCATGGGACTGTGAGGATGTAGGAGCATCGCGCAAGCGAGGTGGATAAGGCCGATCTCAAAAGGCGATTCGCCGAGCGACTTAAGCACTTGATGGATATGTCCGCCATGCAGCGAGAGGAGCTCGCTGACTTGGGAAGACATCGCAATCGTATTATCCGTTTTCCCCGACTTGAAAGCGAGTTGGTTCGGGACGATGAGAGTGTCAAGGCCAAGAAGATGGGTGACGATTTCCGGTTTGAGTTTCAAAAGTGCCGCGAGAATGTGCTTGTAGCGAAGAATGTTGTCTTTGGTGAGGGCGGCGTAAGATTTGGCGAGATTGAGTACGCTTCGATAATCGGACGAGTATTTGGCTGCGGTTCTTTTCATGTCTTTATCTCCTATTTTTCGTTACGCATCCATTATCGCATAATTTCAAGCAAGAGAAAAGGAGGGTAGCTTACGCACGGCCATGACATGGTCAGGCGTTTGATTTGCAACCTAAAGGTGCAGGTAAATGGAGTGGTGACTTGTAAAGGGGATGGGCCAGCAAAAACTCATTAAGCCGCTTGGGCCAAACGTGTATCGTAAGCATGCGAAGTCTCTCCTCCGAGTGATTCTCGATGAATGTTGTTGATGGTGCCTTCTAGTCGTTGAATTGCGCGTCGTGATACTTGGTTGAAGTATGTGTCTTTCGGGTACCATCTGCGCACCAAACGATTGCAGTTTTCTATCGAGCCTTTTTCGTATGATGCGTAGGCTCGTGTATAGTAGACTTCCGCCTTGAAAACTCGGTCCAATTTTTCTTGATTGAGGAATTCGCACCCGTTATCCGTCGTGACGCTTCTGACGCCTCGCAAGGCCCCGCGAGCCTTCATGCGCTTAATGCCCTTAATGACTTCATCTTGGTTGGTGAAATTGATACGAACTTAGGGACAGTCCCCAAGACGAGCAAAGTCGGCCAAAAAGGGTCTTTGAAAAGCCCCCAACGCCATCAACCCCTACAACTACCGCAAGTCGCGTAAATAAAACTGCCGCGGTATGCGGCAGTTATTGGGTGAGCTTAAATCATTTCTTTGGCTTGAAGCCGATAGGTTCGCGATTCTACGGCAAGGCAGGCATTAGTGTATGGTTAGGATACGTCTAAAATTTTTGAAAATACCCCCTTGCGCAAGTGAGGGGAAATATGATATAATATGTCTCGTTTTCAACCGCTGCTCGGGTGGTGAAATTGGCAGACACGCATGCTTGAGGTGCATGTGGAGAGATCCTTGCGGGTTCGAGTCCCGCCCCGAGCACCAATAAAATTAACGCGCAACATTGCGCGTTTTTTTGTTTTATGGTATAATATTCCACATGAGTAGAAGTAGAATAATAGTATTGTTAGCTATTTTGTCTGTAGCATACTTATTAGGAGGGTGCATTTTTGCTCCTCGTCAATATGGTTCACGGGCGATTGTTACCCCAGAAAGCGAACAATATAAGCGATATTTAGAGAATTGTCGCGGAATGTCTTCGCAATTGGATGAGGCCTGCAAGAAGTGGGGTAATCCCGGGGCCATTAAGATCGGATCGTCGGGCGGTTACTTCGGCTGGAGAGATCCTTATGTGCTATACAGTGTAGGATCATTCGGTCGCACCAAGGTTACGTCAAGAATTCCTAGGGACATGTGGCCATTTCTTGGCATTAACGCGAACGAGCAGGTAAAAACAAGTCAAAAATCCGTAAGCGCAAAAACGGATGATTCCGCTTTGGCATCGTATGTGATCGATAAGCTCGAGCGTGTCCAGGGCGAAGAGTTCGCTTATGCGTTTGAGATTACCGCCAAGTCGGCATTGAATCTGGCGGAAGCGGAGAAGATCAAGAAAGAACTTAGGCAAACTTTCATTGATGATTACCGCGCGACCTATGGCGTCAAGTCAGGCGTTTCCTTGCAAGTCGACTTTCCCGAATATTCGATAGCTAAAGACAAAATCACCGGCAAGTCGGTCATTATGCAGCTTACGGTTCTCTCGCTCGAATATAACTCGGAGCGTAGCACGGGCGTTATTCGCGTCAAGATGGGCGCATATTCGTTCGAAGAAGTGCGCCGAATCGTAAGACGCAATATCGAGAATATCGTGAGGGACAAGAATATCGCGCTTTCGACCGGCGAGATTCCGCCAGAAACAAGGTTCTGCATCGGCAATGAACAAGTTACCGATGAGGGGATTATGGAAATCGAGTTTGAAGCCCTATAAGTAGTTATGCTATAATATTAACAAAGGATAGGAGAAATAAAGATGAAACTTTCGTCGTATATCACTTATAGCTTATTGTCCATTGCACTTGTTATGTTGTCAACGAGCGGCTGCACGAATACGCGGCAGACGCGCGTCACGATCGATACGAATAGCGGGAAGACTTCGATTGTCGAGGATTCGAAGGCGCTTCGTAAGCTCGTTGAAGTGATCGACACGAGCTATACCGAAGAAAGCGGGCTTAAGAAAGCCATCGTGACCATCAAAGCGAAGGGCTTCGAGCGCGTCGAAATTCAAGCTCGCGTCTCGTGGCTTGATGTACATGGTGCTCCCGTCGAAGAAATGGGTAAGCCTTATCGCGCGCTCGTTCTTGATGGTGGCGAACCTTTCGTGATTACCGGCATGGCGCCGAACCCGAAGGCCGTCAAAGCCATCGTTCAAATCCGAGAAACCGCCGAAGCCCAGAAATAAGGAGCTCGTATGCGCAAGTTAGTCCCGATTATTCTCGTAGCTCTCGCCTCCCTTACGCTTTTGGCGGATGGAGAAGAGAAAAAGATCGCCGTATTTGCTCGTAATCGCACGAAAGAAGCTGCGCTTACCGAAGAGCTTCCCGCCATTGTCGATCGCATGAGCGCGGCCTTTGCGGAAATCGAAAACTTCCAAGTTGTCGAAACGACTCTCGCCGAGGAAGAGTTCAAGAAGGGCGGTAGCGCGGCGCGTCTCGCTCAGCTTTGCGGCGCCGATTATGTCGCCGAAATCTCGGTTGTCGGCACGACGAAGACGCCGCGCAATATCAGTGGACGGCTCGCAACCGTCTTTACGCTCAAAATTGCGATGAAAGTCTCCGATGCCGCAGGTAAGAGCGTCGACGGCTTTCCGACTTGGTCGCGTCAATATCCGGTTATGGATGCTGCGGGAGAGGTCGGCACTTACTATGAGCTTTTGCTTGATCAGTGGGGCGATGAAGTCGCTTCAAAGGTCGCGGAAAAAGCCGCGAAGTGGCGCAAGGTCGACTTGAGCTCCTCGCTCGCTACTTGCCACATCTCGACTACCATCGATTCCACGATCAGCGAGCTAGAGGAAAAGCTTAACGGCGTTCCCGGCGAGCAGAAGATCGAACTTCGCCGCGTAGTCGGAGGCGCAACGATTGCTATCGATGGCGCGGTAATCGGTTCGGCTCCTGGCGACTTCCAAATCGCCAAGGGTCTTCACACGATCAAGATCGAGCGTGAGTGGATGAAGCCGTATGAAGCGACGGTCAATATCTCCGAAGGCTTCACGCTTGAAGTCGCGCTGGAGTTCAGCGAGGCGGGCGTCACCAAGTGGGGGACGGTGGAAGCGCTTCGCGCCGATTTAACGAAGCGCTATGCTGAGGCGGCGATGACTCGCGGCATCAAGGTCAATATCGACACCAAGAACGTTCAAAAGCTTGGTAATGATATCATCCTTCCTTAATATGCATCACTTCCTACGCATTTATCATTTATCGCTTATCGCGCTTATGGCGGGAGCGATAAGCGGTTGTGTGAGTGTCGATGAGGATGCGCAGAAGGCGCGGTTCGCGACGATGAACGGCCAATATGCCTATCCGGTCGAGTGGAGCGCGGAGCTGGCGGAGAATTCGCATTATTCGAAGAATCTCGGGCTCCTCGAAGCCGGTCGCGTCAACATGCTCGCCGGGAATCGTGATGTCGCGCTAAATTATTTCCGCCGCGCCATCGATTCGGCCGTTGATCGCAACGAAACCGCGCCGACCTTGAAGCTTTCGGATGTCGGCAACACTGTCCTCGCTTCGACGATTACCGATGATAGAACGCGCGAATACTACTTGTCTCCTTATGAGCTCAACCTCGCTCTTGAATACGCGATTTTACTCCAGGCCCTGAAAGGTGACTTCGATTCCGCCTTAGTGGATAGTCGCCTCGCCGTTTATGTTCAAGACACCTTGGTCGAGACGTATGGAGCCGATCTTGAGAAGAATCGCAAGGGCGCCAAGAAGGGTACGAGTCAAGTTCTCGCGAAGGAATCCGCCGAAATGGCAAGCGTCATGGAAGGAACGCGCTCTTCGTACGAAAACCCGCTTCTTTGGTACTTGACGGGCGTCATGTTCGAAGCGGACAAGGATGAAGACTTCGAGCTCGCGCGTAAGTCCTACGAGAAAGCTGCCGTCATACTCCCCGAATGCACGGCATTTCAGAAGGCGGCGCAGAAGACCAAGCGCTTCGACCAAACGAAAGCGCGAGTCATCGTCATCGCCGAAGAGGGCTTCGTTCCGCAACGCGAGTCGATCAAGGTTCCTGTCCCCGTCTATACGGCGATGTCGATCGATATTCCGTCGTATCGCGGCAAATGCGATTATTACGCGAAAAAGACGCTCCCTACTCCCGAAGGCACGGCTGAACTCGCGCTTAATGTTCGAGCTCTCGCTTATCGCGACCTCGAGGAGCAACTTCCCGGCGTGATTACGCGTAATATCACCCGTGCGCTTACTCAAATTGCCGCGCAGGCCGCCGTCAATCGGGCCGGTAACGGCTATGTTCAGCTCGCGGTCCTCGCCGGAAACGCCGTAGTTTCGGCGGTTCGCCGCGCCGACACGCGTAGTTGGGTGACGCTTCCGAACGCGCAATTCGTTCTCGATAAGGAGATTACCCCCGTAAACGGCCTAAAGGCAGGCGAAACCAAGATTATCTGGATCAAACCCTAACGCTTTAAATAAGAAAGGAAAATAAGAAAAATGAAAAAACTCCTCCGCACTACACTTTACACTTTAACTTTTACGCTCTTGCTCGTCGGCTGTGCTACTCAGCATGCCCGCGAGACTCAGCTCGATCTCCAGTCGAAGACCGCGGCAATCGAGCCCCAGGATGTACGTCGCACGGTTGAAAAGATGGTTGATTCGATGCTTGCGGATGGTGACTTCATCGCCGAAGTCGGCGGAAAGCGCCCTGTTCTCGATATTACCGGGATCAAGAATCGCTCGTCGATGCATATCGACACGAAGTCGATTACCGACTCGATTCGCACGAAGCTCATCCGCTCGCGCATGTTCCGCTTTATGGATCGCTCCACGAGCGCCGACGATGTCGATTTCATGAACGCTCAGGCGACTCAAGGCCTCACCGATCAGTCGAAAGCGGTCAAGATGGGCCAGCAGTCTGCCGCGCAAATGTATCTCTACGGTGATCTTTCCGAAATGCGTCAGCAGATTAATGGTGTCACCGACCGCTACTTCAAGTTCACGCTTAATTTGAAGGACCTCAAGACCGGCGAAATCATCTGGTCGGACGAACAGGAAATCCGCAAGGAAGAGAAAAAGAGTGTTATCGGTTTCTAAGCTCTACGATGAATACGTAGATACTTTCCGCGGTGCTGACGGGCTCCTCCCCGAAATGATGGAACTGAAGCGTTTTCACACGGCGAAAGTCGTGGAGAACGCTTCGGCTATTGTCGAGGGCGAGCGATTCCCCGAAGAATGGAAGGTGCCGGCATTAATCGCCGCGCTTCTTCACGATACCGGGCGCTACGAGCAACTTAAAAGGTATAATACCTTCCAAGACTCGAAGTCGGTCGATCATGCCGTCTTTTCCTATGAGATAGTAAAAGAGAAGGGATGGCTTCAGAAGGTAGAAGGTGGAAGGTGGAAGGTAGAAGGATGGTGTGACGCTATTTTGAAAGCGATTCTTTACCATAATCGCCGCGAACTTCCCGAAGGGATGGACGAAAAAACCGCCGCGCTTTCGAAAGTCGTCAGAGATGCCGACAAGCTCGACATTTTTCGCGTCCTCGAAGAGCGGCTCGAGACGACCGACTGGAGGAAGGCGAGAACGGAGTTTTGGGGACTCGAGCCGCTTGGGAAACCGAGCGAGGAAGTTTTAAGCGCTATACGCGAAAATCGCCCCGTAGACTATCAGCATATTCGCACTCTCGCCGACTTTATTCTTATCCAAATCGGGTGGATTTTTTCGGGGTTATATTACGAAAAGTCCCGTATAATTGCTCGTGAGCGCGGACACCTCAAATACCGACTCGACTTCCTTGAAAAAAACTTGAATTTTCGACTTGATTTTTGAGGGTAAATATCGTATTATTAACCCTTATGAATAACGACTTTCTGGTTTTCGATCACGTTACGAAAAAGTTCGGCGCTTTAACAGCGGTGAACGACGTTTCGTTTAGTGTCACGAAGGGCGAGTTCTTCTCGCTTCTCGGGCCCTCGGGTTGCGGCAAGACGACGCTTCTTCGCATGCTCGGCGGCTTCGAATGCCCCGATTCGGGTCGCATCTATTTGGAAGGCAAGGATATTACCGATCTTCCGCCGAATCAACGCCGAATCCACACGGTTTTCCAGAACTACGCTTTGTTCCCGACGATGACGATTTGGGACAATATCGCGTTTTCGCTCCGTCTCGCCAAGAAACCGAAAGCGGAGATCGAAGAGGAAGTCGACAAGATTCTCGAAATGATCCAGATGTCGGATCATGCTTGGAAGTATCCCTCCCAGCTTTCCGGCGGCCAGAAGCAGCGCGTCGCTATCGCCCGTGCGCTCGTCGACCGTCCGCAAGTACTCCTCTTGGACGAACCTCTCGCGGCGCTCGACTTGAAGCTCCGCCAGCACATGCTCCTCGAACTCGATACGATCCATGACCAAGTCGGCATTACGTTTATGTACGTGACTCACGATCAGGGCGAAGCGATGAGCCTTTCGGATCGAATCGCCGTCATAAACCGCGGCAAAATCGAGCAGCTCGATGTTCCCGCTCGCATTTACGAAGCTCCTCAGTCGCGTTTCGTCGCCTCGTTCATCGGAGACACTAACTTCTTCGAAGGCGAAGTCATCGCTGTCGAGGGAAACTACTGCACGATTCAGCCGGAGCATTTCCCGCCGATTTCCGCCTACAACGACCAAAATCTTAAGGTCGGTGATGTCGCCCAACTTTCCGTTCGCCCCGAGAAGATTCGCGTTACGGCGAATCCTCCGACGCCCGAGAAGGGCGCGGGAATCAATGTATTCCCGACGAAGGTTAAGGATATCGTTTATCAGGGCGTCTATACGAAATACTGGCTTACCTCAGGCACTACTCAAATCTCGGTTTTGGAGCCCCACTCGCGCTTCCTCCTCGACCAGGAAAAGATAACCTGGAATGACGATGTCTTCGTCTGGTGGCATCCGGACGACAGCTACATGGTGGCGAAATGAGCGACACGGTAAAACCATTCCGCTCCAAATGGCACGAGCGCTTCGTAACCGCGCCTTCGTTCCTTTGGCTTCTTCTCTTTTTCGCGATTCCGGCGGTGATCGTCTTTTCGTTCACCTTCCACGGTCATACCGCCAACGGCGGCGTCGGCGAGTGGTCGCTTTCGACTTGGCGCGAACTCGTTGACCCCGATTATCCCGCTATCGTTTGGCGCACGATTCGCGTTTCCTTGGAAGTTACGTTCTGGTCGATTCTGTTGGCGCTTCCGAGCGCCTATGCTATCGCGAAGCTCCCGAAGAAGTGGCGTGCGATAGTGGCAGGTTCGATTATGCTGCCGTTTTGGACGAGCTTCGTGGTGCGCGTTTTCGCTTGGAAGCAGATGCTCCACCCGAACGGTTGGCTCCAGAGTTGCTACATGGGCTTTTTGTATGCGAAAACTTGGCTTATTTGTTGGTTCACGGGTTCGCCCGGGATGCCCGATATCTCGACCGTAACGATTCTCGACTCGGAGCTCGCGGTCGTCCTCGTTTCGATCTATTCCTTCCTCCCGTTCGCCATTATGCCGATATATACTGCCGCGGAGAAGTTCGATTTTTCGCTTATCGAAGCGGCGCGCGACTTGGGGGCGAGTAGTTTCTACGCTTTCCGCAAGATCTTTATCCCGGGGATCAAGACCGGCATCACCTCGGCGATTTTGATGGTCTTCATTCCCGCCATCGGCTCGTACGTTATTCCGCAGATGCTCGGCGGAACGAACTGCGTTCTAATCGGCAACAAGATCTTTATGCGCGCGATTCAAAACCGCAATATTCCTCATGCCGCGGCACTTGCGACGCTGATGGCGATTTCGGTGCTTATTCCGATGCTCATCGGCTGGTGGCTCCAAAAGAAGGGGAAGAAACAATGAAGCGGACTTACTTTTCGACCTTTGTTCTCGCGCTTTCGCTTCTCTTCTTGTACGTTCCGATTCTTCTCGTGATCGTCTACGGGTTTATCCCAAATGGTGTTTCGATGTCGTTTTTCGGCTCGAAGGGCGAGTTCCTCGGCTTTTCGACGAAGTGGTATTCGATGATTTTCTCGAATGCGCGCGCGGTTAAGGATTTGATGCAGAGCTTCTGGCTCTCGCTGACAATCGGCTCCCTCGCGACTTTGATTTCCTGCGTAATCGGGACGACGGCCGCCTTGGCACTACATCGTTGGAAGTCGCGCCTTCAGTCGATTCACCATACTCTCGTCTATACGCCCCTTATCATGCCCGATATCTTGATCGGCATCTCGCTTTTGATGCTCTTCGTTGCCTGTGGAGTCGACTGCGGTTTTTGGACGATTCTTATTGCCCACGTGACCTTCTGCGTCTCCTATGTCGCGATGACCGTTCTCGCGCGTCTTCAGGACTTCGACGACCGCATAATCGAAGCTGCGTACGATCTCGGCGCCTCGCCCTTATACGCGTTCTTTAAGGTGGAGCTTCCGATTTTGATGCCGGGCATTATCGCGGGCGGACTTCTCGCGTTCACGCTTTCGATTGATGATGTCGTCATCACGAGCTTCGTGAACGGCGCGGGCACGAACACGTTCCCTACCTACGTGAGCTCCATGGTCAAGCACTCCCGCAATCTCCCCGCCGTCTTCGCGCTTTCGACGTTGATGCTCCTCGGAACGGGGCTTCTCGTCACGCTCTCGAAGGTCATCGGCGGTGTCGATTTCAAGAAAGGAAAAATAACGAAATGAAGAACATCCTTCGTTCTACGCTCATCACTCTAACTTCTACACTGCTCTTTTTGGGCTGCGGAGAGCCCAAAAAGGAGCTCCATATCTACACTTGGTCGGATTATATCGCGCCTGAGGTGATCGAGGGCTTTGAAGAGGCGAACAACTGCCGCGTTATCGTCGACACCTTCGACTCGAACGAAGCGATGTACGCGAAGTTGAAAGCGGGCGGCACGGGCTATGATATCATCATGCCGAGCTCTTATCAGATCGAACTTATGGCGAAAGAGGGGATGATACAAGCGCTCGACCACTCGAAGTGCCCGAATGTGAAGAAGAACTTCGCGCCTTCCTTCGCTTCGCAGATCATCGACCCGACTTTCAAGTACAATGTCCCTTATGCGGTCACTTATACGGGCTTTATGTTCGCGAAGGATAAGGTCGAAACTTCCTGCTCGATCAGCTGGAATGTCCTTTCCGATCCCTCGCTTAAGGGCAAGATCACGCTCCTTGATGATATCCGCGAAGTCATCGGCGCGGGGCTCATGAGTCTTGGCTACTCGATCAATTCGACGAACCCCGCCGAAATCGATGCTGCGGTTGCCCAGATTCTCAAGTGGAAAGAAAACGTCCGCAAGTTCGATGCCGAAAGCTATAAGACCGAAGTCGCTTCGGGCGCTACCGTCCTCGGCCACGCTTATTCGACCGACTCGACTCAGGTCATCGTCGGCGATGAGGAAGAAGGGCTCGCTCCTCGCGACGACATCGCGTTTATGCTTCCTATCGAGGGCTTCACGATTGCCTTCGACGAAATGGTTGTCGCGAAAGATGCCGCAGAAGTCGATCTCGCCTACGCCTTCATCGATTACGTCTACACTCCCGAAGTCGCGAAGGTCAATATGGAATACATCTGCGGTCCGAGTCCCGTCCAGGGCGGTATCGACCTTCTTGATGAAGACTACCGCAATCAAATCGTGCTCGACGAAGTGACGATTTCGCGCGGTCAAGTCTTGAAGGGCTTCGAGTCGATGCCGGAAGTGAACGAGCTTTACAACAAGGCCTGGGACAAGATCAAGGCGACCGAATAACATGTTCGCTTGCGAGCTATGTCCTCACATGTGCCGCGCCGATCGTGAAAACGGCCGCGTCGGTTATTGCGGAGCTGCGGACAAAGCGAGAGTCTTTCGTTGGGGGCCGCATTTCGGCGAAGAACCCCCGCTCGTCGGCGAGCACGGCTCCGGGTGCATCTTCTTTTCGCGTTGTACGATGAAGTGCATCTACTGCCAGAATTCGCCTTGGAGTTGGCAGGGAAAGGGCGTCGATAAGACGATTCCCGAGCTTCGAGAAATCTTCCGTTCGATTGCGGTCGATGATAAATGCTCGAATTGGAATCTCGTCTCGCCGACTCCCTATCTTCCGATGATTCGCGAGGCGGTGAGGCCCTTATTCGATATCGGTATTCGTATCCCGTTCGTTTGGAACTCGTCGGGCTATGAGCGCGTCGAAACGCTCGAAGAATACTCCGAACTCTGTGATACCGCGCTTTTCGACTTAAGATATGCGAATGATGAAACGGCGCTTAAAGCGAGCGGTGTTAAGGACTATGTCGCTTCTTCCCGTGCGGCGGTTAAGTGGGCTTTTGACCGCACTCCCAGTCCCCTAACCCAGTCCCCCAACCTCATCGTCCGTATTCTCGTCCTCCCGGGTCATGCCGATGAAGCGATCGAGAACCTCGCTTTTCTTGCGACGGAGCTTTCGAGCGACATTCCCGTTTCGATTATGAGCCAATATACGCCTTCTTACAAGGCGCTCGAAATTCCGCCATTTAATCGCGGCGTAACCGAGGAAGAGTACGAATCGGTAGTCGAGGCCGCGGCAGATTTCGGCTTTGAGAACGGCTGGACTCAGGGCTTCCAAGCGGCGGATCCGAGTATCGCGCTTTTAGGTCAGAATATGAATGAAAATCATGGAACGGTAAGGTGATTATGGAATACTTCACTATTCAAGTCGGCTCTTATGGCGTCAACACGACTTTCCTCGTCGAGGGTAGCTCTTGCTATCTCGTCGATCCCGGTCAGGAAGGTAAGCGCATTCTCGAAATCTTGAAAGAAAAGGGGCTTACGCTTAAGGGTATTCTCTTGACCCACGCTCACTTCGACCATATCGGCGCAATCAATGATTTGGAAGCGGCGTTCCCCGGTCTTCCCGTCTATGTGCATCAGAATGACGTGATGATTTTGAATCATCCGCTCAATTCCGCTCCGGGTGATTATCCGAAGATCAAGTGCCCGAAAAACATCGTCGAGCTTAACTCGGAAAGCGTGATTCCGGGCTTGAAGGGACTTAAGATCATCTTTACCCCCGGTCACACTCCGGGCGGAGTTTGCTACTTTATTGAGGACTTGAAACTTCTCCTTTCGGGCGACACGCTTTTTCAGATGTCGATTGGGCGCACCGACTTCCCGGGCGGTGATATGCTCGCTATGATGAACTCTCTACGCAAGCTTATCGCGCTTCCGGACGAGACGAAAGTTATCCCGGGTCACGGAGATTTCACCACCATCGGCTTCGAAAAAGAGGCGAATCCTTACTTAATGGGGAGGTGATTTTATGAAGAAGTGGGCTATTCTATTTTCACTAATCACTATCCACTATTCACTATTCGCGGCGCAGCTTCCTGTCCCGAGCGCGGCGACTCAGCACTTCCTCGATCTCGAGGTCGTCGCTATCGTCCACTTCGGCCTTAACACTTATGCCGATAAAGAGTGGGGGTATGGCGATACGCCCACGAATATCTTCAATCCGACGAAACTCGACGCGAATCAGTGGGTTCAGGCCGCGAAAGCCGCGGGCATCAAGCGCATCATCCTCGTCTGCAAACATCACGACGGCTTCTGCCTTTGGCCTTCGAAGCTGAATCCCGATTATACGATCGCGAATACGCCTTGGAAAAACGGGAAAGGCGACTTGGTTAAAGAAGTTCGCGAGGCGACGCACAAGGCGGGTCTCGAATTTGCCGCGTATCTCTCGCCGTGGGATCGTCATCACGCCGAATACGCGCGTCCCGCATATGTCGAATACTTCCACGCCCAGTGGGACGACTTGATGGACAACTATGGCCCCATTACCGAAATTTGGCTTGATGGCGCGAATGGAGGCGACGGGTGGTATGGCGGCGCTAGGGAGCGTCGCAATCTCCCGGGAGGAGCCGAAAATTACTATCAGTCGGAGCGCCTTTTGAGTACGCTCTTTAAGAAGAGTGAAAAGGCCGTCGCGTTTTCGGGGCTCACGACCGACCGCACGGTTACATGGCCTTGGAACGAACGCGGCCAAGTCGCCGAAGACTATCAGTTCTATCGCGAGAAAAACGGCAAGCTCCATTTCTGTCCGCCCGAAGCCGATACGCCCTTACGTCGCACTTGGTTCTGGCATAAGAACGACCGCGCGAAGAGCTTGAAAGAGCTTACCGACCGCTATTTCGAATCGGTCGGACGCGGCGGTGTCCTCGACCTCGGCCTCGCGCCGAATAAAGAGGGACTCCTCGATGAGGGCGATGTGCAGCGTCTTAAGGAATTCGGCGCATATATCGCCGCGTACAAGAAGGCGAAGATCGGCAAAAACGGTACTTTCACGGTAAGCGCCGACAAGAAGTCGCTCGTTTTGACGCTTCCCGAGCCGCGCACTTTCAGCGCCGTCGATTTTAAGGAAAATCTCGCTAAGGGCGGTATGCGTATCGGCTCGTGGCGCATCGAAGCGGATGGGAAAGAAGTCGCGCGCGGCGTTCAAGTCGGTAATCGTCGCATCGCGCGTTTCCCGGAAATAACCGCGAAGAAGGTGGCGCTTATTATCGAACAGTGCGACGGGAAGCCCGCGATCAGTGATTTCTCGCTCCATCTCCTCCCGAAAGTCGAGGATTTCGAGGGTAAGCAAATTGTCGCGGAAAGCGAAAAGGCGATTCCTCGCGGCGCGATCAAGTTCACGACGCCTTCGAAATCGACGGTCATCGCCGAGTTCAAGAAGCCGATTGATTTGAAGGGCTTCGACTATGAGCCGGGCGAAGACTTCCGCGGCATGACGAGCTTTTATCGCGCGTCGGTAAGTTCGAACGGGAAGGATTGGAAGGTCGTTTCCGAAGCCGAATTCGGCAACTTGAGGGCGAATCCCGTCACTCAGTCGATTCGCTTTGAGGTGGGTAATGTCCGCTTCCTCAAAGTCGAAGGCCTTAAGGCGATTGAAGGTGCACCTAATCTCAAACCTAAACAACTTACACCGGTCAGCTGACATAATATTCCTTGGAGGGATGTATGAAAAAACTCGCCATTGCTTTTCTTTTTGCCGCGCTCTCGCTTTTCGTTGGCGCGGAAGAGCTTTCTCAAGACAAAGAGTTTCATTATACGCTCATTTCTCCTCATGCATATGTTGAGGATTGGAGCACGTATCTCAAGATGCGCGCGGAGCAGCGTCCTGATGTCGCTTTCACGCTTAAAAATGCCGCGGAGATTTATGAGTCGTATCCTTTCGATCCCGCGGCAGTTGATGGCGCGCCTCGCAATCCCGCCGAATCGATTCACGCCTGGATTCGCGAGACGATGAAGGACGTTCCTGTAGCGGACCGCGGCAAATATTACTTCGTCCTCGGCGGCTCGTTTACCGACGCCCAAACGATTACGAAAACCGGTGATGAACGGCTTAATAAATATATCCCCGGCGTTTACGTGCGCCCACGTTTCTCGCCCGAGGCCAACATCCAAGTCGGAGAACCGTACTATTCGATTTCCGACATGTTCTACGCTTGTCTTGATGTTAAAGAAGGCGAGTGGCCGTGGGACGCGAATAAAAACGGTAAGTATGCCGATAATCAGGAAGCCGGATCGGTGCTTAACGATTATGGTGCCGATGTAATCGTTTCGCGTATTCCTATCGAAAAGCATTCCGCCGGAGCGAAGGCGGTGATTGCCGCGTTCAAGGCCAAGGTCGCGAGAGTCGAGGATAAGGACTTTGCGGGCAAGTACCGCTTCGCGCTCGCGGGCGGTCAGTGCTCGAATTCCAACGGGCGTATCAATATCAGCGACGGAAACACTTTGCGTGACGAGCATGAGTTCTATGATGGAGGTCTCAACATGTTCGATCCGCGCCACGGCGGGATTTGGGTCGACTCTGAACTTGTGCCGCGTAAGACCGTGAAAAATACGACCGTTAAGTATCGTCCTGTTCTCGAAGGTAATCCGATGTTCATGTATACCTGGGGCGCGGAGCATCCTTCAATTGATGAGGCTGTCGCTCATTTTTACGCCCATGATTACGACTACATGGAATATCGTGACCATGGCTCGGCGAGCGATCTTTATTGCAAGTACATCAACTCGGACGCGTATTTGAGCGCGACCGGTTTGACGCGCATGATTATTTCGGGCTTTTCGTGTATGACCGGATATATCGACGGCCCCGGTATTTCGCTTGCCGAAGCGGAGATCCTTTCTCCTAAAGGCGGCACGGTCGCGAGTGTTCATAACTCGCGCTATGGTGTCAATTTCGTCGGTACGGACTTGAAGGATAATGCGGGGCTATCCAGTACGCTTCAGTATTTGATCAAACAAGGTGTTCTCGAAAAGAATATGGATATCGGCCAGGCGTGGCTTTACGCGCGGCAGAAGTTCGGCGCTACTGCGGATCAGGCATTATTCGTTTCGGCGGAACAGCTTCTTCTTGGCGACCCCTTGATCAAACTTCCGAGCGCCGTTCCCGAAACGACGCTCGAAGAAACCGAGATTGTTGTCGATAAGGACACGGGTTATACGACGCTGAATGTAAAGGGAGGGACGAAGATTTCGGGCGACCATCTTTTCAAGGTCATGCAAGGCATGAAAGTGACGACAAAGGGAGATCTCACCTTTGCTGCGGATGGTGGTGTAGGGGGAAAAGGTATTGAATTCTCGGAACCCGGCGGCAGTTTGGCCATAGCTTCTCCTAATAAGAGCTATTTCGTTCAGCCGACTGGTGCGAATAAAGTTTTAATTACAGGTAGCGGAACTACCCTTGATTTCAGTTCTGATATGCCGAAATTTGAAGAGCTATGTCTAATCGGTAATTCTACGAGGCAGGCGGGTAATGTCTTAAGAGGGCGCACGGAAGGGCAATTGAAGAATTTGTTGCCGCTTTCTATTGAAAATACTGAAGTCGCGCTTGGTACGGTCGATGCTTTTAAGGGTGCAAATTCAGGAACATTCGCGACTGTGTCGAACGGCGGTCTTGGTATTACTTTCAATCCGAATTACGGACTTGAGAATTCTTGGGAATATTTCGTAGGTTCGATTTCTCTCGACGGAGGCAATCTCTTTGTCGACCGTACGTCAACTGCGGGCTTTGGACGACCCGATAAGCCCGGACTTACGGTTGATGTTGCGGAAAATTCTTCGATAGAAACTCGCAATGGCGGTAAGGCAACGCTCTTCGGCACGACGACCTTTAATGTTGATACAGGTGTAACGCTTACGTTCGGCGCGGCGATTCTTCGCGATGAGAAAACTGACGGCAAGATCGTTATCAACGGTGGCCGTACAATTGTCGAGAGTGCCGATGGCATCGGCGGGGAAGTGACGATTAGCGGCGGCGTTCTTGTCCTTAAGGAGCTTCCGCTTAAGAACGTGACGAAACTGACGCTTTTAGGGGAGTCGAAGCTCGTTATTCCGACTAATGAGGAAGGCTATTATCAAGTTCTTTCAGGTAAGGGCGTGTCGCTTTCGATCAGTGCCGAAACGCGGGTTTACTCGCTTGGGGATGAAAACACGCCTATTGTGGGGCGCTCTACTACTACGGGCGCGATCTTTGACGTTGATAAGTTCGCGGTTTGGGATAAGGCAACTGGCGATTGGGCAGATACTGCGAGTGGTCAGACTAAAATTTACTTCCCCGATATCGAGGGCGTGAATGAGGTTGTCGTCAGTCTCCCCGAAGCGCTTACTTGCGCATTCGCGGTGTTCGGAAATCAAAATTCGACTTATCGTTTCACCGGAGAGCCGCTTACGCTCGGTAATGCGGTACTTTCCGAACGCATTGTTTTCGAAAACGAGGTGAGTGCGCCGAATGGGGTTGTTGTCGAAAGCGGGAAAATCGATTTCGCGACTTTGCGTACGCCACGGCTTACAATCAAAGAAGATGCAACCATCTCCGCCGCTGAAATTGTCAGCAAGATCGAAACAATTAAAGGTATTCGCTTTTATCCGATAAAGACGAACAGTAACGGCAAGACCGCGTCGATCTATGAACTTCAATTCAATACGACAAATGGAAAGTTGCCGCTTGAGAGTAAGAATTTCTCATATACCTCCGATATTGGGTCGGTAACAAACGAGGGATATTTGCATGATGGTGTAAAGTGTGGATTTGAAGGTAACTCTATATGTTGTGAGATTACAGCTAACAATGTCGACGACTTATCTAAAGAGAAGTTTTACATCCAGTATTCGTTTGATCAAAATCAACCTATGCCCGTAAGCTACTACATCGCTGCCTCGAATGGTGGCGTTAATAAGACGCAAAGCTTGACGAGTTTCCGTGTAGATGTAACCTCCGATAGTATCAATTGGGTGACGGTAAGCAACAAATCTAAAGTAACGGTTCCCAATACGGGGCTTGGTGATATGTGGTACAATCCTAGCGATCCTGCATTTAAGTTTGACAATCCGCCCGCCGAGATTTACGTCGAGAAGGGCGGGGCGCTGGAGCTTGCGGGTTCGGTCTCGGGTACGATTCACCTCGCGGCGGAATCGATTTTGAAGGTCGGCTCGGGCGCGATGACGCTCGGCTCTAGCTCGAAGATTGTGCTTCCCGACGAGGGCTTTGCATATATCGATTGCTCGGAGGTAGATTTGACCGATAATTCGGAACCGCTCACGATTCTTTCGGGGCTGACACTCACCGAGGCCGATCTCGCGCATTTGACAACCCGCGGCAAGCCGTGGATGAAGCTTGGACTTATTAACGGCTCGCTGACTCTGAGTCTCGATAAGAAGCCCCCAAAAGTCCTCTTTAGGTAACACGCGGAGTTGCCGCTAGTAGATTTTGTGTCGCATTAACGACGTGTAGGCCGATTTCTCTTAGCTGAAATGGCCTATTTATGTCGCAAATCGAATTTGGTATAATTTTCCCCATGAAAACTATTAGAGATTGTTTGGATAGCGCGGTCAAGGAAGTTCCTTCGGCCGTGTTTCAGCGTTTTCACGATGGTGAAAAATGGGTGGAGAA
>JAZLMG010000074.1:0-20703 GCA_045598585.1 Kiritimatiellia bacterium
TCGGGCTCCGCCCGATAACTAATCCGCCGCGCAGCAGATTGGCTTGTCAGGCATCACACATTATTTCGCGGCAGTTTTCCACTCCGTTTTACCATTGGCAGAGCGACCAAGAACGACCGCCGCTGTAGCGGAGTAGGAAGAAAAAGTATAATCCTGAGTAAATAAGCGACGCGAGATTACACCTTCCTTTTCGAGCTGTATGCGATACTTATAATAATTGTGCTTTTTGAAGGATTCGGCAAGCGTCTTGGAAACCTTGCTTCCCTTGAGCACCTTTAGGCCTTCCCCTTCTTTTACGGCAGTTGCATCCGCTCCCGATCCGGTACACTTGAGGACACCATCGTGAGGAAGCTCAACCTTGGTTTCCGGCTCCTTCGACTCATCTTTCGCGCCGAGCGTAATCTCTCCGCCGATTACCTCCTGCACATCCTGAAGAATCTGAAGCGCGATCTTCGGCTCGATGTTGAAGAACTCTCGACTCTTTCTGATGCGCTTATCAGTAAGTCTGTCGATCATCTTGTGGATAAGCTTTTCCGCTTTATCATACTCTTCTGTCTTAAGAGTCGCATAAATCTCGAATGGAAGCGGCACCGCCGTATTATCCAATTCTTTTGAGCGTGTATTGACCGGTCTGGAGGTCTTGCCGATTTTCACCCAATCCTCGCGAAAGCTCGGATTCGTCAAAATGTAAACATAACCATTTGCCATAACGAGTCTCCTTATGCCGCATAGAGTTCGTGTTGTAAATCGCCGTAGAATGTCATTGCATCCGTGGGCGCCGTAAACTTAAGAGCTTGATATGCGCCGCTTATGCTTGCATATCGCTGCAAAAGCAAATCACGAAAACTTTCGGCGGTCAAAGTCCAAACACCATCACGCACGTAGTTTTCCATGATAACCTTAAACAGCTCTTTGCGCTCTCCTGTAAGCATAGCCCGATTATGTGCTGCTCTTTGCGCACGAAATTCACGCGTTACCGGCTCCACATCATACGCAATAACGACTCTATCGATCCCGCATCCTTAAAAGATATATAAGGTTTGGGCTCAGTCGACAACTTGTCCGGCGTTATTTCGTTCATTTCAGAAAACCTTTACTTGACAATTCCAAGTCGTGTGATTTGCCCCCGAAGTTTTTGCCGATACTCATCTTCCGTCATTCTAATCGTTCCAAATTCGGCCGTTATTGCATCGCATTGAGTTACTAAAACCTCCTGAACCTCTCTGCTTGGTTTAGGTATTTTTACTTCTTTCAGCATCGTACTATTCAAGCTCTTACCAAAGGCATTATCACCCTTCAGCGAAGTTAAGTCGAGAACACCACTGGTAAAGAAGTAGAATAAATATTTATCAAGAACGCTTTCATCCTTTGGAATCAGCGCAGCAATAGCTTCATTCGTATAAAGATCTAATCCTGCAAGCGCTGTTTTACCAATACTTAACTTAAAGCTCAATAACGTAGAACCCTTTGGAATGAGTTTAACATTAGAGTTGCTCACGCCCTTATCGGACAAGAACTCCTTAGTAATCGAAATTATACTCCCGTTAAGCTCTGCAACAGACACCCAAGGATGTTTACCTCCGAAATTTGATGCATCTGCACGAGATGGCGTACCTCCTATTTTGATATCGCACATCTTACCTAAGGGGTAAATATCGAAATCACTCATAATGCTAGCGCATTTCTTAACCGAAGTGAGAATTATATTCTCAAAACCAGCCTTAGTTACATCAACCATATCGGAGAGTTTACGGATCGAAGCAATAGACTCTAAAGACTTAACAACTACCGGTTTCCCTGTTTTAAAATTCTCTCTAATCAAATTGTTAACCCTGTTCGAATCTCCTAGATTATGAGGGTTAAACAATGGTGTTTTAATGCAATCAATCGATGAAGAATTTCTCATTTCACCTGTCTTCTCAACAGAAGACCCCAAAATATGCAATCCCTCAGCTCCACGTCTACCACTCCATTCATAACCAAGAAATTTGGTAAGCTGCTCGCCATCTCCCGGTCCTTTTACTACTACTACGGGACTTGGATTCTGTTCGGCAAGCATAAACATATTTAATTTAGCTGCTTCAACTGAACGAATCTCAGATAGGATATATTCTTGTAATTCTTTCTCTCTATCTAAAGAAGAATAGTTCGCCCTTAACTTCTTTTTTTGTATGTCTTGCGCCCTTTTACTATCGACAATTCGCTCTCGATACGAGACAAACATTTCACTATCGAACAACTTCTTTGTATACACTCCTCTAAGAAATTCGTCATATTCTTCTAACGACATTCCAATTCGAGAGGCATATTCAAACCTTATCCTTTTATCATCGTAAATCTCATCTTTCGTAAAATCACCTTTAAACCATGAAGTTACTCTATTTGAAACATGCGTCGAATCATCTATTGTTCTACGCCTCAAAAATAATGTGGCGGTATTTGTACCTGTCTTACCGAAAGTTCTTGGTCCCATCTCAACGATAGCCACTATATAAAAACATTCCAACAAAATTGACCGTGCCTTTTCATAAAGTCCGCCCTTGGTTCCAAGTATCGATGCAGGCAAGACGATTGCCGCCATGCCGCCCGGTGCGAGAAGCTGCGCCGCGCGCTCAATGAAGAAGCATTCGATATCATCATTTTTGGCGAGATCGTCAACTGCTTCCGAAAGCTTAAATGCCTTTCGCTGCTCCTCCGTCAATGTTTCGAGAAAGCCCTTCACACTATAAGGCGGATTCGTAGCAAGGAAGGTAACGGTACCATCCTTCACCTTTTGATTCTTGATGAGCGCATCGGAATAGATGATGTTGATCTGATCCTGACCGTACATGAATGACGCAACCTTGGAGACCTTGGAAAGGCGATACTCCTTTTCAATGCCGTAGATATTACGGTAGTAGTCGGATCTCTTTTCGTTCGGCACCTTGTTAGCCACCTGCCGCGCATACTCATTAAGGAAATGCCCCGCTCCACATGCATAGTCAACCATAATCGGTGGATCAGGCATTTTCTCAATCGTCTCGGCAATCGGCAACGAACTGATCATGAATCTCACGAACGGAATCGGAGTAAAGAACTGGCCTTCACTCTGCTTAACACCTTGGTCGAGGAAGTTCTCAAAAAGGTCTCCAAGGAATTGATTCTCTGCGTCCGTTCTCAGACGAACATCTTGTAACATTCGAACAACAGAACGAAGAACTTCGGCATTCTTATTGAACAGGTTTTCGTTGTGAACATCAATGAATGCGAAGTCATTGTTGGTAAAGAACTTAAGTTCCCTCACAAACTTTCTAATCGCATCGCGCGTGGCGTCCGGATCATTCTTGAAGCGGCGGAAGGCCTTATCGATTTGCGAATCATCAATATAAGTCACGTCCTCGCCGAGAAACTTCTGCATGCCCTCTTTGTAAAGCTTCTGCAAACGATCCTGAAGGCGGAAGTCGTCATCATATGCGGCACCCTTCCAGTTGAATTGAAGCTTCGAATTCTGTAGTTCGTCCACCACCTTCGCCAGCATCAGGTTTACAAGCTTATCGAAAGCATTCTCTCGACCACTCACATTGTACTTACGAAGCGTCTCGGCAAAACGATGATACATCTTTCCGATTTCAACGGCGTCGACAGCTTTTAAATCACTAATTGTATATTCCGACTTGCCTGGATGGTAAGCCTCGATGCCGGGCTCAAAAAGACCTATTGTCGCATAGTCGAGTTTATAAGTTTCACGCCAAGCCTTAAAAAGTTCCTTCCGCCCTTTAAGCTTACCCTTCTCAAATGTTGCCGGAGACTTAAGAGTCTTGATATACTCTTCGTTATCTTGAACATTGATGAGATGATAAGAATAATCGAGCTTATCATTCTGGTATTCACTCGCATAGAGGCAGAGGAACTTAGTAGTCGGTTCTTGAGCAAAATATCCAAAAAGCTGGTCCCCGTCTTCAAGAGTATCCTTCCACGCCGAGTTAAACTCTCGTCCGAATGTCTTGCACTCGATAATTAAGAGTGATTCGTAAGAATCATCCCCCGGCTTCTTCGTTCGAACCCAAATATCTGCTCGTCCGCCACTAGCTCCATGCCCAAGCTTCCACTTAGGCTCTAATTCAATATCCTTTGGACGATACCCTTGCTTAAGTAATCGATACACGCATTCAAAAACGACAAAGTTTTCGGGCTGAGAAAAATTACTCGTCGTCTCAGTGGTAACAGTCATTGCGTGGGGCCAGCGAATTTTCTTATTTTTAAAATCAGCTACTAGAGTGCACGTCAAATCCTCTCCCGGCACCCTATAAGTATATGTATCCTCCTTGGCGTAATGCTCTAATCCCAAGTCATGTACCATGCACTTAAAATCTAATTCCGTCATATGCCCTCGACCTCCGACACGATGGACTTTTTACTTAAGTTAATCATCAACTTCCTCGCGCACAAGTGCCGCGGAAGAATCCGTGCATGAAAAAAGAGCGCATTTTCTCTCATGCACTCTTCCATAGCCCTACCACAGGCACAAACTGAATACACGAAGAGACAATGCGCCCATAATGGACGCATCATCACTCACATGCCGTTCAGTTAAATTGAATAGTGGTAGTATTCTGGAAGAACAGCTTGTTAGCGTTGACGCTAAATTGTTTTTGCGAATCCGAAATCTACATTTAGGTATTACCTCTTTGTGGATTTCATCTTTCGCATCCGGCAGGATTTCTCCCCCGCCGAACGATTCGTATTATATCATATTTCCGCGTTAGTTGGAAGCGTAAAGCTCAAAAATCTGCCGCGGAGAATCTTAAAAGCATAGGCAGCTTGATAAAAGTTAGCATTGGCTTTGGTCGAAGTCGCCGCTATAAACAAAACGAGTCGCCGCTAACTTTTACCAAAGCCGCCGCATGAAATGAAGCGAGCCGCCGCTACAAACGTTAAAGTCTGCTCTTGTGAATTAATAAGTCCGCACGGAGCAGTTATAGAGTCCGCACTGGCGAAATAAAAGTGACATAGTGTCACTCGAGCGACCGACACCATGTCGCAAATCGGAGTGACACCATGTCACTCAGATGGCTCTCACCATGTCATTTTTTGAGGCCTCACCATGCGCCTTGCGCAGGTTTTACCATACCACATTCGCAAGCTTCATAGGAGAATTCTGCCACGGAGGGGAGGAATAAACGACCCTTCCCTCCAAGGAGGAAATATGATATAATACCACCTCAACAATGTTGGGTAACCGGAAAGTCCTGTGCAAATCAGGCGCTGTCGCGCAACCGTAAAAGTCGGAATGCGGGCCCAACTAGATAATCTCAAGTACCTCGCATGAGGGGAAAGAAGGAAAAAATGAACACCAAGACCTTGGCGTTATGCCTAGGAGTTGTATCCGCAGCACTTTTTGCCGCGGAAAAAGAAACGGCGGAGTTGCCGACGATTATCGTCGAAGCTTCTCGAATCGATGCAAGCGCGGCGGAAATTCCCGCAAATGTGCAAGTTATCACCCGCGAAGACATCGCTTCTTCCGGCGCGGGGACAGTCCCCGAGCTTCTCGAAAAGAAGTCTACCGCCCTCCATATTCATGGACTTAGCGGCACGAATCCCGCGCTTAAGCAGGTTTCAATGGGGGGCTATGGCGAAAACGGCTTCGGACGCGTCGTTATCCTTATCGACGGCGAAAGAATCAACAATCCCGATATGATGGCGCCGAATCTCGCCCAGATTCCGCTTGGCGCGATTGAACGCATCGAAGTTCTTACCGGTTCGCAGGCGGTTCTACATGGAGACGGGGCTTCGGCGGGCATGATCAATATCATCACAATCCCCGACGAAGCCGACGAGAGCATTCATGGTCACGCGGAAGTACATGGCGGAAGCTGGAACACTATCGGCGCCTCGGCCGGAGTTCGAGGCAATCTCGATGAAGGTCTTTTCCGCTATTGGGGTAATGGCGGCTGGGATCATTCGGATGGATATCGCGAAAATAGCGGCTACGATATCTATAATCTTAATGGGGGCGTTCAGCAGGGTTGGAACAACGGCTCCTATCTCCGCCTAAGCGTATTTCATAGCGATGCGGACTACGAGCTTCCGGGAGCGCTTTCGCGCGAAGAGTGGAAAGCGCATCCTACCGATTCTCACTCTTGGAACCGAGATGACTTCTACCGCCGAATCTCGTACGGTCTTAACACGACTTTGAACGCGAAAATCAATGACGAGAACGTTTTCCGCCTAATCGGAACCGCGTCGCACCGTACGATGAAGAGTCTCACCACGAGCGAATACTGGGGCATGACCTATCCTTGGCGCGTCGAATATGATATGTATTCTTACGAGCTTACCCCGGAGTGGATCAACACGAGCGAACTTTTCGGTCTTGAAAACGAGTTCCTCTTGGGCGCAACCTATCGCTACGACCGCAATCATGCGCGAAGCGGAGATTATTCTTGGACAAAGTACGAAATCAACCGTCAATCCTTCGGTATTTTCGCCCAGGACACGCTGCACTTGACCGATGCCCTCGCCTTCCAAGTCGGTGGACGCTATGAGCGCGCTTTCTTGGACGGCAAGAAGTATATCTACGGCCCCGACAACAAGAACGTTGATCTTTATGCCGCGGATGTCGCCCTTCTCTATTCGCCGATAGAAGATCTTAAGACCTACATTCGCCTCTCGCGCCACTTCCGCACGCCCTTCATCGACGAGAACAGCGGCAATATCTTAAACCCCGAAACCGGCTTTACGGCCGATGTCGGCGCCGATTACACCTTCCTCGAAGAGTTCAATATCGGCGGCAATCTCTACTACTCCAAGCTTAAGCATGAAATCTTCTATAATCCACTCTTGGGCTGGGGAACCAACGTCAACTCTCCCGACGATACGATTCGCGAAGGTTTCAACGCCCACATCGGCTGGGAACGCGAGAAAGTCGCCGGAGTTACGCTCGCCTACTCTTACACCAAGGCCGAGTTTGAGGAAGGTCAGTATGAAGGCAATAAGATTCCGCTCGTTCCGACTTCAACCGTCAGCTTGAACGGCCGCGTTTGGCTTTGGGACGAATGCAATATCTTCGGCGGATATCGCTACGTCTCTTATCAATACTGCATCTCGGATTTCTCGAACTCGTCGCCCACGATTCCAGCCTATGGGATTTTCCACTTAGGTGCGGAATATGCGCCCACCTTCGCGCTCGTCAAAGGTCTTAAACTCGGCTTTACCGTCGATAACCTCTTCGACAAGAACTACTGCGACTACGCGACTTACGGCACGGATTACTATCCTGCCGCAGGGCGCAACTTCATGTTCCGCGTCGCTTATGAGTTTTAAAGCGCGAGGATGATTTCGGGGAGGAGTTGTTTCTTTCTCGAAAGAACTCCCGGCATCTCAAAAAGTCCGTCGTCTCGCTTCGTGTAAGGAAGCTGGCGGCGGACTGATTCTTTGCCGCGAAAGAGAAGCTCGGAGTAGCCGTGATTCGGATCGGTCACCATCAGCGCGGCAAAATCGAGCGCTTCGCGACGAATAAGCTTATCAAGCTCTTCGGACAAGGAATCGATGCGCTTGTGGAACTGAGAAAGATGCACTTCTTCGATCTGGGAGAGCGCGAACTTGGTCGCACCTTCCTTGTAGAACTTAAGATCGCTCTTGAGCGCTTGATCCGGAGGCATCGCAATCAGCGCGGAATCAACCGAAGTAAGCCCCTCCATAATCGACTTCGCGCTTTCCCCGCAAATCTTCTCGAGCCACTCGCACATCATAATATCGACCTTCGTGGTCGTAGGCGACTGGAAGAGCAAAGTATCCGAGACGATACCGGAAATAAGCAAGCCCGCCATTCCTTTCGAAGGAACGCAGCCCATCGCGCGGTACATCCGCGTCACTATCGTGCAAGTGGAGCCGACGACATCCGCCATGAACTTGATCGGCTCCTTAGTCGAGGAGAACATCATGCGGTGGTGGTCGATGACCTCGATTACGGGAAGCTCGTCGGCGCCCGGGATCGACTGGTCGATTTCGTTGTGGTCAACCAAGATCATCTGAGTCGGCGGCTTTTCCGCAAAGGCCTTCTTGAGAACCGTACCGACGAGTCGTCCGTTATCATCGACGACGGGGAAGTGGTTATGAGAGTTCTTGATCGCCGCCGACTTTATATCCCTCACGCGATCATTCTCGTTAAGAACGCCTTTGCAAACATGTAAGGGCGCGTCCGTCAGCTTGATCGTCGAAAGATCGACGCGCTGAATGAAAAGAGGCAATAGCTTCGCGGGGCGAAGCATGCCGCGATAAGTGCCGTCGGCGTTCGTGACCGGGAGAGAACTGTGGCCCGACTCATCCAGGAGCTTCAGCGCGTCCAAGACCGAAACCGACGCGTCGATCGAAGGAAAGCCGCGCTCGACAATATCCCCGACGCGCGTATACACATCACGTTTCACCTTAATCGGGGCCATGTTGAAATGTTTGAACGCCCACTCGCTCTTCGCAGGAAGTCGACCGGGGCAAATCGCTTCAACACTCTCCATTCCTTCAAACCTGCGAAGCTCCGCAAGCGCATACGCGCTCATCACGGTATCGGTATCAGGATTACGATGTCCACAGATGTAAGTCTTCATGATGTGTATTATAACAAAAAAGCGAAGGGAGTGCAAGTAAATGCACTCCCTTTTCTCGCTTAGCTTAGTAACCGAAATTACTGAGCGTCGCCGTAGCCCTTCGAGGTGAGGTAATCGATGACCTTACCGACCGAGGTGAGCTTTTCAGCGTCTTCTTCGGGGATCGCCGCGCCGAACTCTTCTTCGAACGCCATGATGAGTTCGACCGAGTCGAGCGAGTCAGCGCCGAGATCGTCGATGAACGACGCTTCCGGGGTGACCTGTTCGGCGTTGACGCCGAGCTGTTCGACGATGATATCTTTAACGCGATCTGCGAGCTTTCCTGCCATAATTATTACTCCTTAGTGTTTTATGGATTGATAATATTTTACTATATTTCCTGCGGGATTGCAAGGGGGTATTTTACATTAACCGATCATGCCGCCGTTGACGGAGATGATCTGACCGGTAACGTAAGCCGACTCGGGACCCGCGAGCCACGCGACGGCATTAGCGATATCAGAGACCTGACCGAACTTACGGAGCGGGATCTGGTTCATGTAATTCTGCTTAACTTCCTCGGGGAGGACGTCGGTCATCTTCGACTGGATGAAGCCGGGAGCGACCGCATTGCAACGGATCGCGCGCGAGCCGAGTTCCTTCGAGGTGGTCTTCGTGAGCGCGATGACGCCGCCCTTCGAAGCGGTGTAGTTGGCCTGACCGGCGTTGCCCATGATGCCAACGACCGAGGCGATGTTGATGATCGAGCCGCCGCAAGGATTGCCTTCCGCGTCCTTGTTCTTCATCATCGGGCGGGAGACCGCGCGCGTAAAGAGGAAGGTGCCCTTAAGGTTAACGTTAAGAACGGCATCCCAATCTTCGTCGCTCATGCGCATGAGGAGGCCATCCTTCGTGATGCCGGCGTTGTTGACCATGATGTCAACCTTGCCGAGCTTCGCGATGACTTCCTTGACGCAAGCATCGACTTCCGCGGAGCAAGCGACGTTAACGCCGATACCGATGGCCTTGACGCCCATCGCTTCGACGGCCTTGACGGTCTCTTCGCACCATTCGGCCTTGAGGTCGCAGATAGCGACATCGGCGCCGTCCTTGGCGAGACGCTTGGCGATTTCAGCACCGATACCACGAGCGGCGCCGGTGACGATAGCAACTTTACCAGTGAGGTTACCCATTGTTGTGTTCCTTTTAGTGTTCTAGATCAAAGAGCCGCGACGGTAGCTTCCAAGGAAGCGAGGTCGGCGACGTTGAGAGCGTTAAGCGAAGGATCGATCTTCTTGACAAGGCCCGAAAGAACCTTGCCGGGACCGAACTCGACGAAAGTCGTAGCGCCCATTTCCTTCGCGGTGAGGACGTCCTGAGCCCAGTTCGTCGTGCCCGTGACCTGTTCGAGCATCATCGCCTTGATGGCGCCCGGGTCGGACGAGTGGGGCTTGCCCGTGACGTTCGAAAGAACGGGGAACTTCGGGGCGTTGAACGTGATGCCGTCAAGAATCGGCGCAAGCTTCTCACGCGCCGGCTGCATGAAGGGCGAGTGGAAACCGCCGGCGGTAGCGAGCGGGATCGCGCGCTTAATGCCGAGTTCCTTCGCGACATTGGCGGCGTTAGCAATAGCATCCTTGGAGCCGGAGAGAACCTGCTGCGCGGCGGAATTGATGTTCGCGACGGTGCAGCCCGTCTTCGCGCAAAGTTCGCTGAGCTGGGCTTCGGAGGCGCCGACGATGGCGATCATGCCCGAAGGCGTCGCTTCGCAAGCTTCCTGCATGAAGCGGCCACGCGCCTCAAGGACCTTCAAAGTCGAATCGAAATCGAGAACGCCAGCGGCGCAAAGCGCACCCCACTCGCCAAGCGAGAGACCCGCGGCGCAAGTGAAATCAACTGCCTTCGCCTTCTTGAGCGCGGTGTAAGCAGCGTAGCTCGTCACGAAGATGGCGGGCTGACAAACGTTCGACTTCGTAAGCTCTTCAGCGGGGCCTTCGAAGCAAATCTTCTTAAGGTCAAAACCGAGAACCGAATTGGCCTTATCGAAAAATCCCATTACCTCGGCATCGGCCTCGGCGAAATCCTTGCCCATTCCGGGAACCTGAGCTCCCTGGCCCGCAAAGATGCAGCAATTTGCCATAGTGAATTTATTCTCCTTTTCTTACTTGGTCCAAAGTTTCTCGAGCGCGTAATAAGCGCGCGCTTCCGCCGAAAACACGTGGACGACCACATCGATGTAGTCGACTACAATCCACCCGCTTTCGGGATCCCCTGATGTGCGATAGCTCGCGACTCCCGCGTCCTTCATGACGGCCTGAGACTCCGCAACCAAAGCTTTCAAGTGCGGAGCCGCGGCGCCGGTAGCGACCACGAAGAAATCGGTGAGCGCGCTCTTACCGCGCACATCGTATATTTTGACGTCCTCGCCTTTACGGTCCGAAAGGGCCTTGGCGATGACTTCTGCTTGTTCATTAGGTGTCATACTAGAGAGTATTATATCATATTTGCCGCGTTTAGCGCAATAAGGAGTTAGTTCTTAAGAAGCGTCGCTTCGAAAGCGCCGTCCCAGCCGAACTCCACGGGATGCTCGCCCGGGACATTCTCGCCGACGCCGATTTTCGTAAACTCGCCGTGTTTGGAGAGGAAAGAATCGACTTGTGCGACATTTTCATCAAATTCGTTCGAACAAGTCGAATAAACGAGGAGTCCACCCTTCTTCACCAAGGGCGCGGCGGCCTCAAGAATCTCGGCTTGGAGCTTGACCAAGGAGGCGACTTTCTCCTCGCTCCAGTTCCACCTCGCGTCCGGCCTGCGCCTCAAAACACCCGTGTTCGAGCAAGGCGCGTCGACGAGCACTGAATCGAACTCACGTCCCTTAAGAGCTTCGAGCGAGTCGACGACTTCTACCTTATCTTCGAGATGAACGCGCTTCAAGTTCTCGATAAGCTTCCGGCGACGCTTGGGGTTGACTTCACAGGCCGTAACCTTCGCGCCAGTCCAAGCGAGTTGAATCGTCTTGCCGCCCGGCGCCGCGCAGGCATCGAGGACCGACATCCCTTCTTTCGCTTCCATCGCCTCGACAGCCATATAAGTCGCGGGATTTTGAACGATGAACTCGCCTTCTTCGAAACCGGGAACCTCGGTCACCTTTTTGCCGCGCTCGAGCTTCTCGTATCGACCTCCCGGGAAGCCAAGGAACGTCTCTGCGGGAAGATTGTGCCAAATCGCGTTCTTCTCGGCGACTTCCGCGCCGAAGCGCTTGACCCAGCGGCGATACAGTTCGCTCGGAAGGCTCTCTCGCTCTTCAACGGGAGCGGACTTAAGATAATTTTCAAATTCTTCGCGACGACGGATGATATTACGAAGGACTCCGTTCACGACTTTCGCGATGTTCTTGTTCTCGCACTCTTTCGCCGCTTCGACGGTTTCGTTGACCGCAGCAAAATCGGGAACGTCTTTCATGTAGAGAATCTGCGCCGCGCCGACATAAAGGAGCGCTTCGAGCTCACCCTTCGGCCAAGTTTTGAGGAGCGCCTTCAAGATCGACCTAAGGGGACGATATCGACGAATGACCGTATAGACGAGGTCTTGGATAAAGGCGCGATCAATCCCCTTCTCCGGGAGAAGGTTCGCGGGAAAGTCTTTGGTGATCATCCACTTCGAGATGATGAACGCGGCAGTTCTACGAGAATTTTTCATACGTGTATTATACCATACTTGTGCTTCAAAAGCGACTTAAGTAAGCCGATAAATAAAATAAGCGCGAGATACCATAAGGCGCAAGTGAGATAGTCCCACTTGACGACTTCAACCGAGGCGCCGGGAATCGTCGCGACGAGTCGCGAACTTTCGAGCATCCCTCTCAGCCCCAGCGCAGCGAAATTGTTGAGGTGAAGGGAAAGATAAGGGCAAATAAGCGAAACAACTACCGAGACTACCAGCGCGGCGATTACAAAGCTGGCGAGCGGGATGACGAACAAGTTCGCAATTAGCCCGCCCGGCGTAAAACGACCGAACACGTGTGCCATAATCGGGACGCTCGCCGCCCAAATTACGATATCGAACATCAAGGTCGAACTCCAAAAACTCCTCGTCTCGCGGTCGAAGAACTTAAGCCATACGACGATGACGAGCGTAATCGAAAAGGATAAGGCGCTACCGACTTCCAAGATACGCGAGGGCTCGAGCGCATGAAAGAGCCAAAACGCGAATCCCCACGCGGTAATGAAGTTGTATCGCCGAAAGAAGACGGGAGCTAATAAGAGGATGGTCGCCATCACTCCCGCTCGGAGCGAACTCGCGCTCATCCCGACCAAGTACACGTACCCCCAAAGGAACGGAATCGTAAGCGCCGCGGAAAGGCGATGCGGGACGAATAGGAGTAGGAGCAGAAATCGAATGACGAGCGCGACGACGCCGACATGAAGCCCCGAAACCGCGAAGGCATGGAGCGTTCCCGCGTCGACGAAGACCTTCTTATCTTCTTTCGCCATCTTCTCGCGCTCCCCCAAGAGCATCGAACAAGCGAGAGACGCTATTCCCTTATCCTCAACGCCTAGCGTTATCCTCTCGCCGATCCAACTCTTCACCCCTTCTAAGTCCGATCTAGACCTAGACCTACTTTCTAGACCTAATTCTTCTCGCATCCGATTGCGCTCCTCAAGCGCCCAAGGTTGCATGTCCTTTAATTCCGGCGCAACGTCTTCGGAGTGAAGCGCGAGAGCAACGCCTACGAAACAAGTCGCGATTAAAGTCCAATACTTCGCCCTAAGACCTAGTCGCATCAAAATCGACAGAATTCCCAGCCCTAAAGGAATCGGCCAAAGAGCGGAATACGTACTGATGATCAGGCCTACGAAAAGTCCAGCTCCCAAGCTGAGCGAAGAAAAAAGCCAGAACTTCTCGCTTTCGGTCAGCATGCGAAGAAATCGGCGACACGCGAAAGAAGTTCCGCGCGTTCGGGAACGGTATGGACGGAAGCGGGAATCGACTTGCGGAAAACGGCACCATAGTTTTTCGTCACGATTCGAGGATCGGTAACGACCACAACGCCACGATCCGCCTTCGTACGAATAAGCCGCCCGAAGCCCTGGCGGAACTTGATCACCGCCTCGGGGAGATAGTAGTCGCGAAAACTCGACCCGCCTTCTCGGTCGATCTTTTCGCTTCGCGCTTCGACTATCGGATCTTTTACTTGTGCGAACGGGAGCCGCGCCAAGACGACGCAAGAAAGCGCCTCGCCCGCAATATCGACGCCTTCCCAGAAACTCTGCGCGCCGAAAACGACCGTCTTTTCATCTTCCTTCAAGTGCCTCGTCATCGCTTCGCGACTTACTCCCTCGCCTTGGACATACAAAGAGATTCCGTCCATTTCGAGCGCATGACGCGCGGCGAGAGCGACCGAGTTCATCATCTCGTAGCTCGTGAAAAGGACGAGTGCGCGACCGTTCGTGACTTTGAAGAGCTCGCGCATCAACTGCCCTAATTCGAACGCGTACTCCGCAGGATTCGACGAAGGATCGGGAAGCGAATCGGGCGCAAGCACGAGCGACTGTCGAAAATAATCGAAGGGACTTTGCGCGACAAGCGTTTTGAAACGCTCGTTTAGTCCCAAGCGCTTCATCGCGTACTTGAAGTCATTGCCAACGCGCAAAGTTGCCGAAGAGAAAATCACCGAATCTTTGACATCGTAAAAGAGTTCTTTCAAGTCCTCCGCTACCGACAAAGGTGCACCGACGAGACGAAGATAAGCATGACGCTTCTCGAGGCGAACCCGCTCGATCCAAAAGGCGTGCGTTTCCTTCTCGCCTTTCAAAACAAACGCGGCTTCGTTCGCAAAAGCGATAAGTGACTCAGCGGTGGAATTGAGTTGATACGCGGCGTCCTCATTCTCTTCCTCGTCTCTGAGCTCATGAAGGAAGGTGACAAGTCGCGCAATTTCCGCATCCATTCTCGACTGCGCGGCAAGCATTGCCCCTTTGTCCCACGGCGGCGTCTTGTATCTCAAGGCGCCCTTTTCGCGGCCTAACGCCAAGGAAGCGATTTCGAAAATCTCGTCTACCGCCATTGTGAGCGCGGCAAAAGTCTGGGGCTTGAACTTGAAGCGACGACGCAGGCGATTTATGATACGCGTCAATTCCGGCATCGAAAGCTCGTAGCTTAAATACTCTGTCGCGATGTCTTCCAAGTTGTGCGCTTCATCGAAAACGATTCGCCCGAAGGCAGGGAGAATCCCTCCCATCGAAGTCGCCTCGGCGAGAACGAGCGCATGATTGACGACGACGAGATTCGCGGCAGCGGCTTTCTTGCGCGCCTTATAGACGAAGCAGCGAGAATAAAACGGGCAATGCCGCCCGCTACACTCTTCGCCGGGGCAAGTGATCTGAGCGCGCGGCAGCCCCTCGTATGAATCGAGATCGCCATCTTCCGTCGTTTGCAGGAACTCGATGAAGTGAGGCATCTCCGCCTGCTCTTCTTTAGACATCGTCCAATAGCCCGATGAGAAGAACTCACCGACCGCTCTCAAACAAAGATAATTGCCGCGCCCTTTCAAGAGCGCGACCTTGAAGCGGCTTCGCGTATCCTCGTCCAAGGTCTTCAGCGCTTTCGGGATATCCGAAGCGATAAGCTGAGATTGGAGATTACGGGTCGCGGTCGAGATGATGACAGGCGTATCGTTAGTCGCAGCCCAATGAATCGAAGGAATCAAATAGGCGAGCGATTTCCCGACGCCCGTTCCCGCCTCGACCATCAAATGCTCGCGATTATTGTAAGCGAGCGTGATCGCGCCCGTCATCTCGATTTGCCCGAGGCGCTCTTCATAGCCGGGCATCGTCCCGAGCGTGCCACCGACTCTCAAGTGACTCGCCGTTTTTTCGACATCTATCGGCGTGCAATCTTCATGCGTCGGGAGCGCACGTTTTATGGCCGACTCTCTCGATTCGGGGAGAAAGTCGGCCCAAGCGGGATTGTCGATAAACTCGGCGGGACTCAAGGAAGGAAGTTAAGCTTCTTACCCGTGTAGCGAGGGATGATGTGGAAATGTATATGCTTCACGGTCTGACCGGAGGCCTCGCCGTTATTCTGAAGAATATTGAAGCCGTCCGCGTTGTAAGCGGCTTTCTGCATCTCGGCGATCTTCTTGACCTTGGAGATAAGCGAAGAAAGAACCTTATCTTCCGTATCGAGGAGTCCTTCGGAGTGGGCTTTAGGGATAACGAGCGTATGTCCCTCGGAAGCGGGGTTGATGTCGAGGAAGGCGTAGACTTCGTCGTCTTCGTAGACTTTCTTCGAAGGAATTTCACCCGCGGCAATGGCGCAGAAAATGCAGTTGTTTTTCATAGAGCGGTATAGACAAGAATCGGACGATTGGTGGTGAGAATCATGGTCTCGGCGTTCGTCCGATTAAGCGCCGCTGAATAAAGATTCGTGAATTTGTGCTTATCGAGCGGCCACTCGAGGCCGACCGATTTGACTTTAGTCTTCGGATCGGGCGCGAAGATCGAGACGGGAGTTCCGATTTTAAGCTTAAGCTCGAGTCTATCTTCAATCGGAGAGAAAATCCCGTACTCGCTTACCAACATAACGCGCTTTTCAAGCGCAAGAAAGATGTTCGCGGTCGAATGATCCTCTCTCTTCCCCGTAGCACCGACGACAATAATATCATCCCATCCTCTTGCGCGGCAAAAATCTATCGCCTTACTTAAATCGTTCGTATCTTGAGAAGCGATGTGAATGATGTTCGAGCCGTTTGAGCCGTCGAGACTATCGAGGTCCCCTATAATTATCTCGGGCGCTTTGCCGAAATCCTTTATGTAGCTAAATGCCGCACCGTCGCAAGCGACTACCCTAGTCGACGACTCAAGTAACTTATGAGCCTTCGACTTCTTTTTCGGGTAATCGCCCGCGGCGAGAATAACCGTCATCTCAGTGCTGATTGTAAGTCTTATCGACTTCGGCGAAATCACGCGAAGCGAAGAAGCCCACAATGGCGGTATCGTAAGAAGCGGTGTGCGCGAACGACTTCTTCATCAAGTTGAAGCGCGTTTCCAAGGAGAGCGTGCCGCCGTTTTTGGCGAGCTCGTCGGTAAGCGCCGCGTAATCGGCGGGGTCGGTAACCGAAGCGACACGAAGATAATTCTTCGCCGAAGCGCGAACCATGCAAGGACCTCCGATGTCGATATTGGTACGAGCCATTTCAGGCGTGACGCCTTCCTTCGCTATCGTTTCCTTGAAAGGATAGAGATTGACGACGACCATATCGAGAGCTTCAGCGCTAAGACGCTTAATGTCGGCCTGGTGCGCATCATTGTACTTTTCGGAGAGGATACCAAGATAGATTTTGAAGTCCAAGGTCTTGACGAGGCCACCTTGCATTTCGGGCTGACCCGTGTAGTCGGAAACCGCGACAAGCGTTCCTTCCGCCTTATCCCCGAGAATCTCTTTCACCTTCGTGTAAGTGCCACCCGTCGAATAGATCTTAACGCCGGGGCAAGCGGCGACGAGCGCGGGCACGAAGGTCTCGAGGCCGGTCTTGTCGCTGACGGACATGAGGACGTGCTTAACGGCAACACGATTATCGATTTCAGTAACGATATTAAGAGACATGATTAATTCCTTTCTTAGTTAAATTAGAGTTTTTGATTGCATATCTTGGCGAGGACGTGGTCGGCAGAAGAAGAAATACGAAGCAAGGTCTCGCCTTCGCCTTCCGCGATGTCGACTTTTACGGTCGTACCGACCAAGACTTCTCCCTTGAAAGCGATTTCCATATCGACTGCCTCGGGCATCGTCTTCATCGCATCGAAGAGCCAAGTGATATAGCGAACGTTATTGACGTGGCCATTAAGATCGATATCACTCGGAGCGGCGGTGATGGAATAAGCGTTGCTCGCTCCTTCAAATGTGTCGGGAGGGAGCTTGAAGCCGAGGGGTTCAGAAAAGACCGGCTCGAGTTCGTGGTTCGCTCTTTCGGTAACGAAAGCGGGGATAGCGACCGGTCGACGGCTTGTCATATCGATCATCATCCATTCGGTCGAAGCGCGCCCGATTTCTTCGCCATCTTCGCCGTAGATGATGAAGTCACGCCAAGCGACGATTCGCCGCGCGGGACGGGGGAAAGTAAAGACCTTTACCGCTTCATTCCAGCTGGGGCGGCGCGTCACTTTCACGCGCATTCTCGTCATGACCCAAGTGACATTCAGATTCTCATCATCGAAGTTGGACTTGGAGAACCCGAGATGCTCCGCATTGATCGAAGCGGCCTCCTGGAGATAGTTGCAGATATTGGCGATAGTAATCTTGCCATCGGGGGCGCATTCGTAGCTGCGAACGGTCCAGGTAAAATTCTCTCCAACCATCTTCGTCCTCCTGTTTATTAAAAAATAATATCGGCGATTTTTTGAATCGGATCGGAATCGGTGACTAAAAGCTTCATCGTATTCGACAAAGCCGCAACCGCTTTCGCACGTTCCCGAGGATCATCGAGCCATTTATCGATATAACTCTTAATCTTCTCGACCGTGAAGTTCTCCTGCAAGAGTTCGGGAAGCGGGCATTCCGCTCCCGCCTTCTCGGCGATGATGTTCGCAAGCCCCACATGCTTCACGCCCTTGATCGCATGTCGCAAAAACGCCGCGGTGAGAGCTCCGACCTTGTAAACGATTACCGTCGGAACTCCCGCAAGCGCCGCTTCCAATGACGCCGTGCCGCTCGCGACAATCGCGACATCTGCGCGGCGAAGCAGTTCGCGGGCACCTCCCATAATCACGTTTTCCGAGTCACCCTTTATCTTTACGATAGCGTTGTACGCCTTCTTCGACGCGGCGGGAATAAGATAGTTACGCTCCTTCACCGCCTCGAGCTGGATCGCGAGGTGCTTCTCGATCTCGCCTAAACGGGAGCCGGGGAGAACGGCGACGAGTCCCGCTTCGCGGGTTTGGGAGGTCGAAATGTCGTGTTGCTGAAAAGCCCAGGCGAGGGGATGGCCGACGAATTCGGCGAAACCCGGTTTGAAGATCTGGGGTTCAAACGGGAAGAAACAACAGAGCTTGTCGAGCGAAGCTTCGATCTTCGGGATGCGGCCTTGATGCCATGCCCAGACCTGAGGGCAGACGATGTGGACGGTTTTGATTCCTTTCGACTTCGCGTACGCGGCAAGTTTCAAGTTCATCCCGGGATAATCAATCGTAACGACCACATCGGGCTTCCACTCATCAATAGCCGTCTCCATCGTCTTTTTGACGCGGAGGAAATAGAATATCTTCTTAAGAACCGCGAAGAAACCGAAAACCGCCAAGTCTCCCGTCTCAAATCCATAATCCTGATAACCCCTAATTTCAATTTCTTCACCTTCACCTTGGCTCTTCACCTGAAGCTTGCTAGCAAGCTCCCTCGCATAGAGAACTCCGCTTTCTTCGCCGGCGAGTAAGAGAATCTTCTTCATCTTTCTTCTCCTTAGAAAATCGTTACGGCCTCAAGGGCGCCGCGGGAAGTCCCGAATCGATACCAACAATCGCGATATTGTACTTATCGGCGAACTTGATCACGTCTTCCTTATCGAGGAGGACGAGGCGGCCTGCCTGAAAGCCGAGCGCGGTAACGCCCGCTTTCTTCATGTTTTTCAAGGTCCCTAAACCCACGACGGGAATGTCGAAGCGCATATCATGCCCTTCGCGAGCTGCCTTAAATAGAACCGTTCCCTTCCCAAGCTTGCCGGCGCGCTTGATCGCGGCATTCGTGCCTTCGAAAGCTTCGACCGCGAAGACCATGCCGCTTTTAACGAGCACCGTCTGACCGACATCATGGCGTCCCATATCGGTAGCGACTTCAATCGCCCGCTTGATATCGCGCTCCTCGAGACCGGTAAAGCCACGCTTCGTTAAAACGCCAACACTCGGCATATTATCGTCCATATAGGACGAAGCGGGAAGCATGCGAACACCCGCCTTTTCAAACTCCTCGACAAGTTTACCGAAAATCGAGTGAGCGTTCTTTACCGGCATCGCGCGAAGCCACTTCCGGGCCGTATCATCAAAGCGGCCGCGAAAGAGTGACATCGGGTTCACTTGACCGGCGAGAATCGCACCTTCATACTTGTTCTCCGCGGCAAACGTGATACCCTTCAAAACATCGTAAACGGAGAACGGGAAATCATGATCGGCCGCCTTCCTCGTTTCTTTCCAAGTCGAGCCCTTGATCGAAATAATGTCGACCGTCTCAACGCCCGCTTTCTTCGCCCCTTCGACAATAAGCCGAGGGTACGAACCGGAACCGGAAATAACGAGAAGTTTCTTCATGATTCTTATTCGCTCTTAAGTTCGCGGCCCATCATCGCTTCGACGGCATCCGCGGCATTGAAGTTCTCGTAGCAAAGCGCGTAGACGAGATCGCAAATCGGCATCTCGACACCCATCTTCTTCGCAAGATCGTGAATCACCTTCGAGTTCCAAACGCCCTCGGCGACCATCTGCATCGAGCCCAAGATATCAGCGATTTTCTCGCCCTTGCCAAGGCGTTCGCCGACTTGATGATTACGCGAGTGGACGGAGGTGCAAGTGACGATCAAGTCGCCGATACCGGCTAAGCCCGACAAGGTTTCGGGCTTGCCACCATAGCCGAGGACAAAACGCTTCATTTCGGCGAGGCCACGAGTAATAAGTGCCGCGCGAGTGTTGTCTCCAAAGCCCATACCATCGGAGCAACCGACCGCAATCGCGATAACGTTCTTCACGGCACCACCGATTTCGACGCCGACAGGATCGGGAGAAGTGTAAACGCGAAACGTCTTACCCGACCAAACCTGCTGAACCGTTTTCGCCTTCTCGGCGTCTTCGCAAGCTGCAACAATCGTAGTCGGAATGCCGCGAGAAACTTCTTCGGCGTGAGTCGGACCCGCGAGCGCAACAACCGACTTAACTCCCAAAATCTCCTTCGCGAGCTCGGTCATGCGCTTATTGGTCTTTTCGCAAAGTCCTTTCGTCAAAGAAACGACGAGATGCTTCTCGGTAATGAGCCCTTTGAAGCCTTCGAGAACGGAAGCGAAAAACTTCGAAGGCGGAGCGAGAACGACGATCTCGGCTTCCTTCATCGCTTCTAACTTGTCGCCGGTAAGCGCGAGGTTGTCGGGGAGAGTGACGCCCTT
>JAZLMG010000075.1:0-33383 GCA_045598585.1 Kiritimatiellia bacterium
GGCGCCAAGAAGGTCATCATGTCGGCTCCTTGCAAGGACTCGACCCCGATGTTCGTCTACGGCGTCAACCACACGACCTACGCCGGTCAGGACATCATCTCGAACGCTTCGTGCACCACGAACTGCCTCGCTCCGATCTCGAAGGTCCTCAACGACAAGTTCGGCATCAAGCGCGGTCTCATGACCACGATCCACGCCGCTACCGCGACCCAGAAGACTGTCGACGGTCCTTCCAAGAAGGATTGGCGCGGTGGCCGTGGCATCCTCGAGAACATGATTCCTTCCTCGACGGGCGCTGCCAAGGCGGTCGGCAAGGTTCTTCCTGCTCTCAACGGCAAGCTCACGGGTATGTCGGTTCGCGTTCCTACCTCGGACGTCTCGTTCGTCGACCTCACGGCTGAGCTCGAGAAGCCCGCTTCGTACGAAGAAATCTGCGCGGCGATGAAGGAAGCTTCCGAAACCTGCATCTGCAAGGGCGGTCTCAAGGGCGTTCTCGGTTATACCGACGAAGCCGTCGTCTCGACCGACTTCCGTAACGATCCCCGCACGTCGATCTTCGACGTCAAGGCCGGTATCCAGCTCGATCCGACCTTCGTCAAGGTCTGCTCGTGGTACGATAACGAATGGGGCTACTCGAACAAGGTTCTCGAGATGGCTCGCGTCATCGCCAAGTAATTTCGAAAGAAATTATGCGAAAATCCGCCGTAGGCACTTGCCTAACGGCGGGTTTTTTTGATATAATATACGGAGATTTCAAAAAGGAGTAAAAACAAAATGAAGTTCTCTACTATTGTTACCGTTCTCGCCGTTGCTCTCTGCTTCGCGGGTTGTAAGTATAATAAGGCCGGCAAGGGTGGCGCGGGTGATGATAACGCCACGGGTTCCGATATCTCGACTATGGAAGGACAGGAAGGCGACATTTCCGGTATCACTGGTGGTCAGAGCTTTGCTGATAAGTATACGCTTTGCACCGATGTTGATTTCGCTCCCGTTTATTTCGGTTTCGACTCGTCCGTCGTTCCTTCCGATGAAATCGGCAAGATCGATCAGGTCGCTCAGCATTTGAACGATAATTCCAATCGCGTCGTTTCGATTCACGGTCACTGCGATGAACGCGGCTCGAACGAGTACAATATGCCGCTCGGTGAGAATCGCGCCATTATCATTCGTAACTATCTCGTCCAGAGCGGTATCGATACCGATCGCATCGAAACCATCAGCTACGGCGAGGAAAAGCCGGCCGTCGATGGTCACGATGAAAGCGCTTGGTCGAAGAATCGCCGCGGCGAATTCGCGATCTATCAGAAGTAATTGATTTAAGATGGTTCTATCGTTCATCTTCGATACGGTAGGCTTCGGCGAGTGGTTCATGCTACTCGCCGTTGTGCTTATTGTCGTCGGCCCGAAGCGTCTACCTTCGATCGCGCGAGAGATCGGCAAGTGGTACGGTAAATTCATGCGTTCTGCCGAGAACTTCAAGCGCGAGATCATGGAGCTCGATCAAGAGGCCACGAAGCGCATGGAAGGAACTTTCTCGTTCGAAGGCGATGAAGGGGCGGTAATCCCGAAGGAAATCGATACGTGATCGAACTAATCAAAAATCCCAACGAGCGTCACGATCCGCCGCGTCCGTTACTCGAGCATCTTCTCGCGCTTCGAGATATGCTCGTTTTCGCTTCGATAGCTTGGGCGATTTCGGTCATCGTCGCGGCGATTTTCTCGCCTCAGGTGCTCGCGTTTCTCAAGTCGCCGGCGAGAGATAATATAGAACTCCTCCAAGGCCTTGATCTTACGAGCGGCTTTTCGGCGATGATGTCGATAGCGCTTTGGGGAGGAACTTCGCTTTCGTTCCCGTTTCTCGCTTATGCGATTCTTCGTTTCGTCTTTCCGGCTTTATCCAATAAAGAAAAGATCGTTCTTATCTCGATTCTCATTATCGGGAGCTTGTTCTTCACTATCGGCGTTGGGTTAGCGTATGAAAAGACCCTCCCGATGGTCGTGACGGCTTTTCAGGAAATCAACAATTGGGTAGGGCTCCCGGTAACGACGATTCGTATCGAGGGGTATATCGCGATCGTTCTCAAGACGATTCTCGCCTTCGGCCTCGTTTTTCAGCTCCCGCTTATCTTGTTTGTATTGGGTACGTTCGGTATCGTCACTTCCGCTGCGCTTAAAGCGAAGCGCCGCGTCGCGATAGTGCTCGCTTTCGTCCTCGCGATGTTTTTAACGCCTCCCGACCCGATGAGCCAGCTTTTAATGGCGATTCCGCTTTGCTTACTCTACGAAGTTTCGATTTGGGCCGTGTGGTTGAAGGAAAAAAGCGTAAGTGCAGAATCGTAACTCCATCGCTTTCGGCTTCCTCGCGGTAATCGCTCTCGGCGCCGTATTCCTAGCGTCGCCCTTGGCGCAAGCTACGGGTAGTTGGGGACATGTTTTCGAAGCGATCTTCACGGCCACGAGCGCCGTATGCGTTACGGGTCTTACGGTCGTCGAAGTCGGACTCGAGTATTCTCGCATCGGTCTCGTCGGACTTCTCGTACTCGTTGAAATCGGCTGCGTCGGCTTGATGACGCTCGGCACTTTCTTTATGCTCGCAATCGGGCGTCGACTTTCGATTTCGAGCGAGTTTTCGTTGATGGATGCGTATGGAGTTCCGGCGGTAAAAGGTCTTAAGGGACTTATCGTTTGGATTATCGGCTCGATGCTTTCGTTTCAAGCTATCGGCGCGGCGCTTCTATATTCGCGAAACGGCGACTTTTTCGAGGCGGTTTTCTATTCGATAATGAACTTCTGCAATGCGGGCTTTTCGTATTACTCCGGCTCGCTTGAGCATTTCCAAAACGACTACTACGCCGTTTTCACGATGACTGCGCTCACGATTCTAGGCGGCGTCGGCTTCCTCGTTCTCTATAATCTCGTTTCCTTCAAGTTTCGCGGACATAACGGCGCGAAAGGGCGGCTTACCCTCCACACGAAGACTGTCCTGCGTTTTACCGCGTATCTTCTCGCGTTCGTTTATATCGCGTTCCTTTGTTCCGAGTGGAATCATACGATGGCGGGGATGCCGACGATGAAGAAGCTCTTAATCGGGCTTTTCCAGGCGGCTACCCCGAGAACTTGCGGCTTCTGCTTTATTCCGACCGAAGACCTTCAGCCGATCACTCGTTTCGTATATGAGGTAATGATGGTGATCGGAGGCGGTCCCGGTTCTGCCGCGGGCGGCATCAAGATCACGACTCTTGCGGTTCTTATCTACACGCTTACCGCGATGTGTCGCGGTGATACCGAGACGATTATCGACCGCAAGACGATTTCGATGGTAATCGTGCGCGAATCGATCGTTATCGTGACCGCTCTCGTGAGCTTGATTGTCATCACGACTGCGGCGCTTATTCTCTCGGAAAGCCCCGACTCGGCGAAGCTAGAAGGACTTTTCTTCGAGGCGGTTTCGGCGATTACGACGACCGGGCTTTCGATCGGGGACACGACACCGAGCTTATCGACTTCGGGCAGAATCATCATCATGATCGCGATGTTCTTAGGCCGTCTCGGCGCGCTTACGGTCGTTATGATGATCGGAGATAAAGAAACCATTCGTCATGTGAGGTTCCCGAATGAAGAATTGGTTGTCGGCTAAATTCTCCGAAGAAGTCCTCAAAGAGGCGAACGAAGTCGGGAAACTCGATCCTGGAGAGCGTCTCGATCTTCGCAAGAAGTTCATCTTTACCTGCGATCCGCAAAGCGCGAGAGATTATGATGACGCTTTGTCGCTCGAAACGGACCGAAAGGGGAATCGTACGCTTGGAGTTCATATTGCCGACGTTTCTCACTATGTTCGACCCGGCAGCTTGCTCGATAAAGAAGCGTATAATCGCTCGACGAGCGTCTATCTTTGCGACCGCGTAATTCCGATGCTCCCCGAAGCACTCTCGAATGGGCTTTGTTCGCTCGTCCCGAACGAGGATCGACTAGCGTTCTCGGTCTTCATGACGTTCGATAAGACGGGTGAAATGATAAAGCGAGAATTCAAGAAGTCGATTATCCGTTCAAAAGCGCGTTTCGCGTATGAAGAGGTGATGTCGATCATCTCCTGCTCGAAAGCTGCTCAGGAAAAACTCAAGCCGAAAGAGCTTAAGACGATTCTCGGTATTCACTCGCTCGCCCAAGAGTTGCGGGCGAAGCGTTTTGCCGCGGGAGCGCTTGATTTGGAAGTTCCCGAGGTGGAGGTCGTCCTTGATGATCAAGGTGAAATGATCGGGATCACTTCGCGTCCCTATGACGAGTCTCATCAGATGATCGAAGAGTGTATGGTCGCAGCGAATGAGGCGGTCGCGAAGGAGCTTTGGACAAAGGGGATCAAGATTCTCGCGCGCTATCATGGCGCTCCCGACCCCGAGAAGATTCTCACGCTTCGCACCGAACTTCGTGGACTCGGCGTAAAGCTTGGGAATATCGAAAACGCGAAGGTTCTCTCGCAATTCCTCAAATCGATTAAAAAGCACCCTCTAAATTCGACCATATCGATGATGGTCTTAAGGTCGATGAAAAGGGCCGTTTACGATTCGACGCAAATGGGGCACTATGGACTCGCGAAAAAGTTTTATGCTCATTTCACTTCGCCGATTCGTCGTTATCCCGACTTAACCTTGCATCGACAGCTCGCGAATTACCTGACCCAAGAGAGATCGGCGAAGATTCCTCCGAAGTTGCTCGCCAAGTGGGCCGAGCATACGAGCGCGGCGGAATATGAGGCGACGGAACTCGAGCGTGACTATTTGGAAGAGAAGAAATACCGTTTCCTCGAAGAATCGCTTAATTCTCGCACGATCGTCGATTACGAGGCGGTTATCTCGAAGTGCGCGCCGTTCGGGTGTTTCGTCGAGATACCGGAGCTCGCGATTTCGGGGCTCATTCATATAAGCTCCCTCTCCAATAAGTTCGTCAAGTTCAACCCGAGCGATGCGACCTTGTCCGCGTATGGCGGAGGGAAGTGGAAGATCGGCGATAAGATCAAAGTTCGCCTGGCTCGCGTTGACTTCCGAGAGCGCAAAATCGATTTCGTCCCCGTACAGGAAAGCCGCAAAGGGAAAGGAAGTAAGAAACCATGGAACTCTCGCTTCTCATAAACAAGTTCAATATCAAAGGTCGACTCGTTGCCTTGCAGCCGCTCGGTTCGGGGAATATCAACGACACCTATCTCGGTGTCTTTCGCAATACTTTTACCGAAACCCAGGTCGTCCTTCAGCGCGTCAATCACCTCGTCTTCCCTGACCCTGAGGCGATTATGGTCAATATGCACGAGCTTACGAAGCACTGTCATGAAAAGCTCGAAGCGGACGCGAAGGCGGGTAAGGATGATCGTGTCTGGCAGATGCCGCGCATCATCAAGACGAAAGAAACGGGCTCCGATTTCGTGACTGACGATAACGGGGAGATTTGGCGCGTTATCACGAAGATCATGAGCGCGCACGCCTTCGACCTCGCGCAAGGCCCTGAGCATGCGCTCGAGTGCGGGAGTGCGCTTGGACATTTTCATTACCTCATTTCCGACCTTGATCCCGCGAAAATCACGAATCCGCTTCCCGGCTTTCATGTGACGAGCGGGTATTTGAAGCAGTATGACGAGACGTTGGAAAGTGCGAAAGCGAAGGAACTTTTAAGTTCGTCCATGGAAGCGCGTCGCATGGCGAAGTTCATCGAAGAGCGTCGCGAGCTAGCCGTTTGCCTCGAGAAGGCGGAGCAGAAAGGCGAACTTAAAAAGCGCATGTTCCACGGAGACCCGAAGGTCAATAATATCATGATTGACGATATTACCGGCAAGGGAACGGCGATGATCGACCTCGATACCGTTTCTCCAGGGCTTATTCATATGGACTTCGGCGATGCGCTCCGTTCGATTTGCAACCCCGCGGGCGAAGAAGAAACGAACCTTACTAAGGTCGTTTTTGATGAAGATTTAGCAACCGCATTTTGTAAGGGTTACTTGCGCGAAGCGGGCTCGTTCCTCACGGAAGCGGATCGCGCTTACTTCTATGACTCGATTCGTCTTCTTCCCTTCGAGCTTGGACTTCGCTTCTTCCAAGACTATCTTAACGGCAACGTTTACTTCAAAACCAAGACTCCGGAGCAGAATTTGAACCGTGCGCGTGTCCAGTTCCGCCTCTGCGAATCGATCGAAGCGCGAGAACGTTCTATCCGTGGAGTCTTGAACCGTTTGTGAAAATTTGGTATAATTTACTCATATAAAACTTAAAAGGAGCCCAAAAGTTATGTCCACTACTGAAAAGAAGAGCGGTAGCATCATTGCTATTGCGACGATGTTCGCCTTGTACGGCATGGTCGGTTTTGTCACCTTTATGGCGGCTCCTGTCGGCGCTATTTGGAAAGAACAGCCCGGCATCGCGGGTTCGAATATGCTCGCGACGATGGGCGTGACGATGAACTTCATGGCGTATCTTTTCATGGGTATCCCTTCGGGCATGCTTCTTTCCAAGATCGGTTATAAGAAGACCTCGCTCGCCGCCATTGCTGCGGGCTGCGTCGGCGTCCTTATCCAGACCGCGTCGGGCTATGTTCCCGGCTCGCTCACGATCGGAACGCTCCCGACCGCGTGGTTCGTCTATCTTCTCGGCGCGTTCATCTCGGGCTTCTCGATGTGTATGCTCAACACGGTTATTTGCCCGATGCTCAATACGCTCGGCGGTGCGCGCGGCAACCAGCTTAACCTCGCGGGCGGCACGTTCCAGTCGATTTGTACGACGCTCGCTCCCGTGCTCCTCGGAGGCATCGTCGGCGCGGTTACCGCCGAAACGAAAATCACCGACATCTCCGGCGTTCTCTTTACGGCTGCTGCGGTTTTCGCAATCGCTTTCATCATCATCTCGTTCCTCCCGATCAAGGATCCCGAACAGGTCGCGACGGCCGATACGGGCGATGGCCTCCCCTTGACCTCGCGTCACTGCCTTATGGGTATTTTCGGTATCTTCCTCTACATGGGTATCGAAGCGGGCGTCGGTACGGGTATGAATCTTTGGCTCTCGGACGCGAACTCCTCGCCGCTTTTGGCGCTTGGCAATGACCCCACGAAGCTTGCCGCGATTGCCGGTAGTGCATTCGGTGCGTTTTGCTTCCTCATGCTTGTCGGTCGTTTCATCGGCTCTGCCATTGGTGGTAAGGTCACGCCTCGCATGCTTCTTCTTGCGACTGCCGGTCTCGGCGTCATTTTCGTCGCGCTCGGTATGGCGCTTTCGAAGGTCGGTTGCGGCATTCCTTTCGGCGTCGGTAAGCTTCCGATTTCGGCGTTCTTCTTCATCGCCTGCGGTCTTTGCGCTTCGGTGATGTGGGCGACGATCTTCAACCTCTCGGTCGATGGCCTTGGCAAGAACACTGAGAAGGCGTCGGGCCTCTTCATGGAAATGGTCATCGGCGGCGCGCTCCTCCCGCTCGTTCAGAATTTCATTGCGGACAAGGCCGGCTTCGTCGTTTCGTTCATCGTTCCCTTGCTCTGCTTCGCGTACCTCTTCGTTTACGCGCTCGCTTTCACCCGCAAGGCCAAGTAATTTAAAACAAAATCAAAGGAGAATTTAAAATGCAGAATCAGGAAGTTTACAACGAACTCGTAGCGAAATTCGAAAAGGTTTATGGCGAGAAGCCGACCGTCGTTTCCTATGCTCCCGGCCGTATCGAAGTTCTCGGTAACCACACCGACTACAACGAAGGTTACGTCTTTTCCGCCGCGATCGACAAGGGTACGTTCTTCGCCGCTTGCCCGACCGCTGACGAAACTTGCGAGCTTACCGCCGGTGACTTCATGGAAACCGCCAAGTTCACGATCAACGACGTCAAGCCCGCTACCGAAATGACCTGGCAGAACTACGTGACGGGCACGTTCAACTGGCTCTTCGCCGGTAAGCCTGCCGAAGCGAAGCACGGCTGGAAGGGTATGTTCCTCGGCAATATTCCGCTCGGCGCTGGTCTCAGCTCGTCGGCCGCTTTGGAAATGTGCACGGGTCTCGCGCTTGCGAAGATTTACGGTCTTACCGTCGATAAGACGGAAATGGCGAAGATCGGTCAGAAGGCCGAACACACCTTCGCCGGTTGCCCCTGCGGCCTCCTCGATCAGGCCTCGTCGATGTACGGTCAGGAAGGTGCGCTCGTCAAGTCCGATTTCCGCACCAATTCCTTCGAATCCGTCTCGATGGGTGATAAGGTCGCGTTCATGATGGTTAAGTCGAACGCCAAGCACGCTCTCGTCGATGGCGCGTACGCTTCGCGCCGTACGGCTTGCGAAGATGCCGCGAAGTATTTCGCCTCCGTTCTCAAGAAGGGCAATGTCACTCACCTTCGCGACGTCACGATGGCCGAGTGGGTTCTCTATCGCGGCGGTCTTCCCGAAACGACGGCGAAGCGTGCCGTTCACCCGATCGGTGAAGATGAGCGCGTTATTCAGGGCGCCGAGCTTCTCGCGAAGGGCGACCTCGTCGGTTTCGGCGCGCTTATGTACGATAGCCACGAGTCGAGCCGCAACTGGTTCGAGAATTCCTGCGAAGAACTCGACGCTATCGTCGATACGGCGAAGGCGATTCCTGAAGTTTACGGCGCTCGTCTTTCCGGCGGCGGTTTCGGTGGCAGCTGCTGCCTTCTCGTCGATCCTACCGCAGCGGATAAGATTTCTTCGATCATCACCAAGGAATATAAGGCGAAGTTCGGCGATGAGCCTACCTGCAGCCTTATCAAGCCCTCCGAAGGAGCTCACCTCGTATGAAAAACCTCTCGCTCGCCCTTGTGGCAACTTTGATGGCTTTCGCCGCTGTTGCGGAAGAAAAGCAGTATTTCACGACGCTTCCTCTTTGCCGTTATGTTGACGGTAAGGCCGAAGTTCGTAAGCCCGGGGCGACCGATTGGGAGCCCATGATTGAGCAGACCTACTATCCCCTTGGTACGATTTTCCGCGCCGGAAACAATGCCAAGGTGACGCTCATGCTCGGCAAGGAGTGCTCGGTCAAGCTCGAGAACGGATCTTCCGTCGGAACGCTTTTCCAGCCGATTTTCGATGCCGAAGGTAAAGTCATCAAGTCGCGCACGCTCGTTTTGAAGGGTGGCACGATTTCGGTTCGTGTCCCTGCGATTATGCCGGCCGGAATGCTCAACATCACCTGCGAAGCGTTCACCATTAAGAATGTCGCCGGCGAAGTCAAGGCGGAATACGAAGATACCGGTGATGGTTCGAAAGCGAAGATTCGTTGCGTTACCGGAGGCATGGAAATTGTCGGCCGTCACTTCCATGCGAAGGATATGCACGCTGCCGATGAAGTCCAGATCCGCACTTCGGACGATCTCCTCTTTACCGAGCTTTATGACACCTCGGGCGACTATATGGTGACGCTCGATCAAGGCGTCGCGTTAGACTTGGATCTCGAGACTCAGGAGCATAAGGAAGTTGAAAAGAAGCTCGACTGGAAGATGACCACGAAGAGCTCTGTTCGTATTTTCCGCATGGTTCCTGAAATCGGTGAGAATCTTTCCGTCTCGATTATGACTTTCGATGCAGCCGGCAATATGAAGAATCGTTGCGCGTTTGCTGAAAAAGTCGCGACCGTAAACTCCGGCGAACTCGTTGTTGCTGATGAAAAGAACAATGAAGACGAGGCTGCCAAGTTGGCTGCGGAAGCTACCGAAGACACCGCTGTCGATATTGACGATGACGAGGAGGAAGAATCCTCCGGAGAAGGAGAATCCGCTTCCGATGATTCCGGGTCGAGTGATGACGATGCTGAGGATAGTGATTCCTCCGATGATGACGATATGGATTTCTAAGAAAACAAATAAGAAAGTGTTAAGTTAAACAATGGTTATCCTTCAGTTCAATAAGCTTATTCGTAACAAATGGATTTGGGGCGCTTTTGCGGTCGCGATTTCCGCGTTCTTCTGCCTTGATGATGTTCTCGTCCCGCGTCGTGACGATTCTTCCGCCGATAAGACGGGCGTTGCCGGAACGCTCGCCGGTACGGAGGTTAAGGAGAGTGAGTTCGCCAAGATCGCCGAGGAAATCCGTGGTTTCGGTCACAACCGTGATTGGAAGCGCAATCAGGGCGAAGTGAATCGTGAAGCGTGGGAAATGGTTGCCGCGCTCTCGATCGCCGATAAGGATGGTCTCGCTGCTACGGACGAGGAGGTTCGCAGCGTCATTCGCACGGATCGTAACTTTCAGCAGAATGGTGCCTTCAGCTTCCCGCTCTATCAGGCGCTCCTTCGCGAAAACGGTCTTTCGGCCGAGCGTTTCGAAGAGTATTTGAAGCGTCGTCTCACGCTTCAGCGCATTGCTCGTGAAGTTCTCGGTTCGGCTGCATGGACTTCGCCGATGGAACTCGAGCAGGCGACTCGCGATATGACCGATAAGTACACGGTCAAGGTCGCGACTTTCACTTCGATTCCCGAAGACGAAGTCGAGCCCGATGAAGCCGCTATCAAGGCGTGGTACGACAAGAACACCGAAAAGCTTGCGCTTCCTGAACGTATCAAGATCCGTTATGTGAAGTATGATGCTACAAAGGAAGATATCCTTGCGAAGATGACCGTCACCGAAGAAGAAATGCGCGATCGTTATGACGTTACTATCGACCGTTACACTTCGACTGATACTAACGGCGTCGAGACGGTCAAGAGCTTCGATGACGTCAAGGGCGAAATCGAGAAGGAACTTCGTCAGATTGCCGCGGTTCAGTATTTCGAGACCAACCTCAATTTCCGCGCTTATGGTCAGAAGGCCGCCGAAGGTTCTTCGCGCGTCGCCGAAATCGCCGCGGAAGATGGCGTTCAGGTTGAAACGAGCGACTGGTTCTCGACTGATGGTCAGTACCAGGAAGGTTTCATGAAGCGTGCTTATCAGATCGCGCCCAGCGCGAATGGTTTCAATGAAGCGGTTGCCGAGCTTGATAATGAGAGCGAAGACCTTCGTTATGCCGTCGTTTCTTCGTCCTCGAACGTTTGGCTTATCGAAAAGGCCGAGGTTTCGCCCGCTCACACTCCGAGCTTCGACGAAGCGAAAGATGCCGTCCTTCCTCGCGTCAAGCGTGACATGAAGACCGACAAGTTCAAAGCACGTGTTGAATGCATCGTTGCCCAAGGTAAGGATTTCGTCCTTTCGGGTGAGAACGTCTCGACCAATATCTCGTTCGTCGTCAGCGATCTTAAGAGCGGCGCCTTCGCCGATCAGAACACGGTCGCTTCGACCGCGATGAAGCTCAAGGCCGGTGAAATGTCCGCTTTTGCGCCTATCGGCACGACTCGCGGCGTAGTTGTTGTTTGCGAAGAGCGCCAGGATGGCGATGCGTCGCGCGCGGAAGTTCTTCGCGCTCAAATTCGCGACGATATCGCTCAGCTTCAGAACCATCAGATTCCTGATGCGTGGAAGAAGTGGAATCTCGATACGCTCGGCTTTGAAGCGAACGAAGGTGCTTCTACGGCGGTCGTCGAGGTCGAAGAATAATGATATTGAAGTTCAAGCGAATCCATCCTGATGCGGAGCTTCCGAGCTATGCTCATTTAAGCGACGCGGGGATGGATATTCGCAGTGTGGAAGAACTTACGATTCTTCCCGGTAAACGAGCCCTTGTTCACACGGGGCTCGTTATGATTCTTCCGCCTAACTATGAAGCTCAAGTTCGCCCTCGTAGCGGTCTTGCGCTTAAGAAGGGCATTACGGTTCTTAATACTCCCGGAACCATCGATTCGGGTTATCGCGGCGAAGTCGGCGTTATCCTTATCAATCTCGGCGAAGAACCTTTTGAAATCAAAAAAGGCGATAAGATCGCCCAGATCGTTATCGCTCCCGTAACTCAGCCCGAGGAAATCGTCGAAACCGATTCGATTGACGAGACCGATCGTGGCGAAGGTGGTTTCGGCTCTACCGGAGTTCATCAATAATGGTACTGAAGGTTTTCAAATACGGCGAGAAAGTTCTTCGCGAAAAAGGAAATGCGGTAGCGGTCGTTACCGATGAGCTTCGCGAGCTTGCTGATGACATGTTAGATACCATGCACAAGGCCGGCGGCGTCGGTCTTGCCGCGCAACAGGTCGGTCGCTTGGAGCGTATGTGCGTAATCGACATTCCCGAGGGCTGCGAGGAAGAAGAGGATGAAGTCTTCAACGCGCCTATTCAGATGCCGCTTATGATGTGGAACCCCGAAATCATCGCCGTTGAAGGTTCTCAGCGCGACAAGGAAGGGTGCTTAAGCTTCCCCAATGTCGGAGGTTCTCTCGTTAGAGCTGCTCAGGTTACGGCGCAGTATCTCGATCGTGATAATCGTCCTCAGATGATTACGGTTCGCGGTTTTTTGGCTCGTGCCGTTCAGCACGAAGTCGATCATCTTAATGGAATTTTGTACATTGACCACATGTCGGCGGTCGAACGTCTCGGCTTTGCGAATAAGCTTAAGAAGCTCGCCTCGAAAAATGGCGGTGCTCGCTAAGTTAAAGGAGAAAGAAAATGGCGGAACTTATCGTTGCTCTTGATGTAAATAATCGCGAAGAAGCCGTTCAAAAGGTCAAGGCGATCGGAGATACGGTCGACTTTTACAAGATCGGTCTCGAACTCTTTACGGCGGAAGGTCCGGATGTGGTCAAGGCCGTCAAGGACCTCGGCAAGCGAGTCTTCCTCGACCTCAAATTCCACGACATTCCTCGCACGGTCGAGCGCTCTGTTCGCTCGGGCGGTAAGCTCGGCGTCGATTTGATGACGATTCATTCTGTCGGCGGAAAGGCGATGATCAAGGCCGCGGCGGATGCGGCGGCGGAATTCGGTCCCAATGGTCCGAAGATTCTCGCGGTTACCGTTCTTACTTCGCTTGATCAGAGCGATCTTGAAGACGTCGGCATCAAGGGCCGCACTCCTGCCGAACAGGTCGAAGCGATGGCCCGTTTCGCAATCGATAACGGTGCGAACGGTCTTGTTTGCAGCCCGAAGGAAGTCGGCAACCTCTCGAAGATTTTGAAGCCGGGTACGCTCTTCATCACTCCCGGCGTTCGTCCGGCCGGCGCGGCCGTCGGTGACCAGAAGCGTGTCGCGACTCCTGCCGATGCCGTTCGCGACGGTTCGACCCACCTCGTCGTCGGTCGTCCGATTCTCGCGGCGGAAGACCCGGTAGCTGCCGCGAAGGCCATTCGTGCCGAAATGAATATCTGAAGAACTGATGCTTCTCGGCATTCTAGTTCTTGGAGCGTCCCTCGTCCTTGATTGGAACGAGGGCGTTTCCCATTATGAGTCCGGCGATGTGACTAATGCGCTTAAAGTCCTTCGCCCTTTGATGCTCACGAAAGAATATGGCCCGAGAGCGGCGGAGATAGTCGCGAAACTCGAGCTCGAGCGCGGCGAAATCGAAGAAGCTGCCGCGGCTGCTCAAATCGCGCTTCGTGCCCATCCGAAAGACGAGCGTCATAAACGTAATTTCGCTCGTGCCGCTTCGAATCTTTCCGAATTCAACGTTAATCATCATATTGAAGAAGTGCTTAAAAACGCTCAGGGTAAAGATCCGAGCGAGCTTTTGAGAGCGTCTTGGTATGAGTGCCGCGATTTGATTGTCGAAGCCGGTAATCTCTCGACCAACGATGCCGCGAGCCAAGTTCGTCTTTCGACAGCTCTCTCCTCTCGAGCGGAAAAGCTTGCCGACAATTGGATTCCCGTGCGCGAAGCCGTTGCTCATTCCGTGACGAATGAGGCTGAAGCGGCGACGATTATCGCTCGCCTTGATGAGGCGAAGCAGCGAACGGAAAGTTCTGCGGTTAAGATTGCCGATTTGGAAACGGGGGACGCCTATGTTAAGCTTGGCGAAGTCGAGGAGGATTTCAAGTCGTTTGTTAAGCTTGTCGCGATGCCCCCGATGTCAATAGAAGAAGATTATATTGCCGAGACCAACAAGAATTTTAAAGATGCGCTTGATTTCACGCGTGCGTTTCGTGCGAAATTCCCCTTGTGGGCGAAGAATTATCAAGCTCAAGCAGAGGCCAACACGAATGCGGCGCCTTTTACGGTTGAGACCCAGACAAAGATTTCGGGGCTTGCGACCGAGCTTGAGCAGCTTCAGATGGACATGAAAGAGAACGAGCGCAAACTCGAAATCATCAATGAAATTCGCGAACTGATGCCGAAGAATCCTAGCTCCGGTCAAGGCCAAGGCGAAGCTCAGGGCGAAGGTCAATCCCAAAGTGGAGCTCAAAGTGAAGACGAAGAGCAAGATCAAGGGGAAGACCAAGATAAGGGTGCGGGTAAAGACGAAGAGAACGAGGACTCTTCGGTCGAAGCGGTTTTGCAGAAGGCGGAGGAACGTTCGAAAGAATACGAGGACAAGAAGCGCCGTAATGAACGCCGCGTGAAGCTTGCGCCGAATGAAAGGGATTGGTAAATGAAGATTGTTGTAGCGTGTGGAGGAACGGGAGGTCACTCTTTCCCAGGCATAGCGGTTGCTGAAGAACTCACCAAGATGGGGCATGAAGCGACTGTGTGGGCGAGTGGCCGAGCAATCGAGTCGAGCGTGATGAAGCGTTGGGCGGGCCCTTTGTTTAATACCGGGGCGAAGCAGCTTTCGACGAAGAATCTCTTCTCGATAATTCATTCGATATTCCGCTGCATCAGGAAGATGCGCAAGGAGCGTCCCAATGCGGTTCTCGCGATGGGTAGCTATGCGTCGCTTCCGCCGGTTATCGCGGCGAAAATTTGCCATGTTCCCGTCTATCTTCACGAGGCGAATACCGTTCCCGGCAAGGCCGTCGAGTTCCTGGCCCGCTTCGCGGCAAAGGTTGCGACGAGTTTCGAAGTTACCTCGAAGTATCTCGAAGGGGTAAAGACCGAACTTACCGGACTTCCCGTGCGCGAGGATATCTCGAAAGGCAAGCGCTTTGATTTCATTCCCGAAAACGCTTTCGTCGTTTTCGTTACCGGCGGTTCTCAAGGTGCTCATGCGGTCAATATGCTTATGACCGAGGCGCTCGTCATTATGCAGAAGGCGTTGAAGCGTCGCGGCAAAGTCGAGCGCCCCTTGTATGTGATTCACCAGACGGGCAAAGCGGATGAGCCCGCGGCGATTGCGGCTTACGCTGCCGCGTCTTTGCCGGCGCGTGTTCATGCTTTTGAGAGCGAAATGGCTAACGCTTTCAAGTCTGCCGACATCGTGGTCGCGCGTGCTGGCGCTTCGACTTGTTTTGAGCTTGCCGCGTGTGCTAAACCCGCATTGTTGATTCCGCTACCTACCTCGATGCGCGATCATCAGCATTTCAATGCCGAAGCGTTCGCCGCTTCCGGTGCTGCCGATGAAGGCATGCAAAACAAGCTCGATGCGAAGGCGGTTTGTCGTTATTTGATGGATCGCTACGATCATCCCGAAAAGCTTGCCGCTATGAGCGAGAAGATGGCTAAGTTGGCGACTCCCGATGCGGCGAAGCGAGTTGCGGAACTTTTGACGGCTAAAAGCAAATGAACGTCCTTATAACCGGTGGCTCCTCGGGTATCGGCGAAGCGCTCGCGTACGAGTGTGCGAAGAAGGGCGACACGCTCTTTATCTGCGGTCGTAACGAGGAGCGCCTTAATCTGGTGGCCGAAAAGTGCCGCGAACTTGGAGCTAAGGCCGTTTATTCGAAAGTCGTCGATGTCGCGAAGGAAGTCGAGACCGAAATTTGGGTTCGCGAGTCGAATCTGATTGCTCCAATCGAGCGCGTTTTCTCGAATGCCGGTATCGGCACGGGTGAAGAAACGACCGAGAATATCCGCAAGACTTTCGCCGTCAATATCGGTGGAAATCTCAACACGGTCCTTCCTATGATCGAAATCTTTCGTACACGAGGGGATAACGGCCTTCGTCAGATTTTGATTACCGCCTCGATTGCGGGTTATGGGCCTTTGTCGACCTGTCCCGCGTATTCGGGCTCGAAAGCGGGCATGAAGACTTGGGGTCTCGCCTTAAGAGGAATGCTTAAGAAAGAGGGGATTAAGGTCTCGGTCATTTGCCCCGGCTTCGTTCGCTCGAGGATTACCGATCGCAATACTTGTCCGATGCCGTTCTTTATGGAAGCGGACAAAGCGGCGAAGATAATCTTAGATGCCGCCGACAAGAATATCGGGCTTATCGCGTTTCCTTGGCCGATGCGCCTCGCGACTTGGTTCCTTTCGATCCTTCCTTTTAAGCTGAACGAATTCATCGGTTCCCTTCTTCCGCAAAAAATATCAAAATAGCCTTTCCCTCTTGCGCTTTTCGACGAAATATGATAATATAGTCGAGACTGGGTATAGTATGCCCGGACAAAATCACTATGTAAAGAACACGAGAAAACCTAATAAAACATAGGCAGAGAAAGGAGGAGAAATGTCGTATACGATGACGATAAATGAATTGGAGAATACGGCGCGCGTGCGTCGATTATGTGTCGGCAATTCCGATCCGGTGTTTATCTCTGATGAGGATGGCAACGAGCAGATGGTGCTTTTGGACATGAATCTTTACCGCACTCTCTATGCGAAGCAGAAGATATATCAGATGATAGCCGAGGCTGAACAAGACATCGCGGAGGGACGTTGCTGTGATGCTCGAGAAGCTATGGCAGAAATCTTTGGGACTGTACGTGTATAAGATTAAATATACCGATAGCGCGAGACGCGATATATCGATTCTTTCACGGTTTGCAAAATTGGACATCTTACATTTAACTTTCTTAACCTTAACAATCAACAACTGAAACAACGAAAAGAAAAACAATGAAAAGTATGACAAAAATGATTAGCTTCGTGCGCACGTTGTGCGCGGCGGCTATTGTCTCGCTTCTCGTTGTGTAAAATCTAAATGGCGATTAGAACGAAGAGAAATATAGCTGAAAGCACCACGCTATCGACATCATTGCCGATGACGCGTGATGTTGTCGGCGATATTCGTTCAATTGTCACGGAAGCTCGCCGCGAGGTTGTCCGTCATGTTAACTCGACGATGATACTCGCTTATTGGCTGATCGGGCGTCGTCTTGTTGTTGAGGAGCAGAAGGGTAAACGCGCGGCGTATGGCGAGAAGGTTCTGGAGACGGTTTCTCGCGAGCTAACCGCAGAGTTCGGGCATGGATATGGATTGTCTCAGTTGGCTGATTGTCGGCAGTTCTTTAAGTTGTATTCGGATGAGAAGCAAATTCTCCACGCACTGCGTGGAAAATTGACATGGACGCATTATCGCTTGATCATGCGAGTTGCGGATCCTAAGGCTCGAGAATATTATATACGAGAGGCGTCAGAAAGAGGTCTTTCTTCTCGACAGCTTGATCGTGAGATCGCGAGCATGGCGTATCATCGTGTGATTGCGAATCAAATAGAAGTGTCAGAAGGGGCGCAGGAACCGACTACTAAAGAAATAACGCCGCGGATGCTGTTGAAAGATCCGTGCGTTGCTGAATTCTTGAATCTACAAGAGAAACTCCGCGGAAAAGAGAAGAAGGTCGAGAAGGCGATTCTTGACAATATCGAGAAGTTCATTCTTGAACTCGGCAAGGGATTTGCGTTAGTCGGCCGTCAGGTTCGCGTGCCGAATGGCGATAATAATAAGTATATCGATTTCGTCTTCTACAACTACATCTTGCGCTGCTTTGTCTTGGTTGATCTGAAGACGAAGAAGCTAGATGCGCGCGATATCGGGCAGATGGACACTTATCGCCGAATGTATGATGGAATGCGCAAGGGCGAAGATGATAATCCGACGGTGGGCATCCTCCTTTGTACGGAGATTAACGAGTCGGATGTGCGATTTTCGATCATGTCCGAGTGCGAGCAGATGTTCGCGGCAAAACTCATGACCTACATGCCATCAAAGGAGGAGCTGCTCCTTGAGATTGAACAGGCACGAGGGCGAAAGAGAATTTCTAAATCGAACAAACTTACTATTAAACATCAGTAACAAAAACAACGAAAAGTAAAACTATGAAGAGTATGACAAAAATGATTAGCTTCGTGCGCGCGTTGTGCGCGGCGGCTATTGTCTCGCTTCTCGCGCAAAGTGTGTGGGCGGCGAGTGAAGTCTTGCCTGTGGCGACATGGACGGACTTCAATAACCTCACGTCTGGTTCGTACACGTGGACGCTCGAGGAAGGTAATACTATCAATGCCGATGGTTCGCTTACGGTTGCTGCCGATCATGCGCTGTCTATGACATTGACTTCCGGTGCCATTTACTCTAATCGCAGGGTTACGATTGAGCTTGATGTTTCCGGTGTTCCGACTACGGCCAAGCATAATATCGCTGAATTTAGTGTTTATGGCAATAACTGGGTTCGCTTGGATACCGACAATAATGGCTATCTTAAGCAGCACTGGACGAACGATGGTAACTATGGCGCTTACCAGTATTCGGATTCCATAAATGGGGTGACAGCGGCCGGTCGTCATAAGATCGCGCTTGCTTATAGCGGCAATAGAAATGGCGGTACTCGTACGTTTATTAATGGAAATCAGGTGATGGTCCATCTTGGCCTCGTTTCCACGGCCGGTAACATTTATGCAATTAGAGCCGGTGCAGCAGGAATGACGATTCACGGCATCAAGCTTTACGAGGATATCGTTGATTCGTACGATGAGCTTGGCAAGCGCCCCGCGCATTGGTGGACGTTTGACGAGTCTCAGAACGGCTATAAGGGTCTCAATCGTATAACCGATTACTCATTTGGCGATTTGGGTATTGTTGCCAACGGCGTTCACAACGGGCAGAAGGGCAAGGCGATTTCGCCCACCAAGCCCCCGTATATCGGCAACCATATGGGTTGCACCAGTAGCCATACGATTGTTGGTTCGTTCATGGTTGATCCCGCGACTGCGTCCTCCGGTAAGGCAATTCCGCTCTTTTCGCGCGGCAATAGCGTAACCGGTTACGGTATCGCGGTTGATGCGACTGATATCATTTTCTGCAAGCGTAGCAATCCGTTTACGGATGTGATTCCTGATGGTGAGACGGAAGCCGTTACGATTATTCGTAAGCCCCATGGTCTCGGCGATAACATAAAAACCGATTTCCACTCTTATGCGCTCGTGGTCGATAACACGAATAAGAAGATTCATGTCTATATTGACGGCGAGGAGAAGATTCTCGCCGGCTACACTGCTTTCATCGGTAGCCAAGTCGGTTTCGGTTATTTCGGCACCTATCAAGGTGATGGTGGATGGAACTCGTATATCGTCCGTCCGTCCTTCACGACCGCAAATGCAATTGACGATCTTCGCATTTACAATTCCGAGTGCCTCTCGGCTGATGACTTGAAGATTATCGCGCAGACGACCTATACACAGGAGAACGGCAAGAAGGTTCTCGATATCGGACCGTGGGATAATAACACGACCGATACGCTCTACACGACAAGTCTTTCGGCCGGCAACGTAATGGCGATGTTCAATCTTGACGATCTTACGGTCAAGCTTGATGCGCCTTGCGCGGAATATTCGATCGGCTCCGGTTGGCTCTCGGTTATTAAAGCCAGCGATAAGCATTTCCTCTTCAAGGGTAGTGAAAGCAACGGCGTTACGATGGCCTATTCCGGCAATCAAAATGTTGCACTTAAGAACCATCTCGAATTCCTTGGTGGTGTGCACAATCTTACTTGGAACAACGAAAATTCGAGCGTTCGTTTCGGCGCAGGAGCCACTCCCGAGAATCCGACGATCCTCGTCAATGATGATACTACGCTTAACTTCACCGGACACAACCTTTGCGGTTGGAACGCGGGTTCTGCCGACACTGAGGGCATTATTCGTATCAACAACGGCGGCACTCTCAATATGACCAATAGCGGCGGTACCGTTTATTGGGTTCAGCAGTTCTATCTCGAGCCCGGCGCAGAGTTTAACTTTGCCGACAATGCTGATGACGGCTCGAATCTTCGTCTTATCGGTGGCGAACATGAAAATGCCGCGCAGATTTATGTCCCCGCCAGCGAATCCGATACTACGTCTACGCCTGCCGTGTTCACTATGACGCGCGGTGGTAGCATGGTTTCCGTAAATGAGGGTTGGAATTCCGACAATGGCTTCGCGGTTTATGTCGGGAATAATTCCAAACTTGAGCTCAATTCTTCTATTTCAGGCGCCAAGGCGGTCTCCAAGTTCGGCGAAGGCGTTCTTAAGCTCACTAAAGCTAGCTCCTTTACCGGAGGTTTGAATATTCGCGGTGGTGTCGTTGATGCGGCACATACTACCGAAGACGCGCGATACAAAAATAACAATACGCTTGGCAACGGTACGGTCACGATCTACAATAACGCCAAGATCATGACTTCCGGAGCCTATGATGCGCATAGTCCGTTCATTAAGAATCTTGTACTTGAATCCGACGCTACGATTGAAGGGTATGGCAATTCAGTTTCTCCTTTCGGTATCAGTTGGAATCAGGAGCAGACCTCTCTCTCTCTTAATAGCCATACGCTCACAATCAATACTAACGGACGTTTTTGCTTGGATAAGACCTCCATTGCTTCTGCCGGCATAATCGATATCGTTAAGGGATACCTTTTCATTCACTGCGGTTCGATCGCAGCTCCGGAAGGCACGAAGATTGTCATTGGCAATGAGGCCTCGATTGAAGCCGACAATCAGTCGCTTTCCGTTCCCGAGCTTGAATATAACGGTACTGTCGTTCCTGGTGCGTCGGATCGTTGCATGGTGACCGTAACCTCGAAGGTGTCGGGAACCGGTACGATTCAGCGCTTGACGCTTACTGACGGAGCTACCGTCGATGGAAGCTTGACTGTTGGCGAAACTGCGATCTTCGGTTCTACCGTTAAGCTCGCCGAAGACGCGAAGATTACCGTACCTGATTCAACAACGCTTCCCATGGTTGTTGATGCCGACGGCAAGATTCTCGGAACGCTTGCTTCCGGCTCGGCTACGATTACGACGTCTGTTGCCGCGTCCGCGATTAATGCGCTTAATGTTACTGAGGCCACGATTGCTGACGGCGTCGCGCTCTCGCTTGATGAGGCGCTTAATACGATTACGATTCACGGAAATGTCAGTCTTGCCAAGGCTGACGGCTCGTGGATTGGTGGTGCGTCATTGATCGCGAATGCGACGTTTGACTCTACCGTTGTCAATCCGTGGGCAAATACTGCAGTGACCGAGACCTACTTTGATGATAAGGATCCTTCCTTCTGGAAGAATGTCTTCGGTGGCCCGTTCTCGGGTGCTGTTGAGGCCGGCGATGCTTCCGATGTTAAGCAGTGGGTTAAGCTTGAGAACGAGGATGTAGCCGTTGCTCCGCTTGTATCCAACAGCGGACGTTGGGGCGCGACGCTTTTCGATGGTAGCCTGATGCCGAATGTTACGACGAAGTCGGTTAATGTCGGTCAGATTGAAGGTTGGTCGCTTCGTATGGGTGTCGTTAGCGGCGCAAAGGTTACGGCTGCTAAGCTTGTCAAGTTTCAAGACGATTCGGCGACTCCGATGTTCGTCGGCGTTGACGCGGAATCGAAGTTGACGATCAATAATTACGGCAATGGCAACTGCAACCGTGATGTCGTTATTGATGTAGCGTCTGCGGATGGTATCGAGTTCAAGACAGGCTTGGGCGTTGATCCGCAAAAGCAGCATAATGGTGCGTTTGAATACATCTTCCGCGGCAATGGTACAATCAAGGTTAATGGAGAGTTCAATCTTGGCGGTTCGCACAAGGTTAAGTCCGTCGACATTGATCTTGGCTCCGGTGATATCAAGACGATTCACCGTAAGGCTTTGATCACCTTCACCAGTACTAACTTCACGCAGACCGATTTCGGTTTTGCTGAAAGCGCATCGGTTAATACCGGCGATGCTGATCACCCCGGTTCTGTGGCCGAGGGTATTCTCACGGTGGATAGTCCGATTGGTGCCGCACGTATCGTCCGCGAAAACGACGGTATGTATGTCGAGTGGATGGGCTTTAGCAATAATTATCCTTCCTATTACTCTTGGGAATTTGCTCCGTCTGCGATTACGGCTTGGGGTGCGGAGAATGCCTGGGTTGGCCTTCTTGTTGGACGCAACGCGTATAAGACTTGGTCTGAGAATATGGGTAAGACCGAGGAGACCAAGAATAATGATCTTTATTTCAACTACGCGAAGGACTTCCGTTTCACTTTCGATGCATCGAAGAGCGCCGGTGTTGTCGTCGACGCGACCGTTGAAGCTTCGAAGGAATGGAATGACACTTCAGTTGAAGGCATGCCGCTTGCGACGGGAAATCGTTATGTCATCTTGACGAATTCCTCAGAAGAAGATAAGGCGTTTACCTTTGACTGTGCGATTAGTGGCGAGTACACCTCGAATGGCGTCCCGCTTGACGGTTATGACTTCTCGACGGCTCCCGTCTTGAAGGCTCCGGTCGATGCGACTACCTATCATGGCAACCTCGGTCTTCGTGCCGCGATTTCCGGTCAGATCACACTCGGCGAGAACGCGCATATCGTTTTCCAGGCCGGTTCCGCCGATCAGACTACGATTGCGTATGACTACAACATCGTCGGTCGTGTCGGCGCCATTGGCGTTGCCGATGTCGGAACTTTCCTCGTCCCCGATAAGATGTATAACGTTCCCTTCAATCTTCTCGATGGAGGTAGCGTTCTCTATCGCGTTGCAGACGGATCGAAGACGCTCTCCGCTGCGGTCACGGGTAACGGTACGGTGAAGAAGGGTGGCGATGGCGCGCTTGTTATTGACGTTCCCTTTACCAACGCTTTCGCGATTAATGGCGGTACTGTCGTCATGCCGGCTCTCGCCGATAATTCGCGTCCTGCTTCGATTTCGATTGCCGAGGGTGCAAAGCTCAAGCTTGTTGTGACCGAGGAACAGAAGTTGACCGGCTACTTCGCTTCTAATGTTGCCGAAAATGATAAGGCCAAGGTTGTTTTCGTTGATGCCGATGGTGACGAGCTTACTGCCTTTGCTAACGATCCTCGTATCCTCCCCGGTACGCAGAAGGGTTGGGATAGCTCGAACCAGAACAACCCTGTTATCAGCACGAATACCCCGATCTTCTACGAAGCCACTCTCGCGGCGGTTCTCTCTGATGCTTATCAGCTTAGCGCCAAGCTCAAAGTTGGTGAAGAGGTTTCCGCTGCTGAAGTTGCAATCGGCGCTGATGGCGTGATTACTCTTACGGTCGGCGATAAGACGATTAAGCTTGAGTTGACTGAAGCGATCGATGAATCGGCTGGTTTCACGACGGTATACGCAACTTTGGTTGACGCTTTCGACGACGCTACGGTTGTCGAAATCAAGGCTACTCCGAATGCTGAAGTTGCCATGGTGGGCGATAAGGTTTATTATTCCCTTACCAAGGCCTTTGCTGAGGCAGGTGTTCAGGTTGTCGTTCTTACGGCTGATGTTGATGCAGTGAAAATCCCCGAGGGTGGCAAGCTTGATGTCAATGGACATGCTTGCACGATCTCCGGTAGCGGTTCGGTTATGATGGGTAATTCGACCTCTAAGTCCTATACCATCGCCAATGATTGGGTTGGTACGGTTGTCTTTGAGGGACTTTCCAATACGGCCGATTTCACGCCTTCGAATTATGGTAATGCCAATTCTACGGTTGAGCTTATTGATTGTACCGTATCCCATCTCTCGCCAAACGGTAATTTTGCCGGAACGTTGAAGCTTACCGACAAGGACGGTATTGCGCTTACGATGGGCAATGGTTATACGAGAGACACTACGGGATGGGTGTTTGGTTCGCTTACCGGTTCCGGCTCCTATGTTGATACGAATTCCGATGTCCACCAGCAGTACACCTTCAATACGGCCGAAGTTTTTGAAGGTACATTTACCAATAAAGGTAAGCGTATCGTAATCGGTACGACCGCCGTTGGCGACTCCGGTAATGGTAAGATTATCATTCAGTCCGGCGCTATTGCTAATGTTGCCTCCGGTAAGACTTGGACCTCGAATAGTGGTGTTGAAGTTGCCGGCACTATTAAGGGCTCCGGTACGATTGGCTCATCGCTCTCGTTTGCGAACGGCGCTACGATTAATTTGTCCAATGGCGCTCTTACGGCGACTGGGGCTGTTACATTCGGAGCAACGCTCAATGTAACGGGCGCAGCGGGTACTACGGTACTTAAGGGTACCAATTTCCCTGCGACGCTTCCCGATATCTCCGGAGACTTTGTGCTCGTCCATGCTAATGGTGAGATTCAAATTGCTGCAGCGGTCGCAAAGATTGGCGAAAAGCGATTTGCAACGATCCAGGCTGCAATTGACGCGCTTACGGGTGAGCAGAATGTCACGGACATCACCCTTATTGGCGACTCGGTGACATCGCTCCCGTCCGGACAGGAAGATTACAAGATCGTTAATGGTGTTATCGTTGCTAAGGCGCGTTACTCCATCACTGTTACGGATGATGAGCATGTTGCGCAGACGACGATACCCGCTTCGGTTCGCGAAGATGAAGGTAATATCGCCTTCACGATTACTCCCTCTGTCGGTTATCATGTCACTAAGGTAATGCTCGGAGAGGCTGAGATTCTTGCCAACGGATCGCGTGAATATGTTTGCACGATTTCGGCGAATAGCGTAATTGTGATTACTACCGCCATCGATACGTTTACTGTGACGATTCCCGAGCTCGCTAACACGGAAGTCGCGGTTTCGACCGGCACGATCGAAGAGGGTAAGGTTGTCGTAGATTACGGCACGGATCTCACGGTGACTTACACCGCCAAGGAGGGCTACATTATTGCCGACGAGAATGGCAATGAGGTTAGTGGCGTGATTGCTCTTGGCACGGTTACCTCTGATATTGAGGTTGCGCCGAACTTCTCGGCGGCTCTTGCTACTGCTACTGTTACGATTCCGGAGGCTCCGGCGAATACGATTGTCAGCGTTACAGTGGATGGCGTGACTGTCGAGGTTCCGGCCGATGGCGTTATCAACGCTACGATCGGTGCGACGGTAGTCGTGACCTATTCTGCCGCGGAAGGTTACATCATGAACGATGTCATGACGACGCTCACTGCCGGTGAGTCGACTGATATCACGGTTCCGACCGCGACGCCGATTGTTGCTGTTGCGAAGATCGGCGAGAGGCTCTATCCGACGCTTCAGGCGGCGTTCACGGCCGGTGGTGAAGTTACGCTTCTCCAGGATACGACCGAGACGCTCACGATTGCCGCAGGCAAGGAAGTGACGCTTGACCTCAACGGCAACACGATTACGTCGGCTAAGGATGCGATCACCGTTAAGGGTACGCTCGTTGTTAATAGCACTGGCGGTTCGATTGTTTCGACCGGTTCGGGCAGAAGCGCGATCACCACGTCCGGTTCCGGCAAGGTGACGATTATCGACGGAACCTTTACTGCGGTCGGTACGGCTATTTCCGGTAATGCCGTGATCACTGGCGGTACGATTACCTCTACGGGTAGCTTTGCGGCTTATGCGAACAGCAGCTCCGGCGTGCTCGAAATCTCCGGCGGTACGATTACGGGTGCTGCGGCGAAGGGCGACGTCGGTATCTACACCGGCAATGCGAAGGTGACGGGCGTTGAGCTTGCGAACGGCATTAAGTTCGCATCGAACGCTTCGGGCATCATCCTCGCGGGTACGGACACGACGCTCTTTACTCCCGAACTCGGTATCTACGATGGCGAGGAACTCGTCGGCTACGCTCCCGCGCAGACGACGGGCACGGTCGGCGCGATGGCTGGCAAGACCGTTAAGCTCCTTAAGGATTGCGAAACGACCGATTATCTCAAGATTGCCAAGAGCTGCACGTTCGATCTCAACGGACATAACCTTACGACCTCGGCTGCTGCGGCAATTGCGATTTCCGGCGCGAGCAAGACTCCGTCTGAAGTCACCATTATCGGTACCGGCACAATCTCTTCGACGGCTGCGGATTGCAACGCGATTCAGGTCGGTGGCTACGCGAAGGTCGCGATTGCTGGCGGTACATTTAAGGCTCCGACCGACAACGCGGCGATTTACATCGTGACGAGCTACGCGGCGAATCCCTCCACGGTTACGGTTACGGGCGGTACGTTCGAATCGGGCGATGGTGAGTTCACCCTCAATATCAAGGACGATCAGGTTGCTAGAGGCGCGGCGATTGTCGTGAAGGGCGGTACGTTCAAGAACGGCTTCGATCCGTCGAACTGTGTCTCCGAAGGCGCGGGCACGAACTTCGTTGCTGTCGGCTATGAGGCGAAGAAGGATGGCCCGTACTATACGGTCGTTCCTGCTGTCGCGGCGCCTGAAGCCGATGCTGAAGGCATCACCCCCGTTTATGGCGGTGAAGAAATCGTCGTCAAGAATGCTGATACCAAGGATGAGGTTGAAGGCAAGCTTCCTAATACGACCGCTCTCTATGATGTCGAATCGAATGGCAGCATCGTTGGTCAGATCGGCGTAATTGCCGCGAAGGATGCGGAAGAGGGCATGACGGCTGATCCTGTCACGACTGCGGTTGCGGTCCCGTTCACGGGTGCGATGGTAGCGAACCTCCTCAACACTGCTCTTCTCAAGGATGGCGATACGCTTATGGCGTATATCACCGTCGGTGGTAAGAGCGGTTATGCGAAGTGGACGCTTACCGATGGCGCTTGGATCGGTGATGCTATGATCGGCGGCATTGCCGCGCAGCCCGATACGACGGCGCTTGCTCGCGGCACTGCCGTCTGGGTCACGACTGCCGGTAAGATTGTTGTCCTCGGTAAGTACGACACGACGACCGAAATCGCCGCGCCTACGACTGCGGAAACTCACCTCCTCGCCAACCCGAAGATGGAAGCGTATACTCCTACGGTAGCGGCCGAAAATGATGAAGTTATCATCATTGGCGAAGAGGTTGCTGAGGATGTGACGACGGTTCGTTACGCGAAGACCTCGATGGGTTGGAAGCGCCACACCTTCAAGAAGGTTGCGAATCCGTTCGGCGGTTCGGCTGTCGGTTCTAAGGAGGTCATCGATGAAACCGCGCCTTCGGTTCCGGTCGGCAAGGGCTTCTGGTTCATGAAGAAGTAAGGAAAGATTAAGGTTTAAAGCTATGAGAAAACTTCTTACGATTGCAATGATCTCCTTGGCGGCCTTGGCTGCCAAGGCCGACCTTTACCTCTACTGGTCCATCAATCCCGGCGATTTTGGTGCAACCTATGCTGCCGTGGAGACTACCACCGGTTCGGTCGTTACCTTCGCGGAACTTAATGGCGCGGGTTGGACGAATGCTAACTCCCAGATGGAGTCGGGTTTCGTTAGCGGTGTCGATTACTGGGTCGCACTTTATGACTCGGCTTTGTCGCGTATCGCGGTTTCGGAGCAGTCGTATACGTATGCCGATATTAGCGCGTACACCTACGACAAGTCGAATGTCCAGACGCCTCAGCCCTCGAGCCCGCTTCAGGTTGCCGGTTTCGCGATTCCCGAGCCGACGAGCGGCCTTATGCTCCTCCTCGGTCTTGGTGCTCTCGCCCTCAAGCGTAAAGTTGCTTAAAAGTGTAAAAGGTAAAGTGTAAGGTTTAAAGTGGCGGAGATTGAGACAGTCAAGATGTGGGAGAAAGGGCTCCCCGGATACCTTCAGCACGACCTTGATGCTTTTAAGCAAGGTCGCGCGGAGGGTTCTTCGCTCCTCGATTGTCTTTGGGGCGAGCTTTACAGTTCAATCAATGACGCGGAAGTCGGATGTGGTGTCATTACTCACGAGCACGCGGAGTATCTTCGCGACAAATACTTGAGGGTTCCTCTTTATGATCGCTGAAGTCGATTTTACAGCTTGCCCCAAGATCGGGACGCGTGCCTACAATGGCGCGAATGGAAAGAAGCTCGCCGTCGAGTTCGATGGCGCGGTTTGGCTTCTTAAGTTCCCGCCGACGCCGAAGTCGGACAGGTCGGAGCTCTCGTACACGAATAGTTGCATTTCCGAGCATCTCGGCAGCACGATTTATCGTCTGCTCGGGGTTGATGCTCAGGAAACTCGGCTTGGTACTCACGTCAACGGTCGGACAAAGATAGTGTGTGCGTGTAGGGATTTTACTATCCCCAATAAGCGACTTTTAGACTTCTGTTCTATCAAGAATACTGTTATAGATTCCGAGACCTGCGGGACCGGCACAGAGCTTGATGATATTCTCTACACGATAGAACATCAGAATTTTATTGATCCGCTTGTGGTCTATGAACGTTTCTGGGATATGTTTGTGGTGGATGCATTGCTTGGAAACTTCGATCGCCATAATGGTAATTGGGGTTTCTTGGTTGATGATACGACAGGAGAAGTCGCGCTCGCGCCGGTTTACGATTGCGGTAGCTGTCTGCTCCCTCAAGCGGATGAGAAACTGATGGCGAAGATGCTTGCTGACGAGAGCGAACTTGATGCCAGAATCTATACCTTCCCGAACTCGATGGTGAAGATTAACGGCAAGAAAATCAACTATGTCGATTTTCTCAAAGCATCGACCGAATCGCTCCTTAAGGCGGCGCTATCTCGACTTTTGCCGCGGATTCAGTCCCTCGATTTTGCCGCGCTCATCAACGACACACCTTACCTTAGCGATTTGCAGCGGGACTTCTTGAAAACCTATCTTGAAGCTCGTCGAGCCAAAGTATTTTCGATTTAACACAGAATATTAAATAACACAATAGGAAAAACAAACATGAAAAAACTATTAGCTATAGTTGCTTCGGCTCTGACGCTTGGCGCGTTCGCCGATGCGAGCAAGATGCCGGCTACTTTCGAGCTCCCCGAAGGACTCGAGGCGGATACGGTTCAACTCGTTCACGATGGCGAACCGATTTTGGACATCACCGTTTCCGGCTCGACTGTCAACCTCGACACCAATGATCTTGCAGCGGGCGATTATTGGCTCGCTCTTGCTGATGGCACTCAGCTCACCGAGGTCTTTACGATTGAAGGCGCCGAAGAGTTTATCTATTCTCGTACATTGGCCGGACTCAAGCTCGCAGGTGAAGGTGATAATGAACTCATCATTGCTGAAGGTACTCTCGAAAGCCCGACATCGGTTGATCTTGTCGGCAAGAAAGTTACAATTAACAAAGGATGCGCAGCTAAATTCACAGCTGGCACAGGTAATAAGGTTATTACGGTAACCGGCTCTGGCGCAAACTCGTATCTCATTCTCGATGGCGCGTGCGGATATGGTTTTGCGGATGGCTCTAAGATCAGCAATGTGACCGTCATTATTCAGGATAGCACAAATGCGATTTGGTTGGAGGATCGTGCTAATCCTGTGTTTGACGAATCCGTTAAACTTATCGTGAAGTCGACAGGTAAGGCAACGTTCTCTGCCGGACAACAGGCAAATCCGTATGTCGCGATTGGCTCGATTATCACTGAAAAAGGAGCTACGCTTGTGGGTCGTGAAGGCGTTACTGTCTATGTAGCAGACGCGATCGATATTGGTGGTGCTACCACTGTGCCTGATTATATGGCTAAAGGCGTTATTTGGAACAATGCAATTAATGGTTGGACGGATACGACAACCTCTGCCGGCGGTACAACCATTACCAAGGATCACACCGTTGTCTTTGACGGTTTTGAAAAGGTGCTTTATAATACGTGCACAGCCGAATCCAAAATTCGTGTTGTTGGCGGCACTTTGAAGATCGGTCATAACGCCGACGATGATAATCTTAAGTCCGGTTCTGTGGTCACTATCGGCTCCAATTGCCAGGTTGAGCTTCGTTGCTACGACAATGTAACCAGCAATACGCGTTCGGTAAACTTGCCTGAGACGATTGCGTTCAACGGTCCCGGCTCCGTCTATGTTGAGGAACACATCAACACTGTAAAGATCGGTTCAATTACCGGTAATGCGCAGATTGATCTCGGCAGCTCGGTTGCAAACGTTACCGTTTCCGGTACGATTGCTAACGCGATTTCCGGTGCTGCGACTGTTAATGCTTATACCGGTATGAGCTTTGCCAACACTTGGGCCGGTACTGTAAAGGCCGGCGCGATTGACAACAATGGGCAGAAGCTTAATTTGAATACGTATGGCGTTGCCGGATCTAAGGTAGAGATTAAATCTCTTGTTAACTATTGGATTGAAAATAACGCTGCTGCGCGTACAGTTAACCCTGAAATCGTTCTCAAAGGGCACATGCTTCAAAACAATATGTCTCAACAGGCATATGTTTTCAAGGCAATTTCGGGAACCGCAGATGCGCTTCTTGAGTTTGGCTTGAAGTCCGGAACTTACAACCCGAATTCCATGACGATTGAGACGCTTAAAGACTTTGCGGGAACTATCAAGAATACTATGGGTAAGAGTGTTGTGATCTCCACTCTTAAGACTTCTCTTGAAACGATCCCCGAGTCGAAGACGAAGGTTGTCAATATTGCAGAAGGCAGCACGGGTGGGTTCACTGTTACTGCCGCGACTCTCGCGGATGGTACGGCGATTGATTCCGACAAGATTTCGGTCGAAGAAGATGGTATCTACGTCTTGGGTAATGCTCCTGCGGCGCCTGGCATTGAGTTGGTTGATGAGGCCGATAAGCAGGCCTACACGGAATGGGCGGCGACGAACGTCCCGACAGGTGAGTACACTGATGCTCAGAAGAAGAACTTCGCGATTGCGTTCCACCTCGGTGCGACGGTCAGCGAAGGTGTGACGATCGAAGAGGCCGCTCAGTCGAAGGTTGAGGAGCTCGTCAAGAAGATCGATCTCGCGGCGCTCGCAGGCGAGGGCGGCGTTGAAGCGGCGCTCGATTCGCTCAACGCGGAACTTCAGGATAAGGGCCTTGTCGCCGAGCTCGATTCGGTTGATCTCGAGGGCGTCGATGTCGATACGACCAAACTCTATCGTCTCGTCATCAAGCTCATTGCTGAGAACTAATCTCGCTTGTTACTCAAGCTAAACAACGCGCGGCGGTTCTTCGGATCGCCGCGCTTGTTTTTGATCTATAGGGTCGTCGGTTTTTGTCTATAGGACGCGTAAGTTATATTCAATATTGAAAACGATTATATTCCATATTGAATATGACTTTTTTCAATATTGAAAACGATTCTTTTCAATATTGAAGATACTAGCTTTCAATATTGAGGAAAAAATTATTCAATATTGAAGATAATTCTTTTCAATATTGAAGATAAACGCAGCAAGCGATAGGATAAAACGAGATAACTGCCGCTTGTAATTCGGGGATGAATATGGTATAATACTTACCAATGCAAGATGACGCGATACCTAACGGGGCGGTCGTGCGCCCTTGGGGATGGTATGTTACCCTCCTTAAAATGCCCGGCTATAAGACGAAAGTCTTTATGGTCAAGCCCGGGCATCGGCTTTCCTTGCAAATCCATGAAAAGCGCAAAGAAATGTGGTCGATTGTGCGCGGAGTCGGGATTTGCACAATCGGCAATAATATTTTGCAGGTGCGCGAGGATTCGCTTGTTTCCATCCCGCTTGGAGTCAAGCACCGAATCGAGAACATTTCTCAGAGCGAAGCTTTGATCGTCTCCGAAGTCCAAATCGGCGACTATGTCGAAGAAGATGACATCATCCGCCTCGAAGACGATTATTTCCGTAAATAAGAGAAAGAAGTTGGTGGAGGTGAGGGGAGTCGAACCCCTGTCCGAAACGGCGTCACCCAAACTTCTACGCGTGTAGTTTGCCTTTAATCTCGAAGTCGGAAAGCGGACAAACGCGCTAAGCCGGCCTCATCCTCTCGATTCGGCACCCTGCAGCGAACGAGGGGAGCTCCCTGCAGCGTGATCTGCTATAATTATGCCTAGGCGCTCAGCAGACATCGGCGCTTCGACATGCGGCCTTTATATATTAGGCGGCAAGAGCGTAATCGTTGTTCGCAATTACATTTTTTACCCGTTTATTAACGTGGCCAACGAGTATCCACGACGCGCGATCTGACCTCAACACATTCCGTCGAAACCGGATCACCCCCATTTTTGGTTGACGAGAGGATATTATATCATATTCTCTCTTCCCCTCGCAAGCGGAATATGATATAATTCTTATATGAAACTGAAAGAAGTAATCGAATTTATCGACTCCATCCTCAAACCGCATGAGTTTGAGGACGTTTCCAACAATGGGCTTCAAATCGAATGCTCCGATAAAGAAATCAAGAAAGTCGCTTTTGCGGTTGATGCGTCTTTGAAGAGCGTCAAAGCCGCGGCAGAAGCGGGGGCAGATCTTCTCGTCGTTCACCATGGGCTATCTTGGGGAGGGGGCCTAAAGCGCATCACCAAGGCGACCTACGCGATAGTGAAGACGGCTATTGACGCGGATTTGGCGGTTGCGGGTTATCATCTCCCCCTCGATGCTAACGAAGAAGTCGGCAACAACTGGGAACTCGCGCGCGAAAGAAACTTGGATCGCATCACACCCGCGTTTTCGTATCACGGGAACGTGATTGGCGTTGTCGGCTACACTCCTGAGGGTAAGAAGGTCGGCATTTGTTCGGGCGGCGCGGGAGAATTCGCGGTAAGAGCGAAAGAACTTAATTGCGATGAATTCATTACGGGCGAGGCCAATTGGGCGGAAGTGATCGCGGCGGAAAATGTCGGCGCGCCTTTGACCACTCTTGGCCATTACGAAACCGAGACTTATGGCGTAAAGGCGCTTTCGAAGAAGGTTGCCGAGAAGCTTGGGCTCGAGACTGTATTTGTCAGATGAAGAACGCTTTCCGCATAATTGCCGCGCTTGTAGTGCTCGTCCTTTCGGGCTGTGCGAGCGAATACGCGGCGCTAACGAAACTGATTGATGACGCGAAGCTCAAAACCAGAATCGGCGTGCTCGCCAATTCGGAGGTCGGTTGGTACACGGAAACGGGAACGCTTCGCAAAGTCTTCCTTTATATGCGCCAACAACAGGTCGACGCGGTGGTTATTGCGGGCGGAGTCACGAAAAACGGCTATAAAGACCAATTCGCCGTCTTGAAGCGTGCTTGGGAGAATGTTTTCGGGATAAATGCGCCGACGAAGTTCATTTATGAGGAAGGGGAATATGAGGTAAACGGCTTCAAGTTCTCCGTTTCCGAGTCGCGTCCGTATGCGAGGTGCAGCGTGCCGACTTTCTATGGAGAAGGCAAAAAGCCGCTTACCGATGAAATGGGTTTCTTCCCGCAAGATCGTCTCGCCATTTACGCGGGCTCGATTTCGGGTGTTGACATGGAAGGGTACGAGTTTCTCGGCAAAAAGGTCTCGCCTTGCCAGTGTTTGCTCGTGAATGTCTATTCGGACGAAACCGTGATTCGTCGTATGGATCTTACGTTCCCCGCTCCGCTCATCAAAGACCCCGCCGGACGTAAAGGTCATGTTCATGGCGAAGAGGTCGCGGAGTCTTGGATAACTCCCGCCCACGCCCCCCCCCCCCCCCCCCCCCCCCCCCCCCCCCCCCCCCCCCCCCCCCCCCCCCCCCCCCCGCCCCCC
>JAZLMG010000076.1:0-3123 GCA_045598585.1 Kiritimatiellia bacterium
GAAGATCGAGGATATCTCCGGCATCACCGCTCACGACATCTACGGCCTTACCGAAATCGCCGGTCCCGGCGTTGCCGGTAACTGCGAACATTGCCACGGCCTCCATGTCTGGGAAGACCACTTCTATCCGGAAATCATCGACCCCGACACGCTTGAAGTCCTTCCCGATGGCGAAGAAGGCGAACTCGTCTTCACGACGCTCGACCGCGTCGGAACGCCTATGATCCGTTATCGCACGCGTGACCTTTCGCGTCTCCAGCTTGGTGAGTGCAAGTGCGGTCGTACGATGCGCGTCATGGACCGCGTCCACGCGAGAAGCGACGATATGCTCATCATTCACGGCGTCAACGTCTTCCCGAGCCAGATCGAAGCTTGCCTTATGAAGGTTCCCGAAGTCGCGCCTCACTACATGATCATCCTCTCCTCGACGGATACGATGGATCTCTTCGAGATTCAGGTCGAAGTCAACTCGATTGCCGTCTCACAGGATCCCGCCGCATGCGAAGCGATCAAGAAGCGCGTCGCCGTTGCGATTAAGGATGTAGTCGGTCTCAGCCCGAAACTCTATATCGTCGCTCCCGGTACGCTTCCTCGCTCGCAGGGCAAGATCAAACGCGTTATCGATAACCGTAAGAAGTAATTAGTGCTTAGTGCCTAGTGCTTAGCAGATGAAGACGTTCTTCCAGAGTGTTCTCAAGCATATCGACAAGCTCGATGAGCGCAAGCTACGCGAACAATATCGCATAGCAACGCAGGAAATCGCGTTTCTCGAAACGGTCTTGAAGGCCATGAAGGAAGGCGTCGTCGTTTACAATGAAAATGGGGAAGTGACCTTCCGCAATTCCGCCGCGGAAGGCCTTCCCGCTTTCGATCTTCCGCTTGGCACGGCCTCAAAGAACGAATTCGCCGTCCCCTATCCGGAAGATAAGATTTATGAAGTTCAGACGATTCCGATGAACGGCTCGACGCTTGCCCTTTATCGCGATATCTCGGCGGAAAAAAAGCGCACCGAAGAAGAACTCGCGTCGGGCGCGGCTAAATCGATCTCCGACTTGGCGGCGGGCGTCGCGCATGAAATCGGGAATCCTTTAAATGCCATAGCGCTTAATATCCAACTTATCGAGCGTGATCCCGAAGATAAAGAGTCGATTCAAATTTGCAAGGACCAAATAAAGCGCTTGGATGGGATTATTCGCGGTTTCCTCTCGGCTTTGAGACCTAAAAAGCCGAACTTGATGCCGGGAACCTTGTCCGATCCGTTGATGAGCTGCTTAAGAACGATGAAACAGCAGCTTGAAGAGCGACGTATCAGCGTTAATCTCGACCTCCCCGCCGCGCTTCCTTCGGTTGCACTCGATAACTCTCAAATGGAGCAGGTCTTCTTCAATCTTCTTAAAAACGCTTTGGAAGCGATTAACGATGGTGGCGTCATCGATATCGAGCTTTCCTCCGATGACGGTCATGTCTACGCTTCCTTTAAAGATAACGGGCTTGGAATGAGCGACGATCAACTCGTCCACCTCTTCGAACCCTACAAGACTTCCAAAGAAAAAGGGACGGGCTTGGGGCTTATGATTACGCGCCGCATCGTCTCGGATCATGGCGGCACGATCTCCGCCGAGTCGAAATTGGGTGAAGGCACGACTTTCACCGTAAAACTGCCGCGCCTTGAGAAGCGCGTGAGAGCTCTCAAATGAAACCGAAGATTTTGATTGTTGACGACGAAAAGCCCCTTCGCGATACGCTTGCGAAGTGGTTTAAGCCCTCTTACGAGGCGCTTACCGCGCCCGATGCTGCCGCGGCCTTGGAGCTCATAAAGGCGAATCCCGACTTGCAGCTCATGATTTCCGATGTGAAGATGCCGGGCGAAAACGGCGTCGAACTTCTCAAAAAAGCGAAAGCGCTTCGCCCCGATTTGGCGACAATCTTACTTACCGCCTACGGAACGGTCGATCTCGCCGTCGAAGCGATGAAAGTAGGCGCGAGCGACTTCTTCCAAAAACCGATTACCGATCTTCCCCAATTTGAAGCGCGAGTTGCGAAGACAATTTCGCTTCCTAATGTCGAAAAGCTCGAAACATTTACGGGTGAATCGGAAGCGATGGAGAAAGTCTACTCGCTTATCCGCAAAGCCGCCCCGACAAGCGCGAATGTGTTGATCGAAGGCCCGAGCGGCACGGGTAAGGAACTGGTCGCGAAAGCGCTTCACAATCTCTCTGAGCGCGCTAAGGGTCCTTTTATCGCCGTCGAATGCTCGGCTTTCTCCGAGGAGCTCCTTAAGTCCGAACTTTTCGGCTATGAGCCCGGGACTTTCACGGGTGGCTTAAAGGATGGTAAGGCCGGCTGCTTCGAGCAGGCCGAAGGCGGCACGCTCTTCCTCGACGAAATCGGCGAAATCGATCTTGCGACTCAGGTTGCCCTCCTTCGCACCATCGAATCGAAGTCGGTACGTCGCTTGGGAGGCGGTAAAGAAAAGAAAGTCGACTTTCGCTTGGTTGCCGCGACCAACAAAGATTTGAAGGCGCTCGTTAAGGCGGGAACTTTCCGCGAAGATATCTATTATCGTCTGAATGTGATCGATCTTCATCTTCCCGCGCTTAAAGACCGCGCAGGCGACATTGCCCTTTTGACCAACCGCTTCCTCAAAGAGTTTTCGTAGGGCAAGAAGACTATCGATAAAGCGGCTATGGCTCAGCTCGAGGCATATTCTTGGCCCGGGAATGTACGTGAACTTAGAAACGTAATCGAAAAAATGGTGGTTCTTTCAACTTCGGATGTAATCGGGAAAGCGGATTTGCCGCCGGAAGTTACCGAAAAGTCTGTAGCCGAAGTGCAAGAATCGACGGAAATCGATAATGACGACATCCACGCCGCCCTCTTGAAGGCGCGCGGAAACAAGTCGAAGGCCGCCGAGCTTTTGGGGATTTCTCGCCGCACTCTCTACCGCAAATTGAAGGAGATGGGCGAAGAATGACGCTCCCTGATTTGGAACTTTTGGAAATTGTAGGCGAAGGCGGCATGGCCGTCGTCTGGAAAGCGCGCGATCTCATTAAGAATCGAATTGTCGCGGTCAAGCTTCTTAAGAACAACGACAATGCCGATGATGTTAAGCTTTTCCAAGAC
>JAZLMG010000077.1:0-3116 GCA_045598585.1 Kiritimatiellia bacterium
GAGATTTGCTGCAAGCAGGCGTGGATCAGAGGCGGCGGTTGGTCGGGCGGCGCTCCGCTTCGTTCGGTCGCTTCGATTGCCGCGAATTCTCCGATTCTCTTCGAGCCGGGAACTCGTCAGCAGTATTCGAATACGGGTATCGACATTGCTGCCGCGTGTGCAGAAGTTGCGACGGGCAAGAAGTTTGAAGTCCTCGTGAAAGAGATCATTACCGATCCCTTGGGAATGAAAGAAACCACCTTCAAGCCGACCGACGAACAAATCGCGCGCAAGATCGAGATGTATGATTGTGGAGTCGGCCGCAAAGCGACTTGGAGAGCGGAAGACCCGTGGGAACAGCGTCCTTATAATGATGGCCACGTCTTCACGAGCGCAGGAGCGGGCATTTGGACGACGACTCGCGATCAGGTCAAGTTCTATAAGATGCTGATGAACTTGGGTCTCGGCGACAATGGTGTTCGCGTTCTTAAAGAAGAGACGGTTAAGTCGATTCTCGCCGTTTCGACACGCGGAGCAATGGCGGGCGGATATTCGCTCGGACTTGTCGCGCCGCCCGAAGATAACGAGAACGGCTGGTTCGGACATGGCGGCGCCTTCGGTACGAACTGCATGGTCAATTATCACAAGGGCGAACTTAAGCTTTGGGTCGTGCAGCTTCGCGGTGGCTTCCGCGCGTTCGAAAACGTCTTCAATGAAGCTGCCGACAAGTTCTTCGCCGAAACGATCGACAACTCTCAGGCCGAAGCTTACACCGGTCGCACCGAATAATGACTCGTGATAAAATAATCGTTCGCACTTCCGTTTTGGGAGTCGTCGCGAACATCCTGATTGCCGCGATCAAGGTTATTACGGGTATTGCCGCCTCCTCAATCGCCATTATCTCCGAAGGTATCAACAATGCTGCGGATGCGCTTACTTCGGTGCTCACGCTTGTCGGGACGAAACTTGCCGCGCGCCATCCTGACGCGAAGCATCCTTTCGGCTATGGGCGAATCGAATATTTGACGGCGCTTGTCATTGCGGCCGTCATTCTCTTCTCCGGCTTTCAGATGCTCATCGAAGCGGTGAAGCTCATTTTCAAGCCCGAGCCCTTGGCGATTTCGTATGTTTCCTTGAGTGTCATTGCCGTTTCCGCCGTTCTTAAATATGTCCTCGGCCTTTATACGATGAAGAAGGGCAAGGAGGCGACGTCGGAAGCGCTTGTCGGAGTGGGGGCAGATTGTAAGAGTGACGCGTATGTTTCGATTATCACGATCATCGCGGCGCTCGTCTTCATTATCTTCGATGTCTCTATCGATGCGTATGCGGGCGTCATTATGGCCGGTGTGATTTTGAAAGCGGGTTATGATGTTCTCACAAAGACTTTGGCCGACTTGATCGGCAAGGCCGGAGAGAAAGAACTTGCCCACAAAATCTACAAGATTATTCGCTCGACTCCCGGCATTTTGGGCGCGGCGGATATGATGCTTCATAACTATGGGCCGGACGCTTGGTCGGGTTCCGTCAATGTCGAGATCGACCATGAGAAGACGGTCGGAGAAATCTACGACTTCCTCCATGCCTTGCAGCTCAAGATCATGCACGAGGAACATGTGACGATGGTCTTCGGTGTTTATGCGGTTGATAACGATCATGAAGAAACGCGGCACATCCGCAAAACGGTTGCTGAGTTTGTGCGCGGCGAAGAATTCGTGAAGAGCTTCCACGCGGTCTATGTCGAGCCCGAAACGAAAAAGCTCTACGTCGATTTCATTGTCGATTATCAGCTTCGGGATTGGGAAGCGCTTAAGGCGAAGTTCTTAAGCTACATGAAGACGAACTTCCCCGAGAATGAAGTCGTCCTAACGATCGAGACTGAATTTGTCTGACATTAATCGAGAATTCGGCGTTTGGAAAGTGACGCGGTTTTATTTGCCGCTCCTTTTCCAAGCGTTCTCTCAGTCGGTTTCTTATCCGCTCGTAGCGGGAATCGTTACTGCGGGAACGCTCGGAGTCGATGCTTTGACCGCCTTTGCTCAAGGCCAACAGATCATGTTCATGATCGGCTGCTTGGGCGGAGGACTGGTGATGACGGGAATGGTCCATGCGAGAACTTTGAGCGGCTATCTCGCGTTTCGTCGACTCAATGCTTACATGATGATCGGCCTGTTGTCCTTGCAGGCTTTGATGGCGTTTCATCCTTTCGATGTCTGGATCTTTACCGATTTCTTGAAGCTCCCGAAAGAACTTGCCGAGGTTGCGAGGTGGACGCTACTGTGGGGTGTCGTGATGAACGGTCTCTTCTTTCTTCGCAATGTCCCGATGGTCGTTCTCTTCAACAATCTCGAAAGCGGCAAGGCGAACAATGCGACCGTCGCGCGTTTGGTTCTCACTTTCATCCTAGCTTTCTTCTTTAGAAAGTTCGGTTGGGTCGGGCCGAAGTTCGGCATGCTCGCTTTGACAATCGGCATTGCGCTCGAATATATCTTAACCGATCTCTATGCGATTCCTTATGTTCAGAAGATGCGAGTCGGCGTCCCGAATCTTTCTTGGAAGCTCGCCTTTATTCAGTTCCGCTTCACGCTTCCTTTATCGTTCGGAACCTGTCTCCTTGCCGCATCGCCTCTCGCAATTGCCGCGTTTGTCGGACGAAGCGAAAATGCCGCGGTTATGCTTGCGATTCATTATGTGACGATGGGTGTTGCGAATCCGATCGGCTTCGGCGCTCTTCGCATGCAACCCGTCTCGATTCAGTTCCCGCCTGAAAACGAGCGCGACAAAAGAACGCTCTATTATTCAATCGGGGCAGGCGCGATTCTTGGGCTCGCGCTTCTCATCTTCTCGATGCCGGGAATCTCGAATCTCTATTTCGGGAGCTACCAGAATGTCCCCGAGTGCAACATTTGGATGGCGAGAAGTGCCGTCGCTCTCTATGCGCTTTGGCCGATTTTCCTTGCGGTAAGAGCGAGAATCGAGGGGATTGCCGCCTATCGCCGAAAGCCGCGTGCAGTTATGGCGGGCCAAATCACCTATCTTTTCTCTCTCATCTTGGCTCTGGCGCTTACCTTAAGTCTCGGTACGCCCGGCTATCTGATGTCGATCATCTCGATTTACTTCGCAACTCTTTGCACAACTGC
>JAZLMG010000078.1:0-3234 GCA_045598585.1 Kiritimatiellia bacterium
AAGAAGGGTCGAGACGATGAGGCGCGTCGTTCGTATCGTGTCGTGCGAGGGCAGCGCGAGAAAAACGGACTTTATATTGCCAGAATCATGGATGAGGAGCTGTCGAGAGATGATCTCCGCGTATGACAGAGTTTATCTCCCACAGGCGAGGGAGGTGATGGGCGCGATGTTCGATTATGCGGTTTGGGACTGCAAAATCGACATTGATCGCTTCTTCGCGCTCTTCATCGCTTCGAGCTTGGCTGATCGTTTCGGGCATGGCGATCCGAAGCTTGTTGCCGGACGTTCGGGTGTTGAGCTCGCTTGGGATGTTTTCGAGAAAACGAGCTATACGTCCGAGCGTCCCGAGCCGCGCTACAACCTTAATCGCAGCAAGGTCTATTGGACGGGATGGGCGATGGCGCATTGCCAGTGGGCGACATCGATTTCCTTCCGTGCGTTGAATCGGTATCTTCCGCCATCTCGCTTTGAAGGACTTTATTCGCCTTATCATGAGCGAGATGAGCGCGCGCTTGTCGAGAAAGTCGTGGAGCTTTATTCCGCCGCAAAACCGGAATCGAATCTCAAGCTTCAGCGGTTGAAGCGCGGTCTCTCACAGCAGGAGCTTGCAGAGGCGGCAGGCGTTCCCGTGCGCACGCTTCAGCAATACGAGCAGCGGCAGAAAGATATTCTGAAAGCCAATGTCTCGTACATCGTCTCTCTCGCGCATGTTATCGGGTGTGAGATAGAGGATATTCTGGACTATGTTTGAGATTTAGAATGGTAACTCCGCTTAGAGATGACTGCTCCGAACGCTTTTCGACGCTTCGCCTAAAGTGGGCGAAGTTCTATGGTGGCGGATGGAGCCTTTTGGTGAAATCGCTACGGCGTCAGTTGGAGGAACGCGCAGAGCCGGATTGGAACGATCTTTGGCCGAAAGAAGAAGAACGGCGGATCGCAATCAGAAGTTCCAAGACCTTCAAAGAATATTTTGGCATGCCTAACGCGCATTTGATCCCTGAGGATCCGATGGAGTTGATTATGGCTTTTGATGGTGATGGGGGCGTGATTGCCTTGCAGGAGCTCGAGGATGAATACCGATTAGCATTAAATGGTAAAGAACAGAGTGTTATAGAAGGGGTTGACCGTCCCGTTAAGACTTTTGGCGATTTCGTTCGATATATACGCGATCATCAAGGAACCTTGACGAGAAAAGAACTTTACGAGCGTCATAAGGTCGGCTTTGGGTGTGCAGTGTTCTTGTGGCTTATTTTCGTGATAATCATTGGCTTGACCGTTCGAGAGTTAATCTTCGCGTATCGAGCTTTGCACGGCGCTGATTTGGGTGTTCGACAGTGTCTCGGTTTGATTTTCGGTTTTGGAGTATCCGGCATTGCGATAATGGTCGCATATTTATTCGTAAGCGCTTGGTGGAAAAATCGCAGGGAAATTAAACAAGAGGCGCGGCGCAGGAGAGGGGAATTGACGGGATGGATGAAAAAAGTTGCCGCGGATGATGTGCTCGGACGTGATTTGCAGGATGCCGCGCTATGAAGAAGACGCTCAATCTCGGGTGATGGGAAGGAATGACTATATGAATGTTGAAAAGACCGAGCTAAATAAAAGCCGAATGAGAAAAAGGCGAGAGTTTAAGGCGTATTCAACAGGGTCTGGTACGCCGAGCAAAACTCGGCTGAACTAAATGAGTGAAAGGAATCATTACTGTAAAGAAGTCGACGTACAGTTAGGAAGGCGGGGCGTGCAGAGGGCGACCGATGTGCGTGAGTCTCGTCGGACGAACGGATAAGCGATAACGCAAGTGAATCTCTTTCGTAAAGTCTCGTTACCAAAGTTCCGCGTGGCCAGTGTTCAGACATCATGAAGCCGACAGGAGACTATCGAATCGACTTGGGTAGTCGAAACGCGGCGGGACATAGGAGGATCGCGTGTCCGGAAAGTTCAGCAAGGGAACTCGGGAGACCTCGGAGTAGTGAAAGCGAAACGAGGGGTCGGATGAGGCCGTAGTAGCGGGGAAGCGGGTAATGACCGTGGAGCGAAGGGTCTCTGCGTGAAAAAGGGATGTTTCAAACGAAAAGGCGCAGACCAAATTGATTGAGAAATCTTATACGGACGAGGAGATCGCGGCAATCGTGCGCAAGCACGGCCTGCCGCGCTATCCGAAGATTGCGCTTCTGAGGGAGAAACTGTCACGGAAGGCAAAGGAGGAGCCACACTTCAGATTCTACTGCCTGTATGGGCAACTGCTGAGGGAGGACGTGCTGAAATGCGCCTACGAAGCCGTGCGAGCCAATCAAGGCTCGCCAGGCGTTGACGGGGTGTCGTTTTGGCGGATCGAGCATAGCGAGGAAGGAGTCGAGGGTTTTCTCAAGGGAATCCTTCGGGAACTCAAGGACAAGACCTACAGGGCAAGTCCCGTGAAACGGACTTACATCGAGAAGGCAAACGGCAAGCTGCGGCCGCTTGGCATCCCGACCATCAAGGACAGGGTTGTGCAGGCCGCGGTGAAACTGATCGTCGAACCGATATTCGAAGCCGACTTCCACGACTGCTCGTACGGATTCAGGCCGAACAGGAACGCGAAGATGGCGATAGAGAAGATTGCGGATGAAATCAAGGGCGGCAAGACGGAAGTCTACGATGCCGACCTGTCGAGCTACTTCGACACGATACCGCACGACAAGCTCTTTCTCGCCCTGCGCAAGCGGATTACGGACGGAAGTGTCCTGGCGCTGATACGCCAGTGGCTGAAGTCCACGATTGTCGAGCCGAACGGCGTGAAGATCAATCCCAAAGGCAAGGGCACTCCGCAAGGCGGGGTCATCTCGCCTCTTCTGTCGAACGTCTACCTGCATTGGTTCGAGACGTGTGCCGCGTTGGTCGCCAAGGGAACGCGCCAAGTCATGTCGATCGTGCGCTATGCGGACGACTTCGTGATTCTCGCAAGAAAACTGCAAGTGGAATTCGTCCAGAGGATAGAGCGCGAACTTGAAGGCCGATTTGGGCTCGTTGTGAACAGGGACAAGACGAAGGTCTTGGACATGAGGGCGGATAAAGCCGCGCTTGGTTTCCTTGGCTACGAGTTTCGGTTCGTGAGAAGCCGATACGGCGAAGGGAGATATCTGACCTTCGGCCCGTCGATGAAATCGGTCAAGAAGGTATGCGCGAAGGTCAAGGAACAGACTCTGAGCATAATGAAACCCGTGAAGAACGAGGAGATTGTGCGGAGGGTCAACA
>JAZLMG010000079.1:0-14027 GCA_045598585.1 Kiritimatiellia bacterium
CGCGGGAAAGCCCGCCTTGATCGTTTGCCCGACCTCGCTCGTTCGCAATTGGGAAGCGGAAGCGAAAAAGTTCACGCCTTGGCTCAAGACTCTCGTCATCTCCGGTCCAGAGCGCGCGAATGATTTTAAGCGCATTGAGAAAGCCGATATCGTCATAACTTCCTATGCCCTTCTCCAACGCGACTTCGAAGCTGCGTATATGGATAAGACTTTTTCCGTGGTCGTTATCGACGAAGCGCAGCATATCAAGAACCGCAATACCAAAAACTCGATTGCAGTAAAGTCGCTCAATTCCCTTAATCGTCTCGCGCTTACAGGTACGCCGGTCGAAAACTCAGTTTCCGATGTCTGGAGCATTTTCAACTTCTTGATGCCGGAGTACTTGGGCGAGTACGAAATGTTCAAGTTCAATTTCGAAGACCCGATTCTTAATGGCGACGCCGAAGTGGTTTTGCCGCGACTTAAAAGGAAACTCCATCCTTTCATCATGCGCCGCGTCAAAAAACTCGTCGCGAAGGACCTCCCCGACAAGATCATCAAGGTCTCGTATTGCCCGATGGACGACGAGTCTCAGCGCGAGTATGTCGCGGCGCTTCGAAAGACGCGTCAGCAAGCGGGCGATATGGTTAAGGCGAAGGGCTTCAACGCCTCGAAGTTCGAGATTCTCGCAATGCTCATGAAGTTAAGACAAATCGCCTCGAAAGCGAAGGTCGACGCTTTCATGGAGCAGCTTATTTCCGCTATCGAAGGCGACCACAAGATTCTCGTCTTCTCTCAGTTCGTGAAGATCTTAAGCGTTCTCAAGGAAGAACTTCAAAAAGCGGGCATCCCCTTCTGTTACTTGGACGGTTCGACAAAGGATCGCCTAGGCGAATGCAACAAGTTCAACTCGAATCCGAAGATTCCCGTCTTTTTGATCTCACTAATGGCGGGCGGAACGGGACTTAATTTGACGAGCGCCGATATGGTCATTCACTACGATCCATGGTGGAATCCGGCCGTTGAAGCTCAAGCTACCGACCGCGCCCATCGAATCGGCCAGAAGAAGAACGTCTACGTGATGAAGATGATCGCTTCAGGCTCGATCGAGGAGAAAGTTCTAGCGCTTCAGCGTCGCAAGGAAGCGGTCATCAACGCGACCATCGATACGACTGACGCGGCAGTTATGGAAAAACTTACCGCATCGGATTTGAATGAGCTCTTAAGTTAAGCACTTTATCTTTTAGACAGGATTAACAGGATTTATGGGATTATTTTAGAACCCGATCATAAATGAACTCGCGAATTGAAGCTACAATGGCTTCGAAGCTCTTGTCTTCCACGTCCAATCTATTCTTGCGTAGAAACGCCATCCATTGCGCCTTTTTACTGCTATCATTCGCAAATTCCATTGAAAGGCCTAGCGGCGGCATTTGCGGGATATCAGTCTCTCGTCTTTCAAATGTGCGCACGATGGCTTTTTTAAGTTGCGCCATTTCTCATCCGAAATAACCCTCTATATAAGGAGCTATGATCTTCTGAACGCGGCACAGTTTCGCATACTTGATCAGCTCATCCACAGTAAAAAGCTTTTTCTTAAGCCCTTCCTTTAGTGCCACTATTGCAATCTCTAGCCCGACACGATTCCGGAATTTGAAAAGATCGGCTACCGTACGCGCGGCACTATAAACTTTTACCTTAGCTCCATCGACATCGTGCGTTTCCACTCCCTCCTCGTATGTCGCGTCAAGAGTAATGTACTCTATCGGGGAATCAGACGCCGGTCTCCGACTCCCACGTTTTATCGCAACCCAAAGCGCATGTGGCGTAGCATAAGTGAATTCATGAAATCTAAGCGCACTCTCAAGCGAGACAACGAAATCAACGCCGCGCTTCGCGAGAACAACAGCCTCAATCATTGGCGAATATGCTTCTCCCGCTTTAGCATAAATGCCGCGCGCGAGGCGCTCTATTGCTCCTCGTTTGGCAAGCTCGGAAAGTCGTATTCGACTGAAACCCTGCTTTTCAGCTTCCTCGACAGTAAATATACCTTTAGGCACTTCCATACAAATCGTCTACATTATACCATAATTGTATGCGCTTTGTAAAGCCACCATTTCTTACTGGAGTTTACCCATTTTTTGACATTCTTCGATTTCAAGAAGCATACGAGTCGATTTCTCAGGCAAAAAAGTAGTGACTTCTCTTCTCGTTTTCCTGTATAATACAGGTTGCTAACAAAACAAAGAAAAAGAAAGTCACCATATGAATGATACCATAATTGCGCTCAAAGCGAAAGAGCAACTTGGAAAATTTTTGGGTAAAGTGTTTACCCATTTTCGCAAACCTGCCAAGAAATTCATGTTCGATATGCTTTACGGAATTCAAGCTTCAGGCGATACGCAACTCTCCGCTATTATGCGATCAATAAACAATGATCCTGACAAGCGCCATTCCGTTGAGAAGCGTTTAAGCCGCAACATCTCCTCTCCGGAACTTTGCGATTCCATCAATGAAGCACTCCTCGCCGAAGGTGTTCGCCACATAAAGGACAACACCCTTATTCTCGTCGATCCAACCGAGATCAGAAAAGAATTCGCCAATCACATGGAGTATGTGACGACCGTTCGAGACGCCAGCAGGTCATCAAAAGAGGGAAAGGAAGTCTTGGTTAAAGGATATCAAGGCTGTATGGTCGTCGCATGTCAATCGGGAATCCGAAAAACCATACCCCTCGCTTTAGATCTATGGTCTTCACGTGCTCCGGGCTTCAAAGGCGAGACAGATGAAGTCCTTAAAATCATATACAGAATCATGAAAACAACAGGCGGTAAAGGTACGATTGTCTATGATCGTGGTGGCGATAGACGCCCATTTTACGAAGCTTTTATCGACAATTCATACAATTTTATCGTCAGAATGAAATCTCGCAGTGTCATATCATGGAAAGCTCCCTATGAGATTCATGAACTTGCCGCTCAATGCAAAATGCAGCATTCCTACCATGTCAAATTCGACTCTCACGGGAAGGAATGCAATATCCCGATTTCGTTTGGAACGCTTCCGGTGAAACTCCCTTTCCGACCCGACACGCAACTTCATATGGTCGTCGTCAATGGCTTTGGGAAAGACCCATTAATGCTGTTAACCTCCCTCCCGGTTTCCACCACTTTCGAATCACAATGGCGTATTGTCGAGGGCTACCTAAGTCGATGGAGAATCGAAGAGACGATACGATTCGTCAAGCAGTCTTACAAGTTCGAAAACATGCGAGTCCTTTCGTATCAAGGAATCAAGAACATGTCGTCGATTGTGCTGGCTACCGCTTATTTCGCAACGGTTTGGATTGGCAGACACATGAAACGAGAAGTGCTTGCCGAACATCTTAAAACGCTTTCTCAAAGGCTAAGCGATGTCCCGGAGTTCGCGAACTATGCGCTGGCTGACGGCATCAAACGAGCCTTCGCGCGCATCAAGTCACTTGTACGAAAAGTCATCGATCCGCCTCCCGTTTCACAACAAGAAATGCTGTATCAACCCCTTCCCGGATTCGAAGAATTCTTCCCTTCGGGCTCGTGTTAACCTCCAAGCCCTAATTAACCGACAAAAAACAACCTAATTTCAGATTCAAAAGTACATCTCACCCTTTATTTATCGGGGTGAAACGCACATCCTTACTCAAAAAATGGGTAAATTCCAGTATCGGCTCTCAGTGAAGCGCCTTGCGATAATATAACGCATCGCCACCGCGAAATTCGCCTCGTCCTCGACGAATTCGCGATTCATGAAAAGCCCGCCGAAATTTGGGCGGCTATTATCGCCGACTAAATGGCGAAGACTTTCGCGAGCGAGATGAGAAAACGAGAATTGGGGAGGCCGCAAGGCCTCCCCTTTCTTCATTTTCGTAATTTTTGTAACTCTTTGAAGATTACAAATACGGATACGTCATGAGCATGCCGCCGTAGGTAAGACCCGCGCCGAAGCCGACGAACGAGATCTTCATACCGGGCTTCACGGAGCCGTCCTTAACCGCTGCATCAAGAGCAATCGGAATCGAAGCGCCCGACGTGTTGCCGGTCGTTTCGATGTTCGAATAGAACTTCTCGAGCGGATAGCCGAGGCGCTTCGCGGAAGAATCGAGAATGCGCATATTGGCCTGGTGAGGAACGATAAGATCGATGTCGCTCACCTGAATGCCCGCTTCCTTGCAGAGTTCTTCGATGACCATCGGAACAGTCTTGATCGCAAATTGGAAAACGCCGCGCCCGTTCATGAAGAGCCATTCGTTCTTCGCGGGAGCGCCGATAACGACAGGATCGTGAGTACCGCCCTTGCGGCCCATCATTTCCGCGCCCGAACCGTCGGAGCGGAGATAAGAATAAGTCTTCGCGCCTTCACCTTCGCCCTCGGGAGCCTGCCCGACGACAACCGCGCCCGCGCCATCACCGAAGAGGATGCAAGTGCCGCGGTCGGTCCAGTCGCAAATACGAGAGAGGCACTCAGCGCCGATAACGAGCGCCTTCTTGTCGGGATGAAGAGTCAAATAGCCGCGCGCCTGTTCAAGGCCGAACACGAAACCCGAGCAAGCCGCCATCAAATCGAACGCATAGGCATTCGTGCAGCCGAGCGCGTTCTGAACGATGCAGGCGGTAGAAGGAAGCGAGTGATATTCGGGAGAAACGGTCGCAACGATGATAAGCGCGATGTCCTTGGGATCGACACCCGACGACTCGAGCGCGGCCTTACCGGCCTTGGTGGCCATCGACGCAGTAGCGTCGGTGCCTTCGGCTATGTGGCGCGAGTGAATGCCCGAGTGAGAATAAATCCATTCGTCGTTGGTGTCGAGATTATACACCTTGGAGAGATCGTCATTCGTCACGACCTTTTCGGGCAAGTAGCTGCCAGTACCAAGAATCTTCAGCATGTAAGTTTCTCCTCTTCTACGAAATCGTATTGTGACATTATATCATTTTTGCCACAGGATGTAAAGCGTGCAAGAAATTCTTCAAAAGGACGATTCTTCGCCGATTTGACGAAATCAATCGAGGGAACGAAACCGCATTTGCGACAAATATGGTCCATCGCGGCATATTCGAGAGTTCTCCCCATCGTGCGGCAACTCATCACGAAATCGGTAATCGCCCTTCTCGTCAAATCGACGACGGCATAAAGAACCAAGCCCTGAAGGCCGAACTTGTCGGCAGCGCGGAAAACGAAGACCTTGCGCGAGGGATCCGTAAGCAGCGCGGCGAACTCTTCGCGAGTCCGACGAATCGTCGTCGCATTGAACTGATTCGTCTTCCCGGCCATTTGTGCGAGACGATCAAGATCGCGCTCCGCGGCAAAAGAAGCGGAAACTTTAAGCTTCAAGCTCTTCAGATAATCGTTCGAGTCCTTATATTGGGCGAGCTCTTCGGAGGCCTTGCGCAACGCGGCATAACTTTTCGCACGAAGAGCGTCTTCGTCGGTTTTCCCCATCTCGGAAAAGAAATACTCTTCGAGACGGCGAAGAAACGCCTTGGGTTTCCCCATATCTTCCGGGAACGGGACAACCGTCACCTCGGGTAAATGAGCCGCCATCTGAGCGCGCTCGTGAGGATTATCATCGACAAAGACTACCGAATCGAGTCCTAGGTTAAGTGCGCGGCAAGCTTCGATCAAGTTCCCCGCCTTCGGCGCCCAATTCTGACGCGCTACGGCAAAGTCGCTTTTTTGAAGCGGCATATCCGCACGAAACTCGAAAGGATCGTTTTTCGTTAAAAGAACGAGCGTCACGCCCTTCGCTTTGAGCTTAAGAACGCCTTCTTGAAATTCGCGGTAAGGAACGAGTTTTTCTTCGCCATCCTCGGAGAGAATCCCCTTCCAAAGCGTATTGTCGGCATCAAGCGCGAGAATCTTTTTAGGCGCGGCAAGACGAAGAAACTCGAATTCCTCTAAAAGTGCCGCAATGCCTTTCAAGGAATAGGGCATCGAAGCGAGGACTTTCATGCGCTCATCGAAAGCGCCTTCGACTTCTTTTTCAAGCGCCGCGTCATACTTCGTCACATCGAAAACGAAGTCGGCTTTGTTCAAGCGAGATTCCTGATTTAAGAGTTCCTGCCTCCAAGCACCGAACCCGGGCGCGACTACGGTCTCATACCCCGCCTTCTCGAAATAAGGCGCGATAAGCTCCAACGCGACATCTCCGACGAGCGCGACACTAGGCATTCTCGGCTGCATTCTTCCAAAACTTCATCGATTTGTTAAGCCCGCGCCCTTCGAGATAGTTCATCATCGCGAGATTCAAGGCCTTGCCGATCAAATCCCAATCAGGCGCGCCCTCTTCGATAAACGCGAGCTCGTTCTTGCAGAATTTGCCGCGATGAGGAAGGACTTTCAAACCGAATTTGTCGGCGTCCTTCGCAATCGGGCTATGGACGGTAAGCGCAAAGCGGTGCCAAAACGCGCTTTGTATCAAATTTTCCTTAATTAGCCCACGAACGAAATCGAGCGCACCGAAAGCTTCTTTTTCGGTTTCTGTCGGGAAGCCGTACATAAGATACGCGTGGACCATAATTCCCGCATCATGAAACGCTTTCATCGCCGCGCGGGAAGAATCGAGAGTGATTCCCTTATTCATGAGCTTGAGGAGGCGGTCATTCGCGCATTCGAGCCCTGCAGTTACCGCGATACAACCCGCGTCGGCCATAAGCTGACAAAGCTCGGGAGTAAAACTCTTGTCGAAGCGGACATTTCCCCACCACTCGGTTTTGTAGCCGCGCCTTAAAATCTCCTTACAAACGCCGCGGATAACGGCGGGGGGCATCGCTTCATCGACGAAATGAATTCCGCCTCCGACCTTTTCCATCGCATCGACGATTTCTTTCGGGTCGGTCATCGTAAAACATTTGATGTAAGGAAGCGAGACATCGCAAAAGGCGCACTTATGCCAGTAACAGCCGCGCGCCATTATGAGTTTGCGCCAGCGACCGACCGACCAGAGACGATGCATCGGATTTATCGTTTCGACGACATCGAAATATTCGTCCCAATCAATTCCCTCGTAGCTCGGCGCGACGAAGAGCGGAACTTCCACGCCCTTGACGAACTTATCGTACCCTTCATCGTACATGAACTCGTCAAAATACTCGAAAGGACGTTCATCCTTCAAATCGCGAAGCTCGGTCGAAACGAAACCGCCGCCTAAAAGCATCTTCACTTTCGGGTAATGCTTTTTAACGTACGCGGCGATTTTGAAAGCGGCAACGAGCGTCCCCGGGAAAGGACAAGAAACGCCGATAATCGTAGGGCGAGTTTCCTTGATCGCTTCTTCGAGATGAAACTCAAGGGGCTCATCAAGAACGCCGCGCTTTTTTATCAGCTTTTCGATGGCGCCGAAATCTTTCGCACTCGCGCTGATTCGCTCGGCATAACGCGAAAAGCCGAAGCTCTTGTCGACATTGTCACGAATCCAGATTGCAAGCTCGTCGATAAATTCGCTCGGAGCGATTTTCGCTTCGTCGGGCGCATTCCCCGATAAGAGCTCAAGAATCTCTTCGGCCTCATCGCCCCCATAGCTTAGAAGAATGTCACGAACGACCTTAATCGAAAGATCGCGCTGAAAAACCTTGTAGCCGAGACGCGAAAGAAAACCCGTTAAATGCATTGTTGCCGGATACGGCGTGTTCGTTTGCACGAACGGCGGAGTAACCAGCAACAATCTATCGCGTTTGGTCACGCGGATAATTTAGAATTCGAGCTTCTCGTACATCATCGCCAAGAGTTCGGCGTAGGACATACGCGACTGAGTCATCGAATCGCGCTCACGAACGGTGAAAGTACCGTCCTGAGTCGACTGCTCGTCGACCGTGATGCACCAAGGCGTACCCGCCTCGTCCTGACGACGATAACGGCGACCGATGGCTCCGGCAGTATCCCACATAACGTTGAACTTCTTCGAGAGCTTCGTGAAGATCTCGCGAGCGAGCTTCATCTGGGCCTCGTCCTTCTTGATGAGCGGGAAAATCGCGGCCTTGATCGGGGCAACCTTCGGAGAAAAGTGAAGAACCGTACGGATGTCGGGCTTCGCGGGATCTTCGGAGAGATTCTGCTCTTCGTAGCCCTCGCAAAGGAGGGCAAGCATAAGGCGGTCAACACCGGCGGAGGGCTCGATCACGTGCGGGACATACTTACCTTCGAAGAGCGCGAGACAGAACTTCTCGGCTTCGATAGGATCCTTGCCACGGGAAGCCCAGTCGGCCTGAGTCTTTTCGATGAAGGCCTTGCGAGCGGCTTCATCCATCTTCTTCGCAGCCTGCTTAAGCGGATCGTCGAAGACCATCTGGGACTCGCCCGAGTGCTTCTGATGCTGAGAGAGGTCGAAGTCGGAACGCGCGGCGATGCCTTCAAGCTCCTGACGTCCGAACGGGAAATCGTATTCGATATCGACACACGCACGGGCGTAGTGAGCGAGCTCGTCGGGCTTTTGCCAATATTCGACGAAGTGCTCGGTAGGAAGACCGACGGCGTTAAGGAATTTCTTGCGCTGTTCGACCCAGTACTTGTGCCAAACTTCCCAGCCCCAATCATCCTGAACGGGACCATTCAAATCGGGATTGTCGGCGAGAGTGACGACGTGGCCATGAAGAATCTCGACGGCTTCGTCGGGGCGAATGAAGAACTCGAGTTCCATCTGCTCGAATTCGCGCGAGCGGAAGGTGTAGTTACGAGGAGTAACCTCATTACGGAAGCTCTTACCCATCTGGGCGATACCGAACGGAACCGTCTGACGCGAGGTCGCGAGAACGTTCTGGAACTGAGCGAAGATCGCCTGAGCGGTCTCAGGACGGAGGTACGCCGTATTCGAGGGGTCGTCAATCGGGCCGACAACCGTCTTGAACATAAGGTTAAAGGGCTTCGGCTCGGTCATCTCACCGCCGCAATAAGGGCAAGAAAGCGTCCCTTCGGGATTGTGAGGAACGGGCTTCTTTTTCTGCTCGGCAAGAATGTCCTCGATCTGATCGGCACGCATCAACTTCTTGCATTCCTTGCACATCGTCATCGGATCGGCGAACGTGTCGAGGTGGCCCGACGCCTTCCAAATTTTCGGGTGCATGATGATCGTCGCGTCGAGACCCGCGCCATCTGCACGACCACGAACCGTGAACTGCCACCAGGCCTGCTTGACGTTCGCCTTAAGCTCGCTGCCTAAAGGACCGTAGTCCCAAAAGCCCGGCATACCGCCGTAAATTTCGCTCGAATGATAAATGAAACCGCGGCGCTTGCAAAGCGCGGAAAGTGCATCCAATGAACTAGCCATTTTGTTTTCTACTCCTTAAAATTCGTTTTGCTTCTCAAGGAGCTCGATCGCATAGCGAACGAGCTCCACGCAGGGGCGCTTCTTGTAATAAGTCTCGGTACGCGCTTCGGGAGCGCCACCCTTCGATGCTCCGACCCCTTCCAAAAGAACGCGGCAAACTATCGAGCCGTTTTCCTTTTGAAATTCCTCGCAGAACTTCTGGACGTAAGGGTAAACTACAGCTTTATCTTCGCCATACTTAAGCCCAAGGACAATCGAAGCGCCGGTAACCGTACCGCAAACTTCGCGCATGCGGCCGACTCCCCCACCAAGACCGCAGGAAACTTTCGCCGCGAGTTCCGGAGTAAGACCGAAATCCGCCGCGAAAGCCCCGACTACCGCCTGGGCGCAGTTAAGTCCCGACTTGAAAAGCTCGACACCTTTATCGCTACGCGCGGACATCAGCCCACCTTCGCCTTAAGTTCCTTGACGTCGGCCTTGAGCTTCGCGACCATCTTAGGAAGAAGCGTACGAGCGCCGAAGTCCTTCATCGACTCGGCAGGCGCACCGATCACGTACTTGATCGAGCCATCGAGCGACTGAGGAACGCCCGCCTGAGGGCCGACCTGGACACCATCGGCGATCTTGATATGACCCGAGATACCCGCCTGAGCCCAAATAAGGCAGCCCTTGCCGATCTGAGTCGAGCCCGCGACGCCCGCCTGAGCGATGATCCCGGAATAACCCGCAACCTTGACGTTGTGGCCGATCTGAACGAGGTTATCGATCTTGGTCTGGGGGCCGATGTAGGTGCGGCCGATACGCGCGCGGTCAATCGTCGTATTGGAACCGATTTCGACATTGTCGCCGAGTTCGACGATACCAAGCTGAGGAATCTTCTCGATCTTGATGCCGGTAAGTCCAATCGAAGTGTTGTAGCCGTAGCCGTCACCGCCAAGACGAACGCCGCAGTGAAGAATGCACTTCTTTCCGATAATCGTACCTTCGCGAAGCGTGACCTGAGGATAAATGTGAGACTCGTCACCGACGCGGCAGTTCTCACCGATGAAGACCTGGGCTTCGATAACCGAATCGTCGCCGATTTCAGTGCCCTTTTCGATAACGGTAAACGCGCCGATATGGACACGCTTACCGAGCTTGACGCTAGGATCGATAACGGCCGTCGGGTGGACGCCCGGCTCGCGCTTCGGAGCGGGAGGCGCAAAGATTTCCGCCGCCTTCATACAAGCTTCATTCGGCTCTTTAACGCGGATAATCGAGCAAGGAGCGCCCTGATCCCAATCCTTGGGGAGGAGAACGGCAGAAGCTGAAGTGTCCTGAACGAGCTTGACGTGCTTCGGGTCCTTGCAGAAGCTGAGGTCTCCCTTACGAGCTTCTTCGAGGCCGCCACAAGCGACGATGTCGACATCCTTGCCCTCGAGCGTGCCGCCGAGGATTTTAGCGAGTTCACTTGCTTTCATTCTTATTATCCTCCTCTTCACCCTTCGCGGTCTTGGGATCGACGCCCATGGTCTGCAAAACGCCGTTGGTGACGTCATGAGACTTCTTCGAGAAAGGCGCCGCAGTCTGATCGAGAATGAAGTCATAGCCCTTCGCCGTCGCGAACTTCGAAATCGACTTCTTGATATCGTCGCTCTGGGCCTTAAGGAGATTCGACTCGAGATTACGGAGATTATCCTGGGCGTTCATCGCGGCAGAACGATATTCCTGCTCAATGCCGATAAGCTTCTGCTGGATACCCATAAGCTCTTCTTCGACTTCGCGCTTCTTAGAATCGGAAATCATCGGGTTCTTGAGCTGCTCGGCGATCTTACGACCTTCGGCCTGAAGCTTCTCGCCCGAGGATTTGATCTTGTCGAGATTGCGCTGATGATCGCGGTCGGTGTTCTCGAGAAGCTTCTTGTTATTCTCGTAAGAGGGATGATTGCGAATAAGCTTATACATATCGACCGTGCCGATCTTCAATTCGGCAGCACCGGCCACAAACGAAGCGGCTAAAAGGCTCAAAAACATTAACTTCTTCATAATTTCAACTCCTTCACTTAAGACTTTACACTCTAACTTTTAACTTAGAAATCATATCCGACAGTGAACGAGAACGCTTCCTTCTCAGCTTCATCCGGCTTTTCGATCGGATAAGCGAGATCGAGACGAATCGGGAACATCGGAAGATCGAGACGGAAGCCCGCACCGGCCGTCCAAGCGAAGCAGTCATCGAAATCAAGATCGAAGACATCTTCGCCGACCGCACCCGCGTCGGTAAAGACGGCGAAACGAACCATCTTAACAATCGGAATCGTATATTCGACATTCGCGCAGAAGAGCGACTGACCGCCCCACGGAATCGAATCCTGACCATAACGAGTTCCCTTCGCGAACGGAGAGACATTGCGATAACGAACACCGCGAATGGACTTAGGTCCGCCGAGGAACATGCGGTTGTAAATCGGCACATCATCGGAAATACCGTCGATCGTTTCGCCGCGAAGTCCGACCATAAGGACATGATGGAAGCGCTCCCAGGTCGTGAAGTAATTGCGGTGATTGAAGCCGAGACGCCAGTATTCGTTATCCCCGGCAGGCGCGACATCGGCGAAGATGCGCGTTCTCGAACCGGTCGTCGGGACACGGAAGTTATCGCGAGTATCGTGCGACCAGAAAATGCCGACCGTGGGCTCGAAAGCATCGCCGTACTTGCGATCTTCATCACGGAGCGACACGACCTTGTGATTGTAAGTCCAAGTACCCTTCTCGACATCATCGAATTCGATGAATTCCGCACCTAAACGGACGCCGAAGCGACCGAAGGGATTCCAAGTGGGCCAGAACTTAACGGGATAGGAAAGCGCTACACCACCACCTGTGCGAATGAGATCATATTCGTCATACCAACGAAGACGACGATACGCTTCGACATCAAGCTGGAGGAGACGATCGAAGAGGTGCGGCTCGGTAATCGACGCTTCGACCGACTGATAACGCTGACCGGCGGCGACATAGAATCTCGCCTTTTGACCGGCACCACGGAAGAACTTCGAAGGAGCGAACAAATCGAAGTTCGATTGCGAAACTTCGGCGGAAACATAGACGGAGTCGACCGACGATGCGCCGACACCGACCATAAAGGAGCCCGTGTTCTTTTCTTCGATTTCGTAAACGAGGTTGCGGTACGCCGCGCCATTCTGATCGGTACCCTTATTGGGCGTTTCTTCGAGATAATAACGAACACGCGAGAAGTAATCAAGGTTTTCAAGACGCTTCTGGCTACGCTCGGCGTGATCTTCGAGCATGCGGTCGCCCGGCCCCAAGGAAATTTCGCGACGAATCACTTTATCCTTCGTGTAATCGTTGCCTCGGATAATGACGTCCTCGATAACGACGGGGTGGCCTTCGTTCACTTTGAAGACGATGTCAAGGACGCCCTCTTCTTCGGAAGGAATGCGGCGAATTTCAACCGACGACTCCGCAAGACCGAGGTCTCCCGAACCGACGGCGACCTTAACGCGGTGAGCCGTATCCTCAAGGACATTTTCCGCAGCGACTACGCCTTCAATCGGGAAATCACTCTTCGCGCGGACATCTTCTTCGCTATACTTGGTAAGACCCGTGATCGACATCTTGCCGATGCGATACTCACGACCCTCGACGATATTGAAAACGACGTTCTTCTTTCCGTCTTCGGTCGGCTCGTCTTTCGGACCGGTAACGAGCACATCGAGATAGCCGTGGTCACGATAAACCTTCGAAATCTTTTCGCAGCAACGAACCTTCTGATCTTCGGTGACGGGATCATCGGTGAACCAGCCCATGGGATTCCACCAAGGATAGTCTTCGATGGCTTCATGGAGCTCCGCCTCATCGATCGACTCGCAACCGTCGAAAACGTAAGATGCGACCCTGCGCTTTTCGCCTTCATCGATAACGAAAGTGATCTTCGCGTTGTTGCCCATCACAATTTCGGTCTTGGGCATGACCTTCGCGTCGCCATAGTGCTTCTTCAAATAAGCGAGACGAACGCGCTGAGCCGCCGCAGAAAGATCACCTTCGCTATAGAGGTAGCCGTCCTTAAGTTCTGCTTCCTTCGCGATCTTCGATTCGCTCAAAGCGTCGGCTCCTTCAATCACGAGAGGAGCTACATAGCGGATTTTGCGCTTTACGAAGAAGATGACTTCGACCTTGCCGTCGACTTCATCCGCCTCGGCATCAATCGTCTCGAACTCGGCCGAGTCTTTAAGCGTATTGACATCTCGCGTCAAAAGGACGGCATCATATTCCGCGCCCTTCTTCGTCTGGCAACGGCTTAGAACCGCTCCCAAGTCACCCCCGAACCCATCAAGAGCTTTGACCTTAACATCGGAAATCTCGGCGGCGGAAAGCGCCATCGAGAACATCAAAACAAAAGCGAATAAATATTTCATAAGAGATATTTTATCATATTTACGCGGTTTTCGCTACCTCAAAAAACTCTTTAAGCGCTTCTCGCATAATCTCGACATCGATCGTTTCGCCCTTCTTCGAGGAACCGATCGAGGCGGGAAGTTCGAAGGTTTCGTCACCATAAGCGAGCTTCCACGATTCAAGACCGGCAAGCACGCGGTCGATCTGAGAGATAAGATGATGGGAGTGATCCATGCCGTCCAAAGCGCCGTATTTAAGAAGAAGCTTCAATATCTTCTCGGCGTCTTCCGCCTTCATATAGCCCTTTTTCTCGGCATATTTGACATCAATAGCCGTACCCATAGCCGTCGCA
>JAZLMG010000080.1:0-3656 GCA_045598585.1 Kiritimatiellia bacterium
AGAAGGACATCGGCGTAGCGGATAATGTGCTGAGGCATTGTGCTCTGGCCGATAGCCTCGCCTTCGGGAAGGTCTTCGCTTCGTATTCGGTCAAAAGCGGCGCCGTTTCGGCGGTAAGATTCATCGCCGAGCGGATCTTCTCGAAGGTCTCGGTGCCCTTCGCGGATAAGGGCTTATCGTGAAGGAAGACGAAGTCGTAAGAACGTTTGAGACGTTCGAGACGTTCGAGAGGTTCAGGAGGAGGAGATTTAGTGTTAAGCGATAAGTGATAAGTGTTAAGTGATGGTGGCTCTTCTTTTTTAGGAAGAACTTTTCGAACTTCTCGAACTTCCGGAAACTCTTCTTTCAGCAAATCACGGTCGAAGGGAACTAAGCGAACACCGAGCTCCCGCATCAGCGAAAGCTCGGCTTCGATTCCTTCCAGAATCTGGTCTATCGTTTCAAACACTCTAGACCTGATTAGGCCTTCGGCTTATTGTAGCCGTAGGGATTCTTCTTCTGCCAACGCCAGGCGTCCTTGCACATCTCTTCGATGCCGCGCTCGGCCTTCCAGCCGAGTTCCTTCAAAGCGAGCGAAGGATCGGCCCAGCATTCGGCGATGTCGCCGGGGCGACGAGGGCAAATCTTGTATGCGACCGTGCGCTTCGACGCCTTTTCGAACGCCTTGACGATCTGGAGAACGGAGTAGCCGTTACCCGTGCCGAGGTTGTAGATCTTAAGGCCGAGCTTGGGCTCCTTCTCGAGCTTTTCAATCGCCTTCAAGTGACCGATAGCGAGGTCGACGACGTGGATGTAGTCGCGAACGCCCGTACCATCGGGAGTCGGGTAGTCATTACCGAAGACGCTGAGTTCGGGGCGACGACCAATCGCGACCTGAGCGACGAACGGGAGGAGGTTATTCGGAATGCCGGCAGGATCTTCGCCGATAAGGCCCGACTTGTGCGCGCCGATCGGGTTGAAATAACGAAGAAGGATGACATTCCACTCGGGATCGGCCTTCTGAACATCCTTGAAGACCTGCTCCATCATAAGCTTCGTCCAACCGTAGGCGTTCGTGCAGCCGGGAGTCGGGAAGTCTTCACGAATCGGCACGGAGGCAGGGTCACCGTAGACGGTCGCGGAGGACGAGAAGACGATGTTCTTGCAGTTATGATCGGCAAGGCACTTGAGAAGCGTGAACGTGCCGCCCAAGTTGTTGTTGTAGTACTTAAGAGGAATCTTGGTCGATTCGCCGACGGCCTTCAAAGCCGCGAAGTGAATCGTCGCCGCGAAAGGCGCTTCCTTATCGAGCATCGCATTAAGCTTCTTTTCATCGCGGATGTCGAGCTTGTAGAAAGTCACGTCCTTACCCGTAATCTTCTTGACGCGAGCAAGCGACTTCTTCGAAGAGTTGCAGAGATTGTCGACGACGACGACTTCGTGGCCGGCGTTCAAAAGTTCGACACAAGTGTGGCTGCCGATAAAGCCGGCTCCGCCCGTAACGAGAATCTTCATTTCTTTAAGTTCCTTTCGTTAATTAAATTACAAATCGACGTTATAACGCTTGATCTTGAAGGTGATCGTCTCGGTCTTCGAGGTATTCACCCAAACCGCATAGTGATACTTCCAGGCCTTGTCGACCTTGAAGGAATAAAGTCCGTTCCCGTTCGTCTTTTCCTTCGAATCGACCCAATGTTCGCCATCCGTAGAGAGGAAGATCTTGCCCTTCGAAACCTCGTCGGTATCGAAATTCGCCCAGACCCAAGAAATCGCGCTATCATCGGGAATCTTGATACCGAACCACTCGCCCGGCTTCGCGGTAATCTGCTCACGAACATCGTCCATAACGACGAGGCGGTTCTGACGTTCGCCATGAAGCGAAGCGCCCTTCAAGTTCGCGATATTGCCGACGGTCTCGCCGATAACGGGAAAGTAGCGGAAATAAAGGTCGGCGCGCGAGCGGAGCATATCCTTGGCAAGCGCATCGATCTCAGGCTGAATCACCGTCGTCGCGACATAGCACGGCTGGCAATTACGCTTATCGTGCTGGAAAGTCATGGACTTGAAATACTCGGCCTGTTCAAGACCGATTTCTTTCTTGCGAGCGCGAGCGGCTTCGTAGGCAGGGATGTCGCCGTGAATCGCCGCGAGGCCTTCTTCACCGACAGTTTCCATCATCGCGACCCAGTTCTTGACTTCGCGCCAAAGATCGGGATCTTCATCGGGGAGAACGACTTCGAGTTCACGCGAGGTCGCAATCATATCGCGGCACTCGTCTTCCAAGGACTTACCCGATTCGAGGAAGAGCTCGCTTTCCTTACGCGTCCAACCCCACTTCGGCGCGGAGCCGATTTCGTTCGGATCGGCATTGTGGTCGCAGAAACGCTTCATCGCGCACTTCGCGTAGGGGAAGAGGTAATCGATAGCCGCGAGCCAGTTCTTGCGCGAATCAAAGGCCTTCATGTTCCAAGCGAAATCGGCGACACCGAAGATGCCGATCTTGGAAGCTTCGAAGTTTTCCATCGGATTGGTGACGAAGCCGCCGAACTTGTAGGGCTCGACGCCATAGGTCGGACCCATAAGAAGCTTCGAACGGCGGAAGTCGTTAACGGGCCAATTCCACCAAACGAAGGGAGAGCGCTGATAATTCGCCTCGACTTCGGCGGAGATCTTCGCGTCGATGTCGGTGCAAATCGTGCGACCCGTCCACATGATTTCAATCGAGGGATCGAGCTCGGCGCCAAGCGTCTTGCAGTAAACGTTGTTGCCGTTACCCCAGTAGACGTTCGGGCAAACGATAAGCTTATTGCAATTCCCCTTCTTCTTGAGGAATTCGTTCAAAATATAGTTGCAAATCTTCGCGTGGTGCTTCGGTCCATTCGAGCCGTAGTCATCGAAGAAGACCGCGAAAGATCTGAAGCCGATATTATACATCGACTCGAGCTTCGCGATAATCTCGGGAAAATCGACGTCCTGAGCTTCAGCCAAATGAATCGCCCAATAGCACTTCACGAAATTGCGATCCGCGGCATCGAGGAGCTCTTTGAACTCGCGCTGCATCGTCTTAGGATACGCCTGTTTCCAACGCGCGTGGTGATAGGGATCGTCCTTCGGCCCGTAGATGTAGGTATTCATCTTAAGGTCGCCCATGTAGTTCATAAGCTTAAGACGCGCGGCATGGCCCCAGGGGCGACCATAAAAGCCCTCGACAACGCCGCGGTACGGAATATCGGGCGTATCTTCGAGGACCATCTCGGGGAGATTCCCGTTATACATCTCGTTGAGCTTTTTTAAGGTCTTCGAGGCGTAAAAGTGACCCGCCTGAGTATTGAACTCGGTATTGATCTTGTGAGTAGTACCGGTTTCGTCCTTGAAATTCTGAATCGTGATACGATATCCTTCTTCGCCGAAGCCTTCGGGACACGACATCTTCGGGGTAGGATAAATCGGGGAAACGAGAGTGGCTGCCAAAGTCAAGGCCATAAACATGAGCATTTCTCCTTAAAGTGAAATTATCAGAATACTTGCTTCCTACGAAGGAAGAAGAAGATACCCGCAATGAGCGAGCCGAGCGCTACGGAAATTCCCATCACGATCGCGAAAGCATTGGGGCTAGCTTGGAACGGCAGAGGGATATTCATGCCGTAGAGAGACGCGACGAGAGTAGGCGCCGCGAG
>JAZLMG010000081.1:0-7342 GCA_045598585.1 Kiritimatiellia bacterium
GCAAGGTATTTTCGTGCCGCACGAAAAGAGTCTCGCGTGCCGCACGGAATTTAAATTAACGAAAATGAGACTCGCAAAAGAAAGGAGATAGCTAAATGGCTATCAAGATCAAGAAGAAGTATCGCGTTGTCAGCGCGATGAACCCCAAGACCGGCATCAAGGACCTCCTTCGCCCGGACGAATCGATCATCGCAATCGAAAGTGCCTAGTGCCTAGTGCAAAGAATTGGGGAGGCCTTCGGGCCTCCCCATTCTTCGTTTAATCCCAAGGTTTGGCTTGGCGTTCGGCGAGGTAAATGCGCGGTTCGGGGCGGAAAGAAATATCGGTCTGGGGGACGATCTTGCCGACTTCCGAGAGGAAGCCCAATGAAAGCGCGACACGATAATGCTCGCCCAAATCGACATCGAGGACGTGCCCGTCGGGATAGTGAAGTTCGATAATGACGGGGAGCTTCCCGGGAGAACGCAAAATGCCATCACGAATCTTATTAACCTTATCACGAATCTCGGGATCGGTATAGAGCATCTTGATGCGCATACCCTTCGATAACATCTCCATCGCCCGATCGAGCGGATAAATCTCCTTCGAAGAGAAACTCAAGTCGCCGACCATCGGATTAAGCTTATGGACATCTTCCTTCGCATAAGTGACGCGGTGGGAAATTTCGCCCGAGACCATGACGAGCTGGTCAACCTTCGTGTCGATGCCCGCCTTTTCGGCTTCGGCCCAGACTTTCGCGAAAGCCGTGGCTTCGCCGCGTCCCTTACCGTCATCGAGCCCCAAAATCGCCCACTTCATGCCGACCGAACCATCGGGACGCGGTTTCGGCGTTTTCACGGTCAAAGCTTCGAGAATGCCGACAACGCGGACATCAAGCTTCTTGGTTAAAATCGGGTCGATATGCTTCTTAAGCTGGGCCTTTTCTTTATTGACCGCCTTGTCCATTACCGATTTTTCGGCATTGAAAGGAACTTCGCCCTTCGCTCTCACAACCGAACGCGCAAGTCCCTTCAAAATCCAGTCACTCGATTCGGCCTTTTTGAGGAGCGCTTCGACGGAATTGTTCTCCTCGGCCTGATCGAGCTCTTCATCGACGACACCTACTTCTTCCCCTTCAACTTCACCTTCCCCTAGATCATCTCCTTGACCTTGACCTTCTCCCTTGACCTCTTTCCTTTCAATCTGACTCAAATTGAAAGGAAAGACTTCGGAGTCTTCCTTGCCCTTCGTCACCATAACGACCGAAAGCTCGTCGATAAGCTTCTTGCAGGCGTTAAGCGGGTGGCCGGAGATATAAACGCCGAGCATATCGCGCTCGTTTTTGAGATCTTCGGCAGGAGTGAAAGGCGGCGTATCGACAAGCTCGGTATCGGAAGAAGAATCGGTTCCTTCATCGAAGACGTCGAAGAAGCTCGCCTGAGCGGAGGCCTTTTCCTTCGCACGCGACTGGGCTTTTTTAAGGGCGAATTCGATATTATTGAAGAGTTTCGCGCGGTTGGGTTCCAAGGTCGAGAACGCGCCCGTACGCGTCAAGTTTTCAAGAACGCGCTTATTGACCGCGTTGGAGCCCGCGAGGCGCATGCAGAAATCGAGGAAGCCCTTGTAAGGCCCGTTCGCCTTGCGCTCCGCGATAATCACTTCCGCAGCAAGCGTGCCGACGCCCTTGATGCCGCCGAGACCATAGCGAATCCCCTTCGCATCCTTGGTCGGCACGAAGCGCGCACCCGACTCGTTCACATCGGGAAGTTCAAGCTTAAGCCCCATTTCCTGCGCCTCGGCAACGAAGCCGGGGAGCTTATCGAAGTTACCGATTTCGGAGGAAATCTGGGCGCACATGAATTCCGCAGGATAATGGGCTTTCATGTAGCCGGTCTGATAAGCGACCCAAGCGTAGCAAACGGCGTGAGACTTGTTGAACGCGTAAGACGCGAAGGCCTCCCAGTCTTTCCAAATCTTTTCGATAAGTTCGCGCGCGAGCGTCTCGTCTTTCCACTTGTCGACGCGGAACTCGGGGTTTTTAAGGCAGCCATCGATGAACTTCGTCTTAAGTTCGTTCATGATGTCCATAAGCTTCTTACCCATCGCCTTACGAAGCTTATCGGATTCGCCGCGCGTGAAGCCCGCGAGTAAGCGAGAAAGAAGCATGACCTGTTCCTGATAGACGGTAACGCCGTAAGTATCCTTAAGATACTTCTCCATCAGCGGATGGTCGTAAGTAATTTCTTCCGTTCCCTGCTTACGCGCGACGAAGCGAGGGATGTAGTCCATCGGACCCGGGCGATAGAGGGCATTCATGGCGACGAGGTCGGTAAGTTTCGTCGGCTGGAGCGCCTTGAGCCACTTCTTCATGCCGGGAGATTCGAACTGGAAAAGACCCGTAGTTTCGCCGCGCCCGAAAAGCTCGTAAGTTTCCTCGTCATCGTCGGGAATGAAGTCGGGGTCGAGCTCGATGCCGCGCTCTTTAAGGAGCGAGACGCACTCCTTTTCGACGGTCAAAGTCTTAAGCCCCAAAAAGTCCATCTTAAGGAGGCCGACGGGCTCGACGAAGTGTCCATCATACTGAGTCGTAAGAAGCTTGTCGACTTGACCTTGACCTTCATCCTTGACCTTCTTTCCGCCCTTTTCAGGAGTCGGCATAACGGGCAAAGTCTCGATCAAGGGATCGCGAGAAATGATGATGCCGCAGGCATGGACACCCGGCTGACGAATCGAACCCTCGAGATTCGCCGCGCGTTCCATAAGCTTATGAACGACGGGGTCTTCGGAGTTGAAGGCCGCTTCCAAATCGGGACTTTCGCCGCGCGCTTTCTTGAAGTCGATTTTAGGCGTATCGGGAACGAAAGAGGCGAGGCGGTTCGTGTCCTTAAGCGGATAGTCCATTACGCGCCCGACGTCTTTAATCGCCGATTTCGCGGCCATCTGGCCGAAAGTCACGATATGAGCGACATGATCGGCACCGTACTTCTTCGTCACGAACTCGATTACGCGCTCACGTCCCGAGTCGTCGAAGTCGACGTCGATATCAGGCATCGAAATTCGGTCGGGATTAAGGAAGCGTTCGAAAAGGAGGTCGTACTTCAAGGGGTCGACATTCGTGATCCCGAGCGCATAAGCTACCGCGCTACCTGCTGCGGAGCCACGCCCCGGGCCGACCCAAACACCCATCTTGCGGGCATTGTCGATGTAGTCGTGGACAATCAAGAAGTAGCCGGGGAAGCCCATCGTTCGAATCGTGTCGAGTTCGAACTGAACGCGGTCGACCGTGTCTTTCGGGAGATTCTCGCCCCAACGACGATGCGCACCCGCCCAAACGAGCGATGCGAGGTATTCCGCTTCGAACTGAATGCGAATCACCTTATCGTAACCGCCGAGCTTTTTGACGCGGCCTTCAGGATACATCCCGGTCAAAGTCTCTTCGTCGTACTTCTTACGCGTATCTTCTTCGGTGCCGAACGAAAGCGGAATCTCGAACTTCGGCATGATGGGGTCGGAGTCAAGCTTATATTCTTCGATCAAATCGGCGACTTCACGAGTGTTGGTGATAAGCTCCGGGTTCTCCTTGAAGAGCTCGAGCATCTCTTCTTCGCTCTTGAAATACTCTTCGCCCGTATAGATCATTCGATTCTCATCAGACATCTTCTTGCCGGTAGAGAGGGCCAAGAGGACATCGTGAGAGTCGTCATCTTCTTTATTGAGAAAGTGAACATCGTTAGTCGCGATTACGCGGATATCGAGCTTTTTACCGAGCTCGAGCATACCCTTCACGACCTTAACCTGATCCTCGTAGAGCTCGGCAAAATCCTGCATCGCACGAGCGGGGATTCCTTCCCCGTGCTTCGTCGACTTATGGAGCATCACTTCAAGCGAGTAGTCGTTACCGAAGAGATCCTTGTACCACTTCGCGATTCTTTCCGCCTCTTCCATCGAACCGCGGCGAATCGCGTCGGAGACTTCGCCCGCAATACAGGCGGAAGAGCAATGAAGCCCTTCGTGATATTTGGCGAGAAGCTCGTGGTCGATACGCGGATGATAATACATGCCGCGAATATGCGACTCGGAAATAAGGCGAACGAGATTCAGATACCCCGTCTTGTTTTTCGCGTGGAGACAGAGGTGGAAGCGGCGCTCCCCTTTCTCGCGCTCCTGATAATTGCCGTTTACGATATACGCTTCACACCCGAGAATCGGCTTGATCGGGGGCACTTCGCCGAACTTTTTCTTCTTCGAATAGCATTGATCGTAAAACGCCTTCAAGGCGAAGAGATTGCCGTGGTCGGTTACTGCGAGAGCGGGAAGCCCCGCTTTACGCGCCTTGTAGACTAAAGGCGCAATCTGGCACTGACCATCGAGAAGCGAATAGGTCGTGTGCAGATGAAGATGTACGAAATCGGCCATTATTTGACTTCAAAAGTGATGATCTTTTTAGGAAGACCCTGCGCTTCGACGACTACGGACGCAAGTCCCTTTTCCCCACGATTGCCGCGGACTACGGCGAGAATCTTACCGTTGAAAAACTTCTGGTGAGGATCTTGAAGCGAGGTCCAGTCGGTCGCGTCGCCGTTGCAAAAACCGATGAGCGTCGCAGGCCCGGTAACCGAGAACTTCACTTCGGGCGATTCGGTCACGACTTTGCGCGCCTTCGCGTCGACAAGTTCGAGTTCGATAAAGGCGATGTCGTGGCCTCTCGAGTTAAGCTCCTTCTTGTCGACATTGATATCGATATTAGTCGCCTTGCCGGTCGTTTCCTTGTAAGCGCTCGTCCAATACTTGCCGTTCTTCTTGACCTTAACTTCGACGAGACCGGGCTCATACTTGACGTTTTCCCAAATGAAACGATAGTCGTTTTTCCCGCAAGGATAGCCCTTCTGTAGAGTCTTGAAATTGCCGAAACTCTTTTCTCCCCTATGAATCGTCCCATAGCTCTTGCCGTTCACGAAAAGCTCGGCTTCATCGCCGTTCGTGTAGCATACGACGGGCGTCGTTTGACCTTCGCGTCCCGGCCAATTCCAATGAGGGAGGAGATGGGCCATCGGTTTCGCTTGATCGCCCCAGTAGCTCTGATAGAGATAGAAATTATCCTTCGGGAAGCCCGCGAGATCGAGGAGCCCGAAGTAGGAACTGCGGCTCGGCGCTTTGCCGGCTGTCGCCTTAAGCTGCTCCATCATACGCTTCTTGTCGGCTTCGGAGAGATCGCCGAAGTTGTTGATGTTCGAGGCGTCGAGATTGTAGGGAGTGGGCTCACCCAGATAGTCGAAGCCGGTCCAAACGTATTCGCCCGCGACAAACGGATTTTCCTTATGCTTAAGCCACTCGAAATCGGCGACGTAGCCCCAAGGCACCGCGCACTGACCGTAGCTCGAAACCTGGAAGTTCTTGTTGCCCTTGTACTGATGCCAATCATAAGGGAAGAAGTAGGTATCCCGAGACGAGATGGCCGAGCAAGTCTCCGAGCCATACATCGGCTGATTCGGATATTTCGCGTGGAATTCGGCGTAAAGATGGGGCTTATAGTTAAAGCCGAAGACATCCTGGGTTTCCGAGAAGCCGTTCTTCATGCCGACGGGATTATTGGTGCCGACGGTGTAGGGGCGAGTCGTATCGTACTTCTTGAATTCCTGACGAAGACCCTCGGAAACTTCATTACCGCCCTTCGCATAATTCTCGGGAACTTCATTGCCGCCCGACCACGCGATAATTGAAGGATGATTCCTGTCGCGCATCACGAAATTCCTGACGTCCTTCTGCCACCAATTCGGCCAATAACGATGATAGCCGTTGACCTTGTCGACTTTCTGCATTTTCCAGATATCGAAAAGTTCGTCGATAACGAGGATACCGTACTTATCGCAGAGATCGAGGACTTCGGGAGCGGGCGGATTGTGGGTCATGCGAATCGAGTTGCAGCCCATCGCTTTAAGCTTCTTGATCTTGCGCTCATAGCCCTGATAATAAAACGCCGCGCCGAGAGCTCCGAGGTCATGATGTTCGCAGACGCCCTTGATCTGAACGCGCTCACCATTAAGATAAAAGCCGTCCGGCTTCCACTCGATCTTGCGAACACCGAAGCGCGTAAGCTTTTTGTCCAAGACCTGATTGCGAGAGTTGATAACCGCTGTTTTAAGCGCATAAAGAGAGGGAGAATCGACCGACCAAAGTTCGGGATTTACGAGGGTAAGCTCTTGAGTGATAGTGGCCGAGGACTTCGGGGCGATCTTTACGACATCTCGCTTCATTTCCCCGGCAACTTCCGTCGCCACAACACGAATCGCCTCTTCATTACCGTCGTTATCAATCGTGGTCTCGACTTTAACGAGCGCTTTATCCTTCGTAATCTTCGGAGTCGTCACGAATACGCCATTGTAAGCGAGGTTAACGAGCGGCGCTTTCACGAGATAGACATGGCGATAAATTCCCGCGCCCGGATACCAACGAGTGGAGCGAGGACGATTCGTAGCCGAAACTTGAATCGTGTTCGCGCCCTTCTTAAGCGACTTCGTAATGTCGACGCGGAAAGAATTATAGCCATAAGGCCAGACGCCTGCGAGTTCCCCATTCACGTAAACGTGAGCATCGGACATGACGCCATCGAAATCGAGAAACCACCGCTCCTTTGCCGCGTTAAAAGTCGAAGGGACGTCAAGCGTCTTCAGGTACCAGCCCGTCCCATCCCAAGGAAGTTTACCCGTCTCGTTAGGGCGATTCGCAAGAAACGGCGACTCTACCGCCCAGTCATGCGGGAGTTGGACAGATTTAAAGCCCTCGTCACTCGTCGGAACGCCGGGGTTTTTGTCGCCAAAGTACTTGAACTTCCAATCAAAATCGAATAAGGCGCGCTCGCCCGCGAAAACATTAAGCGCGGCGAAAAGCGCGGCAAAAAAGGTAATATTGAATTTCATCATATCAAAGATTTCCTGTAAGCAGCGATGCCAAGTCGTCGACATCGGCAGTTTTAAAGAATATGGCCTTATCATAGCCCTCGAGCGCTTCGACGTTACCGGCACAGTCCGAAGCGATAATCTTTTTCCCGCGCACTCTCGCTTCGAGAACGGCAAAGGGAGAACCTTCCCAACGACTCGGCGCGACGAGGACTTCTCCGCGCCAAAGTTCGTTCTCACCGTCTTTAACGAGCGAGCCGAAATCGACAAGATCGGAAATACCGAGCTTCTTCGCTTTTGCGATCATATTGTGGAGCGCTTTTCCGCGACCACCGATCAAGAGCGTCTTGCGGTTAAGCTCGCGAAGTTTGTCTTGAACTTCGGAAATCGCCTTAAGGAGAATATCCTGTCCCTTCGGGAAGCCGAAACGCGCAAGCATGAGGAAGGTGTGGGTGGGGGGAATGAGG
>JAZLMG010000082.1:0-19244 GCA_045598585.1 Kiritimatiellia bacterium
GCCTTGACGCCGTGCTTCTTGAGGTAGCGCTTGACGAGGCCCATCGCCTCGGTCGCGATCCGCTTACCCTGCAGGTCTTTGACCGTCTTGATCTTTGAGTCGTTCGGAACGGCGATTACCCAGCGAACCGGGTTCGAGGTCGCCTTCGAATAATTAAGCTCGCAGATCTCCTGAACGTCGCTGCCGTTCTCGTAGATCCAGTCGTACCCGCAGATTCCCGCGTCGGTCTTGCCGAGCTCAACATAGCGGCTCATTTCCTGGGGACGCAGGAGACGGCACTTAATCTCGGGATCGTCGATCGTCGGATAGTAACTCCGGCTGGAGCACGAGACATTGAAGCCGGCGCGCTTGAAAAGCGCGAAGGTCGATTCTTGCAAGCTGCCCTTCGGTAAACCTAATACAATTGCCATGATTTGGATATTATATCATATTTCCGCGGCACTTTGCAATACTCCACATGCGAAAATCAGCCCCCGCATCCATTAACGGTATCATACAAGAGGCCAACCCGCCCTTGTTTTCGCCGGTCGGGCTTTGCCCGAATACTATCCGCCGCGCAGCATATTGGAGCCGATAGGCGAAATGATGCGAAGAGGCGGTCATATTACCGACGCTTCGCATCGAAATCAGGCAAAGTACACAAAACTAAAGAACTCAATCATCTTATCACGCGTCGCTTCATTGAATACACAACCGACTATCTCGCCGTCACAAATCGCTATAACGCCAGACTCAGTGACCGACATTCCTGGATAATCACATTTTAACTCGCCTCCGCGAACTTTCTGATCTCGATAACGCTCATCTACCTTGAAAGAAATTTCTGGATAACACGAGAAGAACTCCCAAGACTTATATCCCCTTTTTCCACAATATCTTCAATTTGCTTGCACAACGACAAGCAATCTCGGCGAACTATCGTAATCTTTTTCATATTTCCAGATCCCCTAGATACCGACTGCCTCGTCCAAACCTTCGATCCTTAAAACACTCTTTCCATGATAAATCTATTCACTCATCTTCTTTGGGCAAATCATCCAGCCCAGCCGACTGAAGTGCAAGCTCAGTCACATGACGAAGTCGCGCCGCAAGCATCTTTTTATCCGGAAGAGCAAACTGATATGTCGCCACCATTGTCGGCGAAAGACTGCGTGAGAGCGCGTATTCTACAACTGCGTCATCTTTGTCTGTGCAAAGTACAACACCTACGCTGGGGTTCTCGCTAGGCTTCTTCACATCCCGGTCAAGGGCTTCGAGATAAAAGTCTATTTGGCCAATGTCCTGCGGCCGAAACTTTCTTGTTTTCAATTCAAACGCAAAAAAGCAATTAAGCGCGCGATTAAAAAAGAGCAAATCAATGCTGAAATCACTCATCCCGACCTTAACCGGATATTCCTGTCCCGCGAATGTGAAGTCACGCCCAAGCTCAAGGATGAAGTCTTTCATTTGCGAGACAATAGCTTTGCGCAAATCGGCCTCTACGTGCTTCTGTGGCAAATCTAGAAATTCCAATGCATACATATCACGGACAACGCCACGAGCAGCGGGAGTCACCTTCTCTGAGGCCGAAGCCTCTTTACCCAGCAGACATCGCTCATAAAAGCCACTATCAAACTGACGCTCAAGATTACGTTTGGAATAGTGTTCGGAAATGCACTTTTCGACATAAAACCGACGCTCTTCGGGTGTTTTTGAACGCTGAAGGATAATTAGATGATTCGTCCATGAAATTTGTGTCACCAGTGGTGTCACAATTTCATCATCACAATATGCCTCGTAAAAAGCCTTCATGCGATACAGCGTTCTACGCGTATATCCACCAAGATCAGGGCGTTGACTCTGAAGGTATCCGGCCGCTGATTCAACAACCTTATCTCCCCAATCAGACTTGGTGCATTTGGAGTTTAGCCACTTGCCGATTTCCCAATATAGCCCAACAAGCTCAGCGTTGACCGTCCTCCAAACACGCTCCCGCGCTGATTCGATCATCCCGACCAATTCGCCAAAATCAGCTGTTGCAACGACACTTGAATCAGCCGCCGTTGCTACGTTAATCTTACCATTGTCTATTTGCATACACAGACTTCCTCAACCCTTGCAAAATTATTGAACTGCTGCTTGCCGCTTTATATAGCTACAACCGTTTCATCGCCACAGATATTGCGAAGGCGAATACGGAAAGGTTTCTTGGAGCAGGAGATGGTACCGTTCCAGTATTTGTTAGTCTTGGTTCCGTTGAGCCGGACGAGACCGAACTTGTCAATCAGAATCTCCGTATCGGAATGCCAAGATCCGGTCTTGCGCGTACAATCGATAGAGATCGACTCGATCATTTCAAGCCCCGCCTCAGAGACTTTGATCTCTCTGAACTTCTTACCGAGCTTCTGATTCAAGAAGCAACGTTCGTTGAACTCTGCGATTTTGCCGCGGACACGATCAGAATCAAACTTAGTAATCGTGATCAAGTGCTTATTAATCAAGTCATCTTTATTATCGCCGATCGAATACTCGACTGTATCATTAACCACCACATCACCAAGCACAGATTTGAGATCACGCAACTCAACATTAACAAGCGTCGTGTCGTCCTCCTTGATAATCTTGTCGACAGCCTCTTTGTCAATCTCAATGTAATAGACGACGACCTTCTTCGTGCCGGACGGCAGATCGGGCATCGCCTCATGTAGAATTTTGAACATCAGCGGCGCGTCAAGAACGCGCGTCGTCGAGTCCATCAAATTCGGAACATAGACCGGGACCATACCCAACTTCGAGTCATGAATCGCCCCTTCCCAGAACGAATCAAGCGCATCCTCATTACGCAAGCCGGGAATGAGCGACTTGATCTTCTCCATCGTCTGCACCGGATTACGATAGAGCTGCACCCCATCCTTCACTTCAAGGCATTTGAACGAGGCACCGTCAATGGCACTTAAACGATCTCGCGCCGTCTGCACCGAATTAAGCCCCACATCGGTATGGACAAACCGTCGCCCCAACTTCGCCGCAACTGCCGCCGTCACCCCGCTACCGCCAAAGAAATCGGCAACTAGCATTCCTTCATCGGAAGATGCCTTGATAATGCGCTCGAGCAACGCTTCCGGCTTTTGAGTGGCGTAATCTACAGGCTCCTCCTTATCCGCTGGTTGCAGCATGGGCATACGCCAGACATCGTCAACCGTATATTCGTCAGACTCAATGTAAATCACCTTACCGTCTTCATCTTTAGCATTTACAAGTTTCTGATCTTCCTTGCTCCAAACACGTTTAATCTGCCTGACCTTCTCGACTCTTTTTTCCTGTATAGGCGTAAACTTAAACTTATCTCCTTTGCGGTAAACATAAATGACGTCGTGATTGGATGCAAAGCGCTTAACATTGCCTTGCATCTTGTTGTAATAATGCCAGATTATCTCGTTAATGAAATTATCTTCACCGAAAATCTCATCCAATAAAATCTTCACATAGTGACCTATGTGCCAATCAAGATGCACATAGATTGTTGCCTCATCACTCATCACCGACTTGATGGCGCAGAGGTTCTCATACATCCAATTGAGATACTTCTCCTTCTCCCACACGTCACCATACATAGTTTCTTCAAAGGCAGCAAGGCGAGCATCGTCAATCTGATCTCCTTCTTCCGGCTTACCCGACTTATCCTTGAGAGGATTACGACGAAGATAGACTTTCTTCGCGTAGTCAGCACCGGACGCGAATGGAGGATCGATGTAGACAAGATCGACCTTGACGCCTTTATCCTTCAGATAGGCGCAGGCGCTCAGGCATTCGCCGCGAATCACCAAGTTATCGGCCTTGGTATCCGTACCGACCTGCTCCGTTAGCTCCATTTCGTAACGCGGCATGCCGCGACGTAAATGATCCTTCACCTTATCGTCACCGTAATAACGCAACGCCCGCGTGAAATTGAGAATCGCCTGTCCCTTGACTGGATCGGGTGTAAACGGAATGAATTTCGCGCCCATCACTTACTCCTTGAAAAACTTGTTTATCTCGTCAATGAAAAGCCCCTGCCATTGGCCGCCCTTGTCTTCTTGCAGATAAAGGTAATCATATTCAGGGAATCCTTCGCCACCCTTGTTCCTGGCAAGGAAGGTTGTCTGCATAAAATCCTTGCGTGCCTTAAATGCTGGATCGTTGGCATAAAGATCACCCTTGGTCTCAACAATCAGGCACTTGACGATCTTCTTTCGCGTCTTGTCCCGCTGGATGATCAGGAAGTCGGGCGTGTACTGTCCGACGGACTGCTGGATGCCGCCGACCTTGCGATAGCAGCGAATGCGGAACTCGGTAAACGGCGCATCGCCGTTATAGTAGATTTCCAAATTCTTCGCCTTCAGCTCCGCCGAGCGGATCGCCCGATCAAAGAAGCTTCGTTCGAATCCGCTGTCGGTCTTGTACGGCAGATAGTGATAAGTAAAGTCCTTAACGTTCGCACCTGTCTCCGCCCGAGCGATTTTTTCGCGATAATGATCGGCCTCATCCTCATCACCTTCGGCAATGGCCTCCTCCAGCCGCCGACGCCACTTCTCAACGTTCGGATTCACCTCGGTCGTAGAGACGCCCTTTTCATCGTCACGAATGATCTGTGCACATTCCTTCTGATTCGGGATATAATCTTTCACATCGGCAACGAGTTCCTCTCGATGCGCATTCAGATACTGCACATCCAGCAACTTCGCATCAGTCGGAATCTCCTCCTCATTGACCTGTAGCTGGCGGCTTGGCCAATAGGCGCGGCGAATCGCCGATCGAATCTCGTCCTGACGATAATCTGAAGAGAGAACTGTATCGCCATCAGCATCCTTAGTAGAGATCAATTTGAAGATTTCTCCAAGAATTCTTTCTTCGGCTTTTAGTTCTTCAGACTTAAGGACCCCAAAACTTTCTTTACTGATATCCGAAAGCCAAGCCGAATAGGTCTTAGCGAACGCACGATCAGCATATGCGCCATGCGTGGTGGAAATATCCTTTTTCGTGTCCTTAAAATCGCCCTTGCTGACAGTCACAGTGACACGAAAATCCTTCAATTTACGCTTCAAAGCCTTAAGTCGTTCCGCAACCGAACCTTTATCAACTATCACATCATCACCATAACTGACTTTCAGTTGGTAGAAAGGCAACGACGGCAGGCCTAGCTTCTCAGTGCGATCATAACGCCTTATAATGACGCCTTCGGTTACACCGGACTGAAACTGCTGCAACGTCGTATGCTGCTGCTTTGCCAGCTGATCTTCCAAATGCCTTCCGTTGGATTCATTAAGGTAGATCGCGGCCGTTTCTTCTGCGGCATCCTCAACCTCTCGCATGCACCGACAGGAAGTTTGCAAGACCATCTTGCGAGGACAATCGCCGTCTTGCGAAAGAATCACTCCAGCGAGGCTACGACAATCCCACCCCTCCTTGCCAATCTGAACGAGCAAGACGACGCGTTTCTTTGAAAAGGCAAAATCAAGTTGCTCAAATTCAAGTTGCGCACCTTCAGGCTCCTTGTATTTGGCATTGCCGCGATGGTACTTGAGAATCACTGTCGCAGGATCTAGTCCACAACTCTTTACAATCTTCGCGACTTCGGGATATATATCCTCCTCCAAGCGATCCACTCCGCCGCAGTAAATGGCCAACTTAGCAAAAGAGCCGTTTGCGTATTTCTTGCGCCCGAACATATCAAAGAACTCCCGGACGCCACGGCGAACGATAGAAAGCGGTTGCGTGTTTCCACTTACTATCGTCACAGACGGCTTTTTGAGAAAGTCACCTACGCCGCGCACCAACGGATAGTAGTAGACTGTGCTGGCAATTTCCTCCGTCTTGAACGCAATACCCGCCCCCAATTCTACCTTTTCAGCCTTATCAAGATAAGGAGTACCCGAAAAGCCCAAGACAGAATTGATACCGAGCTCACTTGCCGCCCAATTATTGACGACGGCTCTCAGCTTCACTTCATCCGACTTATCGCTTTGAGAGGCCGTATGATGCGCCTCGTCGATGAAGATCGCAAGCGACGGAATCTTACCAATCGTCGAACGAAGTTCATTGGCCCGTTCCTGCTTTTCATCGTCTGACAGATGAAGAAGCATACCCGATTCATCTAATGCCACACGATCAAGAATGACCTTTTCGGCGTTGGTTACAAGAACAACGCCAAACATCTCTTGATAGGGCTGAAACCGAGCAATCTTCTGCACATTTGGATTCCGCACCTGATTTGACTTCGACGAAGTCGTCTCGGAATCAAGAATCTCAAACTTGACTATCTGTTTCAAGTTCGACGCCAACGGCTCGGGAATCACCCATGCGGGATTAAACGCCTCAATCGTGCGCAAACTCGGAACAATAGATGATTTCGTTCCGGACGGTGCCAACACAATGAAGTTATGCGCAAATGCCGGATTGTCCGGTTCGCTTTGCGCATACATCAGATCAAGATACATGAACGCCGCCATCAAATAGGTCTTGCCCGCCCCCATCGGCAAAGAGAACAAGTAATCAGGATACGTAACACGGTAGAAAATCTGATCGAACACACTTTCCGCGTTGATTTTCTCCGGAGCTTCCTTTAAGACCTTAACTAGATCCGGCGCCAACACATCCTTTGCGTCATCTTCCTTTTGCAACGCAAACTCCAAAAGCGCCGCAGAAGCCGGATGATCCGCAAGAAACTCACGAGTTGTCGCCGACAATGGTACCGCATTCAAATCCAACGAAGTAAAGAATCCTTCTGAAAACAGCTTCGCAAGAGGGCGATTTCCACAAGCGATTTTCAGAAACAGATAAGTCTTAATAGCATCTATTTGAATCTCACGCAATCCCGAACCTGATTTTGACAAATCAAGCATATACTGGATCGTCTCTCGCACAGGACAATCTATCCTTGCAAGCCACGCATCCCGCTTACGTTTTATCATTTCATAAAACATAAAATATTACTTACAAATCTCCTCTTTCGCATCCGGCAGGATTTCTCCCCCGCCGAACATTGAATATTATACCATTTTCACCGCGCGGCTGTCATCAACATTTTGCCTACGGGAGAGAATTTCCGTGCGGCACGGGAAGATCGTTTCGTGCGGCACGAAAACTTCTTTCGGTGCGGCAGGGAATGCGCGGAGGTTAACTAGAGGCGCGGTTGGCGTTAGGCGAGGCCGGGCTACAATTCTAGTCTAGAGCGAGCTTCGTTTCTAGACTAGGACGAAATGCTCGTCTAGTCTAGAAATCCTTTTGATTCTAGATTAGATATTTTGCAACTCTAGTCTAGCATTATGCGCTCCCTCGGGCGGCTAGTCGGGACCCACTTGGGTGGTAGGCACCCACCCACCTAGGTGGGGGTACCTCGGTACATGGGGGTGGGGGTACCTACCTAGGTAGCGAAAAACACCTTACGGAATGGTCGGCGAGGACTTGGAATGAAGGAATTATCGCGGCATCGGCAAGGTGACCGGAGCCGACGACTTTCGGAGCGATGCAAGAAATCCACTCGTCGACATAACCTTCTAAAGCGAGGTAAGTCGCGAGCTTCATTCCACCTTCGCAAAGAACGTGCATGTAACCACGCGCACCCAAGTCTTTCAAGGCCGCAATCGGATCCGAGTAAACCAAAGTCAAATTCTCCCCTTCAGTAAAGACTTTTGCGTCTTTAGGGAGTTTTCCGGACTTGGAGATCACACACCGGACAAGATCGGGATTCCCCTTCTTCGAATAGCTTAAAAGTCGTGGGTTATCCTTTCGAACCGTTTCTGCACCGACCATAATCACATCGACTTGATCGCGTAGAATTCCGACGCGTTCCTTGCGCATTTTATCGCCCGTGATCCAATTCGAGGAGCCGAAATCATCGACCGTCTTCCCATCCAAGGTCATAGCCATTTTGACGGTAACGTAAGGAATGCCGGTCGTCACATGCTTCTTGAAAGCACGAATCAGATTTTCGCAATGCTCATCTTTAACAAACTCGACGCTCGCAAAGCCCTTCAACGCCGCTTTCGCTTTGCCGCGATTAACGGGATTCGGATCTTCACAGCCGTAGTAAACTTCGGTGATGCCCGAAGATTTGATTGCATCGGTGCAAGCCCCGACTCTCCCCGGCTTCGAGCAAGGTTCCAAGGTCACGAAAATGGACGCACCTTTTAGATCATGTCCTTTTCGCTTCGCGTTCTTGATCGCGGCGACTTCGGCATGATCCCCGCCCGCTTTCTTATGATGGCCGCGCCCGATAATCTCACCATTCTTCACGATTACCGCTCCTACCGGAGGATTAGGCCGCGTATGGCCTAAGCCCTTCTTGGCCTCGGCAAATGCCTCGTCGATATAGAGGAGTTTTTGAAGCTTATCTAACATCATCTTTAAACTCGATTAGGAAAGCGGTTTTGTTGGGAAATTCGATTCTTAAAGTCCACTCACCGATTTTGCCCTCGGCTTCGACTTTGGAAAGCGCTTTTTTAAGCTCGCCGGTCTTCGGCTTCGCCTTAAGAAAGAACTTCCCGTCTTCTTCTTTGTAGAGCGCATCAAAGAGTTTGAAAAAGGTTTTCTCGTCGAATTTCTCTTTTAAGGACTTTTCGACTTTTTCGTCTTCGAAATTGTCGTAGCTGTAGCTCGTCTTAGTCGCGTGGAAGACGGTTTCGAACGGCTCGAGCGTCTTCCAAGTGAAATCGACATCGGGGCGAATCGTGTACTCGCCTTCCATCACGTACATCTCGCCTTCGGCCGTAGTCTTCGTTTGGACGAAAGTGCCGCGAATTTCCTTCTCGGGCGCAAGAATCGGCTTCAAGCCCTCGGGGAATTCCGTCAAAAAGCCGCTAGCGGCAATCAATAAACCAAGACACCCGACGAGCATAACGTCTCTCCTCTAAAGAATTCGTAAGTCATCTCGCCTTCCTTCGCAAAGGTCGTTTTAAGGCGAATTTCTTCTTTCGGCTGGATGATCTGGACGAACTTCATCTTCTTGACTTCTTTAAGAACGATCTTCTTTCCTAACAGCTCCTCGCAACGCTCGACCGCGAGCTGAAGTTGCATGACGCCGGGAAGAATCGGCTGCCCGGGGAAATGCCCGTCGAAGAAGTATTCCTCGCCCGTAAAGTTGAAGATCTTTTCCTTAAGTATCTCGATCACTTCGCTCATTACTACCTTTCCCTGACTGTTACGCGGCAATTCTTTAACAAAACGATATTTCTTCGGGAGTGTCCCCTTCGGAAAGACGGATTGCATCTCTTTTCTAATTTCGAGAGTCGACTTCTTTTCCCCGACCAAAACGACGCCTAGCGTATCGCCGCGCTTCCCTTCAAGCTTCGCAACCGCCGCGTCTCTATAGCCGAGAGCGCGAATTTTATTCTCCATCTCGACCAAATCGACGCGCTCTTCGTTGATTTTCACCATGCGATCTTTGCGCCCTAAAAGCTTGAAACTTCTTCCATCCGCGGCAATTTCGGCGCCGTCTCCCATTTGATAAGGATTTCGGTAGCTGAAAGGACTTTTTACGGTAAGACGTCCCTCGGTAAGCGAAACCTTTACGGGCGGGAATACATAGGCCGTGTCTCCCCCTCGCTTCCAGGCGACTCCGCCGGTTTCGGTCGAGCCGAAAATCTGTTTCGGGGTAATTCCAAAAACTTTGACGGTTTCAGCTTCGGCCTTCTTCGAAAGCGCCGCGCCGCTCGTCACGATTTCGACGACATTTCGCGGCACTTCGTAATCTTCGGCATAAGCGGTAAAACGCTCCAAGAAACTCGGGGTAGTTACGAGGAAAACCTTTTTCGCCGCGTTCATCTTGGCGAGCAAAGACTCGGGAGTCAAGATAATCTCTTCGTCGCAAGGAACCTTAAGCGCTTTCGGAAGCATGACGCGCCACAAAGTTCCATACATGTGACTCGGGTCTATAGTCGAGAGCATGGTCAAATCATTTAGATCAAGCTCTTTTCGGTAAATATCGCGGTGCATCGCGACTTCTTTCGCGAGCGACTCGAAGGTCTTCACGATAGTCTTCGGCGTTCCCGTCGAACCACTCGTGTGGAAAGTGACGGTAAAGCGCTTATCGCGATACTTCTTTTCGGCTGCCAATAGTAGCGGGACTACGATTAGAGAGGAAAAAGACAAGAGGTGAAGGTGAAGGAAATAAGCGAGGAAAGAGATTACGGATAGGGCTAAAAGGACGAAAAACCAAAGAATCGTTAACTTTCGACAATATTCTTCAGCGCCTTCGGGCATAATCCCGCCCGACACTTTCTCGGCGAAGCGTAAACAAGCGGGCTTTCGCTTGGGGAAAAGCGAAAGCCCGAACCAGAGACAAAACGCCGCGGCAATCATCCGTGGACGAGTTTGTAGACGGCTTCCGTCACATCCTTAAGCGTGCGAATCTGCTTAAAGTCAGCGGGGTCGACTTTCTTCCCGGTCTCGCGCTGGAGACGAACGACGAGATCGACCGCATCGATCGAATCGAGATCGAGTTCCGTGAAGAGATTTGTTTCCGGCTTTAAATTAGCCGCATCGACATCGAAATCTTCGACGAGAATGTCTTTGATCTTCGCTTCGATTTCTTCCATCGTATTCATTTACTTATTCCCCTCGATAAAGTCAGCAAGCGTCTTTACAGAATGAAAGACCTTCTTATTCTCGGCCTTGTCCTTCGAAAACGTGATGCCGAATTCTTTCTTGATTGCCATGCCGAGCTCGAGCGCGTCGATGGAGTCGAGGCCGAGGCCATCTCCAAAAAGCGCCGTTTCCGTTTCGATTTCAGCGGGGCTCAAATCTTCAAGATCGAGACTCGAGACGATGATTTCTTTAATCTTTGCTTCTAATTCCGAACGATTCATAATGCTGCAACAATGTCCTTAATGGGGGTAACACCGATAAATTCTTTCGTCTTGACGCCGTCTTTGTAGGTAAAGAGCGCCGGAATCGACATGATGCCGAACTCTACGGCGAGTTCCGGGGCTTCGTCGACATTGACCTTCACGATCTTGATTTCAGGGTGAGCGGGGACGAGTTCCGCCTCGATCTGCTCGCCCATCATCATGCAAGGACCGCACCAAGTCGCCCAAAAGTCGACGAGAACTTTCCCTGACTTCACGGCTTCGTTAAATTCGGCTTGAGTTTTTACATCTTGGTGCATGTTTGCCCCTCCTTGGAATCCTTTACGGCGTAGCCCTTTTCCTTAAGTAAATCGCGGATTCGATCCGATTCGGCCCAATTCTTCGCTTGGCGGGCGGCCTTGCGCTCTTCAAGAAGCGCCGAGATTTCTTCGGGAATCGCCTCCTCCTTCTTCTCGTTTTCGAAGAAGATAACACCAAGAACCTCGTCCATGCGCTTGAAGACGGAGAGCGTTCCTTCCGCACCCTTGCCGTTCGCATCGCGTACAAGCGAGAAAAGCGCGGCAAAAGCGCTCGGAATATTGAGGTCGTCATTAACGGCCTTCGTGAAGTCTTCGAGGTGCTTGTTCGCCCATTCGGGAACAGTCCCCGTTGTCGCCTTCTCGACACAAGCATCAATGCGAGCGAGCGACTTACGCGCATCATCGAGCGCCGAGAACGCGAAGTTAAGTCCCGAACGATAATGAGCGTTGATAAGGACATAGCGGATTTCGCGGCCCGTATAGCCCTTCTCGAGGAGATCGCGAAGTGTAAAGAAGTTCCCTAAGCTCTTCGACATCTTCTCGCCGTTCACTTTAAGGTGTGCGCAGTGCATCCACGTCTTCACGAATTCTTTGCCGGTCGAAGCTTCGGCCTGAGCGATTTCGTTTTCGTGATGCGGGAAGAGGTTATCGATACCGCCCGTGTGGAGATCGAACGTCTCGCCCAAATACTTCATCGACATCGCCGAGCATTCGATATGCCAACCGGGACGACCCTTGCCCCAAGGCGAATCCCAAGCGACGGGGCCATCCGACGGCTCCCACGCTTTCCAAAGCGCGAAGTCGCCGACGTTTTCCTTGTCATATTCGTCCGAGGCGCAGCGCGCTCCCGTCTGCTGATGATCGAAGTCGATATGTGCGAGCTTACCATAGCCCGGGAACTTGCGGACATTGAAGTAAACCGACTTGTCTTCACTTACATAAGCGACGCCCTTGTCGATCAACGACTGAACGAGATCGATCATTTCGGGGATATGATCAGTCGCGGCAGGATAGATTTCGGCGGGCTCGATATTGAGCTTCTTGAGATCCGCGAAAAACGCGTCCTTATAAGTCTTCGTGTAATCGGTAAGCTTCACTCCGGCAGCATTAGCGCCCTTGATCGTCTTATCGTCGACGTCGGTCAAGTTCATGACCTGCTTGATGGTCATGCCGTTGAACTGAATGACGCGGCGAAGAATATCTTCGAAAGTATAGGCGCGGAAGTTGCCGATATGAGCGAAGTTATAGACCGTCGGACCGCAAGTATAGAGACGAATCTGATTCCCCTCGAGGGGCTTCAATTCTTCGTTCTGACGGGTAAGCGAGTTGAATACGTTCATTTATTACTTGTCCTGAGCGAGACCACCGCCGAGCGCACGATAGAGATCAATCAAATCGAGCGTGATCTGACCACGCGAAATGACGTACTCTTCTTCAAGTTGGAGGCGGCTACGTTGAGCATCGATAACATTGTTGAAATCTCTAAGACCGTTGCGATGGAGGTCCTGAGAAATGTCGACGGCGCTCGTGGCGGCTTCGACGGCCTTTTCAAGCGAGGCAGCGCGATGATATTCCTGAGTATACGCGGCATAAGCATTGCGAACTTCCGCATAGCCCTTTTCAATCGCGGCCTGATAGGCGAGAGCTGCCGCTTCAGTCGCGGCTTCCTGTGCCTTCACATTCGCGTAGATGGCGCCGCCTTGGAAAATCGGCCACGAAACCGCAGGACCGATAGTAGCGAAGAGCGATTCTTTCGAGAAAAGCTTCGTCGCCTTCTTCGATTCAAGACCTACCGTACCATTGATATAGAGTTTCGGGAACCACTGGGCCTTCGCAACACCGATGCGAGCGGTCTGGGCGGCAAGCTTACGTTCCGCGGCAAGAACGTCGGGACGCGCACGAATCATATCGAGCGGAAGAACCGAGACCGCTACCGGCGAGATCGAGGGCTCATAGTCATCCTCAAGCGAGACGAGCTTATCATGCAAGGAGCCGGGAACGAGGCCGCAAAGAAGCTCGATGGCGTTCTTGAGCTGCTCTTCCTGAGCCTTGAGCTGAGGAATACGAGCGCGAGTCTGCTCCATAATATAGCGGCACTGATTAACCGAGAGCTCATCGCCGATACCGACATCGAAGCGGGACTTGACGATTTCATACGTCTCGGACTGCAAAGCGAGGTTACGCTCCGCGACATGAACGCGGTGCTGAGTCGTACGGAGGTTCACGTACTGACGACCGATTTCCGTCGTGAGCTCGACCCAGCTCTGGGCAACCGACCAACGAGCGGATTCGGCCTCGGCAAGCGAGCTTTCGTAGAGACGACGCGAACCGCCGAAAACGTCGATTTCCCAATTGCCGTCGAGAGCGACCTGAGAAACGTTGTAATCGGTCTTGATGCCGCCCGACTGGAGATTGTTCTGACGAAGTTCGCGATGCTGATAAAGGCCGTTAATGCCGAACTTCGGGAGGAACGCCGCGTAAGAACCAAGAAGCTCGAACTGAGCCGCCTCGAGACGCTTCTGGGCGATCAAATACGAGAGCGAATTGGTCGAAGCGGTGTCGACGAGCTCAACGAGAACGGGATCCTTGAAGAGCTTCCACCAATTCATGATCTTGTCGTTCGAGAGAATGACTCGGTCGGTTTCAGCGCCCTCGGGGAGCCCCGCATCAGGGAGCTCGTATTCAGGAACGACGTACTTCGGCTCTTCATAGTCGGGACCGACCGACGGGAGCGAAGTGCAACCGGCGACGACATAAGCGGCAACAAGAACGCTCATTAGGGTCGCGGCATCTTTGAGACGGCGCTTACGAGTCGCAACGGCGGCAATGTAAGCGAAGAAACGTTTTACATTTTCACGCATAGTCTGGAAAAGAGCATAAAGCCCGGGAACGAGTAGAATACCGAGAGAAACCGAGAAAAGCATGCCGAAGAATTCGGTCGTGCCGAGGTGATTACGCGACGCCGCGCCGGCACCCGTAGCGATCATCATCGGGAGCGTGCCGAGGAGCGTCGTCAAGGCCGTCATGAGAAGCGCACGAAGACGTTCACCCGCAGCGAGCGAAGCCGCTTCAACAATCGGGAGCTTATCCCCTTCGCGCTTATCCTTCGCGAATTCAACGATAAGAATCGCGTTTTTGGAGGCGAGGCCGATTAAGAGGACGAGGCCGAGCTGAGCGTAAATCGACATCGAGAACCCATAGAGCTTAAGACCCATCAACGCGCCGAAAACGGCGACGAAGATCGAAAGCATAACGGGTAAGGGAATCGTCCAAGACTCGTACTGGGCGACAAGGAAGAGATAACCGAAGAGAATCGCCAGCGCAATCAAAGGCGCGGCGGTTCCGGCATTCTTCTGTTCCTGATAGGTAAGACCCGAGAATTCGTAAGTGAAGCCCTCGGGAAGTTCCTGAGCAAGGACTTCCTTGACTTGAGAGAGAACTTCGCCCGAAGCGACACCCGGCATCGGCATGATCTTGAGACCCGCGGCAGGATACATATTGTAGCGGCCCATCGAACGAGGTCCGAGCTCACGATGAATTTCGCCCAAGGAACCGATCGGCACCATCGCGCCCGTTTCGGAGCGGACATAGAGATTCTTGACGGCAGATGCGTTGGCACGACCGGTCCAGTCGGATTGAACGGTTACGCGGTTGACCTGAGTGCCGAGGTTGACATCGTTGACGTAACGGGAACCCAAGTAGTTCTGCAAGGTCGCATAAGCGGTCGCGACCGGAACCTTGAGCATTTCCGCCTTCGCGCGGTCGATATCGAGATAGAGATGAGGCGTTTTCGCATTGAAGCCCGAGAACGCGACCATAACGGACGGGAGCGGGTTCAATTTCGCAAGCAGCTTGTTCTTCACGTTATCGAGGAGCACGGGATCGGTCGAGTTAATCGACTGAACACGAACGTCAATCGAGTTATCGGCACCGAGGCCGGGAATTGCAGGCGGCGCAAAGGCCTGAACGATCGGCTCGGGCATCGTCTCCAAGAGCGCCTTGATACGAGGCGTCAAAGCGGCAACAGCCTGATCGGGACGAGTGCGCTCTTCCCAGGGCTTAACCTGAATGATGTAGGTGCCCACATTTTCGCCGCGACCCGCGACCATCGAAAAGCCCTCGATCGAAAGAACCATATCGACTTCAGGAATCGTCTTAAGAAGCTCGACGCCGCGAAGCAAACAGTCCTTCGTACGGTCCAAAGTCGAACCTTCGGGAAGCTGCATAGACGCGAAGACGACGCGCTGGTCTTCATCGGGAAGGAACGAGGTCTTCGTCTTCATGAAGGCGGAAATCGTAAGAAGCGCCGTCAAGACGAGGAGCATCGTGACCAAGAAGAGACGCGAAGAAAGCCAACGCGCAAGCGAAATGAAGAAGCCCTTAAACGCGGCAATCATCGAGTTGAACCACGCGAACGGGCCGTGCTTATAGGGACGCGCTTCATGGAGCAAAAGCGAGCACAAAGCCGGCGCGAGAGTAAGCGCGCACAAGGACGAGAAGCAAACCGCCGCGGACAATGTTACCGAGAACTGCTGGTAAATACGGCCCGTGATGCCGGTCATGAAGCCGACGGGGACGAAGATACCGAGAAGAACGAGGGTCGTCGCGATAACCGCCGAGGTAACGTCGCTCATCGCCTGAATCGCCGCCTCTTTCGCGTTCAAGTGACGCGTTTCAATCAAGAACTGGACACGTTCGACGACGACGATACAGTCGTCGACAACGACGCCGATTGCGAGGACGAGGCCGAACAAGGTCAAAATATTGATCGAGTAGTCGAGGACCGCCATGAAAATGAAGGTCGAGCAAAGCGACACGGGAATGGTGAGACACGGAATCAACGTCGCGCGCCAGTCCTGAAGGAACAAGTAGCAAACGAAGACGACGAGCGTAAAGGTAATAAGAAGCGTGATCACGATTTCATGGATACAACGACGAACGTAGTCGGTCGCATCATACGCGATTTCGAGCTTCATATCGTCGGGGAAGTTCGCCTCGAGACGCTTCATTTCGGCGATGACTTGATCCATCGCCTGAATGGCGTTGGCACCCGGCTTCTGCTGAATCGCGATATTAATCGTGTTCTTGCCATTATACTGGCCGTCGAAGAAGTAGTTTTCCTTGCCGATTTCGGTGCGGGCAACATCTTTGAGCTTGACGATACCGCCGTTTTGGTCGCGACGAACGATGATTTCATCGAATTCCGCCGCGGTCATGAGACGGCCCTTCGCGATAAGCGAATAGGTGAAAGCGCCGTGTTCCTGAGCGGGAGAAGTGCCGACCGAACCGAGAGAAGCTTGGATGTTCTGCTTCGAAATCGCCGCGATGACTTCTTCGGAGTTCATGCCCTGAGCGGCCAAACGCTCGGGGTCGAGCCAAATACGCACCGAGAGCTTCGGGCCGTAAATCTGGGCTTCACCGACGCCGGGAACGCGAAGAAGAACCGGCTGGAGATTCTGATAAGCGTAGTCGGAGAGCTCAAGAGTCGACAAGGTGCCGTTCGGGGAGCGGAGCGCCAAGAACCCTAAGAAGTCCGTCGACTGCGCACGAACACGCGTACCGAGCTGCTTGACTTCGGCGGGAAGTTTCGCTTCGGCCTGAGAAAGGCGGTTTTGGACCTTGACGAGGTCCATATCGCGATTCGATTCGACTTCGAAGGAAATCGTGAGCGAGTAGCTACCGTCGTCTCCCGAATCGGAAGACATGTAAATCATGTCGTCGACGCCGTTGAGTTCGTACTCGATCGGAGTCGCGACGGTCTTCATGACTTCCTGGGAGTTGGCGCCCGGATAGTTACAGGAAACCTTGATTTCCGGCGGAGTCAACTGGGGATACTGACAGATGGGGAGCTTGGTGATCGAAAGGACGCCCGCCATCGTCAGCACGACGGAAATGACCATGGCGAAACGCGGGCGTTCGATGAACACGCGCGAAAACGTCTTGATCTCGTCGATAGCTTTACGAATGGAGATCTTCATTTCGCTTATTCCTCTTCGCCGCGCTTGAAGCCGGGGGTAACGTCTTCATTCGGAGTCGGCTCGACCGACTTGATGACGGCGCCGGGTTGGAGCTTATGAACACCCGCAAAAACGACCTTTTCGCCCACTTTTACACCCGAAGTGATGGGAGACCACCCTTCTGCGGCTTCTTTCGTCGTGACGGGACGAGCTTCAACCTTGCCGTCCGCGCCGACAATCCAAACGGCCTGATTGCCGCCGGGGAGATCGAAAAGCGCGCTCTGGGGAACCGAGGGATAGCTCGGAGGATTCTGGAAATCGGTGAGGAGCGTTACATAGCTATTCGGGACAAGGAGACGGTCGGGGTTCGGAAAGCTTAAACGCATAATGATCGTCGCCGTTTCCTTCGACATCTGGTTATCATCGAAGTCCCAAGTACCTTCGCCATTATATTCGCTGCCATTCGGGAGAATAAGGCGCATACGGAGATCATCTTCGGTGCCGCTAAGCTTCGCCTGACGCCAAGCGATATAGTTGCGGTCGGTTAAGGGAAACGTGACGCGGATCGGGTCGACCTGGACGATGCGAGCCAAGGCGCCCTTCAAAGGAGCGACATAATCACCGACGTGAGCGGAGCTCTTACCGATCTGTCCGGTAATCGGAGCGATGACTTTCGACTTTTTGAGGTCATATTCGGAAACGACGAGATTCGCCTTCGCCTGAGCGACGGCGGCCTTCGCGGTTTCCCAAGCGGCCTCGGCATTATCACGCTCGAGCTGAGTAATGCCGCGGGCATCAGCCGCGAGAAGTCGATCGTACATTCTCTTCGTGCGGCGCTCTTCAGCTTCGCGCGCGGAGAGGTCGGCCTTGCGCTGGTTCACGACGGCCTGATAGCGTTCATCATCGAGAACATAGAGAACATCACCCGCTTCGACGATATCGCCTTCCTTGAAAAGGACTTTTTTGATGTAGCCATCGACCTGAGGAAGAAGGTCAACTTCCTGCACCGGTTCGGCATGCGCGACGAAGCGCTCGGGGAGGTTATAAACACGCATTTCAGCGTTGGTAACCGCGGCGGATTGCGCGCCTCCCATCATCATCGGGGGCATTCCGGCAGGTCCCTTTGGCGCGGGCATAAGCTCCTTCGCAATCCAACCGGCAGCGAAGCACGTCGCAATCATGACTATCTGGGCGATGGCGATGCCAATGCCCGACTTCTTGTTTTCTTCCATTGTATGCATTCCTTTAATGCACAAGTGAAGCCACTACAGGCTCATAACGAATATTATATCATATTTTCGGCACAATGTGAAGAACCTTAAAGTGGTTTCGGCTTGCCGAAAGAATTCTCTTGGTGGTATTGGTCGGAGCGGGGGGATTTGAACCCTCGACCTTTTGCTCCCGAAGCAAACGCGCTACCAGACTGCGCTACGCTCCGACACGGGAATTTTCGCCTCTAAAACGAAAACGGATAATAGTATACTATTTTTGCCGCGAAAAGTCAATCACGAAATACGACTCATCGCATTTTTAAGAGCGGTCCACATCTTGTGCTTAAGGAGAAGAACCGCCTTATCCTTCGGATCTAAACGAAGGAAATACTCGGGAGAATACGTAAAATGAATATCTTTGCCGCCTGCGGACTTGCCGAAAGAGAAGTATGAAAGCTTTACGCCGGGCATAAACTTCGAAAGCGCTGCGGGGCCCATCACGATATAGAGCTTCGCCCTCGGAAAGGTTTTGGGCTCATAGTCGGTCAAGATCGGAGCCGTTTCTTTGGTCAAGTTCATCGCCGCGCGAATCTTCTCGAATGTCTCGGCACCCTTCTCGGATAAGGGCTTATCGTGGAGGAAGACGAAGTCGTAAGCCCCGCGCTTAATCGAGTTAAGCGCGGCAAGACGTTCAGGAACAGGCGCGGGAGGAGATTTAGGTCTAGGTCTAGGTTTAAGGTCTACAATGGTAGCTTCTTTTTCGTCAACGAGAAGCTCTCGGTCGAAGGGAACTAAGCGAACACCGAGCTCCCGCATCAGCGAAAGCTCGGCTTCGATTCCTTCCAGAATCTGGTCTATCGTTTCAAACACTCTAGACCTGATTACGCCTTCGGCTTGTTGTAGCCGTAAGGATTCTTCTTCTGCCAACGCCAGGCGTCCTTGCACATCTCTTCG
>JAZLMG010000083.1:0-13633 GCA_045598585.1 Kiritimatiellia bacterium
GTGCCAAAAGGAGTTCGGTGATAAGGTAACGAAAGAAGATATCTTCTACTACATCTATGCCGTCCTCCATTCGCCCGAATATCGCACGAGGTTCGAGCCGGATCTCAAGAAGTCGCTTGCGCGTATTCCGCTTTGCAAGAATGGCGCGGATTTTGCCGCGTTCGTGAAAGCGGGGCGCAAACTCGGCGATTTGCACTGTGGCTATGAAAAGGCGAAAAAGTGGGAAGGATGCGCCGTCGATATCGAGCCCGGCTATGATTCGCCTTATAAAGTCACGAAGATGCGCTTTGCCAAGAAAGATAGCCCGGTTGACGAGAATAAGAACGGCAAGCTTGATCGCTGGGAATTGGAAGATAGAAGTCGCATCATTTATAACGACCGTATCACTATCCGCGGCATTCCGCTCGCTGCTTACGATTATGTCGTAAACGGCAAGAGCGCGATTGAGTGGGTGATGGAGCGCTATCAGGTCACGACCAACAAGGATTCCGGTATCATCAACGATCCGAACAAGTGGCTCGAGGAATCGGGCGATGAAAAGTATATCGTCGACTTGATTCTCAAGGTCGTGACTGTCTCGATGGAAACGCAGAAAATCGTCTCGAAATTGCCGAAATTGGAGTTTTAAGGAGGGTAAAGAATGAGCGCTAAAGGATATGTTTATATCTTAACGAATCCGTGTTTTGACGTGTATTTCAAGAGTAAGATTGTGAAAATCGGTCAAGCTAAAGATGTTGAGAAGCGTCGTGCTACGCTCAATACGGCGGTGCCGAAAGAGTTTGAAATCTATGCCACATTGTGTTCGAGTAAGTATAAAATCATAGAGAAGAAGGTTCATCAGCGTCTTCGAGGGGTTAGTGCGATCAAGGAGCTGCAAGGTCAGCGTAGAGTCAAAGCGGAGAATGGTGAGTTTTATCTTATTTCGCCCGCGCAAGCTGTTAAAGCAATAAAAGAAGAGGCGGAGCTTGTTGATGAAAGCGATAAGGTATGGACGTTTCATAAGTCTGTCGGAATCGTGCCTTCAACACGTAATGCTCCTCATCGCGGGCCATTTAACTTCGCGGAGTGTGGAATTAAGCCGGGTAGCAAGATTCGATATACAAAGGATAAGTCAATTGAGGCAATAGTTGTCGATGAGCGGCGCGTTCAGTACAAAGACGAGACGATGTCGGTTTCGGCGCTTGCCAAGCTGTTGATGAATATCACGCATTCAATCCAAGGGACCAAGTATTTTGAATACGAAGGCGAGAATCTTGATGAGTTGCGAACAAGGCTCGGGAAGTAGAGCGGACCGGCAACTGGCGCGAGAAAGTTGAGTGGCGGGTGGTTGGATTAAAGTGAGACGGGAGGTCTTAATTCTCGTTTTTTGACATCGATGCATGAAGGAGAGCGATGTGTCAAAAATACGAGACGGAAGGTCAGACCTTGATTCTCGATTTTTGACACATTGTTGTTGAAGTTGGGCGGGGGATTGTGATATAATGTAAGCATGTCAGCATCCAACAACCGCAACAAGTCCCCGATGACTTATCATCATTTGATGAGTCGCATCGCCCACAAGGTCTTCTTTATGGGAAGTGCAGAGCGCGATTCGTTTATCGAAATGATGCGTCGCGTTTCCGAATTCACCGGCATCAAGTTGTTATCTTGGTGTATTATGGAGAACCACTTCCATATCTTAGCGTTTCTTCCCGAACGTGTGGCGCTAACGGATGAAGAGGTTATGAGGCGCTATCACATTCTAAAAGGAAACGGTCTAAAAAGTAATCGCGAAGAAGTCGATGTAATGCTTTCGCGCGAAATGATTGAGAAGTTGAAAAAGCAGATGTTCTCAATTGGCGAATTCATGAAAATACTTAAGCAGTGGTTCACGGAAGAGTATAATGCGCGCTATCAGCATACGGGAACTTTGTGGGAAGGCGTGTATAAAGATGTGCCGGTAAAAGATGAACCACACGAACTTGCAAAGCGCGCAGCCTATATTCATCTCAATCCGATAAAGGCGGGCATCACTCCGAATTATGCGGAATATCTTTGGAGTAGTTTTACTGCACTTAATCGCGGCGATGAAATGGCGCTTAATGGAATGAAGATGATTTATGGCGAAGCGACGCGAGAAGAAATCATCGAAGCGCACACTGAACTTATGAGCGAGTGTCTGGAAGGAATCAAAAAAGAGCGAGCTCTTAAGATTGCGCTGATGCGCGCGTCAGGATTAGAGGCGCCGGTGGATCATCTGACAAGCGAGGCGATGGTAGCTCAGGAGTTGGCTCATCGAGAAGAGGCAATGAATGCACTAATCGAAGAAAAGGCAATTGAAAAGCAAGGAAGGGGACGGCCTTCTAAGGCGGAAGATTTGGAATTGCAGATCAAAAAGCTTCTTGCGGAGAATCCGAATATTTCCCGTGCGGCGATTTGTGAAGCAACAGGAGCGTCAAGGAGCACGGTTTATCGTTGCATGAAGGAGATTGATGTGTCAAAAATATGAGACGGAAGGTCTGACCTTGATTCTCGATTTTTGACACATTACAATTAGGTCGAAGGGCTGAGGATAGGTACGGTTGGATTTAAGCGGAAGCCGTCTTCGCTTTCAGCTACGCCGCGCTAAAGGGGAAGGGTGGTTTGGGCATGTGCGCATCGATGCTATGTGAACTTCGCATGGATGTACTTTTCGCCCAGTCGTCGAAAGCCTAAGCGCGAAACTTCAAGAGTTCGCGCGGTGGCCGAACCGAGCTTTCTTCCCATCCGCTTCTTCTCTGTGTTGCGTGTGAGAAGGGAAATATGGTATAATATTAGAACTATGGCAGAAGAAGTTAAAGTCAAATTGTTGGAAGTTGAAGAAGTTCGTCAGACGATTGACGACCTTAAGCGTCGCGTTGGCGAGATGGCTGATTATATTAAGATCGATGAACGCCGCGCCAAGCTCGCCGAGCTCGAAGAGAAGCAGGCTCAAGGAGATTTCTGGAACGATCAGAACAAGGCCCGCGAAGTCATTTCCTTAACCAATGCCGAGCGCGCGTACGTCGTCCCGTTCGACGCGATTTTGAAGACGGTCGATGACGCGGCGGTTATGCTCGAGCTTGCCGAGATGGAAGAAGGCGAAGCCCAACAGAACGCGCTTAAAGACACTCTCGCCGAATGCGCGAAGGCCGACGACTATTTCGGTAAGCTCCGTCTTCAGTCGCTCCTCGGCGGCAAGTTCGACCAGTGCAACGTCTTTGTCCGTCTCCACGCGGGTCAGGGCGGCACGGAAGCTTGCGACTGGGTCTCGATGCTCTATCGTATGTACAAGCGCTACGCCGAAGATCAGGGTTGGAAGATCGAAGAATATGATTCTCAGCCGGGTGAAGAAGCGGGCTACAAGGACGTTTATTTCCGTATTGAGGGCTCGTACGCTTTCGGTATGCTAAAGGCGGAGCGCGGCATTCATCGCCTCGTCAGAATCTCGCCCTTTGACGCCAACAAGCGCCGTCAGACCTCGTTCGCTTCGATGGAAACGGTTGCCGAGATCAACGATGATATCGACGTCGAGATCAAGGAAGAAGATCTTCGCATCGATACTTACCGCGCGGGCGGCGCGGGTGGCCAGCACGTCAACAAGACCGACTCGGCCGTGCGCTTAACCCACCTCCCGACCGGCATCGTCGTCGCTTGCCAGAAGGAACGTTCGCAGCACATGAACAAAGAGAAGGCGATGAACATGCTTCGCGCCCAGCTCTACGAATACTACGAAGACCAGAAGAAAGCCGAAATGGATCGCTTCTATGGAGCGAAGTCCGAAAACGGCTGGGGATCGCAGATTCGCTCTTACGTCTTCTGCCCCTACACGATGGTCAAGGATCTTCGTACCGAATGTGAGACGAGCGATGTGAACGGGGTTATGGATGGCCATATCCAACCGTTCATCGAAGCTTGGCTCCAAATGAAGGCGAAGTAATTGGACGACAATAATCTCTATGGTACAGCCGAAGGCCTGGAAGAACGTGGCAGACATGCCACGTTCTCGTCCGCTTTGGGGGCGGCTTTTGAAGATTTGATTAAAGAGGAAAATCCGTTTTTCGATGCTGTCGCTACCTCTTGGCCGAAGCTTTTCCCGAATCTTCCCGCTAAACCGGGACGTAGCGATTCGGGTACGATTGTGATTTACGCCAAATCCGCTCCGATTCTCTTTATGATGCGTCAGCACTTGAATCGCATAAAGTCGGTGCTTAAAACTCTTCCCGGCGCCCCGAAACGCCTTAATGTCCGCTTGGAGGTTCACGCATGATGCTTCTTGCGCTTATCTTTGCCGTGACTTTCACGCGTCCGATGGAGCGAGTCTCTTCGATGGACCCCATACAGGCCGAAGCCGTCTATGATTGCCGCGCCGTAAACCTCGTTTACGAAACGCCGCTTGAAATCGATTACGCCGCGCGACCCTACAAACTGATTCCGGGACTTTGCACGCTTCCGGAAGTTTCTGAGGACGGGCTTAGATATCGCTTCAAGATGACCGAGAATTCTCCCGTTTCCGCTTCTGATGTGAAGCGGAATCTGGAGCGTCTTCGTGATGTGAAGAACGTGAGCCCCGGTGGCTGGACGATGAAAGCGGTCGACACCATTGATGTGACTGACTCGGACGAGCTTGTCATCACGCTCAAATATCGTCAGCACGTTTTCCCTTGGATGCTTGCGATGTCGTATTCTTCCGTGATGCTTAAAGACGGCTCGGGGACAGGCCCCTACAAGCTTACGAAGTGGTGGAAGGGCCACGAAATGGTCTTCGACAAGAATCCCGCTTGGCGTGGTTGGGAAACGAACACGAACGGCTTCGACAAAGTTCACTATCTCGTTATCGACGACGTCTCGACTCAGTGGCTTATGTTCCTGAAAGGCGAGATTGATATGCTCGGTGAAATCAGCCGCGACAATTGGGACGCGATTATCGATGGGGAAGGTGGGCTCGACCCGAAGCTTGAAGCGGAAGGCGTACGCCTTCATGGTATGCCGAAAATGGAAGTCGCCTACATCGGTTTTAATATGCGCGATAAAGTGGTTGGCCCCAACAAATATCTTCGTCAGGCGTTGAACGCCGCGTTCGACTATCCGACTTGGGAGAAATTCTACAATCACCGCATCGTCCCTGCAGATGGTCCTGTACCGTTCGGCGTCGCCGGGAAACTTGATACTCCTTTTGCGTACGCTTACAATCTCGAAAAGGCGAAAGAGTTATTGGCGAAAGCGGGTTATCCGAACGGCATCGACCCGAAGACCGGCCGTCGCCTTACGCTCACTTTGGCAATCGGTCGCCCGACTCAAGATAGCCGTGAATCGGGAGAGCTAATGGCGAGTTTTCTTGATAAGATCGGCGTTAAACTCGAGCTCCAGTTCATGACTTGGGACGCGTTTTTGCGCGCGGTCAATGAAGGCCGCGTCCAGATGTATCGCATGGCTTGGATCGGTGACTATCCTGATGCCGAGAACTTCCTCCAGCTTTTCCACTCCGCTAACGTGAGTCCGGGCGCGAATCACTCGAATTACATCAATCCTGAGTACGATGCCGCATTCGATCGTCTTGATTGGACGACTTGCCAGGAGATTCTCCGCGAAGATTGCCCTTGGATTTATTCTCATTATTCGAAGGCCTACACGCTTTTAAGACCGGTCGTGAAGAACTATATTCCGAGCGACTTCCCCTATGGTCAGGAAAAGTGGTATGAGGTGAAAGGTGAAAGATGAAGACGGTTTATCTTGAGCGTTCGACAGGTGAAGTAAGAGCCGGTGATTGGGTTGAAAAGCTCGATCTCGAAGGTGTCGAGCGTTTTGTTGTCGGCATCGGCCCCGGTTCGTTCGCCGGGATTCGTTCCGCGCTCAGTTTCGCGTTCGGCTACAAGGCGGGTGCTCCCAAAGTCGAGGTTCTCGGGCTTCCTTCCGCTTGTGCGCTTCAAGATAGTGCGAATGAGCCCCTATGTGTGGTCGGTGATGCGCGGCAGGGTATGTTCTGGGTCGCTTTGTTTCTTGGCTTCAAGCTTGTAACACCCATTTATCAGGTTGACAAGGAAGGTCTTGGTAAGCGCGTTCCTCGCGGTGTAAAGATGGTTTCGCCAGATCATAAACGCATTGGCGCTTTATTGGGCGAATGGTTCGAAGCTTCCTATAAGGGCGAAGCGCTTCCAACCGCCGAGGGACTCATGCGTTTCGCCGAGGCGAATCCTGACGCTCTTATTAAGGAACCTCTCCCGATTTATCTTAACCCCGCCGTGAGGTAAAGTCGTTTGGACTTGCCCTAAACCGCGTAAATATGATATAATACTAGAACTTAATTTAAAGGAGATATAAAGACAATGGCTGACACGGAAGCGTTGGTAGCGAAATTGAATGACCTCGCCGCGAATGGCGACTTCGAAGGTGCGTTTAAGCTTATTCGAGAAAACAAGGCCGATTTTTCCAAGAAACTCCATACGGTTGGCGTTAAGGACGCTTTGAAGAAGACGACGAATGATCGTCTTCTTTTGTCGTTCTTGGACGGCGTTAACTTCGCCGCGCTCGATCTTGACACGGCGCTCGTTCAACTCGAGAAGCTTGTGAGCTTCCAGCTCGGTTCGCTCGTTCTTTCAAAGGCCTGGGGTCTCGGAACTGTCAAAAAGCTCGATTACTTCTACAAGCGCATCACGGTCGACTTCAAGGTCAAGAAGGGTCATCAATTTTCTTATGCTGCTGCGGTCGATATGCTCGAATCCGCGCCGATGGATCATATCCTCGTCCTTCGTCAGTCCGATCCTACCGCGTTCGAAGCGCTTCTCAAGAAGCCGGCCGAGTTCGTTAAGGCCGTCATCAAGAGCTTCGGCGAAATGCCGATCGTTCGTCTTGAGGACGTCTGCTCCGCGAACGGTTTCGTGAAGAGTGTCAATTGGAAGAAGTTCTGGGATGAAGCTCGCGCCGAACTCCGTAAGGACAAGCTCGTAGAAATCCCCGTGAAGCGCACCGATCCGATTCGTATCAAGGCGGCTGCTGAAGATTATGGCGACAGCTGGATTACCGCTTTCTCCCACGAAACCGATCCTAAGCTCATTCTTTCGGGCGTTCGTGAATATGTCGATACCGGTAAGTTCAAGACTGCCGATGCCGACACGAAAGAAAAGATCGGTGATCGTCTTGCTTTCGCCGTTACTGCCGCGCGCAATGTCGATGACGCGCTCTACGCTCGTCTCGCGAGTGAGGTTACCTCGCTCGGTTACGCGAATCCCGGCGCTGAAGAAATGCGCGCCTATCTCTGGGAGCGTAAGCGCTATGTTAAGGCCGCAGCTCAACTTCCTTCGCGTAATGTCGGCGAAATGATCGCGTTTCTCGCAACCGACGACAATGCGAAGGCGAAGCTTTACGCTTCGATTCCCGAATTCTGCTATACGGCGGTTACTGAAGTCGTCGGCCAGTTCGGTGGAGAAGAAGCTTGCCGCAAGGCGGTCGGTGATTTGATGAAGCAGCCCAAGGCTCCCGCGACCTTGACGACTTTGATTGTCGGTAAGTATTCGTCCTTCAAGAGCTGGACCGAGCTTCCTCCGTTAATCACGCTCCTTACCCACGCGATTGCGCTTGGTGAAGGTCGTCAGGGCGGTGAAACTCTTAAGATGCAGAATCTCGTTCGTCGCCTTTTCGGCACGACTCAGTGGCTCGCCGAGATGTTCGGAGCTCTTTCTGCCGCGGACCAGGCGCTCTTCTTTGAACGCTTCCAGGCCTCGATCGCTTGGGATCCCGCGACTCATCACACGACCGTCATTCGCATGACTCACATCGTCCCCGCGCTCGAGTCGCGCATTGTCAAGCTCGAGAAGAAGAAAGAATATGCCCGCATCACTTCGCCGCGCTCTTATGCCGCGAAGAAGGCCGAGTACTTGAAGCTCATCAACGAAGAGATGCCCGAGAACATTCGCAAGATCGAATTCGCGAAGGGTTTCGGCGACCTCTCCGAAAACGCGGAATATCAGTACGCGAAGGACGAGCAGCGTGCGCTCTTGCAGAAGCAGACGTTGATGCAGGCCGATCTCGAAGCTGTCAAGGAAGGCGACTTCTCCGACGCTACGACCGACGAAGTCATGCCCGGCGTTACGGTTAAGGTTGAAGCCGAAGGCGCGGAAAAGATTTACACGATTCTCGGTGAGTGGGATAACGATCTCGAAAAGGGCATCCTCAGCTCGAAGACCCGTGTCGCTCAGAATTTGATGGGCAAGAAAGTCGGTGAAAGCTTCGAACTTCCGAAGGCCGAAGGCGGCAGCACTCTTGCAATCGTTAAGGAAATTCTTCCGCTCTCCGAAGAGATTCGTGAGTGGATCAAGGGCTAAAGGAGGTGACCGATGGGTTCGGTAATTGAAGTTAAAAAGAAAAAGAAGCGCGTCCTCAAGCCCGGCAAGAAGAAAGTCCCGCCGAAGCATCAGTCGGTGAAGATCATTTCGAAGGCCTCGATCAAGAAGGCCGCTATTGAAGCCGGCAAGGCCGTCGAAGAAGTCGAGTTCGTTCCGGTTGATACCGAGAAGGCGACGAGCTTCGGTTCCTCGATTGCCGAAATGATGAAGAGGCGTGCTCGCGCGGCAGAAGAGGCCGATAAGGCCGCGATGCCCGCGATCAAGCTCTCGAAGCGTCCGACTTCGCGTGACAAGAATTCGGCGACCGACAAGTTCTCCGATTCCGACTTGAAGGATTTCAAGAAGAAACTCTTAGCAGAACGTGAGAAGATCATGAACGGCGCCGAGTCGATGCGTGCTACCGGCTTTAACGAGAGTGACGATCATGAAGCCGATGGTGGCGACGGTACTAATCAGACCTTGCGTCTTCAGGCGCTCGGTCAGATGGGTACGATGAATCGCACGATTCAGCAGATAGAAGAGGCGCTTCATCGCATCGAAGACGGTTCCTACGGTGTCTGCACGTCCTGTGGGCAACTTATCCGCAAACCCCGCCTTATGAATCAACCTTTCGTTCTCACTTGCATGGAGTGTCAGAGCGAAATGGAAAAGAATAAGTGAGAACTTTTCTTATTATCTTCGCGTCCGTGATGAACCTGGTTCTCGCGGATGCGATAGTCAAACAACTCGCCGTAGGTTGCCTTAAAAGCTCCGCGGCGATTTCGGTTATCCCGGGCTTCTTCAATCTCGCGTATGTCGAAAATCGCGGTTGCGCCTGGGGCATGTTCCAAGGCCAGGTTTGGCCGCTTGCGGTTTTTGCGATTATCGTCTTCGTCTTTCTCGTTTGGAAGCGCAAGCAAGTCTTCGGGGTGTCTAAACTCTCGCTTTTCGCCGAGATACTTCTTTATGCCGGGATGTTCGGCAATTTGATTGACCGCGTCTTTCGAGGTTATGTCGTCGACATGTTCGACTTCCATTATAAGCTTCACCATTTCCCGTGTTTCAACTTAGCCGACTCCTACATCACGATTGCCGCGGGGATTTTGCTTCTCATGGCGTTTTTGGAGAAAAAGGATGCATCGCCTACTTGTTGATACGGAGCTTCTTAAACGCGATACACCCGAGCTTCCTAAAGACGCGGCGAAGCATCTTAAAGTCCTTCGTCCTAACGACGGCGAGGAATTCGAACTTTTCGATGGAAAGGGCGCATATCGTGTTTATGCGTTCTCCAAGGCGGATTCCACTCTGAAAGCTTCTTCTTCACTCTCCCTCCTCCCACCTTCGACCTCGAACCTAACCCTCTTCGCTTGCATCACGAAAGGATCTCGTTGGGATTGGACAATCGAGAAGGCGACGGAGCTTGGAGTAAAGCGCATCGTTCCGGTGATTTCCGATCGAACCATCGTCCGCATCCCGAAAGTCGAGCGCGCGGCGAAACGCGAGCGTTGGGTTCGTATTGCCGAAGATGCGGCGCGGCAGAGCGATGCGAAGTATTTGCCGGAGATTTCGGAAGCTGTCGATTTTAAGGATGCGCTTGAGCTCGTTAAAGAGACGAAGTGTCTTATCGGCGCTCTCACGACTCCGCCCTCGCCCCATATCTCGAGCGTTAAGGGCGATGCCGTCTTTATCGGTCCCGAGGGCGACTTCACTCCCGAGGAGCTTGCTTCTCTTATGGAGGTCGCGATTCCCGTTTCCTTCGGGCCTACGATTCTTCGCGCCGAAACTGCGGCGATTTTCGCCGTTTCCGTCATTTCCGCTTCCCATGGAACTCTTTGATACTCACGCTCACTTCACAGGCTCGAAGGACGAAATCGCCGCGACAATCGAGAGAGCTCGTCTCGCGGGAGTGACTCGCGTAATGGCAGTCGGCGGTTCGAAAGAGCTCAATGAGGGTGCGCTTCTTGCCGCGACTCCTTACAAAGCGCTCGGCTACGACCGTGAACAGATTGAGGGAGAGAACCCACCCCTTGACTATACGAATATTGCCGCAGTTGGAGAAATCGGGCTTGATTATTACTATTCTTTCGATACCCGCGAAAAACAGCTCAAAGTATTTTGCGAAGAGCTCGAGAAGGCGCGAGAGCTCGATAAGCCGGTCGTCATTCATACTCGCGGCGCGGACGAAGACACGCTTTCCTGCTTAAAGGAAATTCCTTCGAAAGGAATCATCCACTGCTTCACGGGCGAACCTGATTTTGCGAAGAAGCTTCTCGATCTTGGATTTTACATTTCGATTTCCGGTATCGTCACTTTCAAGGCGGCGGACAATGTTCGAGAATCGGCGCTTGTAATTCCCGACGATCGCCTCTTGATCGAGACCGACGCGCCGTATTTGTCGCCTGTCCCGATGCGGGGGAAAACGAATGAAAGCTCGTTCCTCGTTCATACCGCGAAGTTTTTAGCCTCGCTTCGCAAGACGCCGCTTGAAGATTTCGCCGCGCTTACTTTCTTCAACTCGATCAAGGTCTTGGGCGATGTTTGACGAAGACGAAATCGGCTATCTCGGCTTTGCTTCGCATGAACTCGAAGCGCAGAAGGCGGGTTGGCTCCAATCTCGCTACTATTCCGATGATGAGTCGGATTATGTGCGCGATTTTCTTTCGTTCAACGAAATATTCGAGATAAGTCCTTTCGAAGTAGGGGTTAATCGGGTTAAAGAAAAACGCCGCTTCAAGGCGCTTCTTAAGGAGCTTACCGAAGACCTGGAACTTACCGAGCTTTTACCCAAGCGTTTCGCCAAACTCTCGAATGGCGAAATGCGCCGCGTATTGCTTGCGAAGGCGCTTCTTAAAGAACCGAAAAAACTGATTCTCGATGACCCCTTGGGCGGGCTTGATCCCAAGCGCCGCGATAAATTCCGCGCCTTTTTCAAGAAGCTTTCCGAGCGTGGCCTCGTTCTCGAAATTAGAGGAGAGATAGGGGAAGGTCAAGGTGAAGATAAAATTTCTTCTTCACTCAACACTCATGCTTCCGACTTCAACGCTAAACCTGTCGTCGAGTTTCATAACATCTCCATCAAACTCGGTAATCGCGTTCTCTTCAAAGATTTCAGTTGGACGATTCGCGAAGGGGAGCGGTGGGTATTAAGAGGTGAAAACGGTGCGGGGAAGACAACGTTGATGGCGCTTATTACGGGCGATAGCCCGCTTGCTTATTCGCTTGATGTGACCGTCTTCGGGAAAAGGCGCGAAGTCGGCTCGGCATTAGGGCCGATTCGCAAAAAAATCGGGATGATTTCGCCTGAGATGCAAGCATATCTCGGGAAGAGTCCCGAGGAGCTTCTTGCCCTTGCGCTTAACGATAAAATCAAGCTTCTTATTCTCGATGAACCTTGCATGAATCTCGACAAAGCTCGCAGCGCGGCGCTTTTGAAAAAGGTCGACAACTTCCTTTCTTCTCATCCTTCAGTTACCGCAATCTGCATTGCCCACCGTTCCTCCCACATCCCGAAGAACTTTGCCCTGAAGTTGGAGATGTCTCCTATTTAATGATTTTCTGCTCTTTGCGGTTTGTCAAGGCCATTTGGTGTTGCGCAAGATAACGGAAATATGATATAATATTAAGAAATTTTTTGGAGGTATTATGCACCCTTATCGTACACATACTTGTAACGAGCTCCGCGCTTCCGACGCGGGCAAGACCGTCAAGCTTTCCGGCTGGATGTTCCGTCTTCGTGATCATGGCGGCATTCTCTTCGTCGACCTTCGTGACCACTATGGTCTTACTCAGATCGTCGTTCATCCCTCGCGCAGCTTCTTCAATCTCGTCGAAAAGGCTCACCTCGAGTCGGTCATCACGGTTACCGGCGAAGTGAAGCTTCGTACGCCTGAAACGATCAACCCCGATCTTCCTACCGGCGAAATCGAAATCGAAGCGAATGAGCTTATCATGGAGTCCGCTTCGGAAGTCACTCCGATTTACGTTCCCGACGAAAAGGCCGACGAGTCCGAAGACGTCCGTCTTAAGCATCGCTATCTCGACCTTCGTCGCGAAAAGCTTCACAACAACATCATCCTCCGCTCTCAGGTCATCAAGTTCCTCCGCGAGCAGATGTGGGAAAAGGGCTTCAACGAATTCCAGACGCCGATCTTGACCGCTTCGAGCCCTGAAGGTGCGCGTGACTACCTCGTTCCGAGCCGTATTCACCGCGGCATGTTCTACGCGCTCCCGCAGGCGCCCCAGATGTTCAAGCAGCTTCTCATGGTCTCGGGCTTCGATAAGTACTTCCAGATCGCGCCTTGCTTCCGCGATGAAGCCGCGCGAGCGGACCGCTCCCCGGGCGAGTTCTATCAGATGGATATCGAAATGTCTTACGCGACCCAGGACGAAATCTTTGCGGTCGTCGAAGACGTCGTCGGTAAGACCTTTAAGAAGTTCTCGACCTGGGAATGCAACGAAGCTCCTTGGCCTCGCATCAAGTACCGTGACGCGATGATGACCTACGGCTCGGATAAGCCCGACCTTCGTAACCCGCTCAAGTGGTTCGATATGTCCGACTTCTTCAAGCGCGCGAGCTTCAAGGCTTTCGCGAGTTGCGTCGAAAACGGAGGTCTCGTCAAGGGCCTTCTTGTCAAGGGCATCGTCGGCGTTGAAACGCGTACGTGGTTCGATAAGCGCGAAGCTTTCGTCAAGGCGAACGGCGGTAAGGGTCTCGGCTACATCAGCTGGACTCCCGAAGGCGAGCTCAAGGGTCCGATTGCGAAGTTCTTGACTCCCGAACAGCTCGACGAGATGAAGGCGCTCTCGAAGATGGAAAAGGGCGACTGCCTCTTCTTCATGGCGGCCGATGTCGACGAGTGCAACCGTCTCTCCGGCCTCGTTCGTACCAACATCGCCGACAACATGACGAACGACATCCGCGAGCACAACTGCTACAAGTTCTGCTGGATCGTCGACTTCCCGTTCTTCGAAAAGGATCCCGAAACCGGCAAGATCATCTTCTCGCACAATCCTTTCTCGATGCCTCAGGGTGGCCTCGAGGCGCTCAACACGAAGGAACCGCTTACGATCGAAGCTTATCAGTACGACGTCGTTTGCAACGGCATTGAACTCTCCTCTGGCGCGATTCGTAACCATCGCATCGACATCATGGAGAAGGCGTTCGAAATCGCGGGCTATCCGAAGGAAGTCGTCCAGCAGAAGTTCGGCTGCCTCTACAATGCGTTCCAGTATGGCGCGCCGCCCCACGGCGGTATCGCTCCGGGCGTCGACCGCATGGTCATGCTCTTAACCGATACGCCCAACATCCGTGAAGT
>JAZLMG010000084.1:0-12803 GCA_045598585.1 Kiritimatiellia bacterium
AGGTCGACATCGATTTTGCGGCCTTTCATTTTCGCTTCTTTCAGCGTCTAACCCGCGAGCAAGCTCGCTTTAGCGAAAAACCGGCTCACAAAATCGGGTCGCATGCAGACTTTCTCCTCCGTCGCATCACATGCTGCCGAAGCCTTCTTTGCCCTCCCGCGGCAGTTGTGTATAATTATAAAATGTAGTAGCGCAAAGCGCGGCAAATATGATATAATACTAATCGCTTATCGGGGGAGACATCCCGAAAGTGCGCGGCAAATGTGCCGCGGAAAGTCAATTTGCAGTGCTGCAAAGCGATCGTCGCGAGAAACGTAGGAAATTTCGAAGAGGACGGTACTTGGCAGGGTCACGCTACACGGCGTGCCTCTCTTCGTATTTCCTCTTAGGCAATTCCTACGGCCTCTCGTGAGATGTGAAGAGAGGCCTTTTCTTTTCATGTCGTGAGAGCCGAAGCGGCAAGAAAGGAAAAAAGGATGAAAAAGACAGTCCAAAAACTTATATCCCTCATGATGCTTGTTTTTCTCGCCGGATTGATGGCGGGAGATGTATTCGCCGCTTCGAAGAAAGCGAAGCCTGCGGCAAAAGCACCGGCTAAAACGACCGCCAAAGCCAAAACGACTGCGCCGAGCAAGAGTGCCGCGAAGTCAACGGCGACTTCGAATGTCCCGGAAATTATGGATATGGATGCGTTTGTGCAGGAAAATTTGCCGAAGCAAGTAAATGCTGATAATAGCAAATATTTTAAAGAAAATTATGTTTCTGAATTAACAGGTGAAATTGCTGAAGCTTTTCATCAAACTCGAAATTATATGACGATGCCGGAACAGTATAGGGTTTTGGCAGATGCAAATCAAAATAATTATTATAGACCTGATGGTAAGTTGGGTGATGATGGACATATTTATGTTTATAAATCTAAAGATTTTTCTGTCACAAAACATAAAGGACGCATGGTTATTTATCATTATAAGTTGGATGCTTCCAAGATGATGGCTGTATTTGAACCTGTTTTGAATGCAAAGCCAACTGTTACGATTCCGGATACATTAATGCGTCCTTTGTCAAAGGAAGAAAAGGAATATACCAAAACACTCTTGTCTCAGGTGAATGAAAATATATCATTCTTGTTTGATGTGCCGAATTTTGTGCCGGATATGGATCGGTTTAATCGGGGCGATTATGCCGGTAGGTTTATCCCCAGAAAACATATGCTTAAAAATGGGAAAAGACTGGGAAAATTGGCTGAAATAGGATTGGTTGATTCAGGAAAGCTTGAAATGCATACTCGTTGGGGGTGGCCTGTTTATAATTTGTCTAAAGTAGAAACGGGTGAAATTAATGATTCAAGTGGTTGCTTTTATTCTTCAGAATATCAGTATATGAAATACGTGAATAATTTAACCTTGCTCAATTTTGATTCTATTGAGCCTGAAAATAAGACGAAATCCTTGGACTTAATCTGGAAAGTGCAAAAGGAACAACTGGAAAAAGGACTTGATATTCTGGAGCAGGCACCGTCGGCTGAGTTGGAGGCGCTTGAGAAAGCGGGCACGGCGACACCGGGGATGAAGAAGGTGATTGCGGAGATCGAAAAGCAGCTGAAGAAGAAGGTACAGGAAGGCCGCAGTCTCATTGGCGCACGGGAGAATATCTATATCTTGAACAAGCCCAACGAGAAGCCGAAGAAGTTCAAGAAGATGTATTTGTTGGGCGTCGAATATACGAGCGGACGTCAAATAGAACGCGCGGAGTAAATAAATGCCGCGCGTCGGCGCGGCGTAAGGCGGAGGGGAGGAAAGCCCGAGTCGGCCACATGCGCATCGACGCTATGTGAACTTTGCATGGATGTGCATTTCGCCCAGTCGTCGAAAGCCTGAGTTCGCAATTTTAAGAGTGCGAACGTTGACCAGACCGAGCTTTCCTCTTCTCCGCCTATCTCCTGTTTGCAAATTCGTGGGGAATATGGTATAATATTCTCGCTATGACGCAAGAAGAGTTAACTAATGCGAAAATCGATATTGAGGCAACAAGTGATTTGCTTGAAAGGGCAATGAAGCTTGCCGGGCTCATTACGACTCTTTTTGCCGAAAAAGGTTTTCACCTAGTTGTAGTAGGCGGTAGCGCCGTTGAGTTTTACACCGAGGGTGGTTATATGAGCGGCGATATTGATTTCTGCCGCAAAACCTTCAAAGCGATTCCGCCGAGGTTGATGCAGGAGATAGCGGAGTCTTTAGGCGGCAAGGGGCTAGGCCGAAATTGGTTGATTTGCGGCTTGTATGTTGATATTTTAGGCCCTCTTGAAAGTGAAACGATCAAAATAGAGCGATCTGTGATGACGCCGTATGGCGAAGTCAAAATGATTGCGCCGGAGCTGGCATTGGTGGAGCGCGTTCTTTTCGCCGAGCAGGATAAGGAATGCATTCCTTCTGCGCGGCAAATGATGGTTTCGGCAATTTCGGATGAGACATTTGATTGGGCTGAAGCGGAACGGCTCGCTGATCTTAGAGATTTTAAGGTTCTGGATAACTTAAAAAAACTTCGCGAGGAGATGACGAATGAACTTAAGAAGTGATATCGTCATGACATGGGAAGAATGGCAGGCCTCGCGCCCCAAGAAGCGCGCACTTCTGGAGAAGCTTGGCCTTGATAAGCCCTCTCGTCGCGTTTCGGCCTTCGGCAGCCAAGAGTCTCGCCTTCGCAAGGCCTTTGACGGATCGCGAATCCCGACCTTTAATTAGCGCAACCCCAACGTACAATAGCTTTATTCCTCTTCTCCGACTATCTCCTGTTTGCAAATTTGTGGGGAATATGGTATAATAAACGCCATGAATAAGCTACTGATGATTTTGATTTGTGGTTTTTCGCTTCTTACTCTGGAAGCTAAGGAAAAACTCGTCCTCAAAATGATCCCGAAAGGGGAGGAAGACCGCTCGGCCGAATTTAATGCGAATATCGAGAAATTGCGCAAGGCGGGCGGCGGAGAAATCCTCTTCGGAAAAGGCGAATATTATTTCGCTTCTCCTACCGTAATTAATGACCGCGTTTCGAATCATGATACGCCGCCGCAAAGAAACGTATTTATTCCGCTGATTAATGTTGAAAATATCAAGTTGCGCTCGAAAGGCGCGAGGTTCATTTGTGATGGAGAAGGCATTGCGCTCGGGCTTATCGACGCGAAGAAAGTGACTATCGAAGGCATAGTTTTCGACTATAAGCGGCCATTTTATTCGATTTGGAAGCTGAAAGGCCATAAACTCGCGGTCTACGACGAAGACGAATTCATCTACGAAGTAAACGAAAATAATATCCTCTTTTCGGTCGGAACCGGCTGGAAAGATCGCCAAATGATCGCGGAATTCTTCGACGCGCACGATCACCGCTTTTTAGGCCAGATTTGGTGGGACGGAAATATGAATAAGGAATTCGGCGGCTATCCCGAGGGCTGTATCGTCATGACCCGCTCGCCTTACCGTCCGAATCCTTGCGTCTTCCTTTATCGCGCCGATAATATCAAATTCTCCGGCTCCGGCGCCTATGCTGCTGCGGGTATGGGACTACTTGCCCAGCGAAGCTCGAATATTTTAATCGAAAAATGGCATAATCGCGGCGCTCGTCCAATTGCGCTTCAGGCCGATGCGACTCACTTCTCGAATTGCCGCGGAAAAATCGCGATTATTGAAAGCGTCTTCGAAGGCATGGTTGACGATGCAATCAATGTCCACTCGACCAGTCTCAAAATCGTGAATAAACTCGATGAAAAGACGATAGAATGCCAATTTATGCACGGTCAGTCGATGGGTTTCGAGGTCTTTAAGCCCGGAGAAACCTTGCGCTTCATCAAGGGCGATACGCTCGAGCCGGGAGCCGAGGTCAAGGTCAAGAACGTCCAAGTTCTCGCCGTAAATAAAATTCGCCTAGAATTGGAAAGCGCGATGCCGAGCGAATATAAGGTAGGCGATGCGGTCGAAAATGCCGATTATCAGCCCGCAATTTTATTTAAAAAGAATATCGTCCGCAATTCCTCGCCTCGCGCGACTTTGTTCACGACACCGAAGAAGGTGATTTGCGAAGAGAATATTTTCGAAAATGTCGCGGGTCAGCCGATTTATTTTGCGGGCGATGCAAGGAATTGGTATGAGTCGGGCGCGTCTCGAGATGTGGTAGTGAGAAAGAATATTTTCAATAATTGCGGCTACAAGTCGGGAATGGGCATGATCCAAATCGAGCCGACCGTCCATGATATCTGGGCCCAATCCGAACCCTATCACCAAAATATCTTAATTGAAGATAATACGTTCGAAAATTTCACTTTGCCGCTCGTTTGGGCCCGCAGTTGCAAGAACGTGCGCCTGAAAAACAACAAAATCATCAACGGCAACACCCGTCTTTCGCTTCTCAAGGCCGATGTAAAGATCGAAGATTGAGATTGTCTGCGACGTCGGAACAAAAGCGGTCCCATATGGCGCGCATAGAGTGATTTATATGCGAGAAGGCGTCTAATCGACTTTTCATCGGTGTGCTAATTGACTTTTCATCGGAACTCTACTTGACTTTTCATCGATGTTTATGTTATAATATTCTCAACTTGGAGGGGTAAAATGATTAAAAGATGGCAAGAGGATGTTCTAAGAGAAGAGCTTTGTACTCGTCGTGGCGTACACCTAACCGGCGCCCGTCAGTCCGGTAAGTCAACTTTGGCGGAATACATTGCTGAAGGTTCGATGCGACACTTAACACTGGACGATAGTGCGATTCGCGTTGCCGCGAAGCAGGATCCTCTTTCTTTTGTGGATCGCATCGACGGAAAGACGCTGGTTATTGATGAGATTCAAAAGGTAACTGAACTTCTGGACGCTATTAAAATAAAGGTTGATCATGATTCGACTCCAGGACAATATCTTCTAACGGGGAGCTCAAATCTTCGATTCACCAAGATAGTTAAAGACTCGCTTGCCGGACGCCTTGGACGTGTACGTTTAAGAACATTGGCGCTAGGAGAGGTACAAGGCGGGAAGGGTAATTTTATTAAATCGGCCTTTGCTCGTGATTTCCCAAAGACATTTTCGAAATTCGATAAGCGTGATGTCATTCATGTTGCAATGTGTGGTGGCTATCCTGAGCCTATGGGTTATTCAGTCCGTTCCAGGCGTAGATGGTTCGTTGAATATTTGGATGACTTGCTTACGAAAGATATTGAAGATATCACGAAAGTGCGAAAGATTGATTCGTTGAGAAAAGTTGCCGAGTGGATGATGGCCTATTCGTCGAAGTTTTTCGAGATGAATGATCTGTGCCGGGCTTCGGAACTAGGTAAAGAGACATTAGCCAATTATGTCTCGGCGCTAAAAGCTCTTTATATAATTGATGAAGTGAAGGCGTGGACATCAAGCGATTACACGAAAATCTGCAAAAGATCCAAATATTTTGCATCAGACACAGGGTTAATTGCCAACATTCTAGGGTGGGACGAGGATCGCGTATATTTCGACGATGACAAAGCGGGTAAACTTGTCGAGACATGGGTTTATCATGAACTGGCAAGTCTTGTCGAGCTCAATTTCGGTTATGAGCTTAGTCAGTATCGGGATAGCGAGAAGCACGAGATAGATTTCCTTGTCAAAGGACCAAATGAGGAACAGCTGGGCATTGAGGTAAAGGCAGGATCAGTTTCGCAGAGCGATTTCAAGCACTTGAAATGGTTTGCGGAGAACTTGGGTAATAAGGATTTTATCGGGATCGTTCTATATTCCGGCACGGAAACATTATCGTTTGGTGAAAGATTCTTAGCCGTCCCTCTGGCTGCTCTTGCTCTCTAATCGTACCTCTCTAATCAATAGTAGATTTCTTATCATTATAAAATCCGGCTATTTACTTGGAGGCGTCGGAGACGAGGGTGAGGGTAGAGGCCCAAGAAGCTTTGACCAATTCACGAAATGCCGTAAGTGACGGTGTAGTGGGGAGCATATCCGCACTCTTGAGAGAAATCACGCCGACTTCATGCTGATAATCCCAAAGTGAACGAATGTAGTTGACGCGCGACTCGGAGGCGATTACAATGGGTGGGAAACCGGCTTTTAGGACGGGAAGATTCGCTATGAGCCGGGCGATTCGTCCATTTCCGTCGTAAAAGGGGTGTATTCGAACGAAAGACGTGTGGGCAAATAGGTAGGCGTCTACGGCCTCTTCTTCAGTCAAGTTTCCCGAGAGAAGCGCATTGAACTTCGCAAGCCAATTTTCCATTAATTTAGGCGTTTCGTCAACATCGGCATAAGCCATATAAACGCTTTTACCTTTGTATTCGCCATAGGTGCCGTTAATCGCGCGCTTGAAATTTCCAACCGGCTTGTAAATGTCATGAGGAATTTCGCCGATTACGAGTTTGTGCAAGGCGAACAAATCATCAATCTCGAGTTTGGGTTTTTCGACGAGATTCGATATAAGGTCGACAGCATTCGCATGAGAGACAACATCTTGATGATCTTTAAGCGGCTTCCCGTTAATCGTGAGGCCGTATTTGAGTACGATCATCGTATCGCCGATAGTCAGTGTATTACCTTCTATCGCGGTGGAGTCGTGAGTCCAGATCGCTTTGATGGCCTGAAGGAGCTCGCCTCGCTTTGCCGCGGGAACGCCGTCGAGAAAGCTGCGGCGCATGAGCTTGTGCGTCTTTATGAAGGAACTAACGGAATTGTGCGAGACTGCGAGTTGGTGCCTTAGAAGCATTTCTTTACTGATTTCGCGAGTGGATTTGCCTTCTTTCAGCAATAACTCACGAATCTCGCTTTCGTAAGGAGCGAGTTTGGATTGGAAAGGTTTACCGCGTTCTGTAACAACTTCTTTGCTCATTATGGGAATATTGTAACAACTTTTTCGCCAAAAGTCAAGCGAGAAGTTGTTACAGTTAGACCTTAGGCCGCATAACGCGGCAAGTTTTATCATTTATTGGTAAAATGTAGTAGCACAAAGCGCGGCAAATATGATATAATATTCTCGCTTATCGGGGGAGACATCCCGAAGGTGCGCGGCAAAAGTGCTGCGGAAACAATTTAGCGTTAACGCTACACGACGTTCTAACGAAAACTTAGGAAATTTTCAAAGAAGGACGAAAATGTAGGCGAATACGCGCTCATTCTGGGCGCGTCTTTCGTTGCATCCTTCTTTGGGCATCCTAAGGCCTTCGTTAGAGTGCAAATCGAAAGACTGCGCTCTTTTCTTTTGCCGTCGTGTTCAAATGAAAGAACTCATCTATGCAAAAGATATCACAACAAGACAGTAACAAGATTGCAAATCTCGGCATTTTGGGTGCTATATTTGTTGTTTTAATTCATACATGGAGTCCGATTGTTCCAAAAGGTTCTTTTGCATGGTGGAGCTGGCAGATTTTGTCGATTCGCGATATAGCCGTACCGCTTTTCGTCGCTATATCCGGTTTCTTGTTGGCGGGTCACTTCAACTCAAGCGGCTGGTGGCAAAGTGAAGTAGTTAAAAGAATGCGCAACTTGATATTGCCATGTCTGATTTGGAGCATATTGTGGCTTATATATTCGAAAGGGATACTCGTTATAGCAAATTTAGTGAAGCATCGAGATGTGTTTATGAATGTCTCGTTGAATTTGACAAGTTTAGAACAATTATTTGGAGTGTATCCGTTTGAGCATCCGCTATTAGCCACATTATGGTATGTTCGAGCTCTGATGATATTTGTAATAGTATCACCAATCCTAAAATATCTTTTAACGCGTTGGAAATGGATAACATTAATTGTAGCCTTTGGCTTTTGGTGTGCGAATAGAGGGTGGGGCATAAATCATGGCAATATAAAATATTTCATATATGATTTCTTAGGCGCTGGATGGGTGTTGTTTTTCTTATTAGGCATGGCAATAAGATCTGAAGTACTCAATATTGAAGTAAAGCGAAAGAACTGGCTTTTATTGTTGGGTATTATAGCCATAATCGTAACTCCGCTTTTAACTGTTACGGGATCTTGTCAAATTAAATGGATGTCGTATTTACTATACGGAATCGGAAAGGTAAAGATACCGCTATTGATGTTGGTGTTTTGGAATTGGATTTCAGATAAAAAGTGGCCAAGGAGTCTAACGAGCTTATCGTTTCCAATATACTTGATCCATTGGTTTATAGCCCATATGTTTGGCGGTTTATTCTATAGTTCTGCAAGATCAGGATTGCAGCTTACAATTAGATTTTGTACGTTGTTGATACTTTCATGGGTTATTGCGCATGCCATAAAGAGATTTTTACCGAAGTTTAGTGAAGTTCTCTTCGGCGGAAGATAAAACTGCCGCGTTATGCGGCATCTGATGACGAGCTGTCATCAGGTTAAGCGGATGGGGAAATGTTGCTTTGGGCGCATGTGCATCGATGCTATGTGAACTTCGCATGGATGTGTATTCTCGCCCAGTCGTCGAAAACCTGAGCGCGAAACTTTAGGAGTTCGCGCGTCGACCAAAGCAATATTTCCCTATCCGCTACCTCGTTCCGATTGAATCGCGCACTTGCCTAAATCCCGAGATTTTGGTATAATAGTCGAATCATGAAAAAACTAATCGCGACGACTCTATCCGTGCTCGCCTTCACCTTGTTCGCGCAAGATGATATCTTCCTTCCCGGCGCAATGTCGATTTCGGGTGATGGCAGCAAATTCGTTTTCGAATGGAATGACCATATCTGGATCGCTCCCACGGAAGGCGGCACCGCCACTCGACTCGGCTCCGGTGAATACCACGACGCCTGGCCGATTATTTCCGCCGATGCCACCAAGGTTGCGTTCTCCTCGGATCGTGATGGCCTTACCAAGGTTTTCGAAATCGACGTCAAATCTTCGTCGATTCGCCAAATCACCTACACGAGCGAATTCACCTCTCCTCGCGCTTGGTGCCCCGACTATGTGAACATACTCTGCTTGGGCGAACGTGACTGCTCGGGCGTCAAGAATTCCCTCCGAATCGTCCTCGTTTCGACGGAGCAGAATGTCCTCGACCGCGTCATTTTCAATGAGCCCGGCCAAGAGCCGAATATGTCGCCCGATGGAACTCGCCTCCTTTATACTCGTAGAGGCGGCGAGATTTATCGTAAACGCGCGCGTTCGACGAGCGGCGACGCGGGCGAAATTTGGATGTTCGAGCTCGCTACGCGCAAGTTCACGCCGATTATTCAAAATGCTCACGAGTCGCGCCAAGCTTTGTGGAATGAAGACGGCACGGGCTTTTATTATTTGAATGAGGCGGATGGTTGCAGAAACATCTATTTCCACGATCTTACGGATAAAGGGTGCTTCTTCGGCGGCAAAAAGAAAGATCGCCAGCTTACCTTCTATAAAGAAGATCACGTCTTCAATCCGGCGATTTCCGCGGATGGCCAGACGCTCATGTTCCGCAACAAGTTCGACCTTTATAAAATCAACCCGAAAGAAGAGCACCCCGTCCCTCAGCTTATCAAGCTAAAACCGGAAGCGGGCTATTCCGAGCCCTCGACGAAGCGCCGTCGCTATGAAAGCTGCTGGAACAACGACTCCGAAGGCGATGTCAGCTTCACGGACAACGGCATGCAGATCGCGTTCACTGCGGGTGGCGACCTCTATGTGATGGATACGGTCATCAAAGAGCCGCGCCTAATCCACGGTAGCTCTTTAACTCACGAACGTGAATGCGTCTTTTCGAAGGATGGAACGGTAATCTATTATCTCTCGGATCGAGGCGACGGCACGGATCTCTGGAAGGCGGAACGCGCCGAGCCGAATCGTCCTTGGTGGGAAAACACTCAGTTCATTAAAACTCTCCTCGTTTCCGATGACGAATGCCGCCAGAGCTTTTCGATTTCGCCTGATGGAACTACGCTCGCTTGGATGAACGCTTCGGGCATTATGAGCTTCGCCGATACGAATGGCGTCGTTCGTGCCCATGGTCCCGCGGCAACTTATGGCGGAGGATATGCGTGGAGCCCCGACTCGAAGTATGTCGCCGTTCAGCTCTCCGACGCCTATGCTCAGTACGATGTCTTCATCGTTTCGACGACCGAAGAGGCGAAGGCGTGGCCGCTCACCAAGAGCTTCAAGTATGATGGTCAGCCCGCTTGGTCGCCCGACGGCAACATCATCGCTTGGGTCTCGGAACATCCCGAGTGGGGAAATGGAACATATCTTTCTTACGTCTATCTCGACCGCGCGCTTGAAGAAAAGGAAAAGTTCAACGCCGAGCTTGAGTCTTCGCGTCGCACGATTCGCGATTATTCGGTAAGCGGCTGGCAGAATCCCGATGATAGCCGCGAGTTCGTGCCTTCTCCCATTCCTTTCGAGGAACTTTGCGATCATGTCCGCACGGTCAAGATCCAGGGCCAGATGCCGTTCTTCTCTTGGGACTCGCGCACGCTCGCTTTTGCTGCGGGAAATGAAACTCAGACGATTCAAATTCCGAATCGCCTCTGGGGTCAGAAGCTCTTTAACGTGACCGGCGTGCCGCGTGCTTGGATTCAGCGCGACAACCGCGTCCTCTGGGTCGTCGACTCGCTTCCCGCGCATGGCGAATGCAAGATCAACTTCAAGGTCTATCAAAACACCTACATCCCCGATTATCAGGAACTCGTCTTCCGCATGGGTTGGGGCCGCATCAAGAATATCTACTACGATCCGAATACGCATGGTGCGGATTGGAACTATATTAAGGAGAAGTATCTCGAGAAGGCGAGAGATGCGAGAAGCATGGGCGTATTTTCGCGCGTGATGCAGCTCATGCTCGGCGAACTCGACTCGTCCCACATCGGCTTTTATCAGAACGACAATTCCCGCAAGGAATGGAGCCGTAACAACTCGAAGCCCCAGGGCTGGGAAGAAGTCACCGCGCATGTCGGCATTCGCTTTGACCCGAATCATGTGGGAGATGGGTGGAAGATCTTCGATATCATCAAGGGCTCGCCTGCTGATCGCTATGAATATGGCCTTAAGCAGGGTGATATCGTAACTTCCGTCGATGGTATCCGCGTCAACAGCGACATGGACGTTTCGATGGCAATGAACGGTCCTCAGGGCCGCAAGGTCATGCTTACCGTCAATGGACGCGACCTCGTGATTCCGTCGATTACGAACCACGAAGCGCGTAAGCTCATCACCGATCAGGAACTCGCGGCGAAGCGTGAAATGGTTCACAAGGTGACGAACGGGAAGATCGGCTATCTTAACGTCGACGCGATGAACTGGGATAGTTTCTGGCTTTTCCAGAGCGAAGTCTTCTCCGAGGGCTATGGGCGCGATGGTCTTATTATCGACGTTCGCGACAATTACGGCGGCTTTACCGCGGACCAAATGCTCCAGATTCTCTGCGGCGCGAATCACTCTTATGCGGTTACGCGCGAGTGTGGAAACGGCTACCTCTTCGGTTATTGGGGTCGTCCCGTTTGGACGAAGCCGATTGTGGTCCTTTGCAGTGAATATACCGCTTCGAACGGCGAAATCTTCTCGCACGCGATCAAGCAGCTGAAGCGCGGCAAACTCGTCGGTCGTTCGACGGGCGGCAATGTGATTGCGACTACCGACTTCCCGCTTCTCGACTACGGCTCGTTCCGCAACGCGAAGTACGGTTGGTTCGTCCTGGACGGCACCGATATGGAACATAACGGCGCTCAAGTCGACGTCGAAATCGATTCGGTTCCGGGCGACTATGAAGCCGGAATCGATCGTCAGCTCGAAAAGGCCATCGAAGTTCTCGAAGAGGATGTCGAAGCTTGGAAGAAGGCGAATCCGCCGATGGTCCCGAAATACGCGAAGTGAAAGCGTGGGTTCAGCGAGTAACCGAGGCGAGCGTCACCATTGACGGCGCAATCAAAAGCGAGATAGCGAAGGGCTATCTCGTTTTCTTAGGCGTGACTCACACGGATAGCGAAAAGTCCGCCGATGAAATCGCCGCGCGACTTGTGAAACTTCGCATTTTCGAAGATGAGAACGGGAAAACGAACAAGTCCGTCGTCGATGTGGATGGTGAAATCTTGGTCGTCTCGCAATTCACGCTTTATGCCGATACGAAGCACGGGAATCGGCCCGGCTTTTCGAATGCCGCGCGTCCCGAACAGGCGATTCCCTTATATGAGCGCGTCGTCAGTAATCTTCGCGCGGCACTTGGTGAAGACAAGATCAAGACCGGCGAGTTCGGCGCCGACATGAAAGTCCGCCTCCTCAACGACGGTCCCTTTTCCGTCGAACTCCTCGCCGATTGACAAGGTAGAAGGTAAAAGTTAGACTTCTACCTTCTACCTTTAAGTAAGCGCTAGGCGCTTACTTGATGTTGTAGGGCATGTCGAGGGCGATGATCGTGCCGTCCGGGAGCAAGAGTTCGAACTTGACCGGATTGGCGACCTCGTACCACGCTGCTTCATGCCCTCAATGAATCCATTGAGATTGCCGCGCATGTCGTGGAATTGGCCTCGAACGAATCCCGCATTGAGACAATACTCGACGATCTGATCGAGGTTCATCTTCTTGCGGTTGGTGATCACGGGGCGAAGGATCTTCTTCTTCGTGACCGGATTGTACCCATTGGTAACGCGGTACTGGCGTTGCATTTTATTAGTAGCCATTTTCGGCTTCCTTTCTTTTTGTGCGCCCGAGCTTGATTTGAAAGAGTGACTCTTCGGGCGTAAAAGAGTCACTCTTTTGCCCTCGAAGAGTCACTCATTTGGGATAAAAGAGTGACTCTCCTTGGACTTAAGAGTTACTCGACTTCTTTGAAGACGAGATTCCAAACTTCGCGGAGAATGGCGTTGATGACCTGCAAGATCATCATGATCTT
>JAZLMG010000085.1:0-34891 GCA_045598585.1 Kiritimatiellia bacterium
GATACCCGTATTCGAATACTGCTGACGAGTTCCCGGCTCGAAGAGAATCGGAGAATTCGCGGCAATCGAAGCGACCGAACGAAGCGGAGCGCCGCCCGACCAACCGCCGCCTCTGATCCACGCCTGCTTGCAGCAAATCTCGAACGGGAAGCCGCCCGTATGATTGAGGACGTTCTTAACGGTAAGGACATTCTTCGCTTTTACCAAAGTCTTCACATCGTCCTTAACGCCCGCGTTAATCCACAAAGTTCCGAATTCGGGAAGATACTTGGAGACGGGATCCTCGAGCGACATGACGCCGTCTTCAACGAGCTTCGCTACGACAACTCCGCAAAAACCCTTCGTCTGGGAGCACTGCATGAAAGGATCATCGAGCGTGATCTTGCGCCCCTTATCGACGTCGGCGAAACCGAGGCACGCGACTTCTTCAGCGCCGGGTTTGATGAGAATCGCAATAGCTCCCGGGAGCTCGCCCGATTCGACATAGGGCTTGAGCGCGTCTTCGACGAAAGTCGAGGCGCTAAGTCCCAGCGAGAGGAGCGAGGCAGTTATGAAGGTAAAGAGCTTCATTCCGTCACCTCATCAACTTTAATATCTTCTTCATTCTCGGAAGCTTCGCAAACCGAGACACTGACGAGCTGAGCACCTTCGGAGAGGCGAACGAGCTTCACGCCCTGAGCCATGCGGCCCTGGACATTGAACTGGGAAACGGGCGAGCGAACCATCTGCTGATCGCTCGTGATCGAAATGACGTTCTCATCGTCGGCAACAGCATGCGCGGCAACGACTTCGCCATTGCGCTCCGCACCCTTGATGCCGATCATGCCCATGCCACCACGATTGTGACGCGTGAAGTCCTTGAACTCGCAGCGCTTACCATAGCCATTGGCAGTCGCGATAAACAAGGTCTTCGAGTCGTCGACCACATCGAACGAAACGACCTCATCTCCTTCCATGAGCTTGATACCGCGGACACCCGTAGCAGTGCGGCCCATCCGGCGAACATCAGTCGCTGCAAAGCGCATCGCACGTCCGTTCTTCGTAAGCATCAAGACATCGTCCGAATCCTTGACGAGACGAACTTCGACGAGCTCATCATCATCTTCAATGTTGATCGCGCGGATACCCGCCTTGTTGACGTTCGCGTAATCTCCAAGGAGCGTCTTCTTAACGGTGCCGTTCTTGGTTGCGAAGAAGACGTCGACATCACCTTCGAACGAGCGGATCGGGAGAAGCTCGAGGACCTGCTCACCTTCCTGCAAGTTGAGGAGATTGATGAGCGGACGGCCGAAGCTCGTCTTTTGGGCTTCGGGAATTTCGTACGCGCCCTTAACGAAGAGGCGACCCTTGTTGGTGAAGAACATGAGCTCATCGTGAGTTTCAGCAACGAAGACGAGGCGAATGAAATCTTCTTCCTTAACCTGCGCACCACGTACACCATGTCCACCACGACGCTGTTCCTTGTATTCGGTCAAAGCGACGCGCTTGACATAACCGCGATTCGAGAGCGTGATGACGCAGGGCTCATCGGCGATAAGATCCTTGATCGAAACTTCGTTCGCATCGGCGACAATCTCGGTGCGGCGCTTCGCGTCTTCCTTGAGGCAGTAGCGGTTCTTGATGTCGGCGAGGTCTTCGCGGATGATCGCGTAGATGCGCTCCGGGTCGGCGAGAATCGCTTCATAATCGGCAATCGCCGCGAGAAGTTTCGCGAGTTCATCGGTAAGCTTGTCGCGCTCGAGTCCCGTGAGCTGATAGAGACGCATTTCGAGAATCGCGTTGACCTGAAGATCGGTGAAGCCGAAGCGCGCCTGGAGGCGACCCTTCGCTTCTTCGCGATTCGAGCTCGAGCGGATGATCGAGACGCCTTCATCGAGATTGTCGATGGCGAGCAAAAGTCCGTCGATAATGTGCTTGCGCGCCTTCGCCTTCTTAAGCTCGAACTGAGTTCTACGCGTGATGACTTCGAAGCGATGATCGACGTAGCACTTGAAGAACTCTTTGAGATTGAGAATCTTAGGTCTCCCATCGACAATCGCGAGCATGATTGCGCCGAAAGTCGACTGGAGCGCGGTGTGCTTGTAGAGGTGATTTAGAACAACCTCACCCATCGCGCCCTTCTTGATTTCGACGACGATGCGAATATCGTCCTTCGATTCATCGCGAATATCCGAGATGCCTTCGATGACCTTGTCTTTGACGAGCTCGGCCATGTGCTTGATCATCTCGGTCTTGTTGACATTGTAAGGAATCTCGGTAATGATGATGCGCTCGCGTCCATTCTTCTCGACCGTGACTTCCGCTTTGCCGCGGACAGTGAGCTGGCCTCGGCCGAGCTTGTACATCGCGTTGATGCCGTTGTAGCCGCAGACCTGAGCACCGGTCGGGAAGTCGGGGCCTTTCACGAACTGCATCAAATCGTCGATGGTCGAGTCTTCGCGGTGCTGAACGTAGTAGTCGATACCGTCGCAAAGTTCGCCGAGATTGTGCGGGGGAATGTTGGTCGCCATACCGACCGCGATGCCCGAAGAGCCATTGAGGAGGAGGTTCGGGAGTTTCGCGGGAAGGACGGTCGGCTCTTCAAGAGTTTCGTCGTAGTTCGGAATCATGTCGACGGTGTCCTTCTCGAGATCTCCGAGAAGTTCTTCCGTCACTCTCTGCATGCGAACTTCGGTGTAACGCATAGCTGCCGCGCCATCACCATCGATCGAGCCGAAGTTACCATGGCCATCGACGAGCGGGACGCGCAAGGAGAAGCTCTGAGCCATGCGGACGATCGTATCATAAACGGCGGTATCGCCATGCGGGTGATACTTACCGATAACATCGCCGACGACACGCGCGGACTTGACGTGCTTCGTGTTCCAGCTGTTGCCGAGCTTGTGCATCGCGTAAAGGCAGCGACGATGCACGGGCTTAAGTCCGTCTCTCACATCCGGAAGCGCGCGTCCGACGATAACGCTCATCGAGTAGTCGATATAGTCTCTCGACATCTCGTCTTCGATGTTGACGTCTTCGAAATTGTTAACTGAAATCTCTTCGCTCATATTTCTGGCTCTAGCTTAATTATTTATTATATAAATATATTATATCATATTTCTCGCGCGCGCGCACGCGAAAACTTTATAATATATAAAACTTGCGCCCGCCGAAACGCGTATAAGGCGTTTATCGGGGACTTATCAGTTTATCAAGGAGTGTTGCGAAGATGGCTGAGAATCGTGCCGAAGGAATCGAGGAGAGTCTTCGATTCGAACTGGTCGATATAGCCATCCGCGAGGAACTGATCGAGACGCTTCACGATCATCGAGAAGGAGTCCTTTAGCCCACGCTCTTCAATCCAGCGCTTGAGAACCTCAGCTTCATCGGTATCGACTCTCGAATCCTGGAGAATACCTTTAGTAAGCATCCAAAACTCGTTGGCAAGTTCTTTATTCGTATAAGCCATCTTAAATCTCCTTTTGTATCTGTCTATATTCTATCATTTTTCCCCATCTCGCGTCATCACTTTTTTATGCTTTAGAGGAAACAATGTTAGCAATGTAGTAACGCTTTGTTATACGCTTGGCAACAGTAAACTTATTCTCACTTTGGGGACAGTCCCACCGCATCACTTGGCGCTTACGGCCGCTCGCGAAAATACCGAAAACCGCTTCGCGGACGCGAACCGCCCTTCGGGCGAAAGGTGCGCGAAATTAACGTTTTATTGTAATGGCGAATAAAAGAAAAGATTGAGAGCGATCACCAGTCGAACGCTAACGCGGCAAATTGTTTGGTCTGCGAATACTTCTCCTTCATGTTTGTCGACGACTATGCGAAACGCTTCATCAACAGAAATCAATGAGCGTCAACAAACATGTGCTCGCTTCAACTTTTCTTTTATTCGCCTTTTGCCGCGCCGACGCGCGGCATGCCGCATATCGCGGCAGTTTCTCTTTTCCATCAATACAATATATAAGATATCAAAAGTATTACACTGCCCAGTGAAGCAACAATAAAAGCGAATAAAATCGTCTGCTTAATTTCTTGCCTTGCTTCTGGAGTCACACTTTCATTCCTCTCTAAATAAGTTACATCATCAGACGCTATCATCTATTCTTTCGCAGACAATATCTCAAAGAATTGATCTGATTGCTTCTTCATCGATTCAAGGATAAGTCCGCATGTAAACGAAAGGAGTGCTGATAGCAACACAAAACCGCAAACAATTAATGTTGGGTAACGAGGGACCATGCCTGTACGCAAATATTCGGTCAATATTGGCATAAACACTATAATCGACAAAACAGACAGTGTGCAACCTATGAATGAGAAGAAAATCAATGGCCGATAGAATCTAAAAAGATTATAGATCGTACGCAAAACTTTTATTCCGTCGCTTATCGTATTCAGTTTTGAGAAACTGCCCGCTGGTCTATCACGATATGTCACCGGCACCTCCAATAAGGCCATACGTTTATCGATAGTATGGATTGTCATTTCAGTTTCAATTTCAAAACCATTAGACAACACCGGGCACGTTTTGACAAAGTAACGAGAAAAAGCTCGATATCCTGTCATCACATCTTTAACGCGCTGTCTCCATAAAAGTTTTATCAAATTACAAACTAGGGTGTTGCCAAAGTTATGGCCCGGTCGTTTATTCTCCGTCATATATGTCGATGATAACCGATCTCCATTCACCATATCAGCTCTGCCTTCCAGAACCGGATTTATGAGTTTATGAACCTCATCCGCCGGATATGTATCATCTGCATCAACCATAACATAGACATCCGCCTCAACTTCTCGAAACATCTTTCGTACAACAAAGCCCTTACCCTGCTGAGGAACCTGTCTCACGATTGCTCCGGCGTTTCGCGCTAATTCAGCCGAACCATCCGTAGAATTATTATCGTATACGTAAATATCTGCATCCGGGAGTTCCTTGCGAAAATCCGAAACAACCTTAGCGATAGAAATAGCTTCGTTATAGCAAGGTAAAAGAACTGCAATCTTCATATAAATACTCCTTAACGGGAAAGAGGACTTAATCTCAAAATTTGTTTAACTCCGCAAACCCAAGGGAATCTCGCAAGTGCCATTGGGGAATCGCACAACGGATATCTTTGCGACACATCATCAATAATATCTCGCATCGGCGCATTTGAAAGAACCAAGAACTGATGATCCACATTCACAAGAGGTGCGTCCTCACAATCTTCAATTACGATTCCTGCTTGAAGTGCTCTTTTAGTAAATGAATAACTAAGGAAGTTTTCAACTGGACGATTCCAGACTGACGACACCTTACTCATCTCAACAAGTGCATCTCGTCGTATATTTTCTATCGCAGCTAAACGACATTGATAGGCAAGTATTCGCAATATGGATAATGTTGATAACAAAAATAAAATCAGCAACAACCCCTTAGCTGCGTAACTTATCCAACATCTTATCCATGCTTTGCTTATCTCACGAGGACAAGCGTAAAGGTTACAAAATGCTAATGCGGGAATAATCCACATCTGCGGGAAGTACCTATTGTATCCGATATACTTAAGCGGAGCGAGATTGCCGGTAATGAACACGAAAATGGCAATACCAAGAGGCCAACCATTCTTAGATAAAGCAAATGCGACCATGCTTAAAATGAGCAAAATGTTAAACCACAGCCCAAGCCCCTTAACGCCACCACACACGTAGAACTCCGGATGGAAGTCGGGCTTTGAATAGAAGATAGAACACACCTTCTCCGTAATAGAAGGCGATAGCCAAGCATAAGCTATTCGCGCTAAGTATCCCATTCTGTCACCATCTGCATTGGAAGTGAAATCAGCTGTGATGTCGACAGGTGCAATTGACGGATCGAAAGACATGTTAGGATATACCGGAGATCCATACTGTATCCAAGCGGTTAAAAGAGGAGATGCTCCAATGACGACAACCAACACCCCCAAGACGAACATACTATTCCAAAAACTTTGCCTGCGCCATGCGCACACAAGTGTCGCAAATGCGATTAACACGCCACACACGAGCCCCGTAGACTTAGACAGCATACAAATCGCTAATGTCAAGACCAACATCACTAGGTCGTTCAACTTGGAATTCTTTATCCACAATACCGCCGATAATATCGCGATGCACAATCCGGCATATGCCACATAATCGACTTGCCCGGCCAGAAAAGAAGTTACTTTAGTCGAGAAAGTGCAGACAACGGCAAATCCCGCAGAATAGTAAGAGTTCAAGTGCCATTGGTCACTCGCAAACCGATATGCTACAGCAAGGAAGCAAACCATCAAGACATAATTGAGAAAAGCATCACCGGTATAAATGTTCAATGCCAGCGCTACCAACGCTCCGCAAAGCGCATTAACTTTCGGCAAGAAAAGCGTATGATATCTGGACAAGCCTAATCCACCAACAACGTTATCAAATCGTTCAAGCGAGGAATCAAAAACAGGATTCCATCCGTTTATTAACAAGTCTTGCATTGGGAAGTGATACGTAAGAGCATCTGTACCGACATAAGAAAAGGTGAACATCGTAGCTACTGATATTATCGCCAATGCACATATCAGTTTTAACCCCTGTTTCCATGATATCATCGTAACTATGACTATTTCAACTAGCCAAGTCACTCGTAATGTCCAAGGAGAGCAAACCTTTCCAACAAAAAATCCAGCTCCCGTAATAAACAAAGCAAGGACTAGAGAAGCCAACAACAGAAGCGGTATCGACAACAAGGATTCTTGAGCCAAGAAATCTTTCACCTTATTTATCATTTACAAACTCCTTCTTAAAGATAAACCGTTTTTGACACGTGTAGTTCCAAAACATAACTACAACTGTTGCCAATAATTTGACCAAGATGTAATGGTATGCCAGCAAAGATACGCCGATCCACATCGCAAATTCGTTTATACCCAACCCCACTGCATTTGTCAAAATGAAAAGCGAGCCAGCTATTACATGGTCTGTTGATGTAGCAACTCTATGATTTCGAAACGCCCAAAACACAGCAAGAAAATAGTGAACAATTAAACTTATCAAAAAAGAAAGCGCGGCAGAAATAAGAACGCCATTCGCCATCGTCTTGAACACGAACTCTTGGAATACAATTAGAAAACCAAAATCTACAATAAACGATACTCCTCCAACTAGGAGGAATCGAAGCATCTCTAGTATGGTTTTATTCACTTCTTCACTTGCCGCAATTGTTTGATGCACTCCGTTCCGCGGCAAAAGAAGAGCGGCGCACCCTAAATCATTTCTTCTAGAGGCACCGCTAAGAGCCCGACAGTAAAAATGAAAGAAGATACGCCGCATAGAATAACTATGCGCGCGCACCATCGTAGTTCACTTACTGTCTGAAAATTAGCGGTTTTCTAGAAAGTTACTATACGCTGTTGCGTACGTCGGAATGGTTAGGCGCTCCCCTTCGCACTAGGCTACGGAGGATAAACCTCCCACTCCCTTGCTCGACTCCGCGGCAGATTATCCGCGTGCGAACTCCGGCTGGCTGTGTGCCCAACCGGTATAGAAAGATCAAGTTCTTAGGCTTCCCTTAGAACGCTAATAATTATATCATATTTGCCGCGCTTTGTGCTACAACTTTTTGTAGGCTACGCTAAATCTGCCGCGCGTAGCGGCAATATGCCTCGCGTTTGGCGAGGCGAGCCGACGCTAGTCGGCATAAAGCGCGGATGGGAGAAAAGTGCTTTGGTCACATGCAAGGCGATGCTATTTGATTTCGGTTGATGAGTACTTACGCTCAGTCATCGACTTGCATGAGAGAGAAGTCCCGAAGGACTTCGTCAAAATTTTTGGTCAGCGTTCGAGCGTTGACCAAAGCACTTTTCTCCCAGCCGCGCAACCTTACAAATCTGCCGCGGAATAAATGGTTTGGGGTATGGCTCTTTTTTGTAATGAGGTTTGCCGAGGACTCGTTTTGGGGTACTACCCCAATCGAGTATGGGGTATAACCATTTTTGTCTTTGGGGTACTACCATTTTCAACTTTTGGGTACTACCCCATCTCTAATTGGGGGTATACCCTTTTTCGAGCTGGCCAGAGGATATTGTCACTTTGGCCTTCTGCCAACTATTCCTTGCCGCCCTCTAAATCATGCGTAGGCTTCGAGGCAATCATGCCAAGCCTTGAATCGAATCATGCATTGGCTTCGCGCGGAGGCAAGGCATGGTTGTCTTCGTTACTTATATTATCCTACCGCGGATATAAAGATTGCAGAATAAAAAGTGACATTCGTGGTCCACTACGACCTGATATGCTTTCAACGTCTCGCGTTGAAAGCTCGGGTCGATTCGCGTCCGACGAAGTCGGTTTTCGTGCCCGTTGGGCTTTGGACTTGATCGGCTACGAAGTAGGCGATAGAGTCGGAAGATAAGACGCGTTCAAAGGATTTGAATAAGCGGCTTAACTTTCGGCTCGTCAGCTGATTTATCAGCTCAAGGACAAAGCCTAACGGTTTTCGTGCCTCGCGCGTCAAGCGCCAAATCAATCAAAGCACTTTTCTCCCAGCCGCGCCAATACAAAAGAAATTTGCCTGCCGAGCATTTAAAAATATCAAGCGCTAGACTTCAAATTATCTAACGTTAGACTTCATAATATCTAACGCTAGAAAACGAAATATCTAACGTTAGACTTTTTGAAATCTAACGTAGATTTAACCGAATCTAACGTTAGATATTTTGAAATCGTACGTTAGATAACTTATTTTGATGCCGTGCAAAAGACTTTTGGATTGAGACGGTGCTTTTAGGGAAGGGCGGCGCCGACGAGCTTCGAGACGAGCTTACCGTCGGCTTGACCCTTGACGCGGGCGATCACTTCCTTCATGACCTTGCCCATGTCCTTCTTGGAGGTCGCGCCGAGATCGGCAATCGTCGCCTTAACTACCGCGGCAACTTCCTCTTCCGAGAGCTGAGCGGGAAGATACTTCTTCAAGAACTCCATCTCGACCTTTTCGCCCGCTGCGAGCTCCGCGCGTCCGGCCGCTTCGAACTGGGCAATCGACTCTTCGCGCTGCTTGACGGCCTTCGCGATAACCGAAAGAACCGCGTCATCCGTCATCTCTTTTCCCGCATTAACGGTAAGATCCTTCGCCTTCGAAATGACGCCGCGAATCGCGTTCACTTCGGTCATATTGTGGTTCTTCATGGCGGACTTCATATCGGCCATCAAAGTATCGTACATTGCCATTTTCGGTTTCTCCTGAAATTTTCTTGGTTTTGATTGTGATATTATAGCACATTTCACTCGCATGAGCAATAGAAAACCTCGCCTAGTATCGGCGAGGCAATGTGACTAAGCCGAACTTATTTACGAGTTCAGTCAATCGGAGCTTCTTCGGGAGTCGCTTCGGGAGCGGGAGGAGGCGGGGGCACTTCGCCCGTGTGCATCCTTACCGGGCGCTTGCCGCGCTTCAAGTTGGGGCGCTCGACGATCTGCTTGCGCTCACCCTGCTTGAACTCGCCTCGAGGACCGCGCTGTCCCTTCGGACCCTTGCGCATCCCGTCGAACTTCGGGCGTCCGCATTCCTTGCAGAGCTCGACATGCTTCGGGGGCTTCGGGCGACCGCATTCCCCGCACATCTCCGCTTCGGGAGCCGCAGGAGTTTCGACCACCGCTTCAGGAGCGGGAACTTCGGCTTCTTCGGCCTGAGCCGCGAGAGCCGCGAACCCGGCGACAACTGCGCCGGCCAACATTATTTTCATAGTCTTCATGGTCTTAAGAACGCACTCCTTCTCAATAATCAACAAACTTTTTAAACTTTTCTTATCATAAGCACATCTTAAGCCCGGGGACGCGAGCAATGGCGGCATCGAGCTTCGCAGTCTCTTCTTTCGACTCAAGCTTAACCGAAAGCGAAAACGAAACATATTTCCCCGAAGAGGAAGCGTTTACCTCTTTAACCGGCTCAACCAGCTTGAAATCCTTGAAAACCGCCCTCGTCTCCGCCTCATTCTTCGCTTCGGCATTGACGATCAGGCGGTGATGCGCGACTACGGGATATTTAATCTCACTCATGGCGAGTATTATATCATATCCCCAAGCGCTTTGCAACGCGCTTATGCGGTTATTTGTAATCCGCTTCTTCGAAGTCGTCTTTCTTGACGCCGCAAATCGGGCAGACCCAATCGTTCGGCAGGTCTTCAAAGGCGACTCCGTTCTGATCTTTCGGATCATAGACGTAGCCGCAAATTTTGCAGATATAGACCTTGTTTTTCATATCAAAGCTCCTTTTTCCCACTCCTTGTTTCGAAAAAGAAGCCCCCGCAAAAAAGAGGAGTGGTGCGGAGGCTTCTTTAAAGTAACGACTTTCGTTCGTATCTTACTTATCGCAATCTTTACGACCGCAGCAACAGCAGCGGATAATCATTGCGATAAGCACGATAGCGACGACGCTACAACAAATCCAGCAAGTAACGGACATATTTCACCTCCTTTGTTTCAGTAAGTGGACATCGAACCCGACGCACCATGCGAGCCGATATTCGACGAGCTGCCGACGGACATGCCGTCAGTGCCGGCCGAAATCGTCATCGACGTGTTGACGCCGCTCGTCTTTTGCTCGGTGCACGGCTTTTCGCAGCACTTGTTCTTGCCCATAAGGCAACAACCGGTAGCAGCGGAAGCAATGACCGCGCCAACTAACGCGAGTCTCATCATCCCGATTAACTTTTTCATGTTGTTTCCTTTCGTTTTTCGGCCGAAGAACCTTTCCCCGGCCTATGTGCGTAATATGATACTATATTTCCCGCACCTTTTCGATTTGGAATACAACGAAATCGGAAGGAATGTCCCCTTATGAGATTTAAAAACGAAAATCGAGCTGCCAACGAACGAAGTACGCGCCCTTGGAAGAATCATAATAGTCGCCGGGCTGGAAGTGTTCGCCGACAATATGGCCGAAGAGCTCGATTCGGTCAAAGCCCGTCGCACCCTTCTGAGCTAAGCGCAAGGGGAAGTCGTATCGTGCCGCGGAAAGCCAACCTTTGTACATCGAGCCGCCATGATTGTCGGCATGCCCCTTCCCGTCCTGATCAGCTACGAACATCGGGCCCGTATAAACGTAAATCGCGTGATGGGCGCCGAAATTCATCGTGAGCTTGATCTTGGAATAGATGACATTCGACCAGTAGCAGTTTCCTGCAACCGCGCCATATACCAGCATTTCGCTATCTTGCGTATAGCGTCCCCAAAGAGGATCCCACATCTTCGAATAGTAGGTCGAGGCGAGCGAAAGCGTTCCTTTGTAGGCGCGAATCATATCGGGATGATACTTAAGCTCAAGGTGATTCATCCACTCGCCCTCTTGAATCGCGTTATCAATCTCTGCGCCCCAATATTCGTTGAACTCAGGCTGGAGCAGGAGGCCGATAGTCGTGACTTGATGACGGGAGTGGCGTTCGCCCGTCTTCTTCGTCGTATAGGGCTCGGTGCCTTTCAAAATGCCGTACACCTTATAAGGAAGTTGTCCTTCAAAAGCGTCATGTGAAAAGACCGCGCCGCCTCCCCACTCGTCGAGATCGTTCGAGTCGGTCATGTTGATGCAGTTTAAGGATCTGCCGCGCGAGGCATGATTCCCCCACCTCAAATAGTTCTCGCCATTATCATAGAGCGCGAAGAGATCGAGCTTCTTCGTCTCGTCAAAGTGTAAGGTCGTCCTAACCATATCCGAGAAGAAGTCTCTGGAGCCATCGGTAGGCGTTCCTTCAAAAATAAGACGATTCAGCCCAAAGATCGAGCCCCCGGGCCCGACCATATCCTGGCGTCCGATGCGAAAGTCGACCGAATCGATGCCGAGAGATTGGAGCCATTCCGCCTCAAGTCCCGATCCATCAAGATAGAGGTTATCGAGGAAGAGTTCATCGGGGAAGTTGTAGGCGCGGCTCTTTCGCGGAGTGTGCAAAGTCGGGTATTCACGAAACTCATCTGCGACACGTGTGTAGAGACGGAACGGTCCTTCCTTGATCTCGAACCACGCGCGGGGGCGAATGCGGATTTGGTTCTTAAAGGGAACGGTCTTTGCAGGACAAACCGCAGCAGGATAGCCGGGATTCCCGGGAATATTATCCATTATTTCTTGGCGAAGGCGAAAGTCCGCGCCGACATTGACTTCAGCTGCCGCGCCAAGAGCGAGCGTCGCAGCCACGAGTACGATAAAAGCTTTTTCGATTTTCATGCCGCACATTATACCAAATATCATTTGCGACATAAATAGTCTAATTATCTCATGATTTTACCGCCCTTCCCCCAATCTCCTGCGACACATAAATTCGCACTGAATCAGCTTATGCGCTACGCGCAACCCGCGAAAAACCCGAGCGAAGCGAAGTCCCGAAGGGAAGCCTATCTGGGGTGCTGCCCGATTACAAATCCACCGCGCAGCAGATTGGAGCCTTATATTTCTACCAAATTTCTATACTTAACCGAAAGCTTTTCGACGACTTCTTTTCGAAGTTCTCTCGTAAACTCGGCAAGTTCTTCCGCTTCTGCCGCCGATGCGCCTTCCACATAATCATATTCCACATGATTGCGTTTTGCGCGACAAGCGTCCAAATATATAGCATCCGCTTTTCGATGTGCGCCTAATGTGTACTCAATCGAAAGTAAGGTTCGATAATGCGCCAGATTCTTCTCCGACATAAAACCCGCATCATAGAGCATCATTGTACAAAGCTTCAGCGCCGCATTATACGCAATTCCAAACTTCCAATCATTGGAAAGGCCTTCTGCTTTCGAATCTTCCAAATCTCTATCTACTATTTGCAGAAGATTACGAAGCTCAGCCTCGCTTGTTTGATGACTTTTGAGCCATCCGTTAGCTTTCCATTGCTGCAAGCTCATCCTCGCCTCCCTTTATGAAGATCTTCTTTTCTTTTAATACTTCCGTCAAGAAGTGGTCTCCAGCTTTTACTCGTTTAACGAACTCCGCTTTGGTTATAACATACGGATTGATTTCGACGCCGACCAAATCCCTTATTTCGCTTATTCGTGCGACCACACTTCTAAGCCCTTCCTCTCCCAAAACGAAAAGATCATAGTCGCTATCAATCTTAGCTGTACCTTTCGCTCTAGAGCCATAGATAAAGACAACCTCCGCCGGCGAGGTCTTAAACTGCCGCGCGATGATTGCCTCTCCGCTTGAAGTCTTTGCGACCAATTCCACCAACACTGAGTAAAGCGGACTTTTCTCATTCGCACGATAATAAGAACGATTCTCTCGCTTATCTTCAATGATAAGTGCCTCTCCGACTAGCATCTTCGCTTCTCGCATAAGGCAAGGAGCACTAAAGCCGGTTCTTCTCGCCAGCTCGCGCAAATGCACTTCGCAGCGCTCTTCGGTAAAGAGCACTCTCAATATTGCCGCGCGAACTTGCGATCCCAATAACTTTGCAAGCATATCCACTCCAATCTTGTTAGCAATATTATAACATATTGTTATATGATTGGCAACAGTAAACTTATTCCTTCCGCCTATCCTTACCGCATTACTAATTCGCCGCATATCAGATTTAACAGTGTTATCTCGCAGGTCGTCGTACGCTGCAGGTTTTACCCGACCCTTCCATGAAAAGCTCTCCCGCTCATCCACGTAAGTCTACTTAAATCAGTTTAGACACTCCCCTCGGCGAGATACTAGGTTTCAAGCGATATCCAATTCGCTCCCGACTTTTCATTCCATCTCGGGCAAAACCTTCCGCTTTCACTCTACTCCTTTGCCCGTTTTGACGCCCTTCCACTAGAGAGAGAAGAATGCGTGTCTTTAGCAACGCCTACTTCGTAGGTCGTCGCGTCGCCACGCCATTTAAAGAGAAGATTCGGCATGGGGCCCACTTCGTCCCGGCCGAATCTTCTATCGTTGTCATTTTCGCATCTTATTTCGTATGTATCCGCACCAATCTACTTATCGCGACAAACACTCCTCTTCTTATTATATCAATGCAAAGCGCAATTATATATGTCACAATTGCACAAATAATGATAATTAATGTCGGATGCAACGTGGTATTTGTTTCTAAATATTGCTCCGGTATTTGATAGATTAAACGCCCAAAACTTGTCGTATCATGCAATAAATACATTCCGAATGTAGATGGTCCTACGAAAGCAGCCACTTTATTTAGCCATTCGGGCATTCTCACATACTTTACAAAGATCAGTAGCATAGCTATTGCCATAATCCAAACAAACGGCGCATCATACGTACTCCATCCATTCAGCATTCTTCCATGAATTTCACGGCCTCTAATCAAAGCATTAATTACCGAAAGCAATCCAGTTCCTAGCGAACCGATGAACAAAAATGAAACTGCCACGAGATAATGCCATTTCTTAAACTGAACATCTAATAGTTTTATGAGTCTTACCGTGATATATAAGAAAACAAACATAAAAATAGAAAATCCACCCCCTCCTGAAGGATTTATTGCCGTAAAAAGGTGTTTAGGACACCAAGCAAAAAAGATACCTGCCGCCATTAAACCCCATATATACAATACATCCTTCTTCGGCAATTCTACAAGCTTCTCTATGGCAAGATTCAAGATTGGTGCTACTAACATTAACATAAGGTAAGTTCCACCAAACCATCCAGCCGAGACGCCATATCCTTTCCCACTTGTCAAAAACACGTATATCATGCTGAGAATGCTATAGAAAAGTGCTTGTGAATATAAATGCCAATATTTCTTAAGCGAGAACTTTATACCAAACCACCCGCTTATAGCAACAAACGCATCAACATGCCACATCAACGCGGCGCAAAAGAAAAGCGACCACCATGAATGATCTTCCTTATAAATGCCATGTACCCAGCAGTGATACAGAACAATCATAAACATAACAACGCAGCGAAACATCTCAATCGATGGATTTCGCTTGCTAACGTTTTGCAACCGATCTTCGTTCATTCTTTTACCCTCTCTTACAAACGACGGCAAAAGAAAAGAGCGCTGTCTTTCGATTTGCACTCAGTTGGAGGCCTTAGGATGCCTATACAGGAATGCAAGAAAGACGCGCCCAGAATGAGCGCGTAATGCACTTACATTTCGTTCAGTATCAGAAAATTTCCTACGTTTTCGTCAGAACGTCGTGTAGCGTTAACGCTAAATCGTTTCCGCAGCAATTTTGCCGCGCATTCAAACGGATTTCTCCCCGCTGAACGATTTATAGTATATCATATTTGCCGCGCTTTGCGCTACAACAATCTTCCGCGGCAAAGAAAAATCCCGCAGTCTTACCACGGGCTTTGTGTAAATATTAAATCTATCTTACTTTAACTTATCTTCTATCTCCGCAACAGAAGGCAACTTGGTAAGACGATATTCCGACACACCTATTGGTTGACTCGTCGACTCCAGCGCCCACTTCGCCAAAATATTATCTTTCGTCTTACAGATAAGAAGCCCGATAGTCGGCGCGTGCTCCGGCTTTTTCAGAAGATGATTTACTGCCGAGACATAAAGCCCCAGTTGACCAAGATGCTCAGCCTCAAATTCCGTAATCTTAACTTCAACTACGACATAGGCATTGAGATTCATATGAAAGAATAACAAATCTGCAAATTTCTCTTTTTGTCCAACCTCGAGCCTATATTCTCGGCCAACCAACATGAAACCTTGTCCTAGCTCAAGAAGGAATTTTTCGACGCTCGTTAACAACGCAGACTTGAGATCCTTCTCGCGATAACGTGTATCCAGCGTCAAGAAGCTGAAGTCATACGGATCCTTCGTTATCTCCTGAGCTAGATCACTTTCAATGTTCGGCAATGCCAACGCGAAATTCGAAATCGCCTTCCCTTGCCTTGAGTATAAATCTGTGTCGATGAAATTCAACAAGACCGCCCTACTCCACCCATTCTTCAAGGTTTCACGGACATAAAATAACGCTTGTTTAGGGTCTTTCTTGAACTTATCTATAAGACATTTATGATGGCCCCATGGTATTCGAAATATCTCATGCTCCAATTGTCCCTCAAGTTGGGGGACAATTATATCTTGATAAATCTCTCGAAACGAACGAATATAATACAACTTTGTCCTTGAGAATGCTTTACCATCCGGCAATACCTGCTGTATATCACTTGCCAATTTGTCAATAAATCCGGAGCCCCAAGGCTGATCTTTTTCCAAGCGAAGGATATCCGCGCCAAGTTCCCAATAAAACTTCAAGAGCTCAATATTAACAGCAGTAGCTGCCTTTATCTGACTTTGCCGATATCGGATCGTCAGCTTGGAAAGCCAGTCATTATAAGTGTTAGTTTCTATCATATATTGCGATGCTCCTCATAACCAACAAACATATTATACCATATTCCCGTATCTGTTGGAAGCGGAAAGACTTAAAAATCTTCAATATCTACCGCAAGCTGGGCAAATATTTGCAATAGCAAAAGTCTTTAGTACTTCTTCGTATTCGATGTAGCTTTGCGGATGGAAGCAAGAAGGCCAGGTATAACTTCTTCGCCCATTTTTGCCGCAGCAAACGTGAGCCGCCCGGCATCTTTCAGCGATACGCCGGTCCAAAAGATTTCCTTCTCATCAACAATTATAAAGCGATCATGGCAAATCCCACAAATCGTTTTAGTGAATTTCCCACATTGCTTGCCAAAGGCCTCAAAGTCAGTCTCCGCAAGCTCTCCGTTCGAATGCGTAACAAGCTCGATAGAAACTCCACGAGTGCGCTTTGCGAGCATATCGAGCGTAGCAACGCCGACATACGCATCAACAACTATCAAATTCTTCTTGGCTCTGCGAATGAACTTTATCAAAAGAGACTTTGCGTCCCAGAACTTGCCTTGATAAAACACTTGCGCAAGCGGAAATTCGCCCTCATTCATTTTAGCGAAGATTTCTTCAAAACGTGCATCATTACGCGATTGATCCGAGATTTGGCGTCGTTCTGTTGCCTCAAGACGAGCCGTTATATCTGCAAGCTGAGGCGGCAATGCAGCCAGAGTTCTACGCATTGCAACAAATGCCTTCATTATGCGAACCGATTCGCGAATGGCAACCTCACTTTTCAACACCGCAGATAGCATTGCGACCCCTTGCTCTGTAAATGCCATCATAGGGACGCTGGAATGCTTTAACGTTGCGAACCGGTCACATTTTGTGACCAGTTCAGTCATTTCCTCTTCACTCAATCTAAATGCAAACTCTTCCGGGAATCTCTTATTGTTACGTTTAACCGCCTGATTCAAGGCCTTTGTCGGGACTTGGTATAATGCCGACAAATCGCGATCAAACATGACTTGTGAATTGCGAACCTCATGAATCATGGGACGAATATCTGAAACTACAACTGCATTTGAGATATCAGAATCACCTTCCATTTTTATTCACCTTTCGATTCGTATGTTTTCCCGCTGAACGATTTATAGTATATCATATTTCCGCCTGTGTTGAAAGCGGAAATGATTAAAAATCTACAATTGTCGGGGGAATCTGCCGCGGGAGGGAGGAGATGGCTACCGAAAACTTCTCCTCCCGGACGCGTATTGACGTGTGTTTCGCGTGTTTTTCGCGTGCGTTTGACGTGACATAAGTAAGCGCCGCAAAGCTGCCGCAAAAGTGCCGCATTACCGCCGCTTTTGCGCCGCATCCACGACGTAACTGAACGCGACACTAAGATTCCATCCTAAGGATGGTTTTATACGCGCCTCCCGATAGGGGCTATTTTGACATCAGGACGAGGGCTATTTTGGTATTAGGATGGTGGCTATTTTGAGACTAGCACAGTGGCTATTATGACACTAGGATGGTTTATCTTAAAACACCCGATGGTTTGAGGCAAACACTTAGGTGCTTTGGGGAGACCGGATAAAGCAAGAGCAAAAATCTGCCGCGGAAAGATTAGAATTCTGCGACGAGGCGGCAACCTCCGACTGCCGCGAAGCCCTTTTCATATTCGTGACGGGCGGCAGAAGTGAATTGATCGTAGAGATCGACCGATGGAACGAGCTTCAAGTGTTCGCAAAGTTCGATTTCGAGCTCGAGGCCGAGGTGGATATCACGAAAAGCGTTGCGATTCGTCTCGAAGTCGAGTTCGTTGCGCCCCTTCGTGCCGAAGCCGACACCCACGAGAGGAATTGCCGAGAAGCCCTCGAAGATTTCGAACTCATGGCTAAGGCCGAACTCGCCATACGTCGCGCCGGGCTTTTCTTTCGTGTCCATCTCCAGCGCAAGGAACGGCGTCACATATTCCATCTCATATTCGAGTTCGAGTTCCACTTCCTGAGTATCAGGTTCTTCCAAAATGCAGCGCTTGTAGATATAAGCGATTCGAGCCGAGAAGTCACCGAATGAATGCTCATAGCCGAGGAACGACTCGATTTCGTTATAGCGACCTCTACGACCATCGATGTTCGTCATATCATGGCAAGATTCGATGCCGCCGACGATTCCATACCAACCGAGCTCGACTTCATAGCCGAAGACGCTTTCCTTGTTCTCAACCATGCCGCGCTCGATTTTCATCGACTTGTAATTAATGCCCGCTTCAATCGAAGGCGCTTCGATTTCCGCAAAGGAGCTAAGAGTGGTAATAAGCGCCAAAGCGGCGCAAAAAGGTGTAAGTTTCATATATTCCTTTATGTACGTTTAAGATAAGTGAATTTTAAGAGCTTTTGAAAGAAAGCTCAACTCACTCATCAAGTCGCACATAAAGGGATTGGAGAGTCGTTGCCGGAGCGCGAAACTCCGACGCTTCAATAAGGTGAAAAGCTTCGACCTTGTCGCTTAAAAGTGCCGCGTCATTGGGGAGCGGGGTGCCGGTAAGCTGAAAGTTCTCGAGGCAGACCTGGAGCCGAACGCAAGTAGGACACTCTTCCCCCGCGCACTCATGATCCACTTCCTCAATAACGTAGAAGCTCGAGAAGAGGATCGAAAAGAGCAAGAAAGCGCCGCAAAGCCCCGACAGCATCTTACGAATGCGGTCAATAGCTCTATCGGAATGACGCTTTAAGCTAAATCCTAACATTTCACACCCTTACTATGGAGAGTTCATGATGCTCGCCTAAGATGAGATTACGGAAGAACTTTTCGAGATAACTCCAGTCGCGCTTCACATTCTTGCGATAGTCCGCATAATTGGCTCTCACAAGCGCATTTCTAAAATACCAAGAATTCTCGCGGAACTCATTATTGCTTACGCTAAAACCGAGAGATTTCAGATACTTGATCGCAAAAAGCGCCGTCGTACGAGTGTTGCCTTCGATAAAGGGATGGACCTGCCAAATCTGAGCGATGAACCGAGCAAAGTGAGCGATTATCGCATCGATTTCCTTCGCTCCATAATCAAACTCCCGCTCATCCACAAAATCTCGAACAAGCGAAGACATCAACGTCGTCTTATCCCCGTATGTAACCGAATCATCCTTAAGCACCCACTCGCGCTTCAAAATATTGACCGCACGAAGCTCGCCGGCACTTGAGAAGACTCCTTCAAAGAGGCGCTTATGGAGAGCGAGGTAATATTCGGGAGTGAATTCAAAGCCCGCATCATTGATAATCGCAACCATTCTCTCGGCAACTTTGTCCGGCTCCTCAAGTTTGGGATCGGGCTTTTCAGTCTCGCTCTTGGCAAGGTAATAGTCACGAATTCGGGAATGAGCTTCTTCTTGGGTGATGCTGCCTTCGATATGCTCTTTAGCGGTTTCGACTAAATATCTGGAAGTGCTTAATCCGTCAACCTTTTGAAGCCCAATCGCCGTTGCCCAAGCGTCCGCACGTTCGCGCCGTCCGGGTTCCTTGGCTTCAAAATAGCCGGAAAATTCTTCAATCGAAAAGTCGTAAGGCATATGTGGTAATTATACCATATTTACCACATTGCCTTCAACTACATTTTGCCGCAGAGACTAAGGATATTCGAGTTTGGTGAGATCAAAGCCCCAAATACGCGCCTTTTCGAGCAGCGATAGAAGACGATCAAGCGAAATCGACTTTTCTCGCGCAAGAATCCAAAGACTTGAGCGGTCGGACGAGGTCACCATGGCGAGATCATAGTCGCTCGAGAGATAAATTATCTTATAATCTCCATAGAGCGGGCGGAAGAATGAAATCCGGAATGCGCCTTCGTCCTTCGGCCCTGCAAAATCACCGACTGCTGTAGCAACGACTTCCTCGCCCGCTCTTTTGCCGCGATTAACAACGATTAAGCGTCCGTTTTCGAGCAAATATGTCGCTGTTACATCCGTCAAATCGCGCTCGAAGCGTTGAGGTAAGCGGGCGATTTCGTGCCAAACGCCCATATATCGCTCAGCCTCGAAGTTCTTGACTGCAGGTATATCATCAGTCGATTTCTCGCTCGGCCAAAGGGTGCAACCGGATAGAGCTGCGACCAGCGAAATTATCGCGATAATGATTATGATGCCGATTTTGGTTTTCGCTCTCATTTTCATTCGCCTTTCTTATACCCGCATTTGGGGCAGTAGCCTTTGACGAGAGTTATGCCGCACTTGGGGCAGCGATCCAAGCTTCTCTCGCTTTTGAATTCGCAAGAGGCCGTATTGTCACCGCTTTTGAAAGTAAGTTTCACGATATTGAGCTTGTCTTTCAAAAGCTCATAGACGATTTTAATCATGCCTTCGACAGTCATAGTTTCCTTGGTAACGACGAGTCGCGCGTCGGGATAAGCGCGGCAAAGCTCGTTTTCGAATGCGGCGCCTTTCATCGTGTTCGTCTTCGTTCCGTCCTTTATGCCTTCCATCTCGTAAACATCGAGAATCGCGGGAAGAAGCGGATCGTCTTCGCGCAAAACAAGCGCATGGTCGAAGTTTTTAAGCACATTCCAGGCGATTTTCTTGATTTCGTTGCAAGGGAAGACCATATTGACACCTTCGTTAATCGTGTCTTCGACTTCGATTTCCAAGGTGCCGGTGTGGCCATGCAGATAGCGCGCCTCGCCCATGAAGCCATAGAAACGATGCGCGTATTGAAGGTCGAGTTTGGTGATTGCTCTCATGATTTCTCCTTTATATTAAGGGTTAAAGATGAGAGCTATTATACTAAATTATCACATTAAAAGCGGTTGGAATTACGCCCGTTTTTTCTTTCTTTTTGGCACTACATTAGGCCAAAGCGTCAACAAACCACTTAGGGAGCTTATCTTCGTTAATCGCAAGCGAAAGCCCAGCTTCCAGAGTGTACTGTCCCAAGTAAATCATCTCGCTTCCACCATTATCAAAGAAGAACGCCCTCGAAACATAGGGAAGCGCGGCCTTGATCTGAGCAATAGAGCGCGAATAACGCGAAACGATCTTGTCGACCGGCACATCATGTCCACCTTGCGCGACACGTCCGGCAACACGCGTCTTATTAATGGTAGCGTTAGGCGTTGCGATAAAATACAGATATGTACGATAGCCGAGCTCATGAGCCCGTTTAAGCGCTTCAATCTTTGATGGATGCGAGAAAACGGTTTCTTGCGAAAAGCTCTCGCCGCGCTGCATGAATCGATCTTGAAGGAAGTTTGCAAAGAGCGCCATCGTATAGGAATTGATTGCACTTTTATCAAACTTCACGCAGTCATCCTCGACTTTAACCGAATTGCCGCGGAAAATCGCCTTTACGCTTTCGTCATAAGTCGACTTTTCGGAGTACTCGACAAGCTCTTCTTTCTCAACGGGAAACTTGGGAGAATATGCCCCGAATTTTGCGACATGAGCGAAGATATCGTCGGCATTAACGAAAGAGTAGAAATTAATCTTATAGTCTTCGATCAAACGCTTGACGAGTGTCGATTTGCCCGAACCATTGGGGCCTGCGACCATTCTAAAGCGTTTAATCATTTAGAGGTCTCCAACGATAGTTTCCGTTCCATCGGGAGAGATTTCAACTAGTTTACCGTCTTTCGCAATTGTAATCGATAAGCCCGCGGCAAAAGCACGATTTACCGCATCACGACTGGCTTCGCGAGCAGCTTCCGCGAGCATCTTCTCTTCTTGAGAGAGCTCGGTCGATATCGTATATTCACAAACCATTTGTGATTATTATACCATATTCCCTTCGTTTTCTTCAACTAGATTTTGCCGCGATGTTAAGTCTGCCGCGGAAGTTAGGGATATTACTCTTTAAGACGCTTAATCGATGAACTTGTATCCGACGCCCCAGATGGTGAGAATGTAGATTGGATCATCAGGATCGGGCTCGAGTTTCTTACGAAGCTTGCGAATAAAGGACATGATATTACTATCATCAAGATAATACTTCCCGTCCCAAACGGCATTGTAAATCTGCTCTTTCGTGAAAACTTCGCCGCGATTCGAGGCGAGGAAGTGAAGGATCTCGAATTCTTTAGCGGTCAAGTCGATCTTTTCGCCGCAGCGAGAAACTTCGTGTCGCCGAGGATCGATCACCAAGTCTCTGACCTTGATGACGGAATCGTCCTTTACGAGCGGGGACCCTTCTTTCGTCAATAAAAGCGATGCGCCTTCGTCGGACGCGAACGTCTCAAGCTCCTTCAAAAGCTGCGTGACGTTTTCGCCTTCAAGCGTCTTAAGCGCATTTTTAATCGCCTTCAAAATCGGTTCGGAGATTTCCGCTACTCGAATATTCATTTCAAATCTCCTTTCCCTCAAGCAAGCGAACCGAACTTCTTCAGGTAGCGAGACTTGACGAGCGAAGTAAGCGCCATGAAACCTATGATGTCCAAGGCGAGGACCGCGGCAAAAGATAAAGGTAGCGTCGTAAGTCCTAAGCTCAAACCGAGCTTAGTCTTCGGCAAAAGTGAAAAGACGCTCAGTCCAAGACAAGTCGCTATCAACACGGGCCAAGACGCGACACTCTGAATGAAGGAAATCTTCGGCGTTCTTAAAAGGTGCAAGATAAGAATCTGAGACCAGAGACTTACAAAAAACCATCCCGACTGGAAGAGCATCACAAAGCTCCCCTTATTCGCGGAATCAAGAGCGAAGTAACTGCCGCCCACTATCATCGGGCAGAAGACGAAGAAAAGAAAGCCGAACATCGCCAAATCGAAGAGTGTACTCACAAAGCCGAAGTGAAGCATGAAACGCGCAAGCGAATGACCCGACCAATCAAGCGGTCGAGACGAAAGTTCCCGATCGACGTTGTCCCACGGCAAAACGAAGCAGAGCCCATCGTAGAGCAGATTGAGCGCAAGAAGCTGCGCCGAGGTCATCGGGAAGAACGGCAACAAGACACTCGCGACTACAATCGAGCAAATATTGCCGAAATTGGATGCGGCAGTTATGCGGACATACTTCGACATATTGTGAAACGCCTTGCGCCCTTCCAAAATCGCCGCTTCGAGAATGTTCAAATCTTTCTCGAGCAAAAGCACGTCCGAAATCTCCTTCGCTTCTTTAGACGCGGTATCGACCGAAATCGCCACATTCGCCGAGAGCATCGCCGAAAGATCGTTAAACCCGTCTCCCACAAAGCCGACAGTATGGCCGTTCTCTCTCAAGGCGGAAACAAGGCGCGCTTTTTGCCGCGGAGTAAGCTCGGCGAAAACTTGAGTCGACTCGACGCGAAGTTGAAGTTCGTCATCTCCCAATTTGTCGAGTTCAGCTCCTGTGAGGAGACTCTCGACCTTCATCCCGAGGCGCCGGCAAATCGAGAAAGCGGTAAGTCGATTATCGCCCGTGAGGACTTTCGCCGAGACATTAAGCGACTTAAGTTTATCGAGCGCGCTTTTTGCGGACTTTTTCGGCGCATCGAAAAACGCAAGATAACCGACGAGCACATAATCGCTCCCCTTCAAATAAGCGAGCGCCTCGACGCGCATCCCATCTTCGGTTAGCTCGTCGACTATAAGCGAGGCTTCCTTTCGCTTGTCGATTGGAACGAGTTCGCCTTTGAGCTCCGCATACTTGCAAAGCGGCAGCACTTCTTCCACTCGACCTTTGATAAGGCGCTCTTCCCTGTTGAGCTCCGCCTTAAGCCGTGCTTCGAAGCCCGGCATCTCCTGCGCTTTCAAAATCGCCGCGTTGAACGGCTCTTCGGGAGAAGCGGACTTTTCGCTCGCTTCGAAAGCCAAGGCGAGCGTCCGAAAACTTTCTCGTCCCAAAATGTCGAGATAATATTCGAGGACGAGCTTATCTCCTGTCAAAGTTCCCGTCTTGTCGACGCAGAGAATATCGACGCTTCCCAAATCCTGCATTGCGCGAAGATTGCGCACGATCGTTTTCTTCTTCCCGAGCGCATGGCTCCCCTTTACGAGACAAGCGTTGATGACGAGCGGCAACATCTCGGGCGTAAGTCCGATTGCTACCGAAAGCGCAAAGAGAAACGCCGTCATCAAATTGCCGCGCGTCAAACTCGAAGCGAAAAAGACGATCGGCACCAGAACGAGCATGAACTTGATCAAGACGAATGCAATCGAGCCGGAGCGAGAGTCGAAGGATGGGTTCTTGGCGGTCTTGCGCGGCAAAAGCCGACCATAGGCCGTGTTCCCTCCTATAGCAACGACGAGCCCTTCGCCCTCCCCCGAGAGAATGCGCGACTTGGAATAGACGAGCTCGCCCACTCGTTTTTCGATAGCGCCGCTCTCCCCCGTAATCATCGATTCGGAAACGATCAATCTTTCGGCGCTTTCGAGTTTCAGGTCTCCCGGAACTTCGACGCCCGGCTTAAGTCGGACTCTAGCGCCGAGCTCGACATAAGTCTCACGTCTTAAAAGACGCACGACTTTCTCATAGACCTTACGCGAATGGCGTTCTTGGAAATAGCGCGCGAGTTCGCTCGCTATCATCATAAGGAGCATGACAAGCGGCGTCGTGATCGTCTTGGCGAGAGACGAACCGAGTAAGATCTCCGTTGCGAACGACAATATCGCGAGGCAAAGGAGAATGAGTGAGAATGGACTTAAACGTATCATCATTAATATTATACCATTTCTCCTCGCCTTTTCGCGCTCTCTATTTTCTTGCTTTTTTCTTGCGAATCACCCACCAGCTCGCGACGCGCTACATATTTCTCGCTAATACAAATCAACATGCAAGCTCTTTCGCCTTAATCTTCTTGGCAATATTGCGTTTAAAGTCACGTGCGCCACCAAAGATATGTAAAATCGACATTGCGAACAAAAGTGACGGGAACAAAGTCCCATCACTTAAGGCGAAGACAATACCTCCGCGTCCAGATGACTCAGGTTGCCCATTGTCGAAGATGGCTGAGAATCGTGCCGAAGGAATCGAGGAGTGTCTTCGATTCGAACTGGTCGATATAGCCATCCGCGAGGAACTGATCGAGACGCTTCACAATCATCGAGAAGGTTTCGTTAAGTCCGCGCTCTTCGATCCAACGTTTGAGAACGAGCGCTTCATCGGTATCGACTCTCGAATCCTGAAGAATACCTTTGGTAAGCATCCAAAACTCTTTGGCAAGTTCTTTATTCGTATAAGCCATCTTAAATCTCCTTTTGTATCTGCCTATATTGTATCATTTTTCGAAATACCAATCACCGTTCTTTCTTGCACCGCGGCGTTTCATCCCCGCTTTCTCCTTCAGCGCAGCGATGACTCGTTCAGCTTGACGCTCGGTGATATTAAGTAACGTCGCCAAGGTTGGTATGGTAGTTTTGGAATTGGCCTTTAAGAGCTCTTTGGCTTTGGTCTCGGTTTCATTTAACCCGACATTTAACCCGACATTTATACCGACATGGCGATGCAAATCACCGACGGAAGCGGCCGCATTCGTACCATACTCTTGACCAACACGAAGATAGCGATTCTTCAGTTCGATGTCAGCATCAAAAAGCAGAACCTTAAAGAATTCCGCAAGATGCAAGATCTCTTTCTCAACTCCTCTTTGGGTGTCTTCATAGTTTGCTCTAACCAATGCATTGCGGAAAAACCAAGACTTGTCCTTAAACAAATCGTTGGTAACGGAAAACCCTTTCGAGCGCAAATACTTGATTGCGAAAAGCGCCACGGTGCGCGTGTTGCCCTCCCGGGAAGGATGAATCTGCCAGATTTGCGATATAAACCCTGCAAAGTGCTCGGCGAATTCATCCTCTGTCAGCTTCTTATAGGAGAACTTCGCTTCTTTGGTAAACTCATACTCGAGTTCTTTTGCTACCACACACGATGGAGAATACTGAACGCTCGCTCCATCCAACACCCACTCCTTCTTGGACAATTCGACTTCGCGAATCTTGCCGGCATGAGCGAATACTCCTTCAAAAAGTCGTGCATGCAAATCAAGATAATAAACCGGCGAAAAACTGAAAGCAGGCGAATTGATTATCGCTACCATTCGAGCCGAAACTTTATCAGCTTCTTCCATGTCTCGCGGCAGATCATGCCCTTCCTTCGTTTCGTAATATTCGTCAACGATCTTTCGCGCTTCTTCTTGAGTAATCTCACCTTCTATGTGTCGCCGAGCGGTTTTGATCAAATACTTGGATGGTTTTAGACCATCAACATCCTGAAGGCCGATAGCCGTCGCCCAGGCATACGCTCGTTCGCGTTTGCCCGGCTCCACCGCTTCATAATATTGCTCAAACTCGTTCACTATGTATAGAATTATATCAAATTTTCCGCCTCCGCGTCATCAAGAATCTTCAAATATCTCAAAATGCCACCGAAAGAGGAAGAACCTCCTCTATCCGATTGATTCGACTCAACTAGCCGATTGGGGTGTCCGCACTGGGCGATTAATTTGCCCGCACTGGAGAAATAAAAGTCATACCATTAGACAAATCGTAGTCATACCCTATGACAAATAGGGGTCTCACCATGTCACTCGGTCGTCTCTCAGCATGTCGCTTCCTGCCGCCTCATACTATCGCTCTTATCACTCCAACAGTATGATTGATCTTACCACGAAGAAAGTTGTTATGCTGCGTCGATCTTGGCGATAAGCTCATTCGCCCAAAGAATCGCTTCATCAACCGAGGGGAGAACCGGCAAACGGCCCTTCGCATTATCATAAAGAGAATCCCATCCTTCACCCTTCTCAACTCGGGGAGGCCAAGGTTGGCATTTGCGATAGGCGAAAAGTTGCTCACACACTTCTCTCGTTTCAGCCAGATCGATTTCGCTTCGCATGATGAGCTGAAGATCGATAACATCCCTAACTCGATCACTTCCCTTCGCAGAAAGGCCATGAAGCTTCTGGGCTATTTGAAACTTGAGCGGCATAAGTGGAATTGGCTTAGGTTCTGGGAATCCGAGATTCTCAAACATTGTTCGAATATCTGACAAAAGCGGAACAATCTCCGGATTATCCGCGTCTCCGATTTCGTTATGCCCAACTTCCACTAAAATCGTATACCAAGGTTGTCCGCGATACTTGAGTTTCACATCCATCGGCTGCATGATATACTCAAAAGGAATACCCTTAGGCGATGCTTGTGCCTTAACGATGACATCTGCCGTAAAATCATACCATCCGGAAGTCAACGCCGCGCGGAATCGCCTAATAAAGGAATCCAAATCACAACTTCGTGCTGTATCAAGATCCATAGTCACTCGCGAAGCCATCGGGCCAAAACGAAGCTTCATTTGACTGCCGCCCTTCACGACGCCATCCGGAATCATCTGCGCGACAATGACATTTGCCATCGTTGCACGGATGTCAATGAACTTTTCATCGCTCCCCGCAAGCCTGAGAAGCGCTTTATTGAGGTTTGTGCAACTATTAGGACGTTTTGCCATTACTTAAATCTCCTTCAAAAGTACTTTTGCGACATCCTCTTCGATCAATTGCCGCTCCAGCGCCGCATTTATCGCCTCTTGCAATCGGCTCGGCTCGACGAATCCAATCGCCGTTCGAATTGCCGCCGGAATCGTTTGAGCCCTCACGCCATCCATATAGCATAAATCATCGCCCACCGGCCTTTTGCAGAGTTTGATATTTTCCGGAAGCGTCTTGCGCACTCTTCTAGTTGTCCCAACATAAATTATAGCTTCATGCGTTGGGCACAAACGATGATATCCAAGAACCGTTTCTCCAATAAGATATGCATCGCCGCCTACTTGCAAAACTGCCGCGGCAAGCTGATCGGTCGGTTGAGGGAAGAACTTATCGAGCCGATATACGCCGCGTCCAACACGCGTCAATTTGCCGCGCTTACAAAGCTTCACAAGCTCGATATTAGGTACGCCGAGCTCTTTCGCCTGGCTTACGGATATGATTCCATTAAGCCCTATAGCTTCTTCGTAGATCTTCTCGTAGTTCGTCATTGCCAATATTATACCATTTCAGGTATAGTTTTGACAAGAGCAAATAAATGCAAATCTGCCGCAGATATAAAGATTGATTCACTGTTCTCACGTACGCGGCGCTACTTTTGACCGAAGCGTTTGCGAATCAGGCGCCAGGCCTTGAACGCAAAGCAGAGCGCCAAGGCGTGGCAGATTAGACGCAAGAAAGCGCCTAAGAACTCAAAGTAACTCGCCATAACGATTCACGTAGATTGTTTTGAGGATTGAGGCGAGAACCATGTAGGCGAGGATGCAAATCGCTAGATAAGCGAAGTAAATCGGAGGAAGCGCGACGAACCCCAGCGCCGTCCCAAGCGGAGTGAACGGAATAATCGTAAGCGCCGCAATTCCGGTAAACGTGAGAAGTGTAAGCGGCATCGAAGCGCGGCTTTGAAGGAACGGGAGCTTATGCGTGCGGATCATGTGGATAACGAGAGTCTGGCTCCACATCGATTCGACGAACCACCCGGCCTGAAAGAGCCCGATGTAAGCAGCTTGACGAGCGATTAGTTCCGCTCCCGCAAAGTGCGCGGCAAGGTCGCTATAAAGAACGCCGTTCGAAACTACCATCGGACAACAAACGAAGTACATGAATAGATACGTCGTGATGTCGAAGACGCTGCTCGTCGGCCCGATCCAAACCATGAACTTACCCACCGAACTCGCGTCCCACTGCTTCGGCAATTGGATGAACTCCTTATCGACATTGTCCCACGGAATCGCCGTACATGAGAGATCGTAGATTAGATTAAGTAAAATCAGATGTACGCTCATCATCGGAAGGAACGGGAGAAGCGCCGACGCTGCAAGAACCGAGAACATATTGCCGAAGTTCGAAGACGCCGTCATCTTGATATACTTGATCATGTTGGCGTAAGTCTTTCGCCCTTCGACAATTCCTTCTTCCAGCACCATCAAATCCTTCTCCAAAAGAATCACGTCTGCGGATTCCTTGGCGATGTCAACAGCCGTATCGACCGAAATGCCGATGTCCGCCGCTTTCATTGCAGCAGCGTCGTTAATCCCGTCTCCCAAGAAGCCGACGGTCGAGCCGTAGTTGCGGAAAACCGAAACAATGCGCGCCTTTTGGTCGGGCGTCAACTTCGCAAATACATCACAGGCCGAAGCCGCTATTGCCAGCTCGTCATCAGTCATCTTGGCGATTTCGCTTCCTAAGAGCATGTCCTTCACTTTAAGGCCGACTTGACGACAGACAGTCCGCGTCACTTTTTCGTTGTCGCCCGTTAAGATCTTCGTCTTGACGCCGTGTTCGCGCAAAGCTCTAATCGCATCGGCCGTCGATTCCTTAGGCGGATCGAGAAACGCGAGATATCCCATAAACGACATCTCTTTTTCATCTGCCGCGCTGAAAGCGCCAATGGGAGAAGGATCGTTCTTTTGGGCGATGCCGAGAACTCGAAAGCCCTTCTCATTAAGCGAGGCGACAGTGGAGCGGACGGTCGTTTTCAACTCTTCGGTTAGGGGCTTGTGTTCGCCCTTATACTCGACCATCGTACACACCTCGAGCATTTCTTCGAGCGCGCCCTTCGTTACCATCTGAGTCTTGCCGGACGAATCCTTGACGACCGTCGAAAGACGACGACGCGTGAAATCGAAAGGAACTTCATCCACCTTTTCGTACGCCTCCGATAAATCGACGAGCTCGGGGTTGTCGCGCTCGGCTTCTTCGGTCTTCTGAATGATGGCGAGATCCATCAAGTTCTTGTAGCCGGTTTGGAAGTAGCTGTTGAGATAAGCGTGACGCAAGACGCGCGAATCTTCTTCCCCGGCCACATTCAGATGATACTCAAGGACGACTTTATCTTGGGTCAATGTTCCCGTCTTGTCGGTACAGAGAATATCGATGGCACCGAAGTTTTGAATCGAATTAAGGTTCTTGACGATCGTGCGCTTCTTGCTCATCGATACCGCGCCTTTGGCAAGACAGGTCGCGACGATCATCGGGAGCATCTCCGGCGTGAGTCCCACCGCAATCGATATGCCGAACAGAAACGCCGCGAGCCAATCTCCTTTCGTGATGCCGTTGATGACGAAGACGACCGGCACCATGAAAAGCATAAAGCGAATCAATACCCAAGATACGGAGTTGACGCCCTTCGTGAAATTCGTCTCGACCGCATCCCCCGCGACTTTAACCGCCATTGAGCCGAAGAGCGTTGAATCTCCTACCGCCAGTACCACGCCTTTCGCATGACCCGAGATCACATTCGAACCCATAAACGCGAGGTTGGAATATTCGGTTACGCTATCCCCCTTTTCGCACTTGCCGCTTAACTTCTCAATCGGTTCGCTTTCTCCTGTAAGCGAAGATTGACTTACGAAAAGATCTTTCGTTTCGATCAATCTAAGATCGGCGGGAATCATGTCGCCTGCTGAAAGATGGACGATATCACCGACCACGACCTCATTGAGCGGAATCTCGACTTTCGATGCATTCTTGCGATCGACCGTGCAGGTCGTCGTAATCATCGCGAGAAGTTTCTCCGCGGCATTTCCGCTTCGAAGTTCTTGTACGAATCTCAAGCCGCCTGAGATAGCGACCATCGTCGTGATGATTATGACGGTAAGAGGATCGAAGTCTTCTTTCGCACTGCCGAAGAGTTCCCAGGCGGGAAAAATCATGTCGGTTATAGTCGACACAATCGCAAGACAGAAAAGAATCATCGTGAATGGATTCACGAAAGCGCCGATAAGCCGCTTTAATATCGACTTCTTCTTTTCGTGAGTGACTTTGTTAACGCCGAACTTCGCGCGATTTTCGTCGACTTCACTTTCGGAAAGTCCCGTAAGCCGAGTTCCCAAATAGCGCATCACCGCTCTCACCGAATGAGAAGCCGCCGCATGCAAGAATTCGTGTTCCATTTTCTCCTCCTTTCATGAGTAAACTTATCAAGGCGAGATTATATCATTCTCGCCTTGATAATCCCATGGAAGGAAGCTTGCTAATTTCTTGCTTTTCGCTTGTTGACTTTTGCCGCGCTTTGCGTTCTTATGAGTGTGAAAGGAGAACAAACATGAATAAAGCAAAACTAGCGGTAGTCGCCCTTTTCGGCGCGCTTACCTTAGTCGCGGGAGCTGACGAAGTCGTCTACCCGTGCCCTAAAGAACCTCATCACCATCACTACGATGGCTCCATTCATATCGGCGGCAATTGTGTCGGCATAAAAGAATGTAATGGACAGCCGGAGAAAGTGGTTGTGGTCGAGAAAGTGATAGTCAAGGAGCCGGAGCCCGTCGTTTATCGCGAAGTCGTGGTTGCGCCACCACCCCCTCCGCCAAGACCCTTGTTCAACTTGGATCTCTGCTTCGGGCATAAGCCCCACCACCCCGCGCCTCCTCCTCATCGCCATCCGGCCCCGAGACCTTTACCTCCCGCACCGCACCATCATCACAGGTAATGCCTCTTCGGTTTGGCCTTTAATCGTCATTGTCCTCTGTTACAAGATATTTCGGCAAATTGCGACGTGCATACAAAAATCGACGAAACTCTATCGTGTGATCGCCTACAACATAGAACGAAATGAAATTACCCGTATATATCGGATAATAGACATCTCCGGTATCTTCATCCGTAAAATATGGCGCTACCGCTAAAGGAGCAAACGAGCGATCTATGATGTCCCGCTCGACATCATCCTTCAACTTTTGCGCGGCAATAGGATTGCGGAGTTCGTTGACAATATAACCGATGGCTTCCGCAATATCGTCGCGGAACTGCTCGGTATACTTAAGCGTGTATTCCTCGCCCAGCATTGATCAACTCCTGCAAGCCATTGAAGATTTGTTCATGCGTCAAACGAGTCGAGTTCGTCTTCGCATACCGACTCGCTTCGCGTAACTTATCTTGGAGATACGCTTGAGTCTCACTGCCACGCTCTTGTTGAACACGATCACGCACTTCAAACGGCAAGCCCTGATGATTGATCGCTTGATGCAAGAAAAGAGTAATCGCCGCAGACATAGAGAGTCCTAAACGCTTAAAAAGCGCCTCGGAATTGGCTTTGATGTCATCCTCGATACGAATATTGATTTGCGCCATACCTTCCTCCATTTTTCGCATATATGATAACATATTTGCTATACATTGTCAACACGATATTACCACTTTCACTACCTAATACTTCATTATCGACTTAAGCAGGAAGATATGAACGCAAGTCCTATTCGGTTAATTGTTAATAATCTATTCGGTTAATTGTTAACGATCCGTTCGGTTAATTGCGATAGCGAATAGCTTAATCGTTAGATAGGATTAACAGGATTTACAGGATTTTGGCCTAACAGGCAACGCGCGCGACTCTATGAATTCTTTCGATAATACATCACATTAAAGACGATAACTTTGTTCTGATCATCATTTACAATATAATGTATTCTGAAATTCTTGACATACGCAAATCGCACTCCGCGACTTCTCCACGGCTCTCGATTTATGACCTGATTGCGCTTGGGCAAATCCGCAAGGCTATCGATCTCATCATATATGTCATTCACGAGCTTGAACGCGCTATCCGGCGCTTCCAACTCTGTCGACACGTAGCCGAAAATATTCTCGATATCCGCTTCGGCCTCAGGCGTTACTTCGACGAAATAACTCATGCTACCGACCTATGACGACGAGCAAACGCGGCTCTTGCCGCCTTCGAGCTGCGACTATTTCCTTCTATGGCGGACCGATAGCCCTTCTCCAGCACAGCATCATACTCGGCGTCTTTCATAAGTGCCGCGTTATCTAGGCGATACTTAGGAACACGAACCTCAAACGGCAAACCGCCGGTAAGTTCGACTTGCTTATAGAACATCTGAATCGCTTGCGACTGAGTAATTCCAAGCGAGTCAAAAATCTTCTCGACAGAATCTTTCAATCCCGTGGCAATTCTAGCTCTAACCATATCAGTCTTTACCATAAGTATCTCCTAAATTGTATGTGAATATTGTAGCACATTCGTGCCACAAAGTCAACCCTCTGCAGCAAACTAGCCCTACGGGCGAACGCGAAAAGTCCGAAAACGGCTTCGCCGCTTGTCACGGCGAAGACGGAACACAAAAGAAACAATGTTATCTCACATACACACCGTCCGCTCTGGAAATCATTTCGGCTGACCCTCCGCAGCAGTGTGACGTTTCATTCCGACACACCTCAAACACCCTTGGCTCAACGTAGAAATCTACAAAACTCATCAGCAATCCGCGGTATCCCCGAAATAATTTCCGCCGCTTACACTGACTCCGTTGCCCGTTTTGTCGTCTATCACAAGAGAGAGAAGAATGCGTGTCTTTGGCAACACCTACTTCGTAGGATGTCGCGTCGACCCGCCTTGAGAAGAGAAGATTCGGCATGGGTCCCGGCTTCGCTCCCAACCGAATCTACTTCATTGTTTTCCATAAATATAGTTCTATCGACTCGGACAAGCAGTATAATAAAGGAAGCAGCTTACTTCTATGCAAAGAGCTGCTTCCTTAGCAATTTTGAGGGTGCTAGAATAGGCGGTTTCTAAAGCACTAATGTCGGGCGCGTTTGCATTTCACGCACCACCCGAAGGTGATGGACGCTACTCCCGAGATTCTAGCTACTTGCGGGTTGATTCAGTTACGTATTTCCCCCGCTGTTGCCTCAAAATCGCTTAAATTATATCTTACATTGCGCCTTTGCGTCAAGGCGTCATTTGCCAAAAAATTCACCTAAACTTCGCCCCTTTCTCTTATCACTTGTTATTTCTACCCACTCCTTATTTCCATTTCTACTAGAAGCAAGGACGACAGACGCGGCCATTGCGCGAGAATCGCACTCTATATCCGTTACGACATTTCCATCTTTATCTACACGTCCATCTTGTTGAATCACTTCCCATAACTTGTAATATCCAATCGGCTTACTTGATTCAAACTTAGGCGCCGGCACCAATGAAATCTTCGAGCCCTTCTTTATAACAAAACAGCCCTCACCCTTAAATACCCCATAAGCCTCAATTCCTTTCTGGGCGCACTTGAATTCTATCTTACCTCCAAACAACTCCTCTCGCAAAGACTTCATCTTTGCCTCCGAACGACCAAGTTGGGCGAATTTAGTTTCTTCTGTGCAAGCATCGCGACTCCACTTCTTCTCTCTGACCAAATCACATAAGGCACCCCTTAGAGCTTCCTTTGCCTCTGTAAGCTCGCATGCAAAAAACTCAGTATTAGGATACTGGTACTTCTCAAGCCGCTTGTGACACTTGCTTTCCAGCTCGTACATACTCGGACTCTTGATGCGCATATGCAAAACAAAATCTATCGGAACAGCGGAATCTAGTGTCCCCATACGCTTATCAGTATCTTTTGCCGCGCCAATCTTAATCGGAATACAAAGCGCACCGGTCTCTTTGTCCGGATGCTGTAAATCAACATTAACCTTGATGGCTTTACTAGATACGATATAGACGTAGCCCTCCACGCCTTTCTTCATCTCTTCACATGCCTCGTTTTTATCATCTATCATAAAGCACTCCTTTCGGTTTGTTTATATTATATCACATTATCCCTAATGAGGTCAAATGTTCCTATCCTGGAGTTTACCCATTTTTTGACATTCTTCGATTTCAAGAAGCATACGAGTCGATTTCTCAGGCAAAAAAGTAGTGACTTCTCTTCTCGTTTTCCTGTATAATACAGGTTGCTAACAAAACAAAGAAAAAGAAAGTCACC
>JAZLMG010000086.1:0-32435 GCA_045598585.1 Kiritimatiellia bacterium
GTGACTTTCTTTTTCTTTGTTTTGTTAGCAACCTGTATTATACAGGAAAACGAGAAGAGAAGTCACTACTTTTTTGCCTGAGAAATCGACTCGTATGCTTCTTGAAATCGAAGAATGTCAAAAAATGGGTAAACTCCAGAAAGGGCAGATTTGACGCGAGAGGGGGATTTTGGTATAATATTTCTAACCAAAGAGAAAGTGATGAGTATGAAAAAGTCAAATCAACTTCGTCCGATTGAGATTATTCGGAATTTTACCAAGTACGCTGAAGGCAGCGTCCTTATCAAGTGGGGAAATACGTGGGTCTTGTGCACGGCTAGCGTAAGCGACAAAGTTCCGCCGTTTTTGAAAGATTCGGGGAAGGGTTGGGTCACTGCCGAATATTCGATGCTTCCTTCGTCTACTCCCGGACGTAAGGATCGTGATATCAAGAAACTCAAGCAGGACGCGAGGTCGACGGAGATTCAGCGTCTTATCGGACGCGCTCTTCGCGCGGCAGTCGATATGACGAAATTGGGAGAACGCCAAATCACCATCGACTGCGATGTCTTGCAGGCCGACGGCGGAACACGCTGCGCCTCGATTACGGGCGGCATGGTCGCTCTCCAGGATGCCGTCGAAAAGCTCATGAAAGACGGCGTTCTTACCGAAAATCCGATCATTCGTCGTGTCGCGGCAGTTTCGGTGGGCGTTTGCGATGGGACGCCGACATTGGATCTTGATTATATCCATGATTCAACGGCTGAAGTTGACCTCAATGTCGTTATGACAGATGATGGACGTTTCGTCGAACTCCAAGGAACGGCCGAACACGAACCCTTTACCGAAGAATCGCTCGATAAACTTAAAGCTCTTGCCAAAGCGGGATTAAAGAAAATCTTCAAATTGATATGAGTTTCTTCAAGGCCTATGATATGCGCGGCACTTTTGGGGTCGACTTCGATCTCGAAACGGTCGAGAAAGTAGGGCGAGCGCTTCCCGAAGTCGTCGGGGGGCGTCGTTATCTCGTAGGGCGTGATACCCGGCTTACGAGCCCCGCTGTTCATGAGGCCTTATTGAAAGGGCTTCTCGCGGCAGGAGTGGAAGTTACCGACTTGGGACTTTGCACGACACCGATGGTTTATTTCTACACGGGTGAAGGTGATTTCGACGGTTCCATCATGATCACTGCCTCCCACAATCCGCCGAGCGACAACGGGCTTAAGGTCTCGAAGAAGACCGCGCTTCCGGTAGGGTATAAGGATGGCCTCAATCGGGTTGAGGCCATTGTAGGTGAAGATGAAGGTGAAGGTGTAGGGGTGGGATGCGTTAAGAGTTTTGATGGGCTCGCGCATTATAAAGAATGGATGCGTAATCACTCTAACTTTTACACTTTAGCTTCTACACTTAAATATGCCGTCGATTGTTCGAATGGGATGGCGTCGCTTTTGGCGAAAGACTTGTTCCCGGGCGCGATCATCATCAACGATACGCTAGACGGCTCGTTCCCCTCGCATAGCCCGAATCCGCTCAAAGCCGAAGCAAGAGAACAAATCGCCGCGCTTGTAAGAGCAAAGAAACTTGACTTGGGGCTTATCTTCGATGGCGATGCCGATAGGTGCATGTTCGTAGATGAGAACGGCGACTTCGTGCAACCCGACTACCTGATACCGATCATTGCGAAGAATATTGGAGAAGGACGAAGAGAAAAGGTTATTCATGATGTTCGGACGAGCAGGGGAGCTATCGATGCCTTAAAAGAAATGGGCTTCGTGCCGCACATGGTTCCCGTTGGGCATGCCTTCGCCAAACCGATCTTAAGAGAAATCGGATCTATTGGCGGAGGAGAGCTCGCGGGCCACTACTATTTCAAGGACTTCTACGGTTGTGATAGCGGTGTTTATGCCGCGCTCAAAGTGCTAGAAGAAGTCTCCGCGGCAAAGAGGGTCGGCAAGACTTTCTCCGAAATGATGGCGCCGATTATGAAGAAATATGCGAACTCCGGCGAAATCAATTTCAAGGTCGAGAATAAAGACGAAGTGATGGCGAAGATGCTCGAAAGAGCCGAGACCTTCGCGAGCGTAATCGGGAAAGAAACGATGGACGGCGTTCGTCTGGAGTACGAAGACGGGTGGATAAATGTCCGTAAATCCAATACCGAACCTTACCTTCGCCTTATCGTCGAACATAAGGACGCGGCGATGTTGGAGAAATGGGTTAAGGAGCTGAAGACATGCTTGTAGACTTTCATGTTCATTCGAACGCCAGTGACGGCACTTTCAGCCCGAAAGAAATCTTCGAAAAGGCCAAGGGTTTTAAAGCTATTGCCCTAACCGATCATGATAATTGTGACGGAATCTCCGAGTGGCAAGGAGTTCCGGGTATCGAGCTTTCGATTGACCCCGGGAAAGGATTTCATAAGTTTCATCTTTTAGGTCTAGGCGTCGATCACGAAAACGCCGCGCTCAAAGCGTTTTTAAAGCGCGTTCTCGATGGCCGTAATGAGCGCAATAAGCGAATCCTTGCCAATTTCGCGCGGCTCGGCATCGAAATCGCCGAAGCGGATATCGTCAATTATGCGCATGGCGACGTTCTTGCGCGTCCGCATTTTGCACGTTGGCTCATGAATCACGGCTATGTGAAGACAATTAAAGAGGGCTTCGACAAGTATCTCGCCGATGATGCGCCGAAAGAAACGAGTTGCTATGAGGAACGTTACCATCCGAGTCAGGAGGAGGCGTTCGAGGTCATTCATGGCGCGGGAGGACTTTGCGTCATGGCTCACCCGAAGTATTGGCGCAGTTATTGGAAGGAAACGGGGCCCGAGTTCGCCGATGCCGAGAAGGAACTTGCACGGCTCAAAGAGGCGGGACTCGACGGAGTCGAATGCCTTTATCAAGCCAATACCGGCGAAGAAAACGTTGAATTTACGCGAATTTCCACGAAATTAGGTTTTCTTAAGTCGGCCGGGAGCGATTTTCACGGCGCGAATAAGCCGACGATTCCCTTGGGAATGGAAGTTTCGGATGGTTTTATTTCACCCTTACTCGAGCGCTTGGAGTTGCGTTAAGGGTGGAAAAAATGGTATAATATCAGAGTATGAATCTATTAAAATTGTTACTCGGAACGAAGAACGATCGCGAGCTCAAAAAGCTTTGGCCGATCGTCAAGAAGATCAATGCCCTTGAAGAGAAGCTTCAGCAGGAGAATCTCAGCGATGAGGACTTTCCGAAGCGTACCGCGGCACTTAAAGAACGCTATAATAAGGGCGAAACGCTCGATCAGCTCCTTCCCGAAGCTTTCGCGCTCGTAAAGAACGCGTGTCGTCACCTCGTCGGCACGACCGAAGAAGTTTGCGGACATACGCTTACGTGGAATATGATCCCGTTTGATGTCCAGCTTTTGGGCGGTATCGTTCTTCATCAAGGCAAGATTTCGGAAATGCAGACGGGCGAAGGTAAGACCTTGGTCGCGACCTTGCCCTTGTACCTCAATGCGCTTGCGGGAAAGAACGTTCAGCTCGTTACCGTAAACGACTACCTCGCGCTTCGTGACGCGACGTGGATGGGCCACCTTTACAAGTATTTGGGCCTCACGGTCGGCTGCATCCAGAACTCGATGGACTCGAGAGCGCGACGCGAGCAGTATTCCTGCGACATCACTTACGGAACGAACTCGGAATTCGGCTTCGATTATCTGCGTGATAACGGCATGGCCCAAGCTCCCGAGCAAATCGTTCAGCGCGGTCATAACTTCGCAATCGTTGACGAAGTCGACTCGATTCTTATCGATGAAGCGCGTACTCCGCTTATCATTTCCGGCCCCGCGACGATCTCGACGAGCCACATCTATCAGGACGTGAATCCGATGGTTTCGTCGATCGTGCGCGTTCAGACTTCGATGTGCAACGACCTCGTCGCTCAGGCCAAAAAGGCGTATGAAGCGGGCGAAATCTTGATCGTCAAAGATAAGCTTTATCAGGTTTATCACTCGATGCCGAAGCATAAGCAGTTCATGCATCTTTTGGAGAACGCCGATATCCGCAAGCTCCACGAAGACGTCGAAATGCAGATGCTCTCCGAAATGTACAAGGCGCACGCGGGCGAGCTTAAGGAAGAGCTTTATTTCACGATCGACGAGCGTACTCGTGAAGTCGCGTTGACCGATAAGGGCTGCGAGAAAATTTCTCCTCAGGATCCCGAACTCTTCGTTCTTCCCGATCTTGCCGCGCAGATGTCGGCGATCGATGGCGATGAGAGCTTGGATGATGCGACGCGAGTCGAAAAGCGCCGCGAAATTCAGTCGGCCTTTATGGAGAAGAGCGACCGCGTTCATGTCGTCGATCAGCTTCTTCGCGCTTACTGCCTTTACGAGAAGGACGTAGACTACGTCGTTCAGGATAATCACGTCTACATCGTCGACGAATTTACGGGGCGCGTTCTTCCGGGGCGCCGTTGGTCTGACGGGCTTCATCAGGCCGTTGAAGCGAAGGAAGGTGTCGAGATCGAGAAGGAGTCTCAGACGCTCGCGACGATTACGATTCAGAACTACTTCCGTCTTTATACGAAGCTTGCCGGTATGACCGGTACTGCGGAAACGGAAGCGAGCGAATTCAAGTCGATCTACAAGCTCGACGTCGTTTCGATTCCGACGAATAAGCCCGTCAATCGAATCGATTCGAACGATCAGATTTATCGCACTCAGCGCGAGAAATTCAAAGCGATTATCGCCGATGTTCAAAAGCGCCACGAGAAGGGCCAGCCCGTCCTTTTGGGTACGGTTACGGTCGATACTTCCGAAGTTCTTTCGCGCATGCTCAAAATCGCGCGCATTCCTCACGAAGTTCTTAACGCGAAGAATCATGCTCGTGAAGCGGAAATCGTCGCTCTCGCAGGTATGCCGGGCGCGGTGACCATCGCGACCAACATGGCGGGCCGCGGTACCGACATCAAGCTTGGCGAAGGCGTGACCGAACTCGGAGGCCTCCACGTAATCGGTTCGGAGCGTCATGAATCGCGTCGTATCGACCGCCAGCTTCGTGGTCGCTGCTCGCGTCAGGGCGACCCCGGCTCGAGCCAGTTCTTCATTTCGCTCGAAGATCAGCTTATGCGCCTCTTTGGCTCGCAGAAGATCTCGTCGATTATGCAGAGTCTCGGCATGAAGGAAGGCGAAGTGATGGAGCACAAGTGGCTCAATCGCTCGGTCGAAACGGCTCAGCGCCGCGTCGAACAGCAGCATTTCGCCGTTCGTAAGCGTACGCTTGAGTATGATGATGTCATGAACAAGCAGCGCACCGTAGTCTACGGACTTCGCGGCAAAGTGCTCACGGGAGACAAAGATTCCGTTCATAACCTCGTTTTGGATGTAATGAACGATCTTGTCATGACCCAGGCGGATCGCTATCTCTTCAGCGCGAAGGATGGTTCTTTGGAAGAGTTCCTCGCTTGGATCGGCGTTACGTTCCCGATTATGGTTACCGAGGAAGAGCTTAAGCCCCTAATGGGACTTCCTGAGGCGGCCGGTGAACTCGTCATGAAGAAGGTCGAAGAAGCGTATGAAACCAAGTGCGCCGGTGAAGACCAGGAAGTTCTCCCGTTCATGGAACGCGGCGTATTCCTCAACGTCATCGACCGCGAATGGCAGGATTATCTCCGCGCGATGGATGATCTTCGTCAGGGCGTGAACCTCCGCGCTTATGGCCAGCGGGATCCTCTCGTCGAATACAAGAAGGAAGCGTTCGGTATGTTCGAGACCTTGATGACCACGATCAAGTCGAAGGTCGTATCCTCCGAATTCCGTTGTGCTACCGCCGCTCGTTTGCAGCATTTACTTCGCCGCCCGATTCCTCAATCGCGCCGCGTTCAGCCGGCAGTTGAGGAAAAAGCACCCGAGTCGAATCCTCAGGAGGACGCGAAGAAGGATTTCGCCGCTCAGATGATGGCTCGCGCCTCCGCTCCCGCTCCTCAGTCGGGCGAGGTCGGTCGCAACGATCCGTGTCCTTGCGGTTCCGGGAAAAAGTATAAGAAGTGTTGTGGAAAGGGACTTGTATGATTACCGCTATTGTTCTAGCTGCCGGTAAGGCGACTCGTATGGGGGCTAATGCCGATAAGGCGTTTTTGAGCTTGATCGGCAAGCCGGTCGTTGCGTGGAGCTTGATTGCGATGGAGCGTTGCCGCGACATCGATAAGATCGTTCTCGTCGTTCGTAAAGATCAGCTTGAAGCTTCGAAGGCCGTCGTCAAGATGTTCGGTATCTCGAAGATTCATGCCATCGTTCAAGGCGGCAACAAGCGTCAGGACAGCGTGAAGTCCGGTCTTGAGGCGTGCGATCTCGATACGAAGTATGTCGTGATTCACGATGGCGCGCGTCCTCTCGTCACCTCCGAACTCGTGAGCGAAGTCGTTCAGGCGGTCAAGAAGACGGGCGCGGTTACGGTCGGTCGTCCGATGATCGATACCGTGAAGCTTTGCCAGAAAGCGAATGTTATTACGGAAACCGTCGACCGAGAGAAACTTTGGCTCGTTCAGACTCCGCAGGCCTTCGCAATCAAGGATCTTCGCGCCGCTTATAAGAACTTGAAGGGCGAAATCACTGATGACTGTCTCGCGATCGAACAGGCGGGTGGCACGGTTAAAATCGTTTCTTCCTTAAAGCCGAACTTTAAAATCACCACCGTTGAGGATTTCGAGCTCGTTTCGAAGCTCATGAAATAATGGACAAGAAAATAGCCATTCTCGGAGATATCCACTCCAACCTCGAGGCGCTTAAGGTCGTCCTTGATGATTGCCGCGCTCAGGGAGTGACGGATTTTCTTTGCACCGGCGATATCGTCGGCTATAATGCTTGCCCTCACGAATGTATGGAGATTATCCGTTCGCTCGGATGCCCCGTCGTGAAGGGGAATCATGATCATTATGTCGCCTCGGAACAAAACCTCGAGGATTTCAACCCGCATGCCGCGGCAGTTATCGAGTGGACGAGGGAACAGCTTTCGGCGGAAGAAATCAACTTCCTTAACGATCTCCCGTTCGTTCATACATCGATGGGAATTACAACCGTCCATTCGACGATGGATCACCCCGAGAACTTCGGGTATGTGTTCGATCATTTGCAGGCGGAAGCTCACTTCGTTCATCAAGTGACTCCGCTTTGTTTTCATGGTCACACGCATGTTCCGATGATTTTCGAAAAGCAACTGGCGGGAGTATTCAGAATCGATGCTCAAGATATGAAGCTTCCGTTCGGCAGAAAGTATTTCATTAATGTCGGCTCCGTCGGCCAACCGCGTGACACCGATCCTAGAGCGTCGTATGTGATTTTCGATGTGAAAGCGCGTACAATCACCTATCGTCGCTTGGAGTATGATATTGTAGCCGCGCAAGAACGTATTCGCATGGCGGGTCTCCCCGAGCGCCTTGCCATGAGATTGGAAACCGGAGAATGAGAAAAGCTCTGTATTCGGCTTTGGTTCTAATGTTCGCTTTAACGGCGAATGCCGGTCGTACCGTCGGCTTCAGTGCGGATAGTTTCAATCGTGTCATTCCGAATAACTACGCTAAAAATGCTGTCTTCTCCCCGTTCTCATTTGAATTCGATGCGGTGCTTTTCGCGAATGCATCCGATCCTATTACGAGGGCGAACGTAGCGGAGACGTTGGGGGTTTTGGCTGAGCTCGATGGTGTTTACGTTCCCTTGTATACCAATCGTCAGTTCGTCGCGGCAAGAGCGTTTTGTGTCCCCGAGCCGAAGAAAGTTTCCCCGGTATTCCGTAAAGCGCTCCAGGATAATTATGACGCTTCGGTTCTTCAGCTTTTCCCGAAGACCGGCGCGGAGGCCTGGCTTAAGGCGGCTTTGGACGGAGAAATGGAACACTTCGAAATACCGAATAAGATAGCGGTTAAAGATCGCTTTTCTTATTTCGATCTCGTTTCGCTCAAGTTCGATTTTGAAGAGCCGTTCCCGACGGACAACACTCGTGAAATGATTTTTACGACTTCCGGGGAGGAAAAAAAGCGCATTCCCATGATGGTTGATGCTCGCGTTGTGGATTCCTGGGAAACAAGTCGTTTTACCGCGATTCGACTCCCGATGAAGGGCGGGAATATGTTTTATGCTATCAAGCCGAAGGGGGATGCGACTTTGGCGGACGTTCGTCGTGCCGTCACCTCCGATCGTATTGATATCCTCCTTTCGATTATGGGCTCGGTTACCGAGTCGGGAGTAAGCCGTTCTCCTGCCGCGTTGGCAATTCCGAAGATGGATATCTTATCTTCCTTGGAGCTTTCTTCGGCAATGCGATATTTCCGCTTCCCTACCACGAAGCTTGAAGCTTTGGGAGGGGATTTGCCCGCTGCCGCGATTCGCCAATCAGCTCGATTCAAGCTCGATGAAAACGGCGCTTCCGAACCGCTTCAGAAGAAGGCTCCGGAGAACGAAGTTCGAATCGACAAGAATTCGAAGCGTTTGTTCTTTAATTCTCCTTTTATCTTTTTTGTCTACAATCAAGAACTGGCGTCCTTCTTGGTCGCCGGTCAATACACCGGAATCGAGTAAAACATGATTACGATTATTATAGCTATTGTTGCCGCTATCGGCATCTATTTCGGAGCCAAGCTCGGGCTCGATATGGGCAATGGTTGGAGCATTACTTTTGCCGCGATAGGTTACGGAGTTATTCAGGCCGCGTTGGGTTTTCTGATTCAGCGTAAAGTCAAGGCCGAGATGGATAAAGTTCAGCGGATTTTGACCGAAGGACAGAAGAAGCTTCAAACCAAGATGCAGCGTTGGCAGATGAGACCCCCGGGATCGATTCAGGCGGCGCAAAAGGAAATCGCCGACGACACGCGAGTTTTCGTTAAGGAAGCACTTAAAGCTACCGAAGCTCTTCGCAAGTTCAAGTTCTTCGTGCCCATGATCGAGCGCCAGATGGCCAGCGCCCAGTTCCAGCTCAATTGGATGATCAAGGATTTCAAGAAGGTCGACGAACTTATGCCGAAGATTCTTTTGATCGATCCGGCGATGAGCGCGATGAAGATGGCGCGTATGTATATGAAGAATGAAGAAACTGCCGCGATCAAGAAGGTCTATGAAAAAGCGGTTCGTCGTCTTCGCTATAATCAGAATGTGCTTTTGGCGGGAACAATGAGTTGGATCGAGCTTAAGCGCGGCGATACGGATGGCGCTTTCAAGACGCTTACTCAGGCGCTCAAATCGAGTGACGATGCAACCTTGAAGCGTAATCACGCAGAGCTCATGAATAATCGCACAGCGCATTTCTCGAATTCGGGACTGGGAGATACTTGGTATTCGCTTCTTTTGGAAGAGCCGAAAATCAAGACTCAGCGTCAGCCTCGCATGTATCGATGAAAGTTAAAAAAGCTATCGTTCTTGCGGCGGGAATGGGCTCGAGATTGAGGCCCTTTACCGCGACTGTCCCGAAGCCGCTGATGACGGTGTGGGGAGAGACGATGATCTCTCGCGTCGTCAATATGCTTCGCGAGTGGGGAGTTGAAGAAATCGCCGTTAACGCTCATTATCTTGCCGAGCAAATCGAAGCGTGGTGCAAGGAGAATGGGTGCAAGGTCAGCGTCGAGAAAGAAATTCTCGGTACGGGCGGCTTTTTGAATCCGCTTCGCGACTGGCTTAACGGGGAAGACTTTTATCTCGTAAACAGCGATATCGTTATTGAGAATCAGGGACCGCTTGAATTTCGCAGCGATGAACTCGGCGTCGTAGCCGTTACCGAAGAAGGCCCTCGCACGATTGAAGTCGAGCCGGAATCTCAGTTCGTTACTTGTTGGAAAAGTCCCGATCCCGCTTGGTATGATACTTATACTTTTACGGGCCTGTCGCTTTTGAGAAATGAAATTCTTACTTTCGTCAAGCCGGAGGGCTTTTCGACTTTGGTCGAGGCCTTCGAAAAAGCGATGATGGAGGGCAAGTTCATTCGTGCTCAAAAGAATTTCGATCTTCTTTGGAGTGACGCGGGGACAATTGATTCCTTGATTCAGCTTAATGAAGACGGCGACGATAACGCTTTCGAACTTTTCCCGCACCTCAAAGCTGTCGGAGCTACCGAAGCGAAGTTTCTCGGTACTCGAGGAAGTGAACGCGCGTTTTTCCACGCGAAAGAAGGCATCGTATGCATTTTCGATGACAAGAATCGCGGCGAAAACGCGAAGTACGTTCCCCATACGAAATGGCTTTTGGAGAAGGGTATTCCGGTTCCGAAAATCCTTGACTTCTCCGAAAAGTTCAAGACGATTTTGATGGAAGATGTCGGCAAGGAGGGGCTTAACTTCGAGCGCTATGTCGAGGTCGTTAAGACGCTCGCGAAGTTCAATTCGCTTGACGCAACCTCGCTCGACTTGGAAGCTCCGATGGATTCAAAGCTTTGGAAATGGGAGCGCGATCTTTTTGCCGAACATTGCTTAAAGAATCGCTTTGAACGAGAGCTGGAAAAGGAAGTTGAAGCGGAACTTTTGCAAGTTGCCGAAATCTTGGAGAAAGAACCTCGCGCGCTCGTTCATCGCGATTTCCAATCGACCAATGTGCTTTTCAAGGGTGATAAACTTTCCTTTATCGACTTCCAGGGAATGCGCTTGGGCCCTGCGATTTACGATCTCGCTTCTCTCGTTTACGATCCTTACGTCAAACTCTCGGAGAAAGAGCGTGAAGCGCTGGTCGCGCTTTACGCGAAAGAGGTCGGACGCCCCGATATTATCGAAAAACTGCCTTTTGCCGCGGTTGAACGCTTGATTCAGTGTCTCGGCGCTTATGGGCGACTGAAAAGTATCGGTAACCTCGAGTTCGACAAGTTCGTCTTGCCCGCTTTGGAGAATCTGCTTGCCGCCGCCGATTTGGCGGGACTCGACAAAATCGGTCAGCTTGCCGAGGAACTTATCCCGAAGGTATGAACCCGATACGCCAATTTCTCCTTCGCGTAAAGCGCTCCGGGAAAAAGCTTCCGAAGCGTGTGAGCGCTACCGCCATGGGGAAGGAGCGTGTTTTTGATGCGTATCAACTTGAGAATGATGTTTTTATTCTCGAAAGTGGTATCGAGCGACAGCTTGAATCTAGGCCTAGCGTCTTGATCGTGAAAAAAGCCGATTTGAAGCCGGGCTCGAAGGGATACGTAATGACGATGACGACCGGTAATCACTCGGTTGCCGCGTTCCCGCTCTTGGATGGTAGGTTTTGGAAGCTCGCGCATATCGCGCCTCAACGTCGTGGAGACGTGCTTACCTCGAAGATCCTTGCCGCAAATGTCGTTAAATATACCATCGAATTTTCTCAGCGCGAGATTTCGACGCATGATTTGGTGAGCGCTGACGAGTGGCTTCTTAAGGTATCGGGTTTGGAGCTCTCCGATATCGTGATGGGCGAGCGTAATGATGTGACGCTCGATTATTATCGTCATAAAGGTCAGGAGTGGCGTGTAAAGCCGCTTGCGTGGACTGAAAGCGAGATGAAAGTCGCGCTTAGAGCGGCGAAAAAGAAGATCTCCTCGAAGATAGCTTATTATCATTCGATGAAGGGCGTTCATTTCCTTACGCTTGCCGAAATGCGCAAGTTTGCGGAATTGGCGAGAACCAATGTCGAAGAATTCGTGAAGGGCCTACGTGAGCTTTGTGCCGTTTTCGAGGGAAATCGCTTTTCGTTTACGCGCATGCCCAAGTATCGCGGGCATCACGAAATCGAACTTTTCGGGCTTCGCCGCGGTTATGCGCTCGATACGATTATCCCGGAGCTCGATAAACTTTTGGAAATGGTGACGCTTGATCGCGTGGGGCAGCTCGGCCTGATCGAGCGAATCGAAGCCATATGCAATGAATTCGAAGCTCAACTTACGAATCCCGATCTCGCCGATCCGACCTCGAAAGCGTACATCGAAACTTTGTATATGCATATTACCGGCGAAGTTTACTCGGTGATCGGAGATGGCTCGACGCCCGCTTTCGATGATCGCCGCACGGCGCTTCCCGGCGCAACCTTTGTCGATGGTCGTCCTCAGTATCATCCGGGAGTCGATGAACGTAGCGAGCTCTTGCTTTCGAATCTTCGTGCGATGACCTCTAAAGATGAGATTATCGAATACGCGAATGTCTACGAACTTCGCGGCGAATCGGCCGACATTACCGAGCTCGGGTCCGGCAAAACGCGCGAAGTCGTCTATAAAACGAATCGAGGCCCCTTGGAGCAGAGCTTTATCGAAAAACGTCTTTCCAAGTCGACGAAAGATTATGGTAGCTACATGCTTTCTCGCGTCGAGGGCTTTAAAGCGTTCGGAATCGCGCTAAGCGATTATCGACTTTTGCGTCGTCATGCGCTTAAGGGGCGTCGCCGCATCGATTACTTTATTCGTCGCAGATGTGAAGGCGAGCCGATGGAATCGATCCCGGCTAACTACTTTCTGAACCTCGATGACTCTTCTCGTGAGGAGAAGGAAGTCGTCTTGGCGGTTGCTTCGCTCATGGGAGACGCCGCAGCTCAGAATATGGCGATGAAGAAGTACGATCCCGAAAGTCACAGCCCTCGCTTCGGTATCGGCAAAGAAATTTACGAGTTCGAGTATAATATTTTGACTCGCCGAGTCATTCCGAAAAAGGTTTCCAGTTGCTCGATTCGCGGTAGTCTCGGCTGGCCTTGTCTCGATTTCTCCGATGAGAACTTATCGCATATCGCGAATTTCTATCTTCTTCATTATGCGCATGCGCTTAAGATTTTCCAAAAGAAACACGAAGTCTCGATGAAGGAGCTGGCGGAAAGCTTTATGGATGGCTTCGAGCTTCGCACTCATCAAATGGAGTGGGAACTTTCGGTCATGCGTGATAAATTCGAAACGTTCCACCCGAATCTCCCGAAGCATTACGCTTTCGATGAGAAGTGGCGTTTCATGATGTGGAGCTTGGAGCGTCAGGCACGTCGTCTGCCGCTATTACGAAAGATGTTCTTCAAAAAAGTGGAGATTGTTGAAAATGAAGATATACGGAGTGATTCCTAGTCGTTTCGGCTCTTCCCGTTTCCCGGGTAAGCCGCTCGCCATTTTGGCCGGTAAGCCGCTCGTCGCTTGGGTCGTCGAAGCGGTCAAGAAGGCCTCGAGTCTCGATGAAGTTCTCGTCGCGACTGATGATGAGCGTATCGTTAAGGCGGTTGAGGAACATGGTGGCAAGGCCGTTATGACGCCTTCGGAACTCCCGAGTGGCACTGATCGTATCGCGGTTGCCGCGGGTGACTTCGCCGATGATGATATTCTCGTCAATATTCAGGGCGATGAACCCTTGATCGATCCGAAGCTTATTGACGATCTCGTTAAGAAGCTTACCGAATCGACCAAGTATGAAATGGCGACGGCGGTCACTCCCATCAAGACGAAAGAAGATTTGATGGCGAAGACGGTCGTGAAGGTCGTTCTTGATGGTGATGACGGAGCTATGTATTTCTCGCGCAGTCCTATTCCTTGCGACCGAGATTATGAGCCCGATCTCGCTTCGGGTCTTTATGTCCGTCATCTCGGCATTTACGCTTATCGCGGCGCATTCCTTAAGCGCTACATCAAAGAGCCGCCTTGCGCGCTCGAAAAGACCGAGAAGCTCGAGCAGCTCCGTGCGCTTTATATGGGCGCTAAGATCGCGGTCGTGAAAACATTGGACGAAGGCGTCGGTGTCGATACTCCCGAAGACGCCGTTCGTGTGGAGAAGTTGCTCCTTGCTCGATAAAACCAAAAATCGCGCGGTTTTAAGGCGGGCATTTATCGACTCCTTGCCCGTCTTGATGGGCTATACCTCGATGGGCTTTGCCGCGGGCGTCATTTTGGGCGTCCTCGGCGAAGCCGTCGTCCCGTTTGCGCCTGTCTGGGGGTTCCTATCCGCGCTTATCTTTTCGGGGACGACCTCGATGTCGATTCCTTCTCTTATCAGCATTCATAGGAATTTCGGAACGATAGCGCTGGTGATGCTGGCCGTCAATTTCCGTTATGTCTTTTACGGCTTCCCGCTTTTGAATCGTTGGCGCGAAGTTCCGCTACTCAATAAGGCGTTTCTCATATTGGGCTTGACCGACGAAACTTATGCCTTGGAAATCGCTTCTCCCATTAAGGAAAAGGCTCGATTCGTTCGGTATTGCACTTACCTCGCCGCGCTTAATTTGAGCTATTGGATCGTCGGCATCGTTGCGGGGACGCTTTTCGTCGTGCTGCTTAAAGGCCTTTGCCCGATCGAATCGATTCGTTATTGGACGAATGGTATCGGCTTTTCGATGGTTGCTTTGTTTCTCGTTATTCTTGTCGATCAAGTGAGAGGATGGTTTGTTCATGCTTGATCAAGCGCTTTATCTTCTCGGCGTCATAGCGATTTGCTGGGCGATAATCTTCGCTCTACGCGCCGTACCTTTTCTCTTTTTCGGTTCGCTTAAAAAGCCGATTCCGAAAAAGATCGAGGTGTTTTTCGGCAATATCCTCTCGCCGATAATCATCTTCTGCATTATCATTTGGGCTTATTCCGGCCTCGCGTATCGGACAATGGCTCCGTATATCGCAGGTTTTTTGACGATCGGTATTCATCTTTGGCGCCGAAATGCGCTAATGAGCGTCATTATCGGAACTTTCGCTTATATGACGCTCGTCAATCTTTGCGGTTGCGCGTCTCAACGCATCGTGACCTTGGACAAGGAAAATCCTTCGATTCATGTCACCAATCTCGGCATTAAAATCGACGATAACTTCGTCGAAGAGAAGGAAGTCGCTCAGCTTCTTATCGACAATGACATCCCTAAGACGCGCGTAATTCATATTCTTGTCGATGATGATTTGAGGGAACTTAAAACTTCGAAGAATTTGATGGCGTCCTTGTGCGCGGCGGGTTATTCGCGCCCCGTTCTCGTTACGAAGCAGCATGCGGAAGTTGAAGTTTCGAAGACTCCGAAATATCCTCAAGCAGCGACCGGTGGCTATACGCCCGTAAGTTCTTCGTCGAAGACATCGAAGCAGAAGGCCACGCCGAAGAAGCCGACCAAGATTCGCTATAAGAAGGCGCACGAATAATGACCTTATCCGAGGCCGAGAATCGCATCTCCTTTTTGATCGCCGAGATCACGAAGCACGACCGACTCTATTATGTAGAGAATCGTCCGATTATCGGCGATAGAGACTATGATTTACTCGAAAAAGAGCTGGTCGAGCTCGAAAAGGAGTTTCCCTCGCTTCGCCGCGAAGATTCGCCCACTAATCGCGTTGCCGGTGAGCCCTTAAGCGCTTTCACTCAAGTTCGGCACGAGCCCCCGATGCAGTCTCTCGACAAGACTCATTCGAAAGAGGAACTTGCCGATTTCGTGAAGTTCGTTTCGAAGACGGTCTCGGGGTTTGCTTTTGAGGTTGAGCCGAAGATCGACGGCGTTTCGATGTCGCTTAGGTACGAGAATCGCAAGCTTGTACGAGCGGCGACTCGCGGCAATGGTATTGTCGGCGATGACGTAACCTTGAATGTTCGTACGATCAAGTCGGTTCCGTTGTCGTTAAGTGAGGACGCTCCTGAAAATCTTGAGGTGCGCGGCGAAGTTTACATGACGCGTGATGGGTTTATCGCGCTTAACGAACGAGAGGAAGAGGAGGGTCGCGAGGCGTTTGCGAATCCTCGCAATGCTTGCGCGGGGTCGCTGAAATCGCTTGATCCCAAAGTCGTTGCCGAGCGGCCTCTCGATATCGTCATTTACAATGCGGGTGGAGTCGGGTGCGAGGATTTTGCGTCTCATACCGAGATGATTGCCGCGTTCAAGCGTTGGGGCTTCCCGGTTGCGCCTTGGTCGAAGTCTTGCAGAACGCAAGAAGAAGTTTTTGCCGCGATTGATGAACTCGAGTCGCTTCGCCATACTTTCCGCTTCGAGATTGATGGCGCGGTTATCAAGGTGAACGAGCGCGAGTTCTACGAGCCCTTGGGAGTAACCGCTCATGGACCTCGTTGGGCTCGTGCCTACAAGTACGCTCCCGAGCGCGCCGAAACGATAGTCGAGGCGATTACGGTCCAGGTCGGACGAACGGGGATTCTGACGCCGGTTGCCGAACTTCGCCCGACGGAAGTTGCGGGTTCGGTCATTTCTCGTGCGACTTTGCACAATGCAGACCAAATCGCGCGCCAGGATATTCGCGTTGGGGATCATGTTTATATCGTCAAGGCGGGCGACGTGATTCCGGCGGTCGAAAGCGTGATTGCCGAGAAGCGAACCGGGAAAGAACTTCCGTTTCAGATGCCGACTAAGTGCCCAGTTTGCGGGGGTGAGGTCGTTCGCACCGAAGGGGAAGTCGCGCTCAGGTGTGCGAATCTTAATTGCGGCGCGAAACTGAAGCGTCGAATCGAGCATTTCGCTTCGCGCAACGCGCTCGACATCAGTTTTCTCGGCGGGAAAATCGCCGATCGAATCGTCGAACTCGGGTTTGCTCGTGATATTCTCGAGCTCTTCACGATGCCGGAACTGATTATCCTTGGTGAATTCGGCAAGAACGGCGACAAGCTTCTTAAGGCGCTTGAAACTGCGAAGACGCTCCCCTTGCATCGTTGGCTCTTCGCTATCGGGATCCCGGGAGTCGGCGTCACTATCGCGAAAGAAATCGCCGCTAAACATGCGACATTCTATGACTTGATCGATTCCGAGATTTTGAAAGCAGATGACAAAGTCGTATCAAAGGCGGTTATCGACTTTTTCGTGTCCGATTACGGTAAAGAGTTCGTGAAAACGATGCGCGCTCTCGGTATCGACCCGAAAAGCGAAGCGCCGCAAACGGTTGCGACCGAAGGCCCGCTTGCAGGCGCGGGGTGTGTTCTTACGGGAACTTTGTCGAGACCTCGAAGCGAATACGCGAAATTGATCGAACTTAAGGGCGGTATAATTCAAAGTAGCGTTACTTCCAAGACGAAGTACTTGATTGCGGGCGAGAACGTCGGCGAAACGAAGACTGCAAAGGCGAAGAAGCTCGGGACTATCGTCATCAATGAGGACGAGCTTAAGGAGATGCTGAAATAAATGGGGCTCGAGCTTTCAGCACGACAGGCGTTAAGTCAAAAGCAGGTGATGTCGCCCCAGATGTGGATGGGGCTCAATCTCTTGGCGCTCCCGATCGGGGAGCTCAGAGACGCGGTAAAGAAAGAAGTCGAGTCGAATCCCGCGATTGAAGATGTTGAATTTTCCCCGATTTTCATCAAGAACAAGCTCGCCCTAGCTCAGGCGGGAACGATGACCGACAATATTGCCGCGGAAGATAACGAGAGCTTGGAAGAGCACTTATTATCCGAGCTTTCGATGCACGACATTCCCGCTGAAGTTCGTCCTCTTTGTGAAAAGATTATCGAAAATCTCGATGAGAACGGGCGTTTTGTCGGCTCTATCCCGGATATCGTTATGATTACCGGCGCGAGCGAAAAGGAGATTGAAAAGGCGCGGCGCTTCGTGATGACCTTGGATCCGATGGGGTGCGCGGCGAAAGATCTTGTCGAGTGCTTTTCCGCTCAGCTTTCGAAACTCCCCAAGGAAGGCGCCAAGCTTCTCGAGAAGGAACTTCCTTTTCTCATGTCGGGGAAGGTGAGTCCTGAGGCGGTTAAGCTCCTCAAAAAGCTCGATCCTTTTCCCGGAAAACTCTTCGATCACGAAAAGCCCGTCTTCGTTAACCCTGATGTCTTCGTCGACAAGACGGGAAATGTCACAATCGAAACGAAGGACATTCCCGATATTCATATTTCGCCTAAATATCTTGAGATGGCGAAAGATAAGACGATTGATGCGGAGACTCGCAAATATGCTGCGGAGCGCGTCATTCACGCCCGTGAATTTCGCGCTGCCTTGGAGCGCCGCCAGCAAACTCTCGAGACGATAGCGACTTTGGCGATTTCGGGTCAAAAGGAGGCGCTGGAGAAGGGCGTCAAGTACTTGAAGCGCCAGACGATGAGTGAGGTCGCTAAAAAGGCGAAGTGTCATGTCGCAACCGTCTCTCGTGCTGCCGCGCGCAAGTACGTCAAAACACCTTTCGGGGTCTTGCCGCTTCGCAAGTTCTTCCAAAAAGGCGAGGTAAACGGCCTTGAGGCATTGAAAAAGCTGATTTTTGAGCATCTTGAAAAAGAAGGAACGCTTCCTAGCGACCGAATCCTTGCCGAGGAGATGGCAGCTAAGGGCGAGAAAATGGCGCGTCGAACGGTTGCAAAGTACCGCGCTAAATTATATAATATTAAGGATAAGGAGCAGTTATGAAAATAGCTATCGGTACAGATCACGGTGGAATCGAACTTAAAGCTACGATAATCGAGGCCTTGAAGAAAGACCACGAGATTATCGATATGGGGCCCTTCGAGAAGAAGAGCTGCGATTATCCTGACTTTGCGGGCAAGGTCGCTCGTGCGGTTTCCTCCGGCGAAGCCCAAATCGGCATCCTCATTTGCCGCACGGGTATCGGCATGTCGATTGCGGCGAATCGCTTCCAGAACGTTCGCGCGGGACTTTGCCACACGACTGAAACGGCGGTCTTGACGCGTCAGCATAACGGTTCGAACGTCCTTTGCATCGGCGCCGATATCGTTTCTCCCGAATATGCGATTGAAATCGCGAAGACCTTTATTTCGACTCCCGTCGATATGGATCCTCGTCATGCTCGTCGTCGCGCGAAGTTGGAGCGCGCGGGGCGTCTTTCCGACTGCTCGGGACTTGCCGCGTATGATAGCGAGGTTTACGAAGCTATTGTAGCTCAGACCGCTCAGGAAGACGACGAGATCAACCTTATCGCGTCCGAAAACTTCTCTTCTCGTGCTTGCCGCGAAGCTGCGGGCTCGGTCCTCATGAACAAGTATGCCGAGGGCTATCCCGCGAAGCGTTGGTATTCGGGTTGCGGCCCCGTCGACAAGGTCGAGGCGCTTGCGATTGAACGCGCGAAAGCGCTTTTCGGCGCGGAACATGCGAATGTCCAGCCCCACTGCGGGAGCGCGGCGAATATGGCCGTTTATTTCGCTTCCATTAAGCCGGGTGACACGATTCTTTCTCTCTCGCTCGATCAAGGCGGCCACCTCTCTCACGGCTCGCCGGTCAACTTCTCGGGTAAGCTCTACAATATCGTTCCTTATTTCGTCAATAAGGAGACCGAGACTCTCGACTATGACGAACTCGAGCGCCTTGCCCTCGAAGTGAAGCCGAAGATCCTTCTTTCGGGTGCGAGCGCCTATCCTCGCAATATCGACTTTAAGCGTATCCGTGAAATCTGCGATAAGTCGGGCGCGATCATGATGGTCGACATGGCGCATATTGCGGGCTTAGTTGCGGGCGGAGTCCATGAAAGCCCCGTTCCTTATGCCGATTTCGTGACCACGACTACTCACAAGACGCTTCGTGGTCCTCGCGGCGGTCTTGTCCTCTGCAAGGAAAAATGGGCGAAGGCGCTCGATTCGGCGGTCTTCCCCGGTATGCAAGGCGGCCCTCTCGAGAACATCATCGCGGCAAAAGCGATTTGCTTCAAGGAAGCGATGTCCGACGAGTTTAAGGACTATGCCGCGCAGATCGTGAAGAACTGTAAGGTCCTTTGCAAGACGATTCAAGATCGCGGTTATCGTATCGTTTCGGGCGGAACCGATAACCACCTCTTCCTCGTCGATGTGAAGGCGAAGGGGCTTACGGGTAAAGAAGCTGCAGCGGCGCTTGATTTGGCCGGTATCGTCGTCAACAAGAATACGATTCCTTACGACAGCGAAAGCCCGTTCAAGACTTCGGGTATTCGTATTGGCACTGCATCTGTCACGACTCGCGGTATGAAGGAGGGCGAGATGATCAAGATCGGCACTTTGATTGCCGACGTCCTCGACAATATTGCAGATGAAGTCGTCTTGAAGCGCGTCAAGGACGAGGCGAAGGCGCTTGTTCAGGGCTTCCCGGTTCCGTAAGAAATTAGGATGACGATTCCTCAATCCATAATCGATGAGGTCAAAGCTCGCGTTGATATCGTCGAGTTGATCACTTCTTATGGAATTCAGGTTCGTCAGTCCGGCGCGAGCAAAAAAGCTTGTTGCCCGTTTCATCACGAGAAAACGCCGAGCTTCGTAATCAACGAAGCGAACGGTTATTATCACTGCTTCGGTTGTGGCGAGGCGGGTAACGTCTTCAAGTTCGTTCAAAAAATGGACGGGCTTACTTTTGTCGAGTCCGTGAAAAAGCTTGCCGATATGGTCGGGGTTGAGATCGTCGAAAAGGAAGATCCGACTGCCGGGAAACGCAAGCGACTTTATGCCCTGATGGCCGAAGTTGCCGATTTTTATCACCGCTGCCTAAAATCGACGAAAGAAGCCGAAATCGCTCGTGAATATCTCGCGAAGCGTGATCTCGATGAAAAGACTCAGGAAGACTTCCTAATCGGCTACGCTCCGAAGGGGATCGCGAACATGAAGAAGTGGGCCGAGAAACACGGCTACACTTTGGCGGAAATGGAAGAGGCGGGGCTTATAATCGCGCCTACAAGCGCTTCAGATCAAGGTTATCATCGCTTTTCCGGTCGCCTCATCTTTTCGATCAAGGATAAGCAAGGTCGTGTCGTCGCGTTTTCCGGTCGTCAGCTCGTCGAGTCGAAGCATAGCGGCAAGTACGTGAATTCGCCCGAGACCTTGATTTTCAAGAAGTCGAATGTGCTTTTCGGCTTTGATAAGGCGGCGGGGAATATCGCGAAAAATCCTCATCATACTGCCATTGTTTGTGAAGGCCAGATCGACACGATTCGCCTTCATCTTTCGGGCTTTAATAACTCACTCGCTTCTCAAGGTACGGCCTTTACCGAAGAGCATGTCCGAATGCTCAAGCGCGTTGCCGATGAAGTGATTCTCGTTTTCGATGATGATTCGGCGGGTCATAAAGCGACCGTGAAAACGGCGGGACTATGTTTAACCGAGGCGTTGCCGGTTCGCGTCGTTTCGCTCCCCGGGGGCGACGATCCCGATAGTTTCCTTCGCTCTCATCCCGCGTCGGATTTTCAGGCGCTTTTAGATAATTCCGAGTCCATCATGTCTTTCCAAGTTCGTAGCGAAAGAAAGAAGGAGCTTAATCCCGATTCTGTCGATGCGATAGCCCGTGTGACGAAGGCGATTTTGGCGACGATCTCGAAATCCTCTTCGGCGGTCATTAAAGAGGGTATGCTTAAAGAGGCCTCTCAACTTCTTTCGCTTCCTATCGATGCGCTTCGTGAAGAGATGGGGGAGAATAAAGTTGAAGTTGAAGTCCAAGTTGAAGGTCAAGGTCAAGAAGAAGGTGTAGGGGAAGAAGATACCACCACTGTACACCTACACCCTACACCTACACCTTCCCTATCCCCAACACCTTTAATCCTCCCTCCGCCACAACTCGAATTTGAGCTTTGCGAATTCCTCCTTGCGAATGAGACGGATGAGCATGTCCGGGATATGGTGAAAGAGTTTTTGCCGCGCGAAGTCTTCGTTCATGATTTCACCGCCAAATTCGTCGAAGCTTGGCAGAATGGGGAGAGCGGATTCATTGCTTTCCCGTCGACCTTGGAAGGCGAGGAAAAGAAGTGGTTTGACCGTATTTTTCTAGCCGGTTCCCGCTCGCTTGCCTCGGGCTTAAGCGCGACCAATCTTGCCGAAGCGTTTATCCGCAAGCTTTGGTCTTGCCTTTTCGAGCGCCGCCTAAGCGATACTAAAGCGGACGAAAACGAGAAGCGTCTTACTTATCGCATGAACATTTTCAAATTACGCAGTGATCGTTGGCCGGATATCAAACTTTTGATTCGCGAGGCCATGAAAGGAGAAGAATGAATAACGAAATCGTCGAAAAGATTCGCGCTGAAGTCGCGAAAGTAATTGTCGGCCAAGAAAAGCTTGTCGACCGCCTCATCTTGGCGCTTGTAACGGGCGGCCATATCCTCCTCGAGGGCGTCCCTGGCCTCGCGAAGACTCTATCGGTAACGACCCTTGCGAAGGCGCTCGGGTTAGAGGCGAAGCGCATTTCCTTCACACCTGACTTACTCCCCGCCGATGTCGTAGGTACTCTCGTCTATTCTCAGAAGACGGGCGAATTCGTCGCCAAGAAAGGCCCCGTTTTCACGAATCTACTCTTGGCCGACGAAATCAACCGCGCTCCTGCGAAAGTCCAGTCGGCCTTGCTCGAATCGATGCAGGAAAAGAAGGTGACCTTAGGCGAGGAAACTTACGATCTTCCCGATCCGTTCCTCGTCCTTGCGACTCAGAACCCGCTTGAGCAGGAAGGTACTTACCCGCTTCCCGAGGCCCAGGTCGACCGCTTCATGTTCAAGTGCCTCGTCGAAACTCCTTCGAAGGACGATGAGCGCCGCATCATGAAGCGCTTTGCCGAAGCTTCCTCGCTTCCCGAAGCTCAGACGGTCGTTTCGCTCTTCGACATCGCGAATCTCCGCGCTTCTTTAAAGGAAATCTACTGCGACGACAAGGTCGGCGACTACATTCTCGACATCGTTTTCAAGACGCGCGAAAAGTCCGAATATATCGAATGCGGCGCATCTCCTCGTGCGACGCTCGCCTTGAATCTTGCCGCGCGCGGCAATGCGCTACTGAAGGGCCGTAAGTATGCGACGCCTCAGGATGTCAAGGAAGTCGTCCATGATGTCCTTCGTCATCGCATAATCCTCACTTACGAGGCCGAAGCCGAGAACATGACCTCCGATAAGATCATCGACAAGATTTTGAACGAAGTTCCCGTTCCTTGATGTCCGACAAAGTCAAAGAATTGATGGCGAAGGTGGGGAAGATTCGCATCCTCACGAACCGCCTTTTGGACGAGCAATTAAGCGGCGATTATCATTCGACGTTTAAGGGCCAAGGGGTCGAATTCGAAGAAGTCCGCCCCTACGTGGTCGGCGATGACGTCCGTTCGATCGACTGGAATGTTACCGCGCGCAGCGGTGCTCCTTTCGTCAAACGCTTTAAGGAAGAGCGCGAGCTTACGGTCCTATTTATGATCGATATCTCGGGCTCCCAGAGCTACGGCTCGGCGGGACGCTCGAAAGCCGAACTTGCCGCGGAAGTATCTTCCTTGCTCGCTCTTACCGCGATCAAGAATCAGGACAAAATCGGCCTCGTCCTCTTCTCCGAAAGAATAGTGGAGTATTTGCCAGCTCGCAAGGGGCGTGACAGCGTGATGCGTTTGGTGCGCGAAATTCTTGCCGCGGAAGACAAGGCCGAGGGGTTAACCGATTTTTCCGAGGCGCTTAAGTTCCTTAATACCGTTCAAAAGCGCCGTGCCGTCGTCTTCTTCGTCTCCGACTTCTTGAATGTCGGGAATGTCGAGAAGCTCCTCAAATCCGCCGCGCGTCGCCATGATTTGATTGCGGTTTCCGTTTCCGATCCTGCCGAGCGGGAGCTGCCGAATGTGGGACTCGTTGAAATGGAAGACCCCGAAACCGGCGACCTCGTTCTTGTCGACACAGCTTCCAAGGCGGTGCGCGAGAGTTTTGCCGCGACATCCTTGAAGCAGCGCGAAGAATTGAGGCGCTTTTTCCTTAAATCCGGTATCGATACGATGGAGCTCGATACCGCCGAACCCTACATAGACCAGGTTCGCCAGCTCTTCAAACGGAGGGCGCTTAAACGATGAAGTTTTTACTTTTAGCTGTCCTCCTCTTTTCGCTCGATAAGGGCGAGGTGAAAGTCGAAATCGAAGCGAAAGACGCTAAGATCGATCTTGCGCGCTCTACCTACGTTACCGTAAAAGTCGAAGGCGCCGAAACGCCCGATTTGCGTGATCGTTTCGTCGGCTTTTCGCTTGCCGAGGATTATGAAGTGTCTCCCGGGGTTACGAGTTGGCGTCTTGTGCCGCGTCCCGGCGAGAAAGCTTACAAGCTTCTCCCGTTTGCGGTCGGGAATTATCTTACGAAGGCCGTTTATTTTGAGATGCCCGAGGCACTCCCGCTTGTTTCCGGCGAGATGGAAGTCGTCGCGAAAAAGGATTTCCCGCCTTTAAGTTGGAAGCTCGTCGGCCAAGTTTCGCTCGCGCTTTTGTCCGGCGTCTTGCTTATTGCCGCGCTTATCTATCTTATAAAGCTTATCACGCGCCGCGTCAAGGAGCACTTTATGAGCCCGATCGAACGCGCCTATGTGGAGCTTGATCGACTTTTAAAGAAGGATTTCGTGAAGAAAGGGCTCTTTAAGGACTTTTATGTCGAGCTTACCTTTGTCGTTCGTCGCTACATTCAGCGCAAGTTCGGCATCAAAGCGCCTCACATGACGACCGAAGAGTTCCTCAAAGCCGCAAAGCCCTCCGACGAACTTCGCGAGTTTCTTGAGTCGGCGGACTTGATCAAGTTTGCGGGTGTCGAAGCGAGCGAGAAAACTGCCGCGGAAGCTACCGAAAAAGCGCGTGATTATCTTAAGAAGAGCGAGGAGGAAACGAAATGAGTTTCGCTTCTCCCTTGAGCTTACTGTTTCTCTTGCCGCTTCTTTTTGTCGCGTATCGGCTTTTGCGCTATGGAAGAAATCAAGGGATAAAATTCTCGGCCGTTTCTTTCCTTCCTTCGAAGCCGGCGGGATGGCGCGCTAAAGTCGCCGCGATTTATCCCTATCTCTTATTGCTCGGCTTAGCGCTCTTGGTCGTTGCCGCTGCGCGACCTCGTTCTCCGCTTGCTAAAGCCCAGAAAAGTCTCAATGCGATTGCGATAGCGATGACTGTCGATGTCTCGGGGTCGATGGAAGCTCTCGATTTGACGCCCGAAGGGACTCAGTTCTCGCGTGATACGACACGCCTTGCGATCGTCAAGAAACTTTTTGCGGAATTCGTCGAAAAGCGCCCCGAGGATTTGATTACGCTCGTCACCTTCGGCGGTTATGCCGCGACTCGCGTCCCGCTTACCGCCGACCATGGCGTTCTTCTTCATGCCTTGAAAGGGGTGGAGATTCCCGCTGTTGCCGTCGATCAATCGGGTCGTGCCATCGGGGGCGAAGAGCAGATGACGGCGATAGGCGATGGGCTTGCGACTTCGCTTGCCCGGCTTAAAGAGGCGGAGCTCAAGTCGAAAGTCGTGATCTTACTCTCCGACGGCGTTTCGAACTGTGGGGCGGTCGAACCCGATGAAGCGGCGAAAGTCGCTGCGGAAATGGGAGTTAAGGTCTATGCTATCGGAATCGGCACCAAGTCGAGTCGCACGCCGATCATTTCTCGCGACTTGTTCGGGCGCTCCGTCGTTCAGTATGTTGATATGACTTTCGACGAAGCCCAACTTAAGTCGATAGCCGAGACGACGGGGGGTAAGTACTTCGCGGTCGATGATAGAGAAGCGCTCTCTTCGGCCTTGAAAGAGATTGACGAGCTTGAAACGACGAAGATCGACACCTCCGCCTATGACCGCTGGAACGAACACTTCCCGCTCTTCCTTCTCTTCGGTTCGCTTTTCGTTTTGATTTCTGCCACGCTTTCTTGTCTCGCGCTTAATCGTCCGGCATAATCGCCTCTTGCCGGAATCGCGGCGAGTTTTAGGTTAGCGAGGGGTGTCGCTCTAGCGTAGAATTTTCGCTCGCTCTAGACTAGAATCGCATCCCCGCTTCGCCTAATGCCAAAACCTCCCTTAGTTATCCTCCGCACATTCCCTGCCGCACGGAAAGAAGTTTTCGTGCCGCACCAAACGATCTTTTGGTGTAGCACCAAATTGTTTTGTTCTGCTGCAGCAAAATAACAGTGCAGCGTACGGGAGTAGAAGGTTTCGGTAGCCATATTTGCTAAATTGCTGCGCAATTTCCGGCGGATAAAGTCAGGTCGACATCGATTTTGCGGCCTTTCATTTCATCCGGCGCGTCAAAATCGGGTCGCATGCAGACTTTCTCCTCCGTCGCGTCACATGCAACCGAAACCTTCTCCTCCCTCCCGCGGCAATGTGCATTGACAAGTTGATTGGCGTGCTGCATTTTCACTTCAGGAGCATATTATATATATGCTCCGTGAAAGTATGAAAGACGGTTTTTCACTATTTTCACGCTCGAATTTTCAGCGTGTAAATTTCAAGAAACAGGAAACTCTCCGATATTTTCAGCGAGTTATCCGTATTTTCAGCGAGAGTATTTTCAGAAGGGCTCTGAAAGACGGTTTTTCAGTATCTTTCGTGAAAATGTCATTGCTATGCGATGTGAAATATGATATACTATAAATCGTTTGGTGGGGGAGACATCCTGCCGGATGCGCGGCTTGTCTGCGGCAAAAACAATTTAGCGTAAGCGCTACACGACGTTCTCTGGAAACTTCGGAAATTTTCAAATCGGAACGAAATGTAAGCGAGGACGCGTCCATTCTGGACGTGTCTTTCGTTGCATTCCGATTTGGGCTCCGAAGGCCTCCAGAGAGTGCAAAGAAAGCCGTCCTTTCTTCTTTGTCGCCATGTTCGTTTATGCCACAAAGGAAAACGAACAAAGAATGGCGAATACGAATCTGTCGAATGCGAAGAGTGCGAAGAACGATGAGTTCTATACGCAGTACATTGATATTCAAAATGAGGTCAATGCGTATATCGACTACGATCCGGATGTGTTCCGCGGCAAAACCGTGCTTCTTCCTTGCGATGATCCCGAATGGTCGAACTTCACCAAATTCTTCGCCCAAAACTTTCAGCGCTTCGGTCTTAAGAAACTGATCTCGACGAGCTTTGCCGCGGAGTCGAAGAATGTGAAAGCGGGTTATCAACCTTCGCTTTTCGAAACCGAGAGTCCGAAGTTCGACAAAAAGAAAACGGCGGTGCGCGGCAAAATCTTCGTCCTTGATCATGACACGAACGAGAACGGCGTAATCGACTACGAGGATCTCGAGTGGGACTATCTTAAAGGCGATGGGGACTTTCGTTCGGCAGAAGTGAAAAAGCTTCGCGATGAGGCGGACATCATCGTCACCAATCCGCCGTTCTCGCTCTTCCGTGAATTCCTCGCATGGATCGTAGAAGCGGATAAGAAGTTCTTGATCATCGGAAACATGAACGTGATTACCTATAAAGAAGTCTTTCCGCTTATCAAGGATAATAGGCTTTGGTTGGGAAATGGATTTGCGCACGGTAACGCATTCTTTGGAATTGGCGGTAATAGGACGGAATATGCGAATGGTGTTTTTGACGCAGAGACAGGACTTGTAAAGTTTCGCAATGTGTGCTGGTTCTCAAATCTCGAACATGGGCGTCGTCACCAACCATTAATGCTGATGACGGAACGAGATAACATGAAGTTTTCTAAGCACAAAGAAGTGCGCGGCATAGGATATAAGAAGTATGATAATTACAATGCCATAGAAGTCCCGTTCACAGACGCAATACCTAGCGATTATGAAGGCGTTATGGGCGTGCCGATTTCGTTCTTGGATAAGTACTGTCCTGAACAGTTTGAGATTATGGGTGCAACGCAAAGAGGCTGCCACGATGCGGTTCCTGATACTCGTAAATATGACGATTACTGGGAAATGAAGCAAAATGGAGAGAGAACCGGTTCGTCTGGTGGTAAAACAAACGAGAATGCGAACCTTGAACAAAACGACGGTAAGAAAAACTATTTTATCAATGCGCAAGGGCGAATAATTCAATCAGCATATCAAAGAATATTTATTCGCCACAAGAAGGGAGAGGTGAAATGAAGACGACGCTGCTGACGGATTTGATGGTTCAAGACATTTGCGACGGCTTCGTTTACAATGAACTCGAAGGCAAGGGGCTCTTTGGCTGGGGTGGGAAGCTCGTCATTCAACCCGAATATCAGCGCAACTACATCTATGCCGACGGGAAGCGCGATGTCGCCGTCGTCGATTCGCTTTTGAAGGGCTATCCGCTAGGTCTCATCTACTTCGTCAAAACCGAACGCGGCACTTATGAAGTCCTCGATGGACAGCAGCGCATCACCAGCTTCGGTCGCTTCGTGAAGGACAAGTTCCCGGTCAAGGATGCGAATGGGATGGAGCAGTATTTCCTTGGGCTCGCGGCGGATTTGAAAAAGAAAATCTTGGAAGCGAAACTCACGATTTATGTCTGTGAAGGCGAAGATAGCGAAATCAAGAATTGGTTCAAGACGATCAACATCGCGGGCGTGCCGCTCAATGAACAAGAGCTCCTAAACGCAATCTACTCGGGGCCGTTCGTGAGCGCGGCAAAAGCGACGTTCTCCAACTCGAAGAACTCTAACATGCAGAAGTGGAAGTGCTATGTGAAGGGGAATGAGAATCGTCAGGATATCCTCCGCACCGCGCTTGAGTGGGTATCAAAGGGAAATGTGACCGGGTACATGAGCGTTCATCGACATGATGAGACGATAGATGAACTCAAGACGTATTTCGAAACGGTTATAGATTGGGTGGACGGCGTATTTAATGGGACGGAAGATGAGATGTGCGGGCTTGATTGGGGACGCCTCTACGAAACTTATCACAATAACGCCTACAAACCCGAGAAAGTCTGGGCGAGAGTGAAAGAGCTCTATGCTGACGAGTTCGTCAAAAATCGCCGCGGAGTCTTCGAATATATCCTGGGAGGAGAGAAAGAGCCGCGCTTACTTGAGCTTCGCGTCTTTGAACCGAAGGAAACGAAGGCGGTCTACGCGCGGCAAACGAAGGAGGCGGAGGAGCATGGCCACTCAAATTGCCCCCTCTGCGCCATCGGTCCCGCAGCAAATAAGACGAGAATCTACAAATTTAGCGAAATGGACGCCGACCACGTAACCGCCTGGTCAAAGGGCGGTGCTACCGATATCTCGAATTGCCAGATGCTCTGTAAAACCCACAACCGCGCGAAGGGGAACAAGTAATAAGAAGATTATAGAAAAGCGGGGTATAAAATGACCAACGAAGAGATAGACCTTTTTAATGAGGGAGCATCGCGCGAGCTCGAAATCGAAATTGAAAAGCTCGATAAGGTCGAGCTCTTAAGAGTAGAAGTTGATAATACTTTGGCGGAGGCGATTCGTGAGATGGATTCCCTAAAGAGCGAGTATTCTAAGCAAGAATCAGAGAGCTTAATTGATCTTTGCAAGCAAAATGTGATTGATACGATTGTGGGGCAATTTGGTATCGCGAGCGTGCTTTTAGAGGCAAAAGATGGCGGTAGCGTTACCACAACTCATAACTTTAAGAAGGGGATTACTGCGACCGAAGAAGATGCTGCGAAATACCAAGATTTGCAAAAAGTGAAGGAAGAAGGATTGTCGAAAGAGCGAAGAGCTGCGTATGATAAGCGTAAGGATCAGAACCGCCGCAATCTTAAGAAGAGTGGTGTAGAAGAAATTGAAGATGCATATACGGGCAAAAAGATAAAACTCAGCGATGCTGACAGTGATCATGTTGTGTCGGCAAAGGAAAATGAAACCAATCCAGGCGCACACCTCCATTTAAACCTGGAAAAGAGAGCGCAAGTCGCAACTGACGACGAGAATCTGACATATACAAAAAGTAGCATAAATCGTTCAAAATCGGATAAGCCGTTAGATGAATTCGTTGATGCCGAGAATTCCGAACGATATGACTTAGACGAGAATAGGATAAAGGCTATTGATAAGCGCGCTCGTAAGCATATTAACAAGACGGTGAATAAAGCCGCTTTCAAGAAGTACTCTAAAGAGTTATTGGCCACAGGGGCGAAAGATGCTGCTAGAATCGCCGCGTACCAAGCAATTGGTGTAATTATTCACGATTTTGCGTTAGCTGCGGCCGAGGAACTAAAGTACATCCTTAAGAATAGGGGAGAAAAGACGCTCAAAGATTTATTTGCACACTTTAAGGCGAGGATGCGCGAAGTGTTTAAGCTAATTGCGGGGAAATGGAAGGAGGTAATGGTTGGCTCTTTTGAAGCGGGTATTACGGCCTTTTTGTCCAATATTCTAGTCTTTGTGATTAATCTTTTTGCAACAACTCTGAAGAAGCTTGTCTCAATGATTCGTGCGGGTTTTGTCTCGCTTTGTAAAGCTGTTAAGCTAATGGCCCATCATCCTAATATGACGCAAGAAGAAGCTAATCTTGCGGCCGCGAAAATAATGACGGCAGGGGTAATCGGCGCGATCTCGCTAGGTCTTTCAGCTTCGATTGAGAAGTTTCTTCAAGCAATTCCGGGCCTTCAACCGCTAATGATGTTCCCTATTGGTGGTGACAAAACCGTTAGTGATATTATTGCTACTACTTTATCAGCAGTAGCTGGCGGAGTAGTCACAACGATTGTAATCTATTTTATGGATAAGATGATCGCTAGCGATAAGCATGATAAGCTTCAACTTCAGTTAGTTACAACAAGCGGAGTCGTGCTTCGGTGTCAAGTTGCGAAAAGCTACTTAGCCTTATTAGATGCGTACGATTTTCTGCAGTATGAGACAGAGCGTATGCGAGGAGTGATTATTGACGCAGGTGTGGAAATAGCGAAATCGATTAACGCGACAAAGAAAGACTTGTCGGATTGGGGCGCTATATTGCAAAGCGCGGATGTTATGTTACAGAAGGCCAAGGTGTTGTAAAAGGAAGCTCTTATGACTACTGAAATAATAGACGTTTTGGGGTGTGTAGTAAAAGCCGATTCCAATACACTCGATTTAAAACGCGACCTAGCTCTTATTAGCAAGATGTCCGAGAGTGAATTAAAGCAGTATGCATCTTTAAAGGCACGGCAGATATTAGAGAAGTTGGCGAACTTAAATAAGAAAATCGATGACGCCAAGGAACTAGCGAATGGGGCGCAGGGGCATAAAAGCGGATGGTTTGGCAAAACGGCTGCAAAGGTAGATGCCACCGCGTACGCGCTCGTTCAGACAAATGAGGCGTTAGATGAGCTTGCTCAAGTTCAGCAAAACACGCTTCTTTATGTCTGTTTGTCAACACGCTTTGCGGCAGTAATGATCGAGGCCATAGCGGAATTGGTAGCTAATGGCTTTACAAATACTAATGGCAATGTCCAAGAGATAGATGAAAATACGAAGATATTTGCGAGGACTATTATGTCTACAGCAAACGAGTTCATCAGGAAGCAAATGGCTGTTGATGTTAGAATAGATGATAACAAGCGGCGCCTTGATCGGAAAGATGACCTCGACGAGAAGCAAAGTACTGATATTGCGAATAATAAGCGACTCATAGACGAAAATACAGCGGCTGATTTAGAACGAGATAAACGCATAAACGCATTAGAAGAGGAAGTGCGTCTATTGCGCAGACAGGTCAATAATCTAATGATTTCGAGAAGAATATTTGATAAGGTATTAGTTTGGATCAAGGAGATGCGTTTAAAATGGATAAGATAAAAGAAGAGTTTCGTAAACTTGCCAAAATAGAAGAGAAGGATTGTTATGAAATTGAAAAACTTGCGAAGGCTTTAGAAGCAATGCTTGAGAAAGTTTCTAAAGGCGACAAAAAGTATGAGATAGGCGAGCTTCGTTTTGACGATATAAAGATTCCCCGTATTGCCGACAAAAGTCGGCGAGCCTCGCGTCGGCGAGGCGTCTGTTGACGATATGTCATCAGGTTAGGCGAATGGGAGGAAAGCTCGGGTCGGGCATATGCGCATTGATGCTAAGAGGCCTTCGCATGGATGTGCTTTTCGCCCAGTCGTCGAAAGCCTAAGCGCGAAACTTCAAGAGTTCGCGCGGTGACCGGACCGAGCTTTCCTTCCATTCGCCACTCTCAAGCTTTTCTTTTATTCGCCGTTCGGGATTTTCGTGTTCGCCCGTAGAGCCTTATTTGGAATTTGATTGGGACAGGCGCCTAAGTAATAAATTGGCACGTCTAGTCACTACCCATATACCTCAGAATTTGGTATAATATTGGTATGACAAAGAGATGTCTCTTGCCATTCCTTGCGATGCTTATGCTGTCCTCCGCTTATGGCGAAGGGGATATTAATCGCTTTGTTGATTTCGAGAAAAACGCTGCGGAACTTAAGTTTATCGAGAATCCCGATTTCTGGGCGAAGGAGATCGATTTCTCGGCGTTGAGCGTGTGGAATGATGCGACGAAAGATATGTGGGGAGGCGGATGCGAGCGTCGCAACCTCGCGGGCGTCGCGATAAGCCCAAGACACGTATTATGCTCTCATCACTATGGCATCCCGACAGGAACGACGCTTTACTTCTTAGGTCCGAAGTCCGGGGTTGTCGGAAGAAAGGTCGTCGCGAGTGATTGTGTGTCGCAAGTTACGGACTTGAGAGTTTGTCTTTTAGATGAAGATTTGCCGCGTGACATTACGCCCTTGAAAATATTACCCGAAAACTATGCCGACTATTGGGGCGATGGAAAGGGGCTTATATCATCAACGATGAACCAATATCGTGAGCTTATAGTCCATCAGCTTGCCGCGATTCCAAGTACGGAAAACCGTACACGATTACTTTCTGCGATGAAGCCGAAAGAAGCCGAAGATGCCGCGAAATACAAGTCGGTTATAAGCGGCGACTCGGGATGTCCGCGTTTCCTTATTATCAATGGAGAACCTATTCTAATCTCACTTATGTGGCATGGCGGGTCGGGTTCCGGCGTTT
>JAZLMG010000087.1:0-6024 GCA_045598585.1 Kiritimatiellia bacterium
AGGAACGTGCGTCCGACGCGGCAGGCCGCATTCGTCTTCGTTTCGGGGCGCTTGCGGGGCTTCTTGCGCCTTCCTGCGTAAGGCAGGTCACTGCTCCTTGCGGAGAAGAGCCCGTCCTCTAGCCATCCGTAGACGGTGCTCGGTGCGAAGCCCTTGAACGTCTCAGCGTTGGCGCGGACGATCGCAGTCACGGACTGCCCGTTGCGCACGGACGGCGAGAGAATCTCGTTCATCTTCTTGATCGTCTCGTCATCAGGGTGGACTCCGGTGCGGGAGAGCTTGCGCAAAGACTCGTAGGCGGCCTGTGCGGCGCTGGCGATGTAGAACTTCTTGCGCAGGGGGCAGGAACGCTCCTTCTCGCATCCGTTGCAGACGTACGGGAACTTCGTGAGACGGTGGCAGACCGCCTCGCGGAAGTTAGGGCACGACTCGAAGCATCCGGGTGTGTTCTTGCGCAAGGCGTCCCTGGTCGCGGTTATGATGCGCAGCTGACAGACCTCGAAGTGCGCGCAGACCTTGTTCGAGCATCGGTATCCCTTGTTGCTCGAGATTCTATGCTTGATGAACTCCTCCCTGATTGCGGACGGGGATCTGCCGCGATCCTCGGCTATCTGATTGGCGGAGCGTCCACAGGCGGCGAGGAATTCCAACCTGTTCCTGTCGTCGAGTTTCATGTGTTTCATTGTTCGTTTCCTTGTTTGTTTTGAGAGAGCTCCATAGAGGCACACGTCTCGGCTGAAAGCCCTGACAAGTGAATTTTACCAAATTCTGAAACTAAACGCGCGTCCCTCCCCGGGGAGGGTAGTGAGAGAATGGCCTCCACCATCAAAGAGAGACAATAATTACAGATAGTAAACGCTTCAATAAAGCGCGTTTACTTTTGGAAGCCACATCTTCATTGCTGGCGATTCAATGGGGATAAAAAAGATTGCGTAACCGATAAAGATAATACGAGTGGTCCTATTGGCGTGCTTAGCAAAAAAGATATTGTTCTGGAGTCTGTCGATACATTTAATCTCAATATGGACGCACTGCCACAGCCACGCCAAGAATTTACAATTGAACTGTGGACTACACTATTAGAGCCGATGACGAGCCAATGGGGTCTTTGTGTTGGACTCTTTGGAGAGAAGGGTAATCGTATATATCAAGGATGGAATTGCGGCTCCAACATTAATGCCGCGGAAAGTATAATAGGAAAAGGGCCTGCATTTGTGCGAAAATTTGACGGCATGACTCCGTTTGCGCTTAATACCGAGCATCACATCGCTATCGTAGTTCAATATGTAGGTAATATGATACATGTAACGTTTATAAAGCAGAATGTACAAAATGGGAATACTGTTGGCAGAATAAAATTTAGTGTCTATAACAATGTATGGAATGCTGATGAAGTAGGGAAGGCTCGATTATCAATTGGTGGGGGATGCAAGGCCGCATATAACGAAGTTCGTATTTGGAATCGTGCGCTTTCGGAAGAGGAGCTTACTCAGAACGCCATCAAGTTCCACAAAGCAGGCGAGACGATGAAGAAATAACCGCCGCGTTGATAGAGCTATAACTATCCCGCTTGAGTTCTCCTCCGGCGGGGTTTATTTTATCGGTTAGGCGGGAATTTAAGCGGAAGGGGAATGATGGTTTGGCACATGCGAATCGACGCTATGTGAACTTCGCATGGATGTGTGTTTCGCCCAGTCGTCGAAAGCCTGAGCGCGAAATATCATGAGTTCGCGCGTTGACCAAAGCATCATTCCCCTGCAGCGCTAAAGAGAATCCGCTCTTTCGCCCACGAGGTAAAATCTTATCAAATGGGGTTGACTTCTTGCACAGAATAATGTACAATATAGTATATCTAACAAGGATAATACTATGCCGCCTGTGCTTACATCACCAATTCGTCGTTGCAGACCCTCTGAAGATACGGTATCTTTTTCGGAGTGTCGCAATAATTTCTCGTCGTTCATTGCCAAGACGAAAGAAACGCATCGCCCCATCTTGGTCACCCAAAATGGCCGCGCGAGTTCGTATATTGTCGATGCGGGCGACTTCGATGACCTGATGGATAAGCTCGATCTTTGGAATGATGTGGCAATCTCCCGCAACCAAATCGCCTCGGGCAAGACCATTAGAAATGATGAAGTCTTCAATAAGCTCCATTCGAAATTGATGGCCCTCAAAGCGCGAGGCTAAGATGGAAATCCTTTGGGCTCCACATGCTGAAGAGCAGCTTAATGAGATAATCCTCGGGATCGCAGAGAAGCAAACTGTCGAAATTGTTTTAGAGTGGGAAGCGAAGATTCGAGAGACGGTGAGTAATCTCGAAGAGTTTCCGCAAATAGGCGAGAATATTCCGGAAGAAAGTTTCTTGATGCGCCTGAATGATATAGATAAGCTCCGTCAAATAATCTGTCGTCCTTTCCGGATCGTTTATGAGCTTACGGATGTTGCGTGCTATATTCTTTCCATTCGTCATACGCGCATGCTGCTTCGTGTGGACGATATGCAGTGGGCTTAGTAGTTACTCAACCCTTTTGCTGCGCTCGAAGATTTAGTAACCAAATGGTCGAGTTTAAAGGCTCGAATTCGCCAAATGCCACCACGAAAACGCGCCAAATGCCACCACGCTTGACAAAAGTGGCTCATGAAAATGGCTTAGTGCGTGGAAAAGTGGCTCATAAAAATGGCTACTTTTTGAAAAAGTGGCTCATGAAATATTTGTAGCTATTGACAAATATGTCGGATAATTGGTATAATATATAAGAAAAGTGCGAATTATAACAAATGGCACTGAATCAATGAAATGATAAAGAAACTCCAACATATTTTTGTAGCTTCTGCGTTAGTAGCAGGGATAGTGGTACTTTCCGGGTGTGGGGAGAAGGGGACAGTCCCCAAGACTCCGCCGGTGAGAATTGCGTATAACTACTGCACGCTCTCTTATACTTTTAGCTATTGGGGAAAAGCGGAGTGGACGAAAGAACTCGACCGACTCGAAAAAGCGGGCTACAACGCGGCGCTTTTGCTGAATGGCCTTCCGACCGTTTGGCGCGAAGTTTTGAGGGCGTCGGGCTTTTCGGAAGAGGAGATCCTCGGCTTTATCGCCGACGACTCCGCCCGCGCGTGGTGGCATATGGGAAATTTGGAGGGCTTGGGCGGACCGCTAACCGAAGAACAATTTGCCGCGGATTTGGAGCTTGGCAAGTGGCTTTATAAGGAAATGAAGCGCCGCGGAATCGAGCCGATGATTCAAGGGTTTATCGGCTTTCTCCCGCATACGGCAGTCGAGCGCTACCCTGCCTTTGACCAAGGGAAGTGGTGCCAAATCTATACGCGCCCCGCGATTTTGATGCCGAACTCGAAGGAATTTGCCGAAATCTCCTCGCTTTGGTATGATACGCTCAAAAAAGTCTATGAAATGGACGAGAACGGCGAAGCGAAGTACTTGGTCGGCGACCTCTTTCATGAAGGCGGGCTTACGGGAGGACTCTCGGAAGCCGAACTCGCCGAAATCGGGCGCTCCATTCAAGCGCGGCAGATCGAGAAGTTCGGCAAGGGCGTCATTTGGGTTCTCCAAGCTTGGCAGATGAATCCTGCCCAAAAAGCGCTGATCAAGGGCTTAAATACCGAAAATACGCTAATTGAAGTCCTCGATAAGCATATGGGCTCTTCGGCACCCTTGACTTGCGAGCTTAAAAATGCCGCTGGCGAACGTCTTCCTTGGGTCTGGGCGGAGGTCTCAAACTTCGGCGGCAACACGGGGATTCGCGGGGCGCTTACCCGCTTTGCCTCGATGAATGTCATCGACCCCGAAGCGAAAGACGCTTTCCGCGGCTATGCGATGCTATCCGAGGGGCTCGAGACGAATCCTGCGATGTATGCCTTATTCGAGCGGAATATGATGCTTCCGCCGGGGGAAGCGATGACTTTTAACGAGCAAAACGACTTTTTCGTCGATTTCTTCAAAAAGCGTTATGGCGTCGAAAGTGGGCCCATCAATATCGCGATTATGGCGCATTTGACGGAGGGAGCTTGGATTGACCCCTCGCCTACGCCGACCGAGGGGTGTGTCGAGAATATTCTTTGCGCCTACCCCGCCTTCGATTTGAAGACGCGTGCGGTTTCGACCTGGGGAACTGTTGGAGGGACGCCTTATCCTTATCAGAAAGTCGCTCTTGTCGCCACCGGCTACTTTCATGCGGCGTATCAAAATCCCGCGCTTTTGGAAAACGAAGCTTTTCGATTTGACGCGGTCGAAGTTTACATGCAGATGATCGCGAATCGAGCTCGCGAAATCATTGAAGATTGTGAGAAGGACCTTGGCAAGCGCAAGGAATTTATGGAATTACTCGATTTTGCCGAAGAAATCGCGTCCTGCAGCAATCTTTGGCGCCTTGATTACCAAGAATCGCGCCGTGGAGAAGGCGTCAGCGGATATCGCCGAATGATTACGTCTTGGACGGGGGATTTGTACACGGCATGGGAGAGCGGGCTTCATGAGTATGCCCACCGCGCCTATGCTGGACTTATCAAATACTATTATCGCCCGCGTTGGGAATGGTTCTTCGCCTATCACGAGGGGAAGATCACTGCCGAAGAGTTCGTTCGTCGCTGCGCTGAGCTCGATCAAACCTTCCCGACCGCGGCGCTTCCGGAAACACCTCATCCCGATCTTATGGAGGTCATGAAAAAGCTCCATATCAAACTCGACCTATTAAGGGGGGTAAAGTGATGGTAAATGAGTTAAATAAGCAACTTTCTGCGGCGATTCCGCTGATAAAGGCGATGAATTTGAAAGTTCTTTCGGCCTCGCCGGAAAAGGTGGAGGTGGAGCTACCTTTCGAAGGAAACGGCAATGACAAGGGCACGATGTTCGCGGGCGCTTCGTTTTCGGCGGTCGTACTCGCCGGGTGGACGCTCGCAATGGAAAAGGCGAAGGTCTCGGGCTTCGAGAACCCTTGGGCAGCCATTGTCGACGCGCATATCCACTATTCGAAGCCGATACGAGAGTCGACAACTGCCGTAGCTCTCTTCATGGAAGAGCCGAACCTCGTTCCCGGCGCGCGTAATTGGGCGAAAGTTAAAGTATTGATTGGTGAAGCCGTCGCTTTCGAAGGCACCTACGCCGTCGGTGTGAAGCATTAATCAACACGCTGTAACCCAAAATCAACAAGCGGTGGTATAATTATCAACAAGTCTATCAACATATGTTGATAATTCGGGGGTAAGATATCAACAGGAGTTGATAATACTGTTGATAAGTATTGATAAATACCCCCTTGCGTGTTGATGGGAAAAAGTGTATAATATCCCTCCGTAAACATGAAACTCGATTCCTCGATATGTTTGAAGCTCAAGGAAGCTCGCCGCGCAGCGAAGCTCTCTCAGGGCGAACTTGCGGCTGAAGTCGGCTGCAAGCAGTCGGCCATATCGATGTTCGAGGCGGGCGATGGTACGAAGCTCTCGGAAGAGACGGTGAAGAAGATTGCCGAGAAGTTCGGCGTTTCCTTGGAAGTTGAAGAACCGGCTCCTGCTCCCGCCCCGATTCCGCTTCATGTTCATGGCTTTTGCCCGAATCACTCTTGCCCCTCGAATCATCACTACATGATTGATGGCCGCGATTTTTACAAGATCGATGTTCTCGCGGCAGATCCGGTAATGGGCAAGTTCTGTGCTCTTTGCGGGGAAGTTCTCGAGAAGCGTTGCCCGAATTGTGGCGCGGCGCTTCACGAAGGCGCGATTTGCTCTTTCTGCGGCGAACCCTACGTCCGCTGATTGATTCAGCGCGGCTGGGAGAAAAGTGTTTTGAGTGCGCCGCGTACGGGCGAAGAAGGCTTCGGCAGCCAAGTTCACTAAATTGCTGCGCAATTTCCGGAGGATAAAGTCAGGTCGACATCGATTTTGCGGCCTTTCATTTTCGCTTCTTTCAGCGTCTAACCCGCGAGCAAGCTCGCTTTAGCGAAAAACCGGCTCACAAAATCGGGTCGCATGCAGACTTTCTCCTCCGTCGCATCACATGCTGCCGAA